>DCWA01000008.1 GCA_002327445.1 Desulfobacteraceae bacterium UBA2174 | reverse complement strand
TACCTTTATTTATTTACGCCGCCTTAGCTGTTCAATCGACCCTCCGACCTTTCTCGTCAGGTCGTTGAGCCGCTTCCACATGCCATCGAGATAGGCCACAATTTCGGCCTGCTCATCGACCGGCGGGACAGGCACGATAAGGTTGGCGTACTTCTCGGCGCTCACGTTCTGGATCGTGGCTTGAATGAACGATGAACCGAGCCACTGCCAGTACTGTTGGGAATTGGTGAAGTAGTTGACAAAGCGCGGCATCATGCGGGCCGGGTTGAACCTGGCTCGAATCAGGTAACCGGCGTATGCAGCGCGGCCCCAGGATGGTTCGTAGTAGAAACTCTTTCCGACTGTGGCACCGCTACGGGCAAGCAGGAGATCGCCTTCTTTAAGGAGGTACGGACGAGCGACATCTTCAGGCAGAGACTTGAAGGTGTCCTCTCGCAAGCGGCCGTTCTCGTCGACATCGGTAATCCGGATGTAACGCGGAAGATCTGGATCGTCCAGTTCGGCGGGTTCATTGGCCCCGTACTTGAGCGATTCGGAAACGAGGAAACGCAGTCGTTTCGCTTGCCAATGCTTCGGAATCTCCCCCAGCCATTCGATGCCGGAATCCTTCATGGGGGCATTGGGGTCGAGCCCCTTGGTGACGGCGTGGCTGATCAGGGCGGATCACTTCTCCTGGAGCAATTCGATCTGCCGCCGCTTCTTTTCGATCAGCGTATCGATCCGCTCCGTCTCGCGGTCAAGGAAGGCGGCAATGGCGCGTTGCTCGTCGAGCGATGGAAGGGTAACCCCGATGTTGCCGACCTCCGGCGCATTGATCGCTGGGTAGCTGACACCGGTGGAACGTGACACAACCGTCTCAACGAAGAACGGGGATCGCAGCGCGTAGGACAGATAGCCGGGATCGAGTTTGCGAGGCCGAACCACTGCGAAACCGGTGGAGACGACCAGGTTGTCGTCCGCGTCGCGAATCGGGGCGATGGCTCGCAAATAGGTGCGAACTGTGGATACAATCGTGTCGCCGTCGCGCACGATACGCCTTGCCCGCGATGGTGCATCTTCGAAGCGGCAGGTCTCCGTGGCCACGATTCCTTTGGCCGCATCAACGCTGCCAATATCGACGTAAACGAACTCGTAGTCGGGATCGGTCGTTTCCGGGAGCGCTTCATCGTTAATAGAGGCAACGTACTTGAGGCGACGGATCTCCCAATGCTCTGGGATGTCAACGACCCAGTCCATTCCCGATGGCCTGTACGCCGGGTAGGCCGCCCGCTTGTGTTGTGTTGCTGGGCGGTTCATGATTTGCCCCCTTTGACAGCCCCTTCTTTCTTGCTCTTCGGTTTGGCGAGCTTCTTCCGGGCGTCCTCCGGGCGAACCGTCAAGTTTTTCTTGACGGTTGTTTTTGTGGTTGCCTCGCCTGCGTCATCGCCCCGATTCTCGATGGCCAATCGGGAACGCTCGATGGCCTCATGCAGCTTGCGTTTCAAAACATCCTTGGGCGGCAGGACGGTCAGGTACTCGGCGACATGGATGCCGGAGCGGCCCAGCTCAAGCAGTTCGATTTGTTCGCTGTTCTTCCCGGCGCAAAGGATGATGCCCAGGGGTGAATCTTCTCCCGGCTTGCGCTCGTGCCGGTCAATCCAGCGCAGGTAAAGCTCCATCTGTCCCTTGTGATCGGGCCGGAACTTGTCGAGTTTGAGTTCCACAACCACCAGACGCCTCAGATCGCGATGGAAAAAGAGCAGGTCCAGGTAAAAATCATCATGATCCACGGTGATGCGTTTCTGCCGGGCGACGAAGGTGAAGCCTGCGCCCAACTCCATGATGAAGGCTTCCAACTCGCGGAGAATGGCCGCCTCCAGGTCTTTTTCCTGGTAAGCGCCTTTCAAGCCGAGAAAGTCGAGGAGGTACGGGTCGCGGAACACCAGGTCGGGCGTTATTCGATCCTCTTCCCGCAAGGCCTGAAGTTCAAGCTTTGCCAACTCCGCCGGTTTCTTAGAGAGGGCCGTCCTCTCGTACAGCATGGAGGCGATTTTCTTTTGGAGCGTGCGGGTGCTCCACCGTTCGACGCGGCACATCTCGGCGTAGAAGTCACGCTGAAGAACCTCCGGCAGGTAGATGATGGCGAGGAAATGGGTCCAGCTCAATTGTCTCAGCAGCGCCGAGACAATCCTGTCATCGGGAAACGCTTCAGCGAATCGGATCATGTGGCGCAGACTCTTTTCGGAAAATCCCCGCCCGTACTCGCTCGTCAATTGTCTCGCCAGCGCTGAGACAATCTCCGCGCCATACTCCGCCCGCTCTCCCTTGAGTATCTCCTGGCCGATCCGCCTGCCGATTCGCCAATAAAGCATGGTCAACCCGGCATTCACCGTGACGGCTACTGCGGCCCGGGCTTCCTCGATCATTTGGCGGATGTCACCGAGCAATTGATCGGAGAATAAAGCCTTATCAGGGGGTTTCCCCGGTTTCTCGGTCATTCCGTCACCTCCGCGAGCATGTCCGCGATTTCCTTCTCGATTTTCTTGAGCTCAACCTCAATATCCGCAAGCAGCCTCGGCGGGGTGTACTGGTAGAAGTATCGGTTGAGATTGATCTCATAGCCGATCTTGGTCTTGGATTCGTCGACCCATGCGTCGGGCACATGCGGCAGGACCTCGCGCTTCATGTACTCGTCCACGTCTTCCTTGAGCGGGACGTTCTCGTAGTCGCGCAGATCGGGATCGGGTTCGGGCTTGCCCTTGGCGTCGATGCAGATGTCCGCCGTTTCGTCCCGTTCCGCCAGGGCCATGAGGAGGGCCTTGAAGAGTGCGGCCGGGACCTTGATGCCCACCTTCTTGAACGATGTCTTGACCATCTCCGAGAAATGATCGCGGTTCTTGACGATGCCTTTACCGGCAAGCGGCCGCAGGGCGGACAGGATGGCTTCCTGCAGTTTGCGGCCTTCTTCGATCTCGGCCTGAGCGGCTTTTGTATCCTTGCGCTTCTTGCTGGAAGCAAGGTTGCCGAAGGCTGTGGTTTCCATAAGGCAGGATATTCGAGCCTCGTCCACCGCGAAGTTGAGCCGCAGAGGACGTTCTACAGTGATGCGCCGGTAGCCGAAGTCATCGTTATCGAAAATGCGAACCTGATCCGCATCTTTGAAATCTCCATAGAGCCGGGTGATCTCGTCGCGTTGGTCGTCGCAGACCTCGTTGCGCTTATTGCCGAGGGATTTGCGCATCTTCTTGAAGAACTTCGTTCCGTCCACCAGTTGAATCTTGCCCCTACGGCTCGGCTTCTTCCGGTTGGTGACGATCCAGAGATAGGTGTAGATTCCGGTGTTATAGAAGAGCTGATCCGGCAGGGCGACAATGGACTCCAGCCAATCGTTCTCGATGATCCAGCGACGGATTTCGCTCTCTCCCGATCCCGCCGCGCCGGTGAAGAGCGGCGAACCGTTAAAGACGATTCCAAGGCGGGTGCCCCCTTCCTTCGGGTCCTTCATCTTGCTGATCATGTGCAGGATAAAGAGAAGGGAGCCGTCATTGATGCGGGGCAGTCCCGCGCCAAACCGTCCGCCGAAGCCCTGTTCTTCATGTTCGCGTGTGATGAAGTCGGCTTCCGGCTTCCACTCCACGCCGAAAGGCGGATTGGCCAGCATGTAATCGAACTTGTGGCGTGAGAACCGGTCATCCGTGAAACTGTCGCCAAAAGCGATGTGCTCGATATCCTGCCCCTTGATCATCATGTCAGAGCCGCAGATGGCGTAAGCCTGGGCGTTGTAGTCCTGGCCGAAGACCTCCAGGCGGGCGTCGGGGTTGAGCTCGCGCACGTAGTCCTCAGCCACGGACAACATGCCGCCTGTCCCGCAGGCCGGGTCGTATAGGGTCTTGACGATTCCTTTGGTGGTGAGGATGTCACCGTCAGGTAAAAAGAGGAGGTTCACCATGAGGCGGATGACCTCACGGGGGGTGAAGTGATCGCCGGCCTCTTCGTTCGATGCCTCGTTGAATTTCCGGATCAGCTCTTCGAAGATATAACCCATCTCGATGTTCGAGACGGCATGCGGATGCAAGTCGATATCGCAGAACTTGGACACTACCAGATAAAGCCGGTCGGCTTTGTCGAGCTTGGCGATATGTTCCTCGAACCCGAAGTGCTCGATGATCTCCCGGGCCCGCGAGGAGAAACCCTTGATGTAGTTGGTCAGATTTGCGGCGATGTTGTTCGGATCGCCTTTGAGCTTGTCGAAGGTGTAGCGGCTTGTATTGTAGAAAGGCACGCCCGTGACGCGGCAGAGAATTGGATCGACGTTTTTGACCTTACCGCCCGAGAGTTTCTTCTGCTGTTCGAGAACTTTGTCCTTGGTAGGCTCCAGGACGCAGTCGAGACGGCGAAGAACGGTCATGGGTAGCATGACGTCCTTGTACTGGTTTGGCCGGTAGGGTCCGCGAATGAGGTCGGCAACCGACCAAATGAAACTGACTTTTTCGCCGAAATTGTTCATGGCTGCTCCTAATCCTGATCCGAGCCCAGGTCTGCGAAATCAATCATGTTTGCAGACAGCGTCAACTTGCCTCGTTCGATCATCTTTTCGCAGAAGGCTTTCAGTTGGGCCTTGGCGAGTTTTGAGGGCACGGATTGTCCGTTTTCCCACCGGTTGACGGTTGCGTAGCTGACGCCGAGCTGCCGAGCCAGGTCCTCTTGGCTCAAGGCGAGCTGACGCCGCATCTCTTTTACCAACGCCGAAAAACTTCGACCCTCTGTGTCCATTTGCTGCACCTCTTGTCCGGATGGCAGACCACGTCCCTTGCCCGAATATAATAGCATATGTTATATCATTCGCAAGAGAAAAGCAAGAGAAATCCGCGGCTTGATCGAGACTGATTTCAGGAGCGCCAATTGCCGGACGGAAGCGGCTTAAAACCGCGATGTCCTGTCGTATCTGCAACATAGAGCCAGGCCGAAAGCACGCTTCCGTGGGCCTGCGTCGAAGTCAGGACGCGGCGGTAGAGGCAGGGACCGCCGGGGTGAAACCCCTCCAGCCGGTCGATGGCCGGGAGGCGGATCTCGGGATCGTCGAAGGTGAGGAGTTCCCCGTACACGTCGCCCCAGGGCGCGCCTGTGCCCTTCTTCGGGAGCCGGTCGGGGATTGGCTCGGGATCGGACATGCGGGCCGTTATGTGCGCTTGTGTGGCCACGTCGGCGAGTGGATTGGTGGTCCCGACGGCGAGGATGTCCTCCTCCGGGACCTGCAGGACGGGGATTCCGGAGGATGTCTCGAAGAGGCGGCCGCAGACCAAGGCGTCCTCCACCGCCAGGACTCCCCGGCAGAAGCGGTCGTGGTTCCAGAAACCGCGCTTCAGTGTGCCGTAGACGAAGAGTCTCAGCATTCCGCTTGTGTTCGCATTCGAGGGTTCTGTTGGGTTCATTGCCTGCTTCATCGGGTTCATTGGGGCGTCTGTCACGGTTCCGCCCGCTTTCTCTCCTGGGCGACGAACTCGAACGGCTCCACCGAGTGCCCGGCCAGGTCCCCGCGCCGGAACACCACCAGGCTCATGGGCGGGACCGCAATCTCACGCCAGCCTTTTTCCTCCGCCAGCACAGCGTCGAGGTATGCGGGATCCGATGCGTAGAGGACCGCCTTGCGGCGGGGATGCCACCGCAGTTCCAGCGGCCTGTTCCCCTTGAGCACGAAAATGGTGCCCGGATCGGTCCGGCAGGCGATGACGGCGGTGATCTGCCCGCGGCAGCGCCGCAGCCGCGCCTTGAACCGCTCGATATCCACGACCCCGTCCCTCGCGGCGTTCGCGGCCAGGCGGAACAGAATCTCGCTGTCCACCTCGGCGAAGCGTCGCAGCTTCCAGTCGGCCGCAGATCGCGCCGGTATGGAACTACGGATCGCAAGCCTGGAACGGACCTTGGTGGACGCCCTGGATCGTCCAGACCTTTCGGGAAGCCGGGAGGAAATCTGGCGGTCGCTGGAGTCGGTCGAATTCTTCAACCTCGACAAGGTCGTGGAGTATGGGCTCCTGCTCGGAAACGCGACCACCGGGGCGAAGGTGGGGTTCTTTCTCGAACAGCACCGCAAACCGTTGATGGAGGAAGGCACTAAACGTTAAGTGCCACAAGGGATCGTCATAGCGGTGTCCGGCGGATACCTGCCGGAGGGGAGTTCGAAATGTCGAAGCGGGTGCCCGGATGCAACCGGGCTGTTAAACAAGGCGGGTCGAAAAACGGAGAACGGGAGAATTCGGAAGGGACATTTTCGGTGAGCGCCCGTAACCCCCGGGGTTGCACCCGGTCCCCGGACTGCGGGCTTCGAAACGGAGAATCGGGGTAAATGTGCGGGCGGGCGGGCGTAAGTCGGCGTGGGCACACCAGAAACGACGAGACCCCGAGGGGATCACCCCACGGGGTCTTGCGTTAAACAAGAACCGCTGAAATCAGCGGATTGAATTTTGGCTCCCCAGCACGGACTCGAACCGCGGACCCAGTGGTTAACAGCCACTTGCTCTACCGACTGAGCTACTGGGGAATAATCAGTATTGGGTTGTTCAAATAAAAAAATTCTAATATAGAACCTTCTCGCCATTGTCAAGAACAAACAACGGGCCTCGCCCGGGCCCGACCCATCCCCATCGGCCGGATCGGCCGACGCCGAAAGCTGCTGCGCAAGGGGCTTCCTTCGACCGCCCCGCAGCCGCCGATATCGAAATACGGAGGCTTTTGATGACTTACGACAAGGAAGCGCTGCACTACCACCAGTATCCACGGCCGGGCAAGATCGAAGTGGTGCCTCTCAAGCCCTGCCTGACCCAGTCCGACCTGAGCCTGGCGTACACCCCGGGGGTGGCCGTTCCCTGCCTCAAGATCAAGGAGAATCCGGATCTTTCGTTCGAGTACACTTCCCGGGGCAATCTGATCGGCGTGGTGAGCAACGGCACGGCGGTGCTCGGCCTGGGCAACATCGGCCCCCTGGCCGGAAAGCCGGTGATGGAGGGCAAGGGCGTCCTGTTCAAGCGCTTCGCCAACATCGACGTCTTCGACATCGAGGTCGACGCCGCGGACCCCGACGCCTTCATCCGCATCGTCCAGGCTCTGGAGCCCACCTTCGGCGGGATCAACCTGGAGGATATCAAGGCCCCGGAGTGCTTTTACATCGAGGAAAAACTGGCCGAGCTCATGTCGATTCCCGTCTTTCACGATGACCAGCACGGGACGGCGATCATTTCCGGCGCCGCCTTGCTCAATGCTGTCGCCATCGCCGGCAAGTCCATCGGCGACTTGCGGATCGTGATCAACGGGGCCGGTGCCGCCGGCATCGCCTGCGCCCGCATGTACGTGGCGCTGGGGGCCGACAGGAACAAGATTTACCTCGTGGACACCCGGGGCATCGTTTACCGGGGCCGCAAGGAGGGGATGAACCCTTACAAGGAAGCCTTCGCGGCCGACACGGACCTGCGGACCCTGGACCAGGCGGCGGAGGGGGCGGACGTCCTGGTGGGGTTGTCGGCCAAGGGGGCCTTCACCGGGCCCATGCTCCGATCCATGGCGCGCCAGCCCATCATCTTCGCCCTGGCCAACCCGGATCCGGAAATCGACTATCCGGAGGCCAGGGCCCTGCGGCCCGACGCCATCATCGCCACCGGCCGGTCCGACTATCCCAACCAGGTCAACAACGTACTGGGCTTTCCCTACATCTTCCGCGGCGCACTGGACGTGCGCGCCACCCGGATCAACGAGGCCATGAAGGTGGCAGCGGTCAAGGCCCTGGCGGATCTGGCGCGGGAGGATGTGCCAGATGCCGTGATCCGGGCCTACGGGGGCCATCGCATCGTCTTCGGCCCGGAGTACATCATCCCCAAACCGCTGGATTCGCGGGTTCTGCTCAAGGTGGTGCCCGCCGTGGCCGAAGCCGCCGTGCAGAGCGGGGTCGCCCGGGTCCCCCTGCCCGGACGCGCCGAATACGTTGCCCGTCTGGAATCGCTCATGGGCCTGGAGCGTGAAATCATGCGCAAGATCATCAGCACGGCCCAGCAGAACCCCAAGCGCATCGTGCTCCCCGAAGGGAACCATTCGGTGATTCTGCGGGCGGCCCAGGCCGCGGTCAAGGAGGGCATCGCCCGGCCCCTGGTGCTGGGCAACCCGGAAGAAATCGGGGCCCTGGCGCAGAAACACGGTCTTTCCCTCGACGGAATCGAGGTTCTCGACCATCTGAAGAGCCCGCTTTTCGAGAAATTCGTGCGCCGGCTTTTCGACATGCGCAAGCGCAAGGGCTGGACGATGTCCGAGACCCGCTGGCAGATGCGGGACCCCTACGTGTTCGGAGCGATGATGGTCCACGAAAACCTCGTCGACGGACAGGTCCACGGCATTGCCCAGACCTATCCCAACGCCATCCGGCCGGTCTTGCAGGTCATCGCCCGGGAACCGGGGGTCTCCACCGTGGCCGGATTGTACCTGATGATCTTCAAGAACCGCACCCTCCTGTTCGCCGACACCACGGTCAACATCCAGCCATCGGCCGAGGTTATGGCGGAAATCGCCATTCTTTCGGCCCGCATGGGACGCTTTTTCGGCATGACGCCGCGCATCGCCATGCTGTCGTTTTCCAATTTCGGCAGCACGCGCAACGCGGAATCCGAAAAGGTGAGGAAGGCCGTCGACCTGGCCCTGGCCCGCCAGCCGGATCTGGTCATCGACGGGGAGATGCAGGCCGACACGGCCGTGATGGAGGAAATCCTGGCCCGGGAGTTCCCCTTCAACCGCCTTGGTGGACCGGCCAACATCCTGATCTTCCCGAGCCTGGCGGCGGGCAACATCGCCTACAAGCTGCTGGACCGCATCGGGGGCGCCAAGGCGGTGGGGCCGCTGCTGATGGGGATCAGCAAGCCCTTTAATGTCTTGCAGCGCAACATCGACATGGAAACCGTCTTCAACGTCATCGCCATCACGGTGATGCAGGCCCAGAGTCTGGCCGGTTCTTCCGGCCCGCCGTCAAGGTGACCGCCTTTCCGTTGTCCTCGAACCGGCCGCTGGGTGGACGGCCGCGTCGCTGGAGAAAATTCAGGGTGAACGAAGAATGAGGAACCCGGAGCGGCTCGCTGGAGTCGGCCCTCGACGGCGGACCAGCGAGGAGGGGAATGTGAATCGACAGGAAGAGCACGCTGAAGGAACGGAAGGCGTTGCCACTCCGCTGACCATCACCCTGGCTGTCCAGGTCCTGGTTTCGGTGACCGCCGTCGGGGTCGCCGTCTTCATGCCCGCAGTATCCGAGGAGATGGGCTTTTCACCCAATCACGTCGGCATCTTCGTGAGCCTCATTTACCTGGGGGCCTGCCTGGCGTCGCCCTTCAGCGGCTATTTGATCAATCTTTTCGGACCGATATTGGTAAGCCAGGTCTGCCTTGGGCTCTGCGCCGCAGGGCTTGGCGTCATGGCGAGCGCATCCCTTCCGCTCATGATCGCGGGGGCGGTGATCATCGGCCTCGGCTACGGACCGGTGACGCCCGCCAGCTCCTATCTGCTGGCCCGAACGATCCCTCTGCGGATGATCTCCATCGTATTTTCCATCAAGCAGACCGGGGTCCCTCTGGGGGGCGCCCTGGCCGGGGCCCTCGTCCCCTACATCGTCGTCTATTACGGTTGGCGGATGGCGCCCGTCGCCATTGCGGCCGTGATGGTCCTTTCCGCGGTTTTGATGATTCCCTTCCGTGGCCGGTACGACCGGTGGCGCCAGAAGAATTCGCGTTTCTCGTTGAACCGCGTGACGGTTCCCTTCCAGAAGATATTTTCCCACAAGGGCTTACGGTCGGTCGTCTTTGCATCCTTCTTTTTTGCGATCATGCAGTTGTGCCTGATCTCCTTTCTGGTCACCTATCTGACCGAAGATCTCGAGATGAGCCTGATCCAGGCGGGATGGATGCTGTCCGTGGCCCAGACGGCGGGCATCATCGGGCGCATCGTGTGGGGCGCCATGGCCGACAGGTTCGTCAAACCCCGGATCATGCTCGGCTTCTTGGGTATCGCCATGTCGGTCATGGCGATCCTGGCCGGGCTCTTCAGCCCCGCTTGGCCGCCATCCGCCGTGATGCTGGTTTGCGGTATTTTCGGCGCCGTGGCCATCGGCTGGAACGGGGTCTATCTGGCCGAGGTCGCCTGTCTGGCCAAGCCGGAGCATGCCGGAGAAGTGACGGGCGGCGCCCTTTTTTTCACCTTCTGTGGTGTGCTGCTCGGCCTTCCGATCCTGTCGGCCGTTTTCGATGTCACCGGCAGCTATCCGGCGGGCTTTTTCCTGACCGCCTTGCTCACCGCCTGCTGGGGGGTTCTTCTCTGGTTCGGCCCGAAGTCGGACCCGGAATCTGAATAAACCGGCTGCCGGCAGAATGCGGAATGGATGGGGCCACCTTTCGGGCGAGATCCCCGGCCCAAGCCGGTCGATGGCAGGGTGGGTTGCTCCCGGGCAAGACACAATTCAGTGGGTTGTGCCACATGCGGCCGCAGCGGGCGCCGGAACCCGGGGGCCGCTCTTCATCACCTGCCCGGGGAGGGGCTGGCCCAGAATGGCTTCGAGCCGTCGGGCCGCCCTGATGACCTTCATCAGATCGATGCCGGTGGCGCAGCCCAGGTCCTCCAGCATGTAGACGACGTCTTCGGTGGCGAGGTTGCCGGCGGCCTGGGGCACGTTGGGGCAACCGCCGATTCCCCCCAGAGCGGTGTCGAAGGTGTCGGCGCCGACTTCCAGGGCGGCATAGAGGTTGGCCATCGCCGTGCCCCGGTTGTTGTGCAGGTGCAAGGAAAACGGGGTGCCGGGAAAGCGGGTGCGGAATCCCCGCACCCGCTTCTTGATCCGCCAGGGGGTCGCCATTCCCGTGGTGTCGGCAAGGATCACCGACGCGGCCCCGCCCGCGATGTAGGCGTCGGCGAGGCGGAAGACGTCCTCTTCCGGGACGTCCCCCTGGTAGGGGCAGCCGAAGGCCACCGCCATGGCTCCGATCACCTGTTTGCCCCGTTCCTTGGCCAGGGCGAAGATCTCCTTGAGGTCGGTCACCGATTCAGTCACGGTCCGCCGGACATTGGCCAGGTTGTGGGCGTCGCTTGCCGAGATGACCACCACCACCTTGTCCGCCCCGCTGTCCATCGCCAGCCGGGCGCCCTTGAGGTTGGGAACCAGGGGGGTGTGGGCGCAGGCGCCCTTGGGCGCTCCGGCCATCACCTCGACCGCATCCCGCATCTGGGGGATTGCCTTGGGGCTGACGAAGGAGGTCGTCTCCATCTCCCGTATGCCGGCATCAATCAACAGCCGGATCACTTCGAGCTTCTTTTCGGTGGGAACAAAATCCGGCCAGGACTGGAATCCGTCCCGCGGCCCGACCTCCCGGATCAACACTTTCCTTCTGGCGAATTCCACCGACGGGCATCCTTCTGCCGGGCTGGCCTCGACCGGTGCCGGGGTGATTCTTCCGGTTTCGATCGGCTTCACCCCTGGAAGCGGGGACGCAGCCGCTGGGCAATCTCCTCGGGAAACGCCATGCAGATCCCCTCCCGGTACAGGTGCTGCAGCGCCCCCACGTCCGGTGTGCCCAGGACCTGGTTGAAATAGGTGCGCGGGGAAAAGACCACGTGGAGGCGAAAGTCCCCGTCTTCCTTCGTTCCGCTGAAAAAATTCATGTTGAAGCTGAAAATGCCCATCTCGTCGTAAACCGCCATGGCATGGGTCAGGCCCAGGGCCAGATCGGCCAGATCCTCACCGGTCAAATCCAGGGTTCGGCGGACGCCGTCGACCACGGCCACCACGTCGCCGGCCACTCCCATGGGCGCGAAGGCGCAGAGCCACTCGGTACGCCCGATCCTTCCCAGGTAACGGCTGCCATCGGCGCGTTCCGCCGCCACCAGGTCGTCCCAGTACACGGTGCCGTGATCCCGGCGGTAGGCCCGGGCGGCGGCGATTTCCTCGCGCAGCAGTTGCGGCGCGGTGTTGCCGGCGAAGACCTGCAGGTGGGGATGCACGATGGAGCTGCCCGAGGGCGGCATGTAGTTCCAGTTGACCAGGTGATACACCGATTCCGGGTGATCGATTACTTCCAGGATCCGGAAGAAGGAGAGGCAGAGTGCGAAGGCGGCCGCGATCCTCCCGGGCTCCAGGGCCGTCATGGGGATGTGGTGGGCGGCGCCCATGACGGCCACGGCGCTCAGGGCCTCGTAGGGCGCCAGGTTGGGAAACAGCACCTGGTCCCCGTTTACCAGGCGGCCTTGCGGCAGGATCTCCGGCGGGAAACAGGGGGTAATGGCCATCACCCGTTCGGGGCAGAAAGGGCAATGGGAGGCGGTCCTGTCCGCCAGGGCGGCGAGGTCGGGCTTCTGCCATTGCAGCTTCATGAAATGGCAGATGCGCGAACTGCGGCCGGTCAAGGGATCCAGCCGGATTTCGCTGGCGACGGTGCGGCGTCTCATTTCCTGGAGCGGGTTGAGCAGGACGGTTTCCTTGGGGATGACGGTGAATTTCATGATGCGCGCCTCCCGATGCGGCGAAGAGGGGTTGACGTTGATGAAGTCCTGATGCTGCCCTCATGACCCCGGCGTCGGCGGATCACAGCCATGCCCGCGGAGCAATGGACGCCGCTTTGGAAATTATCATGTCGGCGCGTCCGTGTATACCCTCGGCCGGGTCGAGGGAGGCGCGTCGGGGGGGGGGAAACAGGTGCAACTGGTCAGGATCCGGCCAAATTTTCGGGATGTTGGTGCTTGACAGCTGGAAAGCCGTAGGGGTAGCGTGAAAAATCGGCAGGTTGGAGAGGTCGCCGTGGCGAGGCCGGTTTTTCATCTTTGAAGCGGGCTTTGATTTTTTACGGGAGGTGGCGCCATGTACAAGAGAATCCTCATTCCCGTAGACGGTTCGGAGCCGTCCAACCATGCTGTCCGCCACGGGGTCGCACTGGCGAAAAAGTTCGGCTCGGAGGTGGTGATCCTGAACGTCATTGCGCCCTTCCCGGTGGTCGTCGTGGATTCCGGGCACGCCGTCGAGTTGCGGGAAAAACTGTTGCAGGAGCGGAAGGACATGCTGGCCGCTTACAGAGAGCGATATCGAACGGAACAGGTGGATATCCAGACGGATATCGCCAGCGGCGTAGCGGCCGAGGAAATTTGCAGAAAGGCGGAAAAGGGGGATTTCGACCTGGTCGTGATCGGCAGCAGGGGCCTGAGCCCCAATGAAAGAATCCTCCTGGGCAGCGTCAGTGCGCGAGTCTGCCGCTGTTGCTTCTGTCCGGTGCTCCTCGTCCGATAAGCCCGCCGTCCCGCGGCGAGGCCTTCCTCGAATGAAGGCGCCCAGCAAGGGGCGTCCTTCAGGTTTTTTGGCAAGTTGGCCCCGGTTCCCCTCATTTTCCCCGATGCGCGCAAATGGAAGGTCGGTATCGAGACGGCCCCTCGGAACAGCGTGGCGCCATGTTCATGAGACAAAAAATCGCGTTGCTTCTCAGGGTGTTGGTTTTCATCGGGATAGGGCTTCATGCCCATCCCTGCCTGGCGCTGAAATTTTTCATGCTGTCGCCGGGCACAAGCTTCTACGGGAAGTCGCGTTGGGTGAAAGTGAATGAAGGGGATACGCTCCTGGACATCGCCCGCGACTTCGACCTTGGATACAATCAAATCATTGGCGCCAACCCGGGCATCGATCCCTGGGTACCGGCCGGGGAGAGCCTTGTGTTTGTTCCGTCGGCTCTCGTTCTTCCCCGGGTGCGTCCCACCGCCGGAATCGTGGTGAATCTCGCCGAGATGCGGCTTTATCACTTCTTTTCCGACGGCGGTCACGACTATGTGCTCACAGCTCCCATAGGCATCGGCACGGAAGGTTTCCTGACGGAACCGGGGACCTACAAGGTCAAAAGCAAAACCGTCAATCCGACATGGGTCGTCCCCGCCTCCATCCGAAAAGCGGAGCCGGATCTGCCGGCAGAGGTGCCACCGGGACCGGACAATCCTCTGGGTGACCATGCCCTGCGTCTTTCCCGAAAAGAATACGCCATACACGGGACGAACAAGCCCTGGGGTATCGGGAGACGAGTGAGCCACGGCTGCATCCGCTTGTACCCGGAAGACATCGCGATGCTCTATCCCCTGGTACCCGTGGGGACGACGGTTCAGGTCATCTATGAGCCGATCAAGGTCGGATGGGCGGCCGGGCAATGCTGGATCCAGATATTCGATGATTTTGACGGTCGAATCGAAAATCCACTGTCGAACGTGATGGCAGCGCTTTCCGTTCAGGAAAGCGCAGCGGGCCCGCTGGATCTTGATTTTACGGCGCTTTTCAAGGCATTGAAAGAGAGAACAGGTGTCCCCGCCCCCATCGCGCACCCCAAGAGACCCTGACCGGCGGAGGTCTACTTCTTGAGGGATTTTTCGAAGATGCGTTCCGTTTTTTGAGCGGCGGCCTCGGCCCGTTCCGTGGCATCCGTCGCCTTGACCGCGGCCATGTCGGCCCGCCTTGCCGCCTGCTCGGCGGCGGCGGTCGCCTGGTGGAGTCGGGCCCCCATGTCGTCCAGTCTTTCCCCGATGGCCTCCGCCCTGGCCCCGGCTTCCTCGGCTTTCGCGCCGGCGGCCTCGGCCCTGGCGGCGGCGGCCTTGGCTTCCCGGGCCGATTGCCGGACGCTCTCCAGATAGGCCCGGTCTTCCTTGCTCAAGGAGGCGCAGCCGGCGAATCCTGTGAAAAAAAACAGAGCGACAACGATCAATGCTGTGCCCAGGACTGGGCGCCTTTTCTGGGTCTGCATCGTTCACCCTCCTTTCCGGGAAGTTTTAAAATTATTGAAATCAATAAGTTATGCTAACAACAGGCTTCCGTAAAAGTCAATTGATAATATTTTTGCTGGCGATTCTCTCGGTCTCGTCGGTCTTTGCGTCCCCATCGCCACCCACGAAAAGGCGGTGTGTGGTGATCGACAAGGCGCGAAAACAGCTGGTGCTGTTGACGGATCATCGGCCGCTGGCCGAATTTCCCGCCTCCTTCGGGATCGATCCGGATTCGGACAAATACAAGGCTTTTGATTCCGCCACACCCGAAGGGCTTTATGTCGTGACGCAGAAAAAATTCAACAGCCGCTTTCACCGGCTTCTGGCAATCTCCTATCCGAATCTCGCCAACGCCGAAAAGGGCCTGGCCGGAGGTGTGATATCTCCGAGCGAATTTCAAAGAATCCGTTCGGCCGCCAAAAATGGCACGGCGACGGTCTCCGATACCGGGCTGGGGGGAGGCATCGCCATCCATGGCGGCGGGGTGTTCCGAAATTTCGCCAAGACCCGGGAAAGGGACTGGACCCGGGGGTGCATCGCTCTCAACGACGCCGATGTGGAAAAAGTGTTCGATTTCTGCAGGTCCGGAGACCCCGTCATCATCTTCAACAGCCGCAGAAGCCTTTACGGCATCATCAGACCGTTCGCCCGCGCCACTGACCTGGATGAGGCTGGCCGACCCCGCTGCCTGGATGGCGTCTGCACCTATCAGGTCGAGGTCCCGACCTCTCTGGGGCGGATGAACCTGGTCATCAAGGAGGGGAAGGCATACGGGAAGTCGATCAAAGTCGTTGTCGATGACGACGAGGCCCGAAAAGAACCGCTGCTGGTCATTGTCGACCACAATGCGGACGGCATCCTGTCTCCCCTGGATGAAATCGGCGGCCCTGCCGATTCCCGGGCCGATCCCGATGCCGCCTACAAAAGGGCGCGGGATGCGGTGATCGATGCCTTGTCCAGGGGCGCGATGGTCGAGGGGAAGCGTTGGCCCATGGCCGCCATCCGCGGCGCCGCACGGCTTCCCGATGCCGCAAAACGGAAAGAAGACGGGCGCGGACCTGCCGGCATCGCCGGAAAGGCCCGACCCGTCATCCAACCGGCAGAGGTCATGGTTTCGCCAAGATCAACAGGGCGTCGGCCACTTTGACCCCCTGTCCCTCGGGCAGGACGATCAAGGGGTTGATGTCCAGTTGGTCCAGCCGCGGACCGAGGGCCAGGGCCATTTGCGACACCTTGACCAGGGTATCGGCCAGCGCGGCGACATCCGCCTTGGCCCGGCCCCGGGCCCCGGCCAGCAACGGGTAGCCCCGCACCTCCCGGATCATTTCCGCCGCCTCTTCCGTCGAGACCGGCGCGACCCTCATCGACACGTCCTTGAGGATTTCCACGAAGATCCCGCCCAGACCGAACATCAGCACCGGACCGAACTGGGGATCGCGGTTGATGCCCACGATGACTTCCACCCCTGCGGGAACCATCTCCTGGACCAGGACGCCGTTGATCCGTGCCGTTGGACAATGAGACCGGGCGTTGGCCACGATGTCATCGAAGTGTCCGCCCACCATGCGGGGGTCGGACACGTTGAGGCGGATGGCGTCAGCCTCGGTCTTGTGCAGGATGTCGGGGGAATCGATCTTCATGGCCACCGGCAGGCCGATCTCCTCGCACACCGCAAGGGCTTCCTCCCGCGAACGGGCCAGCCGTTCGTGGCTGATGCTGATTCCGAAGGCGCCCAGGACCTGTTTGGATTGGCGTTCGGTGAGGGTCCGGTCCGCCCCGTTGAGCAGTTCTTCGATTCCCCCGCTCAAGGCGGCCGGTGGCCGGACGGCTGCCGCCTGCGCGTCCGTCGCCAGCCGGGTCGCTCCGGCCCCGTAATGCATGAGCTTGGCCAGGGCTTGGACCGCCCGCACCGGTGAGTGGAAGAGGGGTACCCCGCCTTCGTTGAGGACGGCAAACTGCTCGGCCATGAGATTCGGGCCGGCGGTCCAGGCGACCATGATCGGTTTGGCCGCCTCCCGGCTGAGGCGCACCAGATCGCGGGCCATGCGCAGCCCCGGTTCGCCCACGATCATGGTGACGACCACCACCAGGCCGTCCACCCCGGCATCGGCCAGCATGGCCTGGATGACGTTGGCGAAACCGTCGGCGGTGTTGATGGCCCGGGCGGTGACGTCCACCGGGTTGACCGGGGAACCGAAGGAGGGGATGTTGGCGGCGATCACCTCGGTGGTTTCTGGCCGCAGGGAGGTCACGGTGAGCCCGCAGGCCTCGGCCGTGTCGGAGCAGAGCACGCCGCCGCCGCCGGAAATGCTCACGATTCCCAGGCCGCGGCCACTGGGCAAGGGCGCCCGGTCCTTCATCGCTGAGGCCAGATCGATGAAAGCCTCGATGTCGTCCACCCGGATGACCCCCTTCTGGCGGAAAAAGGCGTCGCAGACCGCGTCGGAGCCGGTGAGGGCGGCGGTATGGGAGGCGGCGGCGCGGCTGCCGGTTTCCGAACGCCCCACTTTGAGGACCGCAAGAGGTTTGCCGATCCGCCGGGCCTTGTCGGCCAGGCGGATGAACTTGGCGCCGTCCCGGATTCCTTCGAGGTAGGCGAAGACCATGCGGGTCTGGTCGTCCTCCAGCATGAAGTCCATGAAGTCCGCCGCATCCAGGTCCATCTCGTTTCCCGTGCTCACCACATAGGAGAAGCCGATGCCGCTTTCCTGGGCCATGTTGAAGATGGAGTACCCCAGGGCGCCGCTCTGGGTGGCGAAGCCCACCGGCCCGGGCAGGAACGGTGCCGGATCCAGGGAGGCGGAAAACGCGGCGGCGGTTTTGCCGAACAGATCCACGGCGCCCTGGCAGTTGGGTCCGCAAATGCGGATGCCGGCCTCGGCAGCCAGTTGGGCCACCTGGCGCTGGACCCGTTTGCCCTCGGCCCCGGCCTCGGCGAAGCCGGAGCTGAATATGGTCACGAAGGTAACCTTCTTGGCGGCGCACTTTTCCATCATGGCCGGTACGAGCTTGTAATTGACGACGATCAGGGCGAGGTCGACAGAACCCGGGATCGATTGCAGGTCAGGATAGCAGGGCAGCCCGGCGATTTCCGTATACTTGGGGTTGACCGGATAGAGGCTGCCGGCAAAACCGTGGCGTTGGAGGTAGTGCAGCGGTTTTCCGTTGATGGTGCGGATGTCCTTGGAAGCACCGATGATGGCGATGGAACGGGGATTGAAGAAGCGTTTCAATGGGGTCGTGGCCATGGGACATACCTCCGTTTCAGAAAGATACCTTCGCGGCGATTTGCAACACTTGCTTAACCAGGGCGGATTCAAGACCGGCTTCGTTGGCTCGGTTGACGGCGTAGGAGATGCCGAAGGCCCCCTCGACCCGTCCATTGCGAAAAACCGGGGCCGCAATGGAGCGCAGGCCCATCGTCAGCTCCTGGTCGCTGAAGACGTAGCCGCTGTCGCGGATGCGGGCCAGGTCGGCCTGAAGTTCCTCGGGCGTGCCGAGGGTGTGCCGGGTGTGGCGTTCGAAGCGGATCCGTTGCAGCAGGCCGGTTTGGGCCTCGTCTTCCAGAAAGGCCAGGATCGCCTTGCCCATGGCGGTGCAATAGACGGGCAGCCTCGATCCCACCCCGATGTCCCAGTTGACCACTTCCCTGGAGCGGACCCGGTCCAGGACGACGACGTCGGTATCATCGAGGATGGCGCACTGGGTGGTGACGTCGAATGTTTTGGTGGTTTCCAGCATGTGCGGCAGGAGACGGTTTTTCAGATCCATCGTGTTGAGCGCCGCCACCCCGATTTTGAGGACCTTGGGCGTCAACCGATAGCGGCGGGTTGCGGCCTCCTGCTCCAGATAGCCGAGTTCCTTGAGGGTGAAGAGGTAACGGTGGGCCGTGGCCATGTTCATGCCGCAGCTCCCGGCGATGTCGGTGACGGAGAGGGAGGCCCGTGAACCGGAAAAAACCTTGAGGATCATCAAGCCTTTTTCCAGGGATTGAATGAATTGTCTGGATTTCATGCCGCCTCATGATTTCGCATTGCGAAATTACATTTTGAATATCAAAATATCTTCCTTGCCGCAATCTGTCAAGCGTCCAACCGTGCTTCTGCGGAGAACAAGCGAGCCGTTCGGCCGGGTGGTGCCTGATTTGCCCGGTTTTGTCAGGGCGCGATGGTTGTTCGAGACTGGACGGGACAGAAGGGTTCAGGAGATCCGGGAAATACGTTTTGAAGCGAAGGGCCGGGAATGATGGCAGGGGAGGGTCATTGCATGGAGGCTGCCCTCCGGGATGACCGGGGGCGGTGCCGGCTTTCATGAAAAAAAGAGTTGCGTTTGTCAGGGATATCGATTATGGTGGGTCCCAACGATACGGCCCTGCCTGAAGTCGGGTGGGGCGATTTCTTTCTGAAGGCATGATACATTTTTATCTGTAACATCCTCCAGCATGAAATCCGGAAATTCTCAAGAAAGGAGGATGTGCCATGAACGGAACAGTCAAATGGTTCAACGCGGGAAAAGGTTTCGGCTTCATTGAGCGCGAAGACGGACCGGATGTGTTTGTTCACCACTCGGGGATCAACGCCACCGGTTTCAAATCGCTCAACGAAGGTGACCGGGTCTCTTTCGACATCGTTCAGGGTCCCAAGGGGCCCTCGGCGACCAATGTCACCGTGATCTGATCGGCTTTTTGACGAGCCATCAAGGGCACAGTCTCGTTTCGACGAGGCTGTGCCCTTTTTTTTATGACATGCAAACCCTTTTTGGATGGCCGTCGATCGGATTCAAGTTGCACAAGGGGCTGCCGTGCACCTGCCTTGGGCGGTTGCCGCTACCTCCCGGCGCCTTTTCGCACTGGAGGTCGCTCCGGGAATGATCGGCATGAGCCGAGACCCGGAGAAGGCGAACCTCCTTCTCCGGTCAGTAAATCCGGCCAAGGTCCTCGATGGCGTCAATCACCATGCCGGTGCCAACCGACAGCAGCAAGATGTCTCCGGCCACACGCACGAACCGGTGCCCGCTTGGGGGTGGCCCCAGCGTGACCAGAACCTCCCTGGGCAGATCATGGTAGATCACATCTCTGGGCAGCGGCCGATAGAGCTTCCATTTTTTGGCCAGCCCTCGAGGCATGCAGCCGTTGGCCGTCCTGACCAGGCCCGGAGGGCATTTGCCGCGGCGAAACTGGTCGGCGTAGTAGCGGTCTATGGGGGATCGGTCATGGCCCCGAAAATAGGACCGGTATTGGTAATGGGAACGATCCGGACCGCGATAACGGTCATGGCCGTCGCGATGATCGGAATAGTCATGCCAATCTCTTCTCGACCCGCGTTCTTTCTCCCATTCCCTGGCCATCTCTCTTCGATGCTTGTCTTGTTCCCGCGCCTGTTCTTCGTGGAACTTGCGCGACTCCCTGGCCTGTTCCTGCCGGTGCTTCATTTCCTCCCGACGCTGCTCTTCGTAATGTTTGGCTCTTTCCCTTCCCTTGTCGTCGGCATGAACGGCTGCTGTCAGCGGCGCCAGCAAGAAGATCATCATGGCGATCAGCACTTTTTTCACGGTTTCTTCCTTTTTGAGGCGGACGGAATGCTCTGGTCCGCAGGGTCTTCTTCCTGGTCCGCATCTCCAACAAGCGGAGCGGACCGAGGGATTCAGCCTGAATGTTGTAGAATCATGTCGTTTTCGGGCCGGGATTGGTTACAGGCGGTGTATTCCCCTCACCGCATCGCCCAATGCCATTGGTGGCCAAACCGTCGTGGCTTTTCGATCCTGTTCCCCTTGGCATGGCCGAGCACTCCGTGGTCGATCGTTTCCCGATCCTTGTCCGACAGGGCGCCCCTCTCGGAGATCTTGCAACTCAAGGTGCACTCTTTTTTTATTCTGGTCAAATAGTTGCGACCGTGAATGGACAAAGGTCGGCCCTCAACAGATACCGGAACTGGATGAACACCAGAGGACCTTCAATAGAAACCGGAAATTAAAAGCGCCAAGCAGAATGAAATAGTAAACGTTAATCAATCCCAAAACCTTCGCACTTTTTCGATCGTCGCAGATGTAGGCGATGAAGCAGACAATGCCGACGCCAAGGGTCTTGAGCAGAATGATTGTCCACTCGACGCCCATCATCCCGAACATCCAGACGGCCAAGGGGTTCGCCTCGGTGCCTCCGTACTGAACCAGAACCAATGTCGAGTACTGGTCGAACGCCTGGAGCAGCACGGCGATCAAAAGCAGTAGGGTGACGGGGCGCGCCATCAGATGCATCCCTCCGTACCTGGCCCGAACCGCAGGCCCCCGCCGTTCGACCACTGGGTTTGAAAATCCAGGCCGGACGCGCGGATGATTGCGGCGTTCAAAGTGATCGGCCCGGGCTTCCTCCCCGGACCTGCACCGCGAACGGAATGTTCCACTCTAATGCCTCCAGGAGCCGCTGCAAGCCCGCGTCATCGAACTGCCCCTTGGGCAAGCCAGGGCGATCTCGCCGGTACTTGGCCTTGAAAGTGGCGGTGCGGGGTCGGCAACGGCTTTCAGGGAGCCCTTGACCTGGTAAATGGGGGAAAGTGTCAGGTTGGGCGGAATGTTCAGGGATGGAGTGTATGGGGGAAAGGCCCCCTGCGGGGCAGCCGCTTGGAAATGGATTTTCAGGCATAAAAAAAGGGGCTGCGGAAAATTCCGTAACCCCTTGATTTTACTGTGGCGGGAGCGACGAGGCTCGAACTCGCGACCTCCGGCGTGACAGGCCGGCGCTCTAACCGAACTGAGCTACGCCCCCGCAAAACAAATATTTTCACGACCGGGCCGTTTTTTCCGTGGTGGGCGGAACAGGGTTTGAACCTGTGACCCCCGGCTTGTAAGGCCGGCGCTCTCCCCGCTGAGCTATCCGCCCGGCAAGATCGTTTCCGGAAAAAGCGCCCCACGAAGAGTTGGCTTTCTACCAGCGCTGCCGGTTCGATGTCAAGAAAATAATGCGGTTGCCGGTCAATGCGTCAGGGGCGGCAGATCCCCATCCGCGCCGATGTCTGCGTTCATTTTTTCACTACCCGGGGGGGGCAGGGCGAAGCAGATGTCGTTTTCCTTGAACAGGGCATCGCCTTCTTCCAGAACCAAGGCATGGGCGAGGACCTCGTCCATGTGCTCCACCAGCACGATGTCGAGCTGCTTCTGGATGCTGACCGGGATCTCCTTGATGTCCTTTTCGTTTTCCTTCGGTATCAATACCTTGCGGATCCCGGCGCGGTGGGCCGCCAGGATCTTTTCCTTCAGGCCCCCGATGGCCAGCACCCGCCCGCGCAGCGTGATTTCGCCGGTCATGGCCAGATCCCGGTGCACCGGCCGGCGGGTCAGGGCCGACACCAGGGAGGTGCACATGGAGATGCCCGCCGAAGGTCCGTCCTTGGGGATGGCGCCCTCGGGGACGTGGATGTGCAGGTCGAAGTGGCGGTAGAAGTTGCTGTCGATGCGGAGGCTCTGGGCCCGGGATCGCACGTAGCTCACTGCCGCCTGGGCCGATTCCTTCATCACGTCGCCGATCTGGCCGGTGATGCTGAGCTGTCCCCGGCCGGGCATGATCAGCGTCTCCACGCAGAGCAGTTCGCCGCCCACCTGGGTCCAGGCCAGCCCGGTGACCATGCCCACATGATCAGCCTCCTCGATCTGACTGGCCTTGAAGCGCGGCGGGCCGAGGAACGTGGGTACGTTCTGGGAAGTGACCCGGTAAACTCTGTCCTCCTTGTCCTTCACCGCCTGACGGGCGATCTTGCGGCAGATGGAGGCGATTTCGCGCTCCAGGTTGCGCACCCCGGATTCGCGGGTGTACTGGCGGATGATGGTGTAGATGGCGTTCTTGGAAAAGGAGACGTCCTTGCCTTCCAGGCCGTTGGCCTTGATCTGCTTGGTGACGAGAAAACCCTTTGCGATGTGGTACTTTTCATACTCGGTGTACCCGGCCAGGCGGATGATCTCCATGCGATCCTGCAAGGGCAGGGGGATGTCGGGCAAGGTGTTGGCCGTGGTGACGAACATCACGTCCGACAGATCGTAGTCCACGTCGAGGTAGTGATCGCTGAAAGCGTTGTTCTGCTCAGGGTCGAGCACTTCCAGCAGGGCCGCCGAGGGGTCGCCACGGAAATCCATGCTCATCTTGTCGACTTCGTCGAGGCAGAAGACCGGATTGTTGACGCCGGCCTTCTTGATCGACTGGATGATCTTTCCCGGCAAAGCGCCGATGTAGGTGCGCCGGTGACCGCGGATTTCCGCCTCGTCGCGCACCCCGCCCAGGGAGATGCGCACGAACTTGCGCCCCGTAGCGCGGGCGATGGAGCGGGCCAGGGATGTCTTGCCGACCCCCGGCGGGCCGACGAAGCACAGGATGGGCCCGCGCACTTTGTCCATCAGGGCCTGTACCGCCAGATACTCGATGATCCGCTCCTTGGGCTTTTCCAGCCCGTAGTGGTCTTCGTCGAGAATCCTTTCCGCCTCGCCGATATCCTTGCTGATCTCCGATTTTTCGTACCAGGGAAGCCCGATGAGCCACTCGATGTAGTTGCGCACCACGGTGGCCTCGGCGCTCATGGGCGCCATGAGCTTGAGTTTGCGAAACTCCCGGCGCACCTTCTCGGTGGCCTCCTCGCTCATTTTCTTGCTCTCGATTTCTTTCTCGAGTTCCTGCAGCTCCTCCTGGCTTTCGTCGTCGGAGCCCATCTCCTTCTTGATGGCCCGCATCTGCTCGTTGAGGTAGTAGTTGCGCTGGGTCTTTTCCATCTGCTCCTTGACCCGGTCCTTGATCCGCTTGTCCATCTCGAAGACTTCGATTTCCATGCGGATCAGGCTCAGCAGCAGCGAGAGCCGGTCTTCGAGCACCACGCTTTCCAGCAGCCGCTGCTTGTCGGGCAGGCGGAAGGAAAAGTGGGCCGAAACGGTGTCCGAGAGCTTGGACGGATCGGTGATGGAAAGGATGTTGGTCACCAGATCCTTGCTGATGTTCTTGTTGACCTTGGCGTATTCCTCGAAAGCCTCGTGAAGGGCCCGTGTCAGGGCCAGTTGGGCCGTCTCGGTGAGGGGTTTTTCAGCGACGCCCTCGACCTCGACCTGGAAAAACTCCTCGGCGCCGATGAACTGCACGATCCTGCCCCGGGCTTCGCCCTCGACGAGGGCCTTGACCGTACCATCGGGAAGTTTGAGCAATTGCAGCACCTTGCCGACGGTGCCCATCTCGCTGATGTCCCCTTCTTCCGGGGTGTCCACCGAGGCTTTCTTCTGGGTGGCCAAAAAGACGCGCTTGTCCTTCTTCATCGCCTCGGCCAGCGCGCTGACCGATTTTTTGCGCCCCACGAACAACGGCGCCACCATTTGCGGAAACACCACGATGTCCCGCAGCGGCAGCAGCGGCAAAATCAGGGGGGGCGTCTCGTTGCCGGAGTGACGAAACATTTTGGGTACAGAAATCATGGGCAATCTTTACCTGGATGCGGAGGCCCGATCAGGCCTGTTTTTTTGCGGGTTCGTAGAGCAGGATCGGGTCCTCCTTGTGCAGGACCACATCCTCGCTGATGACACATTCTTTGACGTTGTCGATGGAGGGCAGGTCGTACATGATGTCCAGCATGCACGACTCCAGAATGGCCCGCAGACCGCGGGCACCCGATTTGCGGTTGACCGCCTCGCGGGCGATGGCGGCCAGGGCGCTGTCGGTAAAGCGCAGGTTGACGTGCTCCATCTCCAACAATTTTTGAAATTGTTTGACCAGCGCGTTCTTGGGTTCCTTGAGGATGCGGATCAGCGTCTCTTCGCCGAGCTCATGCAGGGTGCAGATGATCGGCAGCCGGCCCAGAAACTCCGGGATCAGGCCGTACTTGATCAAATCTTCCGGCTCCACCTGGCGCAACAAGTCGCTGGTGCTGTCCTGCTTGCGCTCCCGGATGTTGGCGCCGAAGCCCATCACCTTCTGGGTGACGCGCCGCTCGATGATTTTTTCCAGTCCGTTGAAGGTCCCTCCGCAGATGAACAGGATGTTGGAGGTGTCCACCTTGACGAAATCCTGCTGGGGATGCTTGCGTCCGCCCTTGGGCGGCACGCTGGCGGTGGTCCCCTCGATGATCTTGAGAAGAGCCTGTTGCACCCCTTCCCCTGAAACATCCCGGGTGATCGACGGGTTGTCGCCCTTGCTGGCGATCTTGTCGATCTCGTCGATGTACACGATGCCGCGCTTGGCCCGCTCCACGTCGTAGTCGGCGTTTTGCAGCAGGCTCAGGATGATGTTCTCCACGTCTTCGCCGACGTAGCCGGCTTCGGTGAGGCTGGTGGCGTCGGCGATGGTGAACGGCACATTGAGAAAGCGCGCCAGGGTCTGGGCCAACAGCGTCTTGCCGCAGCCCGTGGGGCCGATGAGCAGGATGTTGCTCTTCTGGATTTCCACGTCCTTGGCGGAAACATTGGAGTTCAGGCGCTTGTAGTGGTTGTACACCGCCACGGCCAGCACCCGCTTGGCCGACTCCTGCTCGATGACGTAGTCGTCGAGCATCTGCTTGATTTCCTTGGGCACGGGGGTATGGGCCAGCCCCTCGGCGCCCTGGTCGTTTTCCTCTTCAATGATCTCGCTGCACAGCTGGATGCACTCATCGCAGATGTAGACGGCCGGACCGGCGATCAGCTTTTTCACGTCTTTCTGGTTTTTGCCGCAGAAAGAGCAAAACAGATTGTCCTGATCATCGCCTTTTTTGCTCATTTGGGGATCTCCGAGGCGTCGTCCCGGAACAGGTCGTCCCGGCTCGCCATGACGTGGTCAACGATGCCGTAAGCCCTGGCTTCTTCACCAGACATGAAGAAATCCCGGTCCGTGTCCCTTTCGATCTGGCCCAGATCCTTGGCAGTGTGGTGGGCCAGAATCTGATTCAAGGTGTCACGGATGCGCAGAATCTCCTTGGCCTGGATGGCGATGTCGGCCGCCTGCCCCTGGGACCCGCCCAAAGGTTGGTGAATCAGGATGCGGGAGTTGGGCAGGGCGTAGCGCTTGCCTTTGGCTCCGGCGGCGAGCAGCAGGGCGCCCATGCTGGCCGCCTGGCCGATGCACACGGTGGTGATGTCCGGCTTGATGTACTGCATGGTGTCATAAATGGCCAGGCCGGCCGTGACGATCCCGCCGGGGGAGTTGATGTAGAAGTTGATGTCCTTTTCCGGGTCCTCGGACTCCAGGAAAAGCAACTGGGCGATCAGCAGGTTGGCCACTTCGTCATTGATGGCGGTCCCGAGAAATATGATCCGGTCCTTCAACAGTCGGGAGTAGATGTCATAAGCCCGCTCACCGCGGCTGCTCTGCTCGATGACCATCGGAATCAAAGGCACAATCAACCTCCTTGCAACTGAACATGATATGGGGAAACGCCTTTCGGCTCTGGCGTTTCCCCAGCGGTTTCCGTTTCAGGATCTACCCTGCGCGTCGATCAGCTTTCGCCCTCGGCCGGTGATCCGGCCGCAGCGGGTACCGATTCGATGCGGTTTTCATTCATTATAAGCTTGATGGCCTCTTTTTCAAGTAGACTGTGCTTGAACGATTCCAGCCCCTCGGGGTTGTGGCGGTAGAGATCCTTGATGACCTGCACCGGTTGGTCGTACGCCTTGGCCATCTGGGCCAGGCCGGCCTCCAGGGCATCTTCGGCCACGGTGAGGTTCTCCTGGCGGATGATCTTGTCGAGGATCAGGTGCCTGCGCGCCTGCTCCACCGCCGTGGATCGATACTGGGCGGCAAGCAGATCCCGTGACAGGCCCACCTGATCCAGGGTCATGTTGCGGGCGCCGAAGCTGCGTTCGGCGTCGCTGATGATGTTTTCCATCTCCGCTTCCACCAGGGTTTCAGGGACTTCGAAGCTGCAGCGCGCCGCCAGGGCCTTGAAGATGGCTTCATGCAGTTCCTGCTCGCTGCGCCGGGTGTAGCCGGCTTCCAGGTTGCTGCGGATCACGGCCTTGAGTTCCTCCAGGGTCTGGTAGGGACCCAGTTTCGGAGCCATGGCGTCGTCGATGGGAGGCAGGTCCTCGGCCCGGATTTCCTTGACAGTCACCTGGAAGGTGATGGTCTTGCCGGCCAGCTTGGCGTTAAAATAGTCCGCCGGGAAATCCACCTTGACCTCGGTCTCGGTGCCGCCCTGGACCCCGACGAGCTGGGCATCGAAATCCTTGTGGATCGTCCCCTCGCCGATTTTGATGGTGAAATCGGTGGTGGGAGCGGTCTCGTTGTAAGGCTTGTCTTCAAAAAAGCCGGCATAGTCCATCACCACGTAGTCGCCCTGGGCCACGGGCCGGTTTTCCTCGATGGGCTTGAGCTTGGCCAAGTTGCGCTGGAGCATGGCCAACTGGGCTTCGATTTCACCGTCACTGATCTCGTACACCGTCTTTTTCAATTCCAGGCCCTTGAAATCGATATCGGCGATTTCCGGCTTGATCTCGACGGTGACGTCAAAGCGGTAGGCCGCGCCGGGATCCAAATCGGGCGGATCGAGGCGGGGAGTGCCGATGACGGGCAGCTTGCTCTCCTCGAGGGCCTCCAGGAGGGTATCCCGGGCCAGACGCGCCGCCACGTCGGATAGGACGTCCTTCTTGTAGAGGCGCTCCAGGACGCTGCGGGGGGCCTTGCCGTTGCGAAACCCCTTGATGCGGGCAGTGCGCCGCAGCTCGTCGTAGGCCTTGTCCAATTCGCTGACCACCTGGGCCTGGGGGACTTCCAGGTGCAACATTTTTTTGACCGGGCTGAGATCTTCCACACTCAAAATCATGATTTTCCTTTCCAGGATGCCGCCGTGGCATCCGCCGCAAAAAAATGTAAGTGCCTGAGGGGCCGATACCCCTTCAGGCATTCTCAAAGATGCGAAGGTGGTGCGAGAGGGGAGACTCGAACTCCCATTCTGTCGCCAGAGCTGGATCCTAAGTCCAGTGCGTCTACCCGTTCCGCCACTCTCGCCGATGGGCCGGGCCAAGTGTTCAGAATTATTCCATTTCGAGGCCAACCGCCCCAACAATAGGACGATTTCCGGGGGGCTGTCAAGAGCTTTCAGTCGCCGAATGCCGGAAACGTACAAGGAAAATCAAAGACTTGAACATTTCGATGGCGCCGGCAGGATGTTTTCGGCGGTGGTGGTGGCGCATGAAGGGCTTGCGAGGCGACGCCGGCCGTGATAATTAAAATCGATTTTGGGAATGGCGCCCGGGGCGTGGCGCAGCCTGGTAGCGCACCTGCTTTGGGAGCAGGGAGTCGGAGGTTCAAATCCTCTCGCCCCGACCAGTAAAATCAAAGGGTTACGGGTAAAACCGCAACCCTTTTTTTATGGGATTTTTGACGGGGTACACCTAAAAAGCCTTCCCTTGCATCGGACCAAAACGCTATTCCCCCTGGAGATGGCCCATCCTCCCATTGCTGTTTCCGGAAACTCCGACTCTGCCTAACCTGTTACGCCGATCGGCATCGATCAGATCCACTCCCCTCCACCCTATCCCTTCCGTCCATGCGGAAGAGTTTGCCGCAAGATCGCTCAATGGCGAAGGCGACATCTTCTTTTTCCACAAATTCGAAATTGACCGAGAGTGACATTTTTCCCCTTTGGTGGATGTTTGAATCTTCTGCGGCGGGGCCGACGGGCGGTCAAGTCGTGTCCGCCACGGCATGCATGAACACCACATCGCGGAAGAAGCGGATCAGTTCCTTCTTGCGCCGGTATTCCTCGAACTGGCAGGGGATCAGCTTTTCGGGGGGCCGGCGAAGGAGCGACATCTCGTGTTCCATGATGCCGGCGTAGGCGTTGTTGAGATACCAGGCATACAAAAGACCGAAGAGCAGCCCCGGCGGAATGAACCCTTCCCGATCGTTGAGGGTGATGGCGAACAGCAGCGGATCACGGGGGCTTTCCAGCATCCGGGCCAGCCGGAGGTATCGGCGCAGCGCCTGGTCATCGAGAAAGCAGTCGCGATCCCGCACCGAATTGAGCCTGATCTCATAGCGCCGCATTCCCCAGAAATCACCGTTTTCCAGAACCACCCAGCGGCGGGTTTCGATGTACCGCCCCAGGAGCGATTCCCCCAGGGCGGTGAGCAGATTGGCACAAAGATGATCCGGATCCTTGGCCGCGTGGGCGTGGACCTTCAGCAAGCCGTCCTCCGGGTCATAATACCCCAGAACGTTGTCCCATTCCTTGCTTCTGGACCATCTATCCGTGCCGATGATCTCCGCTCCCTCGAAGTGGTTGAGATGCGCGATGCGAATGTCCCGATTCTCCCACAGGATATTCTCCATGATCGGCCGAAGGCGTTGCGGGTGGAAGGATTTTTGGGCCAGCGCTTCAACCGCTTCGGTGTGGTAGGAGAAGAGCAGGGGGGAATCGGTCCGCAAAAAACCTCCGCGTCTGCCGGGGCGAGGGCTGGGCGGCGGCCCTTCACGCTTAAGATTCAGATGCCTGTGGGCGACAAAAAGGGCGCGGACGGCCAAGGCGAAATGCCGCGGGTCGTGATGGATCACGTTATCGATTCTCAGGCGTTCCGGTGAATAGATGGTGGCCTCCACGGGAAGCAGGCCGAGGTCTTCCACCCGGTGGCGGTCCAGATAGATCGGGCTTTTGCCTTCCAGCTCGTAGTTGCCGATGACATCCCCGGGGATATGTTCCAGATTCGCGCTCAGGACTACGTCGAACAGACCCTGATACCCGCCCTGGACATTGTTGTCATAGGCCTCGATGAGCTCGGACACGTGGAACCCCCGGTTTCTTCGGCGCCGCGAGATGTCGGTTTCCCCCGCCTGAACCCAGAAATTGGCCCCGAGAATCTTGAGCGCCTTCCTGTTTTCGCGAATCGCCCGGTTGATGGGCGCAAGCTGAAGGATCGGCATGATGCTGGTGTAGAGGCTACCCGGGGCGAAGAGTATCAGGTCCGCCTTTTCGATGGCCCGGAGAATCCCCTGGTCCACATGGGGGGGACCGGCGCATTCCACGAACAACTGATCGATGGGCAAAAGACGCCTTGTGGCGGCGGCCTTGCACTGTCCCCTCACCGCGATGCCGTTGCTGTATTTCAACACCAGTTGCCCCGGCGTGGTGGTGGCGGGATAGAGCAAGCCGGGGGTCGCGCCGATTGCCTCGGACAAGAGCCGGATGCCCCTGGACACCGCCCCTGAATCGGGCGGGCCGCTTTGCCCTCGGCCCGCCGACGAAAGGATGGCCGCGGCAAGTAGCAGGTTGCCCAGGCAGTGGCCTTCGGGGGCGATGAGGGGGCCGTTTCCCCCGGAGGAGATGTAGGCGCCCAGGTTGCCCAGGAGGTCCGCGAGGGGCAGGGGGCAGTGCTTTCTCAACGGTTCGGGGGCCACGAGCAGGGGGTTGGCGAGGAGGCGATGGTCGCTTGCCTCCGACGGAAAGCGATGGTTGAAGATCGTCTGGATTACGCCCACGGCCAGCTTGCTGCCCGCCTCGTCCAGACGGTACGCTTTTTGAAGATTCTCCCGAAGGATCAATGAAAGCAACACCTTGCGGATATCGCCGATCCCGATGATGGGCAACTGCCGTAGCAGCCGGCCGGTGGAGCCTCCATCATCTGTGGTGCAGACAACGACGCTGAGGGAGGGGAATTCCTGCTTGAGCCCCACAAAGGGGTTTTCCGGCCAGTCTTCAAGCCGGGAATTGCCGCCCAGCACCGTGGAAAGTCCCGTACCGCCACCGAAAATCACCACATTGGCCTCCGGGCAGGCGGTGGCCAGAATCTCGCGGGAGAGATGGGAGATTGAATTCCGGTAGTCCCCCCGGGGAGCGGTCCGGTTGATCACCGCTTCCAGCAGGTGGTCGACATACTCCCCGAATTTCGAGTTTTTCATGGAGGACAACACCCTTTCCATCAGATGCTCTGCCCGTCGCCATCAGGGTTTGGTGAGCGAGGCCCATTTTGGATAAATTAAAGCCCTATGAGCCTGAAGGATGCATGTCAATGAGAAAGTAAGAGTTTAGAATATCACTGAAAAACAATTTGAAAAGAGAAAATGATTGGTATATGAAAAAATTTTTCGGGGAGGGAATCGATGGACATCCAGCTTCACTGTTCTGAAAAGATCCAGGCACTTGTCAAAAAGGGGGTTGATATTCCGAACCCTTTCAGCATCGATCTGGGCGACGAGGTCGACATCGACCGGATTTCGCACCGGAACGTGAAGATTTATCCCGGATGCAGGATCTACGGCGCGCAAACCGTCCTCTCCGCCGGCGTTGAGCTCGGCCGTGAAGCGCCCGTGACCGTGGACAACTGCCGGCTCGGCCCCGGTGTGCGGCTCAAGGGGGGGTATTTCAACCGGTCCGTGTTCCTTGAAAAGGCCAACATGGGATCCGGCGCCCAGGTGAGGGAAGGGTGCCTTTTGGAGGAGGAGGCCAACGGCGCGCACTGCGTGGGGCTGAAGCAGACCATCCTGTTTCCCTTCGTCACCCTCGGAAGCCTCATCAACTTCTGTGACTGTCTCATGGCCGGCGGGACCAGCCGCAAGGATCACAGCGAGGTGGGCAGCTCCTACATCCACTTCAATTTCACCCCGGAGGGCGACAAGACCACGGCATCCTTGATCGGAGACGTGCCCAGGGGCGTCATGCTCAACCAGAAAGCCATTTTTCTCGGGGGCCAGGGCGGCATCGTGGGCCCATTGCGCCTGGGATACGGCAATGTGGTGGCCGCCAACTCCGTGCTGCGCAATGACGTCCCCGAGGACAACAAGCTGGTGGTGGGCAAGACCTACTCGGGAAAGGTCATTGACTACCGGGCGCGGGCCTATCCCAACCTTCGCCGGATCATCGAGGCCAATTTCCTCTATCTGGCCAATCTCACGGCCCTGGAGCAGTGGTATCTTCATGTGAGACGGCGTTTTTTTGACACACGGGAATTCGGCTCCCTCGTCTTTGAAGGCGCGATGAACACCCTGGTGCTGGCCAAGAAGGAACGGCTGAACCGTTTGAAGGTGCTGGCGGAAAAGGTGAAACTGGAGGCGGATCAAACTGGGCGGGCGTCCCTGGCAGCCGGAGCCGAACTTTTTTCCAACATGCCGCAAATAGAAGATCTTTTTTCTCAAGGCGCCACGGATGGGAAGCTGGACAAGGAAAGAGACGGCTTCCTGGCCGCACTGGAAAAGCAAGATATCGACAAAGGGCAAGGCTACATTGCCGTCATCCAGGCCCTCCCCACGCCCGTTTCCCAACAAGGCACGGCCTGGCTCCAGTCCATTGTGGATTTCTTCTGCGAGCAAGCAGCGAAGAAGGTAATGTCTATAAAAAGTTACCAGTGAACTAAAGTGACTAAAGTGAGCTAAAGTGAAGGAATTCTGGTAGTTATATAAAAACCGGAGCGCAGCGACACCACAACTATAGTCACTTTAGTTCACTTGTAACTTTAGTCACTTTAGTTCCTGCCAACCCTACTCCCCAGAGAGGAAAACCCAACATGGGAAAACTGTTCGGCACCGACGGCGTCAGGGGCGAAGCCAACCGGTATCCGATGAACGCTCAGATCGCCTTCGCCATCGGGCAGGCGGTTGTCTACACACTGAAAAAGGAGCGGCCCCGTCCGAGGGTGGTCATCGGAAAAGATACCCGTATATCGGGCTACATGCTTGAAGGCTCGCTGGAATCCGGCATCACTTCGATGGGGGGCGATCCCTACCTGCTCGGGGTGCTGCCCACCCCCGGCATCGCCTTTGCCGCCCAGAGCATGCGGGCCGATGCCGGGATCGTGATTTCCGCTTCTCACAACCCGTACCAGGACAACGGGATAAAGATCTTTTCCGGCAACGGCTTCAAGCTTTCCGAAAAGCAGGAAGAGGCCATCGAAGCGCTGATGCTGAGCAACACCCTGCATGAGCTGGTGCCGCCGGTGAAGGACATGGGCAAGGCCTTCCGCATGGACGATGTCAACGGTCGCTACATCGTGTTTCTCAAGAACACTTTCCCCCGGAATCTGTCCATCGAGGGGATGAAAATTGTTCTGGACACGGCCAACGGCGCCACCTACAAGGTCGCCCCTTCCGCCTTCTGGGAACTGGGGGCCAAGGTGGAGACGATTCACAATTCACCCAACGGGATCAACATCAACGATGGGTGCGGCTCCCAGCACACCGATGGGCTGAAAAAAGCGGTTGTGGAAAGCGGGGCGGCCATCGGTCTGGCTTTCGACGGTGACGGGGATCGGCTCATCGCCGTGGATGAAACGGGGCGGGAAATCAGCGGTGACCAGATTTTGCTCATCTGCGCCAAGGATCTCAAGGAGCAGGGAAAGCTGAAAAATGATCTGCTTGTCAGCACGGTGATGAGCAACCCGGGGCTGAGGGTCGCCTGCAAAAAATACGGCTTCCGCCATCATGCCGCCAAGGTGGGGGACCGGTATGTGCTGGAGGACATGCTGCGGCTGGGCGGGGTGGTCGGCGGTGAAGATTCGGGGCACATGATTTTTCTGGAACGGCACACCACCGGCGACGGAATCATTACCGCGCTCCAGTTGCTGGCCGCCATGGTCCGGTCCGGAAAACCCCTTTCGGAGCTGGCCACCCTGATGGATATCTACCCCCAGAAGCTGATCAACGTGGACGTGCAAAGAAAGCCGGAAATCTGCACGGAACCGGATATCGTCGCCATCATCGAGCGGATCGAGAAGGAACTGGGCGAAGAGGGGCGCGTGCTGGTGAGATACTCCGGCACCCAGAACATGTGCCGGGTCATGGTGGAAGGCCCGTCCAGCGATGTGACGGAGAAATACTGTGCCGACATCGCCGAAGTGGTGAAACGGGTTCTGGGCTGACGGCTCGCCGGGATTCATTCGTTCAAATAATCGCGGGCCGAATGAGAAGGGCCTGCCCAAATTTTTCAGCACTGGATGGTGAAAATGCCCATCAAGGTACTCGTTACCAAAGATTTTGAACACATGAGCCAGGTTGCGGCACAGATCGTGACAAGCAAACTCGATGAGTTGTCCCGCACCCAAAAAGGAGACCGTGCTGGGGCTGGCCACTGGAAATTCCCCCACCGGCATGTAAATGCCTCGCACAGGCGGCCAATGAAGGTCGGATCGACTGCGGGCGCATCCGGACCTTCAATCTTGACGAGTATGTGGGGCTGCCCGGAGAGAATGCCCAGCAGCGGGTGATGCATCCCGAGAGCTACGGCTACTTCATGATCCAGGAATTTTTCGGTCTGTTGAAGCGGAAGTTCATCGAGACGAATCTGCCCCTCGGGTCCCTGATCGATCAGAAGCAGTTGGTGCGGGAACTCAAGCAATATCCCGACGATTGGCACTACAGCGGCACGGACGCCGGAAAGCGCATCGTGATCCGGCCCAAGGCGCAATCGGCATATCTCGCGTGGATCAAAAAGGATATCCTTGACGGTTACGCACGAACATGATCGGATTAGTATTTGGCCACGATTTTGGTTTGGTCCCCTTTCCTTCCGTCTTCGCCTGGATCAGGTGACCGCAAAATCCAACGGATCGTCTCGGCGGCGGCGTGGAGGCCGAAGATGGCGGGAAGATAGGAGATACTGCCCAGGGGCGGGCGCCGGCGGCCGCGGGTGGTTTCCTCGGCGGCGGCCGGGGTCGGCACCCGGGAGGATTGGGCCGGTTCGGTGGAAAAGACGCAGCGAATGCCGCCGCGGATCCCCAGGCGCCCAAGACGCTTGCGCACCACCCGGGCCAGGGGGCAGCCTTCGGTGTCGGGCAGGTCGGCGGTTCGCACCCGGGTCGGATCGAGCCGGCAGGCAGCCCCCATGCTCGACACGGTGAAGATGCCGAGGCGGTGGGCCGTGGCCAGCAGATTGACCTTGGAATTGACCCCGTCGATGGCATCGATGACCGCATCCGGCGCCGGGTCGAGGAAGGCGGGTGCCGTATCGGCGTCCACGAAGCCGCTGAGGGCATCCACGCGGCAGTCCGGGTTGATGTCGGCCACCCGGTCCCGGGCGATCTCGATCTTGGGGCGGCCGAGGGTGGTGTGGAGGGCGAACAGCTGGCGGTTGAGGTTGCTGGGTTGGAGGGTATCGAAATCCACCAGGCGCAAGGCTCCGATACCCGCCCGGGCCAGGGCTTCCACCGCGAAAGAACCCACAGCCCCCAGCCCGAAGACGGCCACCTCGGCGGCTTCCAGGCGGGCCATGGCCTCGGGGCCGACCAGTTGAATCAGGCGGGCGAAGCGTTCCAAGAAACCTCCATGCCGCTTTAGCTCACTGCTTTTTCTCAGGCGGTTCCAACCCCGCGAACAAGCGCCTGGCGTTGTTCCAGGTGAGATCCGCCGCTTCCTGTATCTCCAGACCCCGGGCCGCTGCCACGGCTCGGATCACCTCGACGAGACAGGCCGGTTCGTTGTGCGGCCCGGGGCAGCCGGTGGGCAAAATGTCCGGGCTGTCGGTTTCCACCAGCAGGTGATGGGCCTCGACGGCGCGGCAGGCCTCCACCGGCCGCCGGGCATTGGGGCGGGTGATGCCGCCGCCGAAGGAAACCGACACGTTGCGCCGGGCCAGGGCTGCCACGATGTCCGGAGCGCCGCCGTAGGCATGTACCAAGCCGCCGGCGACCAGGCCGCCCCGAGCCTTGAGCTCCTCGAGCAGGGGACGCCAGGCGCGCCGGCAGTGCATCGACACCGGCCGGCCGTAGCGGTTGGCCAGGGCCACCTGGAACCGGAACACCTCCAACTGCAAGGTACGGGTTTCGGCCGGCAGGTGGTGATCCAGCCCGATTTCTCCCACCCCGCAGACATTTTCCGCCACCAGGGCCTCCAGCCGCTCACGCCAGTCGGCGGTCCGGCGTTCCAGGTACCAGGGGTGGAGCCCCAGGGATGGACGTGCCTGTGGAAAACGCGCGGACAGGTCGAGCACCGTGGGCCAGTCCTCCGGTGCGATGCCGCAGCACATCATCCGTGCCACCCCGGCCTCGGCGGCCCGCGCCAGTGCTCCCGGCAGATCTTCCGCCAGGCGCGCATCCTGAAGATGGCAGTGGACGTCGTAAAGGCGCAGGGCCGTCATGGCAGCAGGACTCCAAGCCCCAGGTCGACCAGTTCGGCGGTGATCCGGGCGGCCCAGTCCCGATTGGCCTTGGGATTGGCCGGGCTGGGGTGGGTGATTTGTCCCACCGCAACCGGGGTTTGCGCCAGCGCCCGCTCGGCGCTGGCTGTGGCAAAGGCTCCCACGCCAATGACGTGCCCCGGTTTCATCAGTTTTGCCAGGGCCGCCAGGGCCCGGTCGCAGGCGGTTTCCAGGGGACGGCGCTCGCCGATGGGCAGCTTGTCCGGGGTGCGGTTGCGACCGCTGGCCTCCATGAAGACCAGGGGGCAGTAGTTGGCGACGAAAAAGTTTTCGAAAAAGCGTTGCGGCGTGCCGAAGGCTTCCCGCGCCCAGCCCCAGAGCCGCTGACCGCTCACTTCGCTGCGCCGGCAGGCGAAGCCTTCCACCGGACGCTTGGGATGCATGACGGCCGGCCGTCCGATGGGCGCCTGGATGCCGAGCCATCCGGTGACCATGGCGACGTCTCCAAAGGGCACCCCCGTTTGGGCCATGCCCCAGGGGCCGGGGTTCATGCCCAGCAGTACCACCGGGCGCCGGCCGTGCCCGTAGCGTTCGACGTATTGAAGGTACGCCTCCCGGGCATAGTCCATCGGATTGTAGACGTGGGTCACCGGGGGCGCAAACCGCAGGCTTTCCAGATCCCGGTTCAGTTGCTCGATGATCTGCCGGTGGGTCATGGCAGCCGGATCTCCAGGGCCGCGGCAATGGAGATGCGCTCGGGCGCCTTGGGCATGACGGTTCGCACGAAGATCCGGTTGACGGCCGCCAGGATCCGGTTGAGCCGATCGAGGTCGAGCACGGCGGCCGCCGGCAGGGGCTCACCCGTTGCTGGGTTGAGAGGGCAGGCGGCCACTTGGTTGCCGCCATCGGTGGCGATCAACAGCGGCAGGCCTTGGGTGCGGCAGATGATGGGCCGGGCGGGGTAGAGGGCGCAGCGGCCGTCCGTGTTCAGCAGGGGGCAGGGGCCGTCGGCCGGAGCGCGGGCGGCACGGCTGCGCAGGTCCTCGGCCGCATCCACGGGCAGAGCTTCAACGGCCAAGGCGATGCTGACCGCCTCCACGGGAAACACCGAAATGTGCTGCCGGCAGCAGTCGCAGCAGCCCGGACCGCAATGCAGCCTGTCGCCGAGCAGTTGGGCGCTGCGGATCCAATGGGCGTCCACCTTGGCCACCAACTGGCGATAGGATGTCAAGGCTTCCATGACGGCGGATCACCGGGATTCGGGGCGAGGGGAGCCGGTGCCAGCCCGGGAAGGGCAGTCGAGGCAGCGGATGCGGCCGCTGTGGTGGGCGCATCCGCCGGCCCCATGGTCCGGGTGCCGGTGCTGGCGCAGGGTCATTCCGGCGACCAACACACCGAAAATGGCCACGGCGACGGCGATGGTGATGACAAATTCATACATGGCGGATTCTCCCGTTGGTTCTGCGTTGCTTTCGCAATCTTATCCTAATGCCGGCAGGGCAAAAAGCAAACAGGCCGGGTTCGCGGGAGCCGATGTCCGCCGTTCAGATCCGCACCAGCTTGTACGTGCGCGTCCCCAGCCCCATCTGTTCGGCGTATTCCAGCTGATGGGGCCAGTCCACTTCAGGGTAGAGGCCGCGCAGCTTGTCCTCTCCGGGCGCCGTATTGGTCTTGAGGGTGGCCCCGGGCAGGGCGGCTTCCTGGTTGATCAGGTCCACGGCGGCCTGGTCGATGGCGACGGGGTCGGTGGCCGCCAGCACGCCGATGTCCCGCACGATGGGGCTGTCGTTGAAGGGCAGACAGTCGCAGCCGGGCGACACATTGTTGACGAAATTGATGAAAAAGGCCTTTTTGGGCTTGGTGGCCAGCACGCCGGCGGTGTACTCGACCATGTTTTCCAGGAATACCGGCACGCTCTGGTTCCACTGGATCTGGATGGCCCCGTTGGGGCAGACCAGGATGCACTCGCCGCAGCCGATGCAGCGCGCGTCGTCGATGACGGCCTTCTTCTCCACCAGCGACAGGGCGTGCTGGCTGCAATGCGCCACGCACTCGCCGCAGCCCACGCAGCGTTTTTTCTTTACCTTGGGATGCACGGTGGAGTGCTGGGCCAGCTTGCCGCGGCGTGAGGCGCATCCCATGCCGAGGTTTTTGAGGGTGCCGCCGAAGCCGGCCAGCTCGTGCCCCTTGACGTGCGCCACCGATATCAACGCGTCGGCGGCGGCGATTTCCTCGGCGATGTAGACGGTGTCGAAGCGCTGTCCGCCGATGGACACTGCCGTTTCGCTGCGGCCCCGCAGCCCGTCGGCGATGATGAGGGGCGCGTCGACCACGGCATACGAAAAACCGTTGACGATGGCGGTTTTCAGGTGGCTGACGGCATCCCCGCGGGTGCCGACGTACAGGGTGTTGGCGTCGGTGAGAAACGGCAGGCCACCGGCGCCGCGCACGTCATCGACGATGCGGCGCAGAAACGGCGGCCGGATGTAGGCCATATTGCCCGACTCGCCGAAGTGCAGCTTGATGGCCACCAGATCCCTCTTGTGAATGATCCTGGCCAGGCCCGCGCGTTCCATGAGGCGGCCGAGCTTCTGGACGAGGTTTTCTTTCCACTTGGCGCTCAGATCCATGTAGTATACGGTGCTGGTGGCCATAAATGCTCCTTCGGAGAAATTTCGGATCTCGAATGAACGGTTGAAGAGGTTCCCGGTGGCGTTTGCCCTTGAACATCGCCTTGACGCTTTGCAGCGGATCTATGACATCCATGACCAGGTGCTGGCCTCTTACGGCCTGGCCTGCCGCCGGGGCTGCGACGCCTGCTGCACCGCCAACGTCACCCTGACGACCCTGGAGGCCCTGAAGATTGTCACCGGGCTGGGCGGCGATGGCGAACAGATTCTGGCGCCCCTGGCAAGGAACCCGGATCCCCGGCGATTTCGGCCGCGGACGGGGATCAATGCCATCGCGGCCATGGTCCTGAACGGCGAAGATCCGCCGGAGGAGGGTGCCGATCCGGAGGCCGGTCCCTGCCCTCTGTTGCGGGACCATTGCTGCCCGATCTATCCGCTGCGGCCCTTCGCCTGCCGCTGCATGGCATCGACGCGGGCCTGCGACACGACCGGATACGCCACCATCGACGATTTTCTCGTCACGGTCAACACCGTCTTTCAGCAGGTCATCGAAGACCTGGACGCTGGCGGGGCCACCGGAAACCTGTCCGATTTGTTGCTGTTGCTGTGCCGCCTCGACATCAGAGAAACCTATGTCCGCGGACAACTGGACCCGACTCCGCTGAACCTGGCGCCCAATCGACGGATGCCGGCACTGATGGTCCCACCCGAGCACCGGCAGCGCATGGCGCCGGTCATCGAGCGGTTGAGAAAGGAAATGAGAGCCGGAAGGGAGGGGTAGGGGGCGCGCTGGGCGGCGTTTCGGGTTTCAGGTTCCAGGTTCAAGATTGCAGACGATCCGGGTCGCCCATGAACAATGCGGCGGCAAAAGTTGTCTTGACAAGCGGCAGCCCTTCAGGCTACAGCCTTTCCCGAGGACAAAAGACATGAAAACGCTTCGACCACTGCATCGCTCCTTTTTTGCCGGACGCTTCTTTTTTGGTTTTAGAAGCGTCCATCCGGACGTGTAGCCCGGCGACCGCCTGATTGCACCCGGATGGACTGAATCAGTCCATCCGGGTTTTGTGTTTATGGACCCCGGAGGGACCCGCTCTCTCCGGGGTCTTTCATTTGGGCAGCGCCTCATCGCGGAAAGTCCGCTCACCCTTGAAAAGGAAAAGAGAAATGATTCTGGAACTTGCCCCCGACTTGTCAACCGAAGCCAGGGCCCGCCTGCTCCGGAGCCTGCGCGGAAATCGCTACGACTGCCGGGACCTCAGCGACCAGGGCCCACCGCGCATCGGCATCCTGGGCGGGGAATCGGTGGACCCGGCCTATTTGAAAAATCTCGAGGGCGTCACGGCCTTGGTGCCGGTGAGCACGCCGTTCAAGCTCGCCGGCCGGGACATGCACCCCGGAGACACCCGCGTGCAGGTGGGCGATGTCACCGTGGGCGCGGACCGGCTGGTGGTGGTGGCCGGGCCGTGCGCCGTGGAAAGCCGCGATCAGGTGATGACCATCGCCGCGGCGGTGCGCAAGGCGGGGGCCGTGATCTTCCGCGGCGGGGCCTTCAAGCCGCGCACCTCGCCCTACGCTTTCCAGGGGCTGGCCGAGCAGGGGCTCAAGTATCTGGCCGAGGTGCGCGAGACCTTCGGCATGCCGGTGGTGGCCGAAATGACCGCCACCGGCCAGGCCGACCTGATGATGAAGTACGTGGACCTGGTGCAGATCGGCGCCCGCAACATGCAGAACTTCGAGCTGCTCAAGTGCGTGGGCCGCATGGGCAAGCCGGTGCTGCTCAAACGGGGCCTGTCGGCCACGATCCAGGAATGGCTCATGAGCGCCGAGTACATCCTGGCCGAGGGCAATCCCCGGGTGATCCTCTGCGAGCGGGGCATTCGCACCTTCGAGCCGTTCACGCGCAACACCCTGGACCTGACGGCCATCCCGGTGCTGCGCCAACTCACGCACCTGCCGGTGGTCATCGATCCGAGCCATGCCACCGGGATCCGGGAAAAGGTCGCTCCCATGGCGCGGGCCGCCATCGCCGCTGGCGCCGACGGGCTGATGATCGAGGTGCACCACGATCCGGATCATGCCCTTTCCGACGGCCCCCAGAGCCTCTACCCGGACCAGTTCGCCCAACTGATGCGGGACCTGTACGTCATCGCCCCGGTGGTGGGCAAGCAGGTGGACTTCGCCTACCTGGACAAGGCTGCCATCATGCGGTGTCCCGTTTCCGAAGGGCGTCAACCCGGCCGCTGCGCGGCCTTCATGGGACGGGTAGGCAACTTCAGCCACAAGGCCTGCCTCCAGTACTTCGGCGAACAGGCTGAAGCCGTGGCCATGCCCAGCTTCAAGGACGTCTTCGATTCGGTGGCCGACGGCCGGGCGGATTTCGGCATCGTGCCCATCGAAAACAGCCTCAGTGGCAGCATCCACCAGAACTACGATCACCTGCTGACCTACGATCTGAAGATTGTTGGCGAGGTCAAGTTGCGGATCGTCCACGACCTGGTGGCCAGGCCGGGCACCCGGATCGCGGATGTCCGGCGGGTCCTGTCCCACCCCCAGGTTTTCGGCCAGTGTCTCCACTATTTGGAGCAGTACGACTGGGAGCGGGTGGCGGTGAGCGACACCGCCGGGGCCGCCGAGCGGGTGGCCCGGTCCGGGGCGCCGGGGGATGCGGCCATCGCCCATCGCATGGCGGCCGAGGCCTACGGTTTGGCGGTGCTCGCCGAGGGCATCGAGACCAATCCGCGCAACTACACCCGTTTCGTGGTGATCGGAAAGGCGCCCATGGACCGGCGGCCGCCGGAAAAGACGTCCCTCATCTGCACGGCGCCCAACCGGCCCGGGGCCCTGCTGGCGATTTTGCAAGTCTTCGCCGACCGCGGAATCAACATGATCAAGCTCGAATCGCGGCCGCTGCCCGGTGAGCCGTGGCGCTACCTGTTCTACATCGACCTCGAGGCGGACCTGGAAGCGGCCGAGCACGCCGAAACCTGTCGCATCCTGGCCGAGCAGGCCGATTTTCTCAAGCTGTTGGGGAGTTACTGAAATTGAGGCCTGAGCTCAAAGCTCAGGCCTTGTCCTCCGGCGCCAGCAGAATGCGGCAGTCGGCCACGGTGTGGCCTTGCCCTTCGGGGTGGACCCGCAGCGGGTTGATGTCCAGCTCCTTGATTTGGGGATGGTCCAGCGCCAGGTCCGACAGGCCCACCATCAGCCGCTCCAGGTTCTCGACGTCCGCCTTGGGGCGGCCCCGGAATCCTTGCAGCAGCTTGATGCCGCGGATGCTGCGGATCATCCGGCGGGCCGAGTTGCGCGTCACCGGCGCCAACCGGAAGACCACATCCCGGAAGACCTCCACGAAGATGCCGCCCAGGCCGAACATCAGCAGGGGGCCGAAGACCGGGTAACGGTTGACGCCCAGAATCACCTCTTCGCCCGAGGGAGCCATCTGCTGCACCAGCACCCCCTGGATCTCGGCGGCGGGATCAAAGGCCCGGGCGCTGGCCACGATGGCGTCGAAGGTGCCACGCACCGCGTCCGGGTTCGCCAGACCGACCTTGACTCCGCCGGCGTCGCTTTTGTGGACGATCTGGGGCGAGACGATCTTCATCACCACCGGAAAACCGATCCGTTCGGCGATGGCCACCGCCGCGTCGGCATCGGCCGCCAGCTCGGTGGGAAGGGTGTGGAAGCCGTAGCATTGCAGCAACGCCAGGCCGTCGAGTTCGCCCAGGTAGGTCTGACCCCGTTCGATGCACCCGTTGATGATGGCGGCGGCCTTTTCCCGGTCGTGGGCCAGGGAGAAGGGCGCCAGGATCTGGCGGTTGAGCCACTGGCTGTAGCGGTAGAGGGCGCCAAAGGCCTTGGCGGCGTTCTCCGGGAAGCGATAGACCGGAATTCCGTGCTCCTGCAGATACATGACCCCCGGCGAGACATCGATCACCCCCATGAAGCAGCAGATGATCGGCTTGTGGCTGCGGCTGGCGATGCGGGTGATGGCTTCGGCTGTGCCGAGGACGTTGGTCATGGATTGGGGGGTGAGGATCACCAGGGCGCCGTCGACGTTCTCGTCCCGGATCACGGCTCCCAGGGCGTTTTCATAACGGTCCTGGGCCGCGTCGCCGATCACATCCACCGGGTTTTTCAGGTTGGCCGCCGCCGGCAGATGGCTCGCCAGCGAGGCGATGGTTTCATCGCCGAATTCCGCCAGCCGCAGCCCGGTGGAAACGGTCATGTCGGTGGCCACGATGCCGGGGCCGCCCGCGTTGGTGACGATGGCCACCCGGTTGCCGTCGGGCACCTTGCGCCGCAGTTTGCCCAGGGCAGTTTCATTCTTGTAGGCGAAGGCCGAGCCGAAATCGAACAGTTCGTCGATGGAATCGACGCGAATGATGCCGCACTGCTTGAAAATCGCATCGTAGAGGGCCTCGCTGCCTGCCAGGGAACCGGTGTGGGAGGCGGCCGCGGCGGCGCCGGCGCTGGTGCGGCCGGACTTGATGGCCAGCACCGGCTTGGGCAGGATGCCAGAGGTGATCTCCTTGACGGCTTCGATGAACTCGGCGCCACTGCGCCTCAGCTCCTCGATGTAGAGCATGATCACTTCGGTGTCCGGATCGGCGTGGAAGTAGCGCAGCAGATCCAGCTCGTCCACGTCGGCCTTGTTGCCGATGGAAATGAACTTGGAGAAACCGAACTTGCGGTCGGCGGCAAAATCGAGCACCGCAGTGCACAAGGCTCCGCTCTGGGAGATGAAGGCGATGTTGCCCGGCTTGGGCATGCGGGCCGAAAAACTCGCGTTCAGGCGCACCATCGAGTTCGGGTTGATCACGCCGAGGCAGTTGGGGCCCACCAGGCGCACCCCGGCCTCCCGGCACAGGTTTTTGATCCGGTTCTCGATCTCCAGCCCCTGGCCCCCCACTTCCTTGAAGCCCGCCGAGACGATCACAATGCCCCGTGTCCCCTTGGCGATGGCGTCCTCCACAGACTTGAGAGCCGCCGGCGGCGGCACGATGAGCATCGCCAGATCCACGGCGTCGGGGATCTCGGAAATCTGCGGATAGGCGCGGACGCTGGCCACGCTCTTGGCCTTGGGGTTGACCGGATAAAGGGTCCCGGTAAATCCGCCCTTGAGAATATTGACGAAGATGTCGTGGCCCACCTTGCCGGGGACGGTGGAGGCCCCCACCACGGCAACGGCGGTGGGGTTGAAGATCGCGTCGAGTCGATCCATGGGAATCGATTCCTTTCTTTTCGTTCCGGTCAATTTCGCATCATTGAGACAATAGCATAAACAAAGGCGTGTGCCACCTTTCCCGACGTTCAGGTGGTGGTCCCGTCCTCGCCCGAATCAGCCGACTGACGGATTTTCAGCGCCAGCGTGTACACCGTTTTGCGCGGCACATCGAACCGCCGGGCGATTTCCCGTACGATGTCGGCCATGCTGCCGCGGCGTTGCGCCAAGGCGGCTGCCAGGGCTTTTTCCAGCAGGGCCTCGGGCGCCGGCGCCGTCTCGCCGGCGCCGGCCACGAGCAGGGTGACCTCTCCCCGCACCACCGGCCGCTGGCCCAGGGCTGCCTGGATCGACGAGAGGGGACCGCGGAGAAACTCCTCGTAAGGCTTGGTCATCTCGCGCCCCAAAACCGCCTGGCGGTCTCCCAGGACCTCGATAAGGGCAGCGATCAGGCTGTCCACCCGGCGGGGAGACTCATAGAAGATCAGGGTTTCGCCGCGGCCGGCGAGGCGCTCCAACAAGGTCTGCCGCGGACCGGTCTTGCGGGGGGCGAAACCGACGAAGCAGAAGGCGTCGGTGGGCAGGCCGGAGACGCTCAGGGCGGTGACGGCCGCCGAGACTCCCGGCACCGGCACCACGGGTAGCCCGGCCTCCAGGGCCGCGCTGACAAGCCGGTAGCCCGGATCCGAAACCGTCGGCGTGCCGGCATCCGAGACCACCGCCACCGAGGCGCCGTCCCGGAGCCGCTGGAGCAGATCATCGGCCCGCGCTGTTTCATTGTGGTCATGGTAGGCGACAAGGCGGCCGGAGATGCCGTGGCGTTTCAGCAACCGGCCCGTGTCGCGGGTATCCTCGGCGGCAATGAGATCCACAGCCCCCAGGACCCGCAGGGCGCGCAGGGTGATGTCGTCGGGGTTGCCGATGGGCGTGGCCACCACGTAGAGGGTTCCGGGTTGGATGTCTTTCAGAGGAGTAGGCATGGGGGGTCGGGTTTGTTGGGTTTGTCGGGTTTGTTGGGTTTGTAGAGTTTGTCGGGTTTGTCGGGTTTGTAGAGTTTGTCGGGTTTGTCGGGTTTGTAGAGTTTGTCGGGTTGGTTGGTTGGTTGGTTGGTTGATTGATTGGTTGATTGGTTGGGTTGCCATTTCGGGTTTCAGGGGTAGGCCAGTTCGAAAGCGTTTTGCACCAGCTCGATCCGCTGGTCGGCGGCCTGCCGATCCACGGCCACCACGTCGAAGCGGGCCTTGGTGTAGCGCCGGCCCGCCGGGCTCTTGAGGTACTGAAGGGCCAGCATGGACAGTCGCCGGCGCTTGGCGGCGGTGATCGCGTCCTTTGCCGAGCCGAAACTCGGCGTGCGCCGTACCTTGACCTCGACAAAGACCAGAATGTTGCCGTCCCGGGCCACGATGTCGATCTCTCCCAGCCGGGTGCGATAGTTGCGGGCCAGGATGCGGTAGCCGGACGCTTGCAGATAGGCGGCTGCCATGTCCTCGCCGCCATGGCCCAGGTTCTGGCGGGCGACGGTCATCGGTCCGCCTTGGGGGCAGGGTTGGCGCCGCGGAAGCTGATCCGATGGATCGGGCACGGTCCGTGTCGCACCAACGCCTCCCGATGGTCGCGGGTGGGGTAGCCCTTGTGCCGGGCGAAACCGAATTGGGGGTACTCCTGGTCGTAGCGGGTCATCAGGGCGTCCCGGCTCACCTTGGCCACGATCGACGCGGCGGCGATGGAGGCGCTCAGGGCGTCTCCGTTGACCACGGGTCGCTGCCGGGGCGAGGCCGGAATGCCAAAGGGGCCGTCGATGAGGAGAAAATCCGGGACCGGCGAGAGGTTGGCCACCGCCATGGCCATGGCCGCCAGGGAGGCGTTGAGGATGTTGATCCGGTCGATTTCAACGGGATCGACAATCCCGAGGCCCACGGCCGTGGCGTTCTGGTAGATCACCTGATAGAGGCGTAGGCGCTTCTTGGGGGGGAGCTGCTTGGAATCGTTGATTCCGGTGCCGGCCAGCCGGTCGGGAAGGATGACGGCGGCGGCCACCACAGGGCCGGCCAGCGGCCCCCGGCCGGCTTCGTCCACGCCGGCGATGGTGAGGTAGCCTTGTGCGCGAGCCTCGGTTTCCAGGGCCCAGAGGTCAGCATCCATGGCCTTTTCGGGAAACTGGAATGGGGCCGGACGGTCCGGGGCAGGAACCGTCCGGCTCGCGGGACATCTAATTAAGCCGGCGCTCCTTGATCCGCGCCGCCTTGCCGCGCAGTCTGCGCAGGTAGTAGATCTTGCTGCGCCGCACCCGGCCGAGGGTCACCACCTCGACCCGATCGATGATCGGCGAATTGGTGGGAAAGATACGCTCCACCCCGACGCCGTAAGACACCTTGCGCACGGTGAAGGTGGCGTTGGCGGCCCCGCCGCGCTTGCTGATCACCACCCCTTGGAAGGCCTGGATGCGCTCCTTTTCCCCTTCCTTGATCTTCACATGAACCCGCACCGTGTCACCGGGGTTGAACTCCGGCAGGTCCAGGCGGATCATTTCCCGTTCGAGTTGAGCAATCTGTTCCATGAAAACGCTCCATTTCGTTTTCGGCGGCGAATCAGTGCGGCGCTCGCCGGAGAAGTTGCCGTTTCACTTCGCCGCTGAGCGGCGCGGTGCTTGTATACGGATTCCGCCAAAAGCGCAATACCCAATCCCGGAACTGCGCTGCGATGCGGGGAACATCTCATCCGGCCCGGGTGCCGGCGAGGCGATCGAGAATGATCGCCGCAGCGGCCCGCACCGGCAGGTGGTTGTAGTCGCCGGCGCCGCGGATCGGTTCCAAAACAGCGTCGACGTCGTCCAACAACGCATCGGCCAGCCCCGAAGCGGTCCCGAAAACCAGCAGACAGGGGCGTCCGCCGGCCACGGCTTCCCGCAGCTCTACCATGGTCAGGCGCCGGTCGTCCTGGCGGGCGCTGGTGGCGATCCGCAACGGCCTGCGCCCCTCCCGGGCCGTTACCGCGGCGATGGCTTCGTCCAGATCCGCCACGATGCGCAGCGTCTCCATCGCCTGGCGGCGGTCCGGGTTGCGGGCGGCGCCGAATCCCCGGGTCCAGTGGTCCACGATCTGGCCCACCAGGTTTTGCTGGTCGGCCAGGGGCGTGACGATGTAGCACCGGTGCGCCCCGTACGTGCAGCCGATGCGCGCCAGGTCGTGGATGTCGAGATTGGTCACCGCCGAGGCGATGGTCTCACCTTCCCGGTTCACCACCGGGAAGTGGACCAGCGCCAGATAAATTTTCAGTGGTGACAATCTCTTTTACCTCCGTAACCCATCGCTGGAGAATCCGGATCTCCTCGGGGTCCAAAGGCCGGTGTCGCAACAGGTCGGGCCGTTTAAGCAAGGTCCGGATCAGGGCCGATTCCCGGCGCCAGCGATCGATGGCGGCGTGGTCCCCCGACAACAGCACCTCCGGGACCGGCTGGTGTTCGAAAACCGGTGGCCGCGTGTACTGGGCATGTTCCAGCCGATCGGCGGCGAAAGAATCGTTGTCGGCCGAGTCCGCCCCGCCCAGGGCACCGGGGAGGAGCCGGGTAACGGCGTCCACCACCACCATGGCGGCCACTTCGCCGCCGGTGAGGACGTAGTCACCGATGGAAATTTCCGCATCCACCAGCGTGCCGATCCGCTCGTCGATCCCCTCGTAGCGCCCGCAGACCAGGATCAATCCCTCGCCATGGGCCAGGGCCGCGGCCAGGGGCTGGTCGAAAACCCGCCCCTGGGGCGAGAACAGCACGGTTTCTGCAGCCGGGCATCGCTCCTTGGCGGCCCGGATGGCCGCCGCCAGCGGCTCGGGTTTCATCACCATACCGCAGCCGCCGCCGTAGGGGCGGTCGTCGGTCACCTTGTGCCGGCCGGTGGCGTAGTCGCGGATATTGACCGCCGAGGCCGTGATGATCCCTCTCTCGATGGCCCGCCGGATGATGCTGTGATCCCAGAACGGCGCAAAAAGTTCGGGAAACAGCGTCAGGACCGTAAACTGCATCACGGATCAGAGCCCCTCGGGAAGATCGACCCACATCCGCCCGCTTTCCAGGTCGACCCGCCGCACCACGGATACCAGGGCCGGCACCAGCACCTCGCGCTGCTCGCCGCGGACCCGATAGACGTCGTTGCTGCCGGTTTCCACGATTTCCACCAGCCGCCCCAGGCAGCCACCGTCCTCGGTGAACACGGTAAGCCCGATCAGGTCCGCCCAGTAATAGGCGTCGGGTTCGGGATCGGGCAGCTCGCTCCGGGTCACCACCATTTCGGCGCCGACCAAGGCTTGGGCCGCATCCCGGTCGTCCACCTGCTCCAGGCGCAAGAGGCAGTGCCGCCCCTGGGTGGAGATTTCCGACGCGGTGAACAGCGCCATCTCGCCGCCGTCCAGCCGGAATCGGAGGGCAGACCTCTCCCTCAACCCCGCCGGGGCATTGCCGGAGTAGAACCACATCTTGACCACGCCGTGGATCCCATGGACCCCGACCACCCTTCCCAGGGCTACCAACGCGTCGGTGTCCACGGGCCTACTCGATGATCTCCAGGACCGTCCGCTTTTTGGCCTTGGCCGAGGCGGCCCCCAGTATGGTACGCATGGCGCGCGCCGTGCGCCCCTGCTTGCCGATGACCTTGCCCAGATCTTCCTTGGCGACCTTCAATTCGAGAACCGATGTCTGATTGCCTTCCACTTCGGAGACGCTGACTTGATCCGGATGGTCGACCAAGGCTCGGGCGATGCACGTGATCAGCTCTTTCATAGCGTCATCTCCTTTGCTGAAGGCTGCCGCGCGGAACAGGACGAGGCAGATCGCAGCCAGTGGCGAAAATCGGATTCAGGCTGCTAGGAGGCGCTGGGCTGGGCGCCTTTCTTCTTCAGCAGGCTGTTTACCGTGTCGGTCGGGATGGCCCCCCGCTGGATCCAGTGCTGGATCCGTTCCCCTTTGAGCACCACCTGCGCCGGGTCGCTCAACGGGTTGTAGGTGCCGACGGTTTCCAGGAAACGGCCGTCGCGCGGACTCTCCGAATCGGCCACCACGATCCGGTAGAAGGGACGTTTCTTGGCACCGTGGCGTGCCAGTCTGATCTTCAACGGCATTGTCATTCTCCTCAGAACGGCAGCATGCCGCGACCGAGGCCGCGGATCCCGCCTTTGTTGATTTTCTTCATCATCTTTAACATCTGACCGTAGTTTTTCAACAACCGGTTCACCGCCTGCACGCTGGTGCCGCTGCCCTCGGCGATGCGTTTGCGGCGGCTGCCGTTGATGATCATGTAGCGGCGCCGTTCCTCGCGGGTCATCGAATTGATGATCGCCACCACGTGATCGAGTTCCTTTTCGTCCACTTGGAGGTTTTTCAACTGCTTGTGGCGCCCCAGGCCAGGGATCATGCCCAGCAGGTCGCCCAGCGGTCCCATCTTGGTGACCTGCAGCAACTGGTCCCGAAAATCCTCCAGGGTGAACTCGTTCTGCCGCAGTTTCTTTTCCAGCCGGGCCGCCTGCTGGTCATTCACTACGGACTGGGCCTTCTCGATGAGCGAGAGCACATCGCCCATGCCCAAAATTTTGCCGGCCATGCGGTCCGGGTGAAACACCTCCAGAGCGCCGAGTTTCTCGCCCACACCGACGAATTTGATCGGCTTGCCGGTGATGGCACGGATCGACAGGGCCGCGCCGCCCCGCGCGTCACCGTCCATCTTGGTGAGCACCACACCGCCGATGTCCAGGGCCTCGTCGAACGACTTGGCGATGTTGACGGCATCCTGGCCGCTCATGGCATCGGCCACCAGGAGGATGTCCGCCGGGTGCAGGGCGTCACGGATACGGCGAAGCTCCGCCATCAGGGCCTCGTCGATGTGAAGCCGGCCCGCCGTGTCGATGATCGCCGTGTCGCAGCCGGTCTGATGAGCCGCTGCCCGACCCTGGAGGCAGATGTTCACCGGGTCCATCTCGACGCTGGACGGGTAAACGGGCACATCGATCTGGCGGCCCAGTGTCTGGAGCTGATCGATGGCCGCAGGGCGGTACACGTCGGCCGGAATCAGGTACGGTTTGCGCCCCTGTTGGCGCAGATACACGGCCAGCTTGCCGGCCGTGGTGGTCTTGCCCGACCCCTGCAGTCCCACGAGCATCAGCGGCACCGGATGACTGCCGGCCAGGTTCAGATCGGCGTTCTTCGCCCCCATCAGCTCGGTGAGCTGGGCGTTGACGATCTTGACCACCTGCTGGCCGGGGGTGAGACTTCCCATCACCTCCTCACCGAGGGCCTTGGCCTTGACGTCGGCAACAAACTGCTTGACGACCCGATAATGGACGTCAGCCTCCAGCAGGGCGAGGCGGACCTCCTTCAGACCGTCTTCGATATTTTTCTCGGTTAGCTTGCCGTGCCCCTTGAGCTGCTTGAAGACGCCGGCCAGCCGATCGGACAGGTTTTCGAACATGACCCCTCACCGCCGCCCGGTTGCCGTATAAAAACGCTTTTGATAGACGTTGTTCGGTGTTATGTCAAGGTTCTTTGAAACATTTTAAACTATAACAATGCCATGAATTTATCAATGGACAAAAGCGATTTCAAGGAACTGACCGCCGCCGGACTGCGGGACTGGCTCGGCGGGCGGAGCATCCGCCCCTTCCATGCCGACCAGATCCTGCGCTGGGTGTACCGCCGCCAATGCGACGACTTCGCCGCCATGACCGACCTTTCCAAGGCGCTGCGGGAGCTCTTGGCCGATCACTTTTGCATCCGGCGCCTGGCGGTGGACCGGGTGGTGGCGGCTGCCGATGGCACCCGGAAGTTTCTCTTCGGCCTGAGCGACGGCCATCAGGTGGAAACCGTGCTGATCCCCGAGCGCGGGCACCATACGCTATGCATTTCCACCCAGGTCGGCTGCGCCCAGGGGTGCCGTTTTTGCATGACGGCCCGTGGGGGCCTGGTGCGAAATCTCACCTGCGGGGAGATCATCGCCCAGGTGCGCGACGTGGCGGCCCTGGCCGGCGCCGAAGGGCTGAACCTCACCAACGTGGTGCTCATGGGCATGGGAGAGCCCCTGGCCAACTACCGCCATGTGGTGGACGCCCTGTCCGTGATCACCGACGCCGACCGGGGGCTGGGGTTTTCGGCCCGCCGGGTCACCCTGTCCACCGTGGGACTGGCGCCGCGGCTGGCCGACCTCGCCGTGGATACCCAGGTCAATCTGGCCGTCTCCCTCAACGCCGCCGATGACGAAACGCGCAGCGCTCTGATGCCGGTGAACCGGCGCTATCCCCTGGATGCGCTCATGGCAGCCTGTCGATCCTATCCGCTGGCCCCGCGGCGGCGCATCACCTTCGAGTACATCCTCATTGCGGGAGTCAACGACCGGCCCGGCGACGCCCGGCGCCTGGTGGCACTGCTGCACGGCATCCGCGCCAAGGTCAACCTCATTCCCTTCAACGAGCACCCGGGATGCGATTTTCGCCGTCCGGCGCAGGCGGTGATCGGCGCATATCAGCGCCAGCTCCTCGATGCCGGCCTGACTGCCGTGGTCCGATACAGCAAGGGGGGCGACATCGCCGCCGCCTGCGGCCAGCTCCGGGGCAGCGGAATCCAGTCTCCGGCCGCGGCATCTGCACCGGCGGCCCATGCACGGCCCGGCAGGGACGAATCAAAAGGCCCGGTCGACATTCGACCGGGCCTCGATCTGGAGCATTGTGGTGGAGATGATGGGATTCGAACCCACGACTTCAGCGTTGCGAACGCTGCGCTCTCCCAGCTGAGCTACATCCCCGAAACCAAAAAGTAGCATATTTTCTTACCAGATCCGCCCGTAGGCGTCAAGATCGACATCGCCGCAAAAAAAACATCCTTGTTTGATCCAGGGCAATGTCAGGCCGCCCCGGAAGTCTTATGGTGTGTTTCACGGTCGGATTTGCGACCTTGACCACCACGCCAAGGAGGCAAGCGATGAAGTGTCCCGGACAAGATACCCAATACTGGAAACCGGGGGCCATCTACGAGGAGAAATGCCCGGTCTGCGGTCACAGCGTCGAATTTTTCAAGGACGACAGCACCCGGCGATGCGGTCATTGCGGGCATCGATTCGTCAATCCCCGGATGGATTTCGGCTGCGCGGCGTACTGCCCGTTTGCCGAGCAATGCCTGGGCAATCTGCCGCCGGAGGCCCTGGCCGAGCGGGAAAACCTGCTCAAGGATCGGGTCGCGGTGGAGGTCAAGCGCCTCTTCAAGACCGATTTTGCCCGCATCGGCCGCACCACCCGGCTGGCCCGCCACGCCGAGCGCATCGCCAAGGAAGAGGGCGCCAATCTGCCCGTGGTGCTGGTGACAGCCTATTTGAACGAGACCGGAAAAGAGCCCGGGGACGCCTCCAAGGCCCGCGATATTCTCGAGCGCCTCGGCGCCCGGGAGAAGCTGGTGACGGCGGTCTGTGAGGCCATCGAGGCCATGGGACAGCAAAATCCGCAACCCGATGCCACCTTGGACGTCTTGCGCGATGCCCGGCGCATCGTGGCCATGGAGGCGGATCGCCGCGATGGATCGCCGGCGAGCCTGCCGGACGAAGGCGTCTGGGCCACGGCGGCCGGCCGCCGGCTGGCGGCGGAGATCGGTGCCCATGCGGCGTAGAAAGGAGTGAGCAGGATGAAAGTACAGCGCAAGATCATCGAGATCGACGAGGAAAAGTGTGACGGATGCGGCCTGTGCGTGCCGGCTTGCGCCGAGGGATCGCTGCGGGTCATCGACGGCAAGGCCCGGGTCGTCTCCGAAAACCTCTGCGACGGCCTGGGGGCCTGTCTGGGGGAATGCCCCAGAGGGGCTCTGAGAATTGTCGAGCGGGAGGCTGAAGAGTTCGACGAAGCGGTGGTGGAGAAACACCTGGCCGCCGCCGGGCCCGGATCCGCCGCCCCGGCGGCCTGTCCTTCCGCCGGGATCCGGTTGTTCGTCCCCGCCGATGCTTGCCAAGAAGCCAATCGGCCGGCCGCGCTGGACGCCTCCGCCCTTTCCCACTGGCCGGTGCAGATCCGGCTCGTGCCGCCCCGCGCGCCTTTTCTAAAGAACGCCGACCTGCTGATCCTGGCCGATTGCGCCGCCGTGGCGGCGGCCCGTCTGCACGAGGAATGGTTGCGCGGGCGGGTGGTGATGATGGGATGCCCCAAGTTCGACGATGTGGAGGACTACATCGCGCGCTTCAGGGAGATTTTTTCAACCGCGAACATCCATAGCATTACGATCCTTTACATGGAAGTGCCCTGCTGCGGCGGCTTGCCCCGGATCGTGGAAAAGGCCCTGAAGGCCTCGGGCCGAGCCATTCCGGTGGAAGCGGTGCGCCTCGGCTGCAACGGCGGCCGGGTGGCGCCGGCGGCGTGAACGGTCCACAAGTTCGAAATCCGACGATCGAAACTCGAAAACAAAGGTTTTTCCGTTTTTTTTCAGAAGCCTGAGAGTTGCCGGAAAAATTCGGGGAAAGAGGTTCAGATGGTTTCCAGCAGGGCGGTCAGCACGGTGGCATGGCGCCGGGCCGCCCCGCGGTTGGCTTCCACCACGGCCTGGCCGGCCAGGCCGGCACCACGGGCCGATTCCGGCGCGCGCAATAGGGCTTCCAACCGTTCGGCCAGGCCTGCGGTATCGCCTACCGGGAACACGGCGCCGGCGGTGCTGAGCAGATCGGTCGCCGCCCGAAAATCGTCCATGTGCGGTCCGCAAATCACCGGTTTGCCCCAGGCAGCGGCCTCGATGAGATTCTGCCCTCCCCGCGGTACGAGACTTCCCCCACAAAAGACGACGGTGGCGATGCTGTAGAGATCCCGCAGCTCGCCGATGGTGTCCAGGATCACCACCGAAGCGGTGCGCGGCCTCGCCGCGGCGTCGATCCGGCTGCGTCGCTGGCAGGCCAGAGCGCGGCGGCGGGCATCGGCACAGATCCCCTCCACCCGGTGCAAGTGCCGGGGAGCGATGAACAAGACCGCTTCCGGGAAGTGCTGCCGCACCCGCAGGAAGGCATCAAGCACCGGCGCCGCCTCTCCGTTGCGGATGCTGCCGGCCACGATCACCGGCGCGGCACCGTCCAGGCTGAAGCGCTGCCGGAGCACCTCCATAATGGCCAAATCGGGGGGAGGCCCGGCCAGATCGAACTTGGCGTTGCCGTTGACCACGATCCGTTCCGGCGGGGCGCCAAGCTCCAGGATGCGCTCGGCGTCATCGGCGCCGATCATGCTCAGGGCATCGACGCCTTCGAGCACCGCCGCCATCAGGGACCGCACCCGGCGATAGCGCTGCATCGAACGCACCGAGATGCGGCCGTTGACCAGGGCGGTGCGGATCCCCCGCCTTCGGGCCGCCGCCAGCCAATTGGGCCAGATTTCCGTTTCCACGCAGACCAGCAGATCCGGCGCGACCCGGTCCAGGGCCCGGTTGACCGCTCCCGGCCAGTCCAGCGGCGCCAGCAGGATGCCGTCGGCGGCGGCGCCGAACCGGTCCCGGGCCGCGGCCTGCCCGTGTTCGGTGGTGGTGGAGACGAGCAGGCCGACCCCGGGATTCGTTTCCCCCAAGGCCGCGGCGATAACCGCCGCGGCGTTGACTTCTCCCACCGATGCGGCGTGGAGCCAGATTCGCGGGCGGCCGCCGCGTAGCGGCACGCCGCCGTAGTCGCCGAGGCGTTGGCGCAAGCCGCGCCGATGACGGCCGGTCAGTTGGCTGTAAGCCCACCATCCCGGCAGAGCGGCAAAGAAGGCGCCCGTGGTCAGGGCGCGGTATGCCGGCAAGACCAGGCGCACGGTGTCAGGGGATCCGTGTCGTGGAAGGCGGGGTGGGCAGGGGCATCGAATCGAGCTGAACAAACCTGCCGCTGCGCACGGTGACCAGGGAAAGGGACTGGTGCAATTCTCCACGAGCGTCGAAATACGCCTCGCCGGTCAGGCCGGCATGGGGATGGCCGTCGGTCAGGGCGCTCCGGAGCCGGGCGTGGCTGCGAACTTCCGGCCGGCCGAGGGCATCGAGCAGAATCGTCGCGGCGTCGTAGGCCGCGGCTTCGATGTACCCGGGCTCCTGGCCGTAAGCTGACCGGAAATCCTCGATGAAGGCATCCATGGCGCTGTCGGCGGCTTCGGGGAAAAAGCCGGAAGGGAATACGACTCCTTCGACGAAGGCTTCGGCCATTCGGATCAGGGTCTGGTCATGCCAGAGGTTGACCCCCATCAGACGGAGGCCGGTCAGGTCGTGGAAGGCCAGTTGGGGGATGATCAGGGCCGCCTTGGATGGCGTGTCGGGGATGAAGAGGGCCTCGAAACCCTCGGGGGGGCCGCCCAGGGCGGCCAGACGGCGGATCGGGTCCGAAAAGTCGGTGCTCGCCGGGGCGTACGCGACGGCGCCGGCCAGGGTCCCTCCATGGGCATCGACCGCCTCGGCGAAGTGGGCCTGGAGGGACTTGCCGTACTTGTCCGCGGGGTGCAGGACGGCAAAACGCTGGATGCCCTCGCGTTCCATCGCCCAACTCACCAGGGCTTCCACCTGGTTTCGGGGGGTGATAAAATAGCGCAGCACCCAATCGCCCAAGGCGGGGATGTCCTCCCGCTGGGTGAAGGTGATGATGGGGATCGCCTGCCGCTGGGCTTCGGCGCCAGCCTCGGCCGCCGTCACCATCGGTCCGAGAATCGCCGCCACGCGCCGGCGGGAAAATTCCTGGACAATGGCTTGGGCCCGGTCGCCGCGTGAAGCGGTATCCTCGATGATCATGCGCACTTTCGGCGCCGAGGGACGGGCCGTGAAATGCATCAGGGCCATCTCCGCCCCCCGCAGGGCCCGCTGCCCGTAGGCGCCGTAGGTTCCGCTCAACGGCAGCATGCATCCGATGGTGGTTTGATCGAAGGCGATGTCCTTGACGAGGCGCTGAAGCAGGTCCCGGGCCTCGGGGGTCGTGGGCTTTTCCGACAGCCGGGACAAGGCTTGGGGCGAAAGTTCCCCGAGGGCCAGGGCGAGTTGGTCCGCCAGTTTCGGTCGGTCTTCTTCCGAAGCCGCCCGCCAGGCCGCGATGGCTTCCTCGGCCGCTTCCAGCGGGCGCTTCAAGGCCAGCAGGGCGTCGATTCGCAGTTGCCGGATCTGTTGGCGGTCGGCCTCCGCCAGCCGTTCCGGCGGGAGGATGCGGCTGTTTGCCAGAAGACTGTTGAAATCCCCCTGCCGGTGATTGACGGTGAGCAGTCCGACGAGCGCCCGGGGCGCCAGGGGATGGTTGCGATGGTCGATGAGCAGGCGGTGGTAGGCATTGCCGGCGGCCTTCAGGTCGGCGCGGTTCCGGTAAAGGTCTCCGAGGTGCATCAAGGCCTGGGGGGCGAGGGGGCTGGCCGGGAACCTGGCGAGGAAATTTTCAAACGCATCGGTGGCCCTGGCGGAGCGGGCAATCGCCAGGTCCTCGGCGATCCGGTATGCTTGCCGGTCCCCCGTTTCCGGCATCTGAACCGGTTGGGCCGGCCGGAGCGGCGGAATCGACGGGCGCGGTGCGCAGGCGGCCATGATCGCCGCCACGAATGCGGCCGCCACCAGGTACCGCGCAATGCATTTTGCCACCGGTCTCATCCTTGCGTCCAAATTCCTATTTCTATTTACTATCAAATGACAATCCGGCAAGGACGCCTCGTCCCATCGTTGCGGCTGCCCAAGCTGAAATGTCTTTGAATTTCAAGACTTCAGAATCCGCTAAAACGGCTCCACTCTACATCAGACGCCGGGATTGTCAATGCGTTTGGCCTTGGGGAAAGGAGGCCGCGAAGGGTTTGACAAGTCGCGGTGGTCGGATCAATATATGCGCGAATGAATATTGAATGCATGGGGTTTGCATATGCCGTCACGCGACGCTCGGGTGACTCAAACCAATGGCAAAGGAGGAGAGTCATGGCCAAAATGTCCGACGTTTCCGCTAAAGATTACGCCAAGGCGCTGGAAATCGGCCGCCCGCCGAACATCGCGCGCCTGTTCCCCCATTCCCGGGCCCTGATCGTCAGCGGCAAGGTGATCGACCGGGCCATGCTGGCCAAGGGGCACGCGGTCGCCATGGCGGCCAACGGCCGCAACTTCTTCGTCATCAAGGGCGCCCTGATGGCCGCCCAGAGGGCCAACGCGGCCATCATCATCGAAATCGCGCGATCCGAGGGCGGGGCCGGCGCCTATTGCGCCGTCAACTACTGGAACATGGCACGGTACGTGGACGACCTGTGCAACGAACTGGGCATCACCGTGCCGGTGGCCATCCATGCGGACCATTACGGGATCAAGACCCCGGCGGACATCGCGCCGGCCAAGATCGAGATTCCCTCAATCTTCGATGCCGGTATCACCTCCATCGCCATTGACGCCTCCCACATGCCGGACGACCAGAACCTGCTGGCCAACCTCGAATTGAACCCCTTCGTGCCGCCCTGGGCCGGTTTGGAGACCGAGGTGGGCGAGATCAAAGGGAAATCGGGCTTGTCCACCCGCGAGGAGGCCCTCTTTCTCATCGAGGGACTCAACGCCCACGGCATCTTTCCGGACTGGATCGCCTTGAACAACGGCACCACCCACGGCCTGGAGGCCAGCGACTCGGGGATCCAGGTCGAGTTGACCGCCGATATCCACCAGGCGCTGGCGCCCTACCGGGTATCCGGGGCCCAGCATGGCACCTCGGGCAACAGCTCCGAGCGGCTACGCGCCATCGCCGCGCGCACCCGCACCACCAAGGCCAACGTGGCCACCGCCCTGCAGATGATTTCCTGGGGCCTGAAGGTCAACGATTACGGCAACGCCCAGTTGGACGCCGAAGGTCGCTTCATCAAGGTTCCCGATTCCGGGGTGACCGAGGAGATGTGGGCCAAGATGGTCGCCTACGCCCAGGAGAAGGGATGGAAGGCCGGCGATTACAAGAAGCTCAACCTCCCCTTCGAGAACCGGCTGCTGGGTCAGCCCCGGGAGATCCGGGACCGAATGGCCCGGCGGGTGGAGGACTTCGTCCACAACATGCTCGTCAACGTGCTCAATGCCAGGGACACCGCTCCGCTGGCAGTCGAACTGGTGCTGCGCACCGGCGGCCCGGATCCGGGGCCGAAGGCCGAACGCCTCCTGTCGGCCGATGACTGGACTCCGGAAAAGATCGCCCGGCGGGCCCAGGGGTTGAAAGGGTCCAAGGGGGCCAAGGGGAATTTCGACGATTGATCAGCTCCGTCAAACGATTCTGCCCGTTTTGCGGCGGCCCGCTGGTGACGCGGCACTGGGAGGGACGGCGGCGGCTGTATTGCAACGCTTGCGGCAACCCGCTGTATGAAAACCCGGTGCCGGCCACCTGCCTCGTGGTGCGCAACGCTGCCGGGCAGGTGCTGCTGGTGCGCCGTAGCGTGGCGCCAAAGAAGGGCCTCTGGTGTCTTCCCGGGGGGTTCATGGAACTCGGGGAATTCCCGGAGGAGGGGGCTCTGCGCGAACTGGCCGAGGAAACTGGCCTCAGCGGCACCATCGGGGAGCTGCTGGGCGTCACCATCGCTCCCAATGCCAGCTACGACACCGTTTTGATGATCGGCTATCTGGTCCACCGCTATGAAGGCCGCATCCAGGCCGGTGACGACGCCGACGCCATCGGCTGGTTCGACGCCGAGGCCCTGCCACCGATCGCCTTCGACAGTCACCTGCGCTTCATCCGCCAGGTTTTCGGTGAGGGCGCGGGCGCGGATCGAAAAGAGGGGCGCGCCGCGGAGGGGTAGCTGTTTTTAAAGGAGAGGTTTCAATGGGGGTTCCCAGTCACCAGATGCACCGGGTCTTGAAGCTGTACACCAGGCGCCTCGCCGAAACCCGCCGGCGGCTGCTCGCCGAGGGGCCGGCGCCGGTGGCGGAGATTCGGCGCCAGAGCGTGGTCGACCGGGTGGCGGCCACCATCATCCAACGCATCCACGAGGCCGGGCACCGGCTCGGGGCCGGCCGGGATACCGATGCCGGCGAAAATGAGGTGACTCGGGACGACAAGCCCCACGGCTGGGAGCCCGAGTTTCGCTTTCACCGCATCGATGAGGCCGGCCAAAAGCGGCTCGCCACCCTGGTGGTCGGCAACGGCGATTTCGTGTTCCAGCGTGTCGAGGCCCTGTCCGGTCCGCAGGCCCCATCTCCCGGTGGGCCTTCGGAGGAGGAAGAAGCGGGATAATCCGCCTTCATTCGCCCGCGTCGGCAAGGGCAATCTTGGCCGCCGCCCACAACCGCTCCATCTCTTCGCGGGGGACTTCCGAGAGATCCTTTCCCGCCGCCTTTGCGGTCTTTTCCATGTGCCGAAAGCGCGCCTCGAACTTGCCGATGGCGGCCGTCAGCGAGGTCTCGGGATGGATGCGGGTGAAACGGGCCACGTTGACCAGGGTGAAGAGCAGGTCGCCGAATTCCATGGCAATGCGCCGGCGGCCGTCGTCGTCGGCATCCGGCCGGCTCAACTCGGCACGAAACTCCCGCCATTCGTCCTCGGCTTGGCCCATGACGGCCGCCAGGTCCGGCCAGTCGAAGCCGACCCCGATGGCTCTTTGCGATATGCGCCAGGCCCGCAGAAGGGCCGGAAGGCCTGCCGGGACCCCGTCGAGGACCGAGCCGGGTTCCGCCTCCCCCTTCTCCTCGCGCTTGATCCGCGCCCACTGCGCGCGTACGGCTTCGGTGGTTTCGGCCGATGCGTCGCCGAAGACATGGGGATGGCGGCGCACCATCTTGGCATGGATCTGCGCCAGCACCCCTTCCAGATCCAGGCGTCCGGCCTCCCGGTAGAGCGCGGCGATGAAAAACGCCTGAAAGAGCACGTCCCCCAACTCTTCCGCCACCGCCGCGGCGTCGTCCTTCTCGATGGCCTCGATGAGTTCGAAAACTTCCTCGGCCAGGTAGCGGCCCATGGAGGCGGGAGTCTGCCGGCGGTCCCAGGGACAACCGTTTTCGCCGCGCAGGGTGTCGATCAAATCCAGAAGCGCCTGTAGGCGCGTGGAGAGGGTCATGGCGGTCGTCTTTCCGGATTCAGGCGGAGGCTAGTGGACCCTTTTTTCCCAGGTCTTGCGCATCTCCGTCAACTTGTTGCGGAATTCGCTCTTGAGTTCCGTGGGAGTGATGCGGGCCAGGGTCGCCGAGATGGCGGTGATATAGGGCGCCGTCAGGCTGTCGCGTACCAGGGGGGCGTTCTTGGGCAGAAAGGCCGTCAGGACCATGAGGACCACGGCGGTGATCAGCACCGCCTTCAAGAGGCCGAAGATGCCGCCGCAGATCCGGTCCAGCCATCCGAGAAAAGCCACTCGCAGCAGGTACTTGATCACCACCCCGACGATGCTGACCACCAGGAGCACCGCGCAGAAGATCGCCAGGAAGCTGACGATCTTCAAATGGCCGGGGTTCTCGATCCAGGGATCGAGGATGCCGGCGAGCAGGGGGTAGTAGGTAAAGGCCCCCCAGAAGCCGGCCACCACGCCGACGATGGCTGCCATCTCTTTGATGAGACCGCGGAAGATACCGCGGATGAGTGCGTATCCGACAATAATCAGGGCAAAGATGTCAAAGGCGTTCATGGTGCTTTCACCAAGAAAGGCCAGCGTCGCAAGGAGCGCCGGCCTTTGCCGATCGGGTCGTCATCACTGCGAAACCACTACGAAACAGGATTCCTATCAGGGGCGCCGGGGCAGGTCAAGGCGTTTTTCCCGTGTCGAGGGGCGCCAAAAGCGGTTTGCCAATGCGCGACGGGTTGTGATAGGGGTTTTCTGCCGCTGATCGGGGATGCCGTCGGCGGTTCATGGAAACCGGAGTGCCCCGGCCGCCAGGGATGACGGTCGAAAGAGAGATCGCATGCCCCAAGCCGTTTCGGAAAACCAGTGCGCCCGGATGACCTTTGCCGACGCGCAGCTCGCCCAGCAGCTCATCGGTGAACAGAACGCCAACCTGCGGCGGCTTGAGGCCGGCGTCGGGGTGAAGATCGATGTGAGGGGCAACAGTGTGGCCATCGGGGGCGATCCCATCGCCTGCGAACTGGCGCGAAACGTATTGCGGCAGCTCTACGGGCTCCTCAAAAGCGGATACCCCGTCTACGGTCCGGATGTGGACCAGGCCGTGGCCATCCTGGCGGCCGATGCCAAGGCCGATCTGCGCCAAGTCTTTCTCGATACGGTCTACGTCACGGCCAAAAAACGGGCCGTGACGCCCAAAAGCCCCGCTCAGAAGGCCTATATCGACGCCATGCGCGAATCGGACATGGTCTTCGGGGTCGGTCCGGCGGGGACCGGCAAGACCTACCTGGCGATGGCCATGGCTATCGCCTCGCTCACCAAGGGTCTGGTCAACCGGATCATCCTGACACGGCCGGCGGTGGAAGCCGGAGAAGCCCTGGGGTTTCTGCCCGGCGATCTGGCCGAGAAGGTCGACCCATACCTGCGGCCGCTCTACGACGCACTGCACGACATGGTGCGTTTCGAGCGGGCCAGCAGCCTGATTCAGCAGGGCGTGATCGAGGTTGCGCCCCTGGCCTTCATGCGCGGACGCACCCTCAACGACGCCTTCGTGATCCTCGATGAAGCCCAGAACACCACCGGCGAGCAGATGAAAATGTTTCTGACGCGCATCGGTTTCAATTCCAAAGCCGTGATCACCGGCGACATCACCCAGACCGACCTGCCGGAGGGAAAAGTGTCCGGACTGGTCCAGAGCATCGAGATCCTCAAGCACATCGAGAGCATTCGCTTCGTTTTTTTCTCCAAGCAGGACGTGGTGCGCCACCGCCTGGTCCAGGCCATCATCCAGGCATACGAAGACCACGACCAGCGAATGCGCCAACTCCGGGACGCATCGGCCTGAAGCCGTTGCAAGAGTCCGTATTCACCATGGGCAAGCCTGACAGCGCCATAGCCCGCGCCTTCGCGCAGCAGCCGCTGCTGCAATGGGCGATCCTGCTGATGGTGGCCGCGATCTTTGCCGCCCTGGTGTTCCCCCGTTCGGCGCCCGTGCGGGACAGCTACGGGGTGGGGGACGTGGCCGAAAAGGACATCAAGGCGCCGCGGGATTTTTTCATCGAGGATGTTGCCGCCACCGAGGAGAAGCGCAGCGAGGTGGAGCAGGCCGTCCAGACGGTGTACGACCTGGACAGCCAGCGGATTCCCGCCCTGTCCGAACAGGTGTTCCAGGCCTTTGTCCGGATGCGCGACGCCCTCGAACTCGAGTTCCTGAGGCGGGAACTCGACCAGGCCCGACGGATCAGTGGCACCGGGGGGCAGGTGCCACCCGTGGCGCCAACTCCGTTGAGGGAAGCCTTCGCGGAGGACCTGGGTATTTCCATCAGTCCGGAAGCATTCGAGATTCTGACCGCGGCGGGTTTCGCGGCATCCGTCGCCGAGCGGATTGCCGCCATCGCCAGCGACATCCTCGAAAACGGGGTGGTGACCAACAAGGAGATGCTGCTGCGCGAAGTGTCCCGGGGGATCGTGCTGAGGGACATCGCCACGCAAAAGGAGCGGCTGGTCAACGAGCTGGATAAACTTTACGCCTTCGAAGAGGCCAAGGACCTTGTCCCGGTGGTCGGCGAGCCCCTGCTCAGGGATGTCGACGCGCCCCTGGGGGGGGTGATCGTCGACCTGACCCGGCGCATGATTCAGCCCAACATTACCTTGAATCGGAGTGAAAGCGCCGAACGGCGCCGCCTGGCGGTGGAAAACGTCAAGCCGGTGCTCTACCAGATCAAGACCGGCGAGATGATTCTGCGTGAAGGCGAACGTGTCAACCCCGTCCATCTGGTGAAGCTGGACGCCCTGCAGCCCGAAAGCGACCGGCAGGCGGGGATCCGCCGGAGCATCGGCGCCGGCATGATGGTCTTCTGCCTTCTGGCGGTGCTCAACATCGTCGGCCTGCGCCGCAGCGCCGATTTCGATCGGGCACCGCTGCGCAACCTGATCTTCCTGGCCGCGGTGCTCCTGCTTTTTTTCGTCCTGGCCCGGCTCACCCTGGCCTTGAGCAACGGGTTGGGCCAGGTGCAACCGATGGGCCTGACGCCGACGGCCGTCTTTTTCGGCATGCCCCTGGCCAGCGGGGCCATGCTCGTGTGCCTCTTTTTCGGGCTCGATCTGGCGCTGGCGACCGCCATCGCCCTGGCGGCGGCATTGCCGTTGATCGTGCCGGAGGCCCTTCCCCTGCTGTTCTTCTTTCTGCTCAACGGCGCCCTGGGCGCCTACTGGATGCAGCACTGCCGGGAGCGCAAGACCTTCATCACCGCCGGGGTGCGTCTGGCGCTGTTCAACCTGGTGCCGGTATCGGCCATCGCCCTGTACACCTGGAACGGCAATGGCGCCGAGCTGCTCTGGTGCTGGGGATTGGCGATGATGGGCGGCCTGGGGGCGGGGATCGTGACCGCCGGGCTCACCCCGCTGGTGGAGCTGGCCTTCGGGTACACCACGGACATCACACTGTTGGAATTGGCCAACCTGGACCGGCCGATCCTGCGCCGGTTGATGATGGAGGCTCCCGGCACCTACCACCACTCGATGATCGTCGGCTCCCTGGTGGAGGCCGCCGCGGCCGAGATCGGTGCCAACCCGCTGCTGGCCAAGGTCTGCGGGTACTACCACGACATCGGCAAGGTCAAGAAGCCGCTGTATTTCATCGAGAACCAGCGCAACGGAAAGAATCCCCACGACAAGCTGGCGCCCTCGATGTCCAAGCGCATCCTGGTGGCCCATGTCAAGGACGGGGTGGAAATGGCCCGCAAGCACAAGCTGGGCCAGACCATCGTCGACACCATCTGCCAGAGCCACGGCACCAGCCTCATCGCTTACTTCTATGAGCGGGCGCGGCAAATCCACGGGGAAGGCAATGTCAACGCGGACGACTACCGGTACCCCGGCCCCCGGCCCCAGACCCGGGAGGCGGGACTGGTGATGCTGGCCGACGTGGTCGAGGCCGCTTCGCGGACCCTGGATAACCCGACGCCATCGCGGATCAAGGGGCTGGTGCACAACCTGATCAACAAGATCTTCTCCGACGGTCAACTCGACGACTGCGAGCTGACCCTGAAGGACCTGAACCGCATCGCCAAGAGTTTCACCAAGATTCTCAACGGGATTCACCATCATCGGATCGAGTACCCCGAGCGGTCGGAGTCGGATGGAAAGGGGAAAAATGGCCGTTCTGATCGACAACCGCCAGAGCCTGCTGCCGATCACGACCCAAAACCTGGCGCAGCAGGCCCGGGCCATCTTAAACGCCTTGGGATGTCCAGAGGGTGAGCTGTCGCTGGTGATCGTCGATGACGCGCAGATCGCCGTCATCAACCGGCAATACCTGGGCCGCAGCGGCCCGACCAACGTGATTTCCTTCGCCATGCGCGAAGGCGATTTCAGCGGGGTCAACCCCGACCTGCTCGGCGACGTGATCATCAGCGCCGAGACAGCCTGCCGCGAGGCCGAGGCCGCCGGCATGCCGGCGGCGGAGCGCCTTACCGAGCTGCTGGTGCACGGGGTGCTGCACCTGTTCGGCTACGATCATGAAACCCCCGATTCCGATGCGGCCGCCATGGAGGCCAGGAGCGCCGAGCTCCTGGCGGTGCTGGCGGCCAAGGAGCCAGGGGACTGACCCATCCGGGGGCGCTGCGGGCGCGCCCGTTTCCAAAAAGGATACTACCCATGGATATCGTGACGGCCTCGGAAATCCAGGCCATGGACCGCGCCACCATCCAGGAGTTCGGCATCCCGGGGCGCGTGCTGATGGAAAACGCCGGTCGCGGCGCGGTGCGCAGTTTTCTCGAGGTCTTCGGCGATCTTTACGGCCGGCGCATCGGCGTGGCGGCCGGCCGGGGCAACAATGGGGGCGACGGCTTCGTCATGGCCCGCTACCTGGCCCAGCGCGGGCTGGATGTGACGGTGTTTCTGCTGGCCGAGCGCCGGATGATCGGCGGGGACGCCGCCGCCAACCTCGCCCTGCTCGATCCCCTGGGCGTGCCGGTGGTGGAGGTGCCCGACGCCGAGGCCTTCGAGGCCCGGCAAAGTCTGCTCGCGCAGTCGCACGTCTGGATCGACGCCATTTTCGGCACCGGACTCAACGCCGAGGTGCGCGGCCTCCACGGCCAGGTCATCGATTTCATCAATGCCAGCCGGCGGCCGGTGTTCGCGGTGGATATCCCCTCGGGGCTCAGCGCCGATACCGGCCAGGTCCTCGGCCGGGCCGTGCGGGCCGAGGCCACCGCCACCTTCGCCTTCGCCAAGGTCGGCCACCTGCTCTACCCGGGCGCCGGGCTCACCGGGCGGCTTTTTGTGGTGGATATCGGCATTCCGCCGCGCATCGCCCGCCGCATCGGTCCGACCCAGCAACTGCTCACTGCCGCCGAAGTCCGCGACACCCTGGCGCCACGGGCCGCCGATGCCCACAAGGGCACCTGCGGCCACCTGCTGGTGATCGCCGGCGGTACGGGCAAGACCGGGGCGGCGGTGATGAGCGCCACCGCGGCCATGCGGGCCGGCGCCGGCCTCGTGACCCTGGGGGTGCCGGCTTCCCTGGCGCCTTCGGTGGAATCGCGCCTGCTGGAGGTGATGACCGCGCCCCTGTCCGAAAGCCAGCCGGGAATCCTCGGCGCTGCGGCTCTCACGGCGGTGGAGCACCTGTATCCGGGCAAGGCGTGTCTGGCCATCGGTCCGGGCCTCGGCACCGCCGAGGCCACCGCCCGCCTGGTGCGGGCCGTGGTGAGGGGATGCCCGGCACCCGTGGTCATCGATGCCGACGCCTTGAACATCCTCGCCGAGACTCCCCAGGTCTTCGACGAGGTCCGCTCGCCGCTGATCCTCACCCCGCATCCGGGGGAAATGGCCCGGCTACTCGGTTCCACCACGGCCGCCGTTCAGGCCGATCGACCCGCGGCGGCCCGCACCCTGGCGGTGCGCTACGGCATCTGCGTGGTTCTGAAAGGGGCCCGCACGGTGGTGGCCGCTCCCGAAGGGATCGTCTGGATCAATCCCGGCGGCAATGCGGGCATGGCCGGCGGCGGCATGGGCGATGTGCTCACCGGCATCATCGCCGGATTGGTGGCCCAGGGGCACGGCCCGGAGGCGGCCGCGCGGCTGGGGGTTTTTCTGCATGCCGAAGCCGCCGATCGCCTGGCCCGGCGCAGGGGACCGCGCGGGTACCTTGCCGGCGAGGTCATGGGGGCCCTGCCGGAGGTGTTCGCCGAGCTTTTCGAAGGGGGCGAGAACTTTTCCCTGCCTCTCGTGGAGGTGGGGATTTGAATCCCGACGGCCGACGGTTGGTCTGCGACTGCCCCTCGCCCATGGTCACCCGCCGGCTGGCGCGGGAACTGGGGCGCCTGGCCCCGCCCGGGCTGGTGATTGCCCTCACGGGAGATCTGGGCAGCGGCAAGACCACCTTCGTCCAAGGCCTGGCCCAGGGGTTGGCGGTGCCGCCGGACTGTTACGTCACCAGCCCTTCGTTCACCTTGATCAACGAGTACCAGGGGCGAATCCCCCTGTGTCATGCCGATCTGTACCGTCTGGGCGAAGGGGCGGACCTGGAGGCCGTCGGCCTGCTCGAACGCCTCGACCAGGACGCGGTGGTGGCCATCGAGTGGGCGGAGGCCGCCGCCGCGGACCTGCCCACCGATCATCTGGCCGTCCGCCTGGAAATCACCGGGGAACAACAGCGCCGGATCACGTTGATCGCTGGTGGACGCCACACGGATATTTTGTTAAGAGATTTGGCCGCCGAATGGCGGCAGGATCCCTTCAGTGCGTAAACAGGTCCGTTTCAAGGAGTGCGTATGGCTTTGATCGTCCAAAAATTCGGAGGCACCTCGGTGGCCAACCTCGAACGCATCGGCAACGTGGCGCGTCGGGTGGCGGCGACCTTCGATCAGGGCAACGACGTGGTGGTGGTGGTATCGGCCATGGCCGGGGTCACCGATGGCCTGATCCAGTTGGCCTGCAAGGCGGCCGACGACCCGGACAAACGGGAGCTGGACGTGCTGCTGGCCACCGGCGAGCAGACCACGGCGGCTCTACTGGCCATGGTACTGCGGGCCAAGGGCTACGCAGCGGTGTCGATGCTCGGCCACCAGGCCGAGGTGCTCACCGACACCGATTTCGGCAACGCGCGCATCATCGAGATCCGCGCCCAGCGGGTCAAGTCCCATCTGTCCAAGCGCCACATCGTGGTGGTGGCCGGCTTCCAGGGAGCTGACACCGCCGGCGACATCACCACGTTGGGCCGGGGCGGCTCGGACACTTCGGCGGTGGCCATCGCCGCGGCGCTCAACGCCGATGTCTGCGAGATCTACACCGACGTGGACGGGATCTATACCGCCGACCCCAACATCTGCGCCAAGGCACGCAAGCTCAAGGCAGTTTCCTACGACGAGATGCTCAACATGGCCAGCCTGGGGGCCAAGGTCTTGCAGATCCGCTCGGTGGGCTTCGCCAAAAAGTACAGAATCCCGGTGCACGTGCGTTCGTCTTTCAGCGAGGAGGAAGGTACCATGGTCGTTCCCGAAGATTCCGGCATGGAGCAACTGGTGGTGTCGGCCGTCACCCACCACAAGGACGAGGCCCGTATCACGTTGCGCGGGGTTCCCGATCAACCCGGGGTGGCGGCGAAGATTTTTTCCCCCGTCGCCGACGCCGGGATCGTGGTGGACATGATCATTCAGAACACTCGGGCCAGCGGCAAGACGGACCTGACCTTCACTGTGCCCAAGGCCGATTTCAAAAAGGCCATGACCATCCAGAAGAAGGTTGCCGCCAAGATCGGCGCCAAGGAGGTGCTTGGCGACACGGACATCGCCAAGGTGTCCGTGGTCGGCGTGGGCATGAAGAACCACAGCGGCGTGGCCTCGGTGATGTTCAACACCCTGGCCCGCGAAAACATCAACATCATGATGATCAGCACCTCGGAGATCCGCATCTCGTGCATCGTCGAGGAAAAGTACACCGAGCTGGCGGTGCGGGTACTCCACACGGCCTTTGGGCTGGATGCTGAATAATCCCTTCCGAAAGCGGGCGCGGCCATGGCGCCGTGCCCGCCGATTCACCCCATGAAGCGTTTTTCCCCCGACCAGCAGCGCGTGGTGCTGCTCCTTTCCGCTGTCCTGGCGATCCTTTGTCTCTACCGCTTTCTTTCCCTGCCGTGAATTGGGCCCTTGGTCGGCGCCGCCGCCGGGCGCTATCGTGACTGGTTAGACACGTCGGTGAAAGCGGTTTCCGCGGTTTCGTCCGGATAAACATGAATTACGGATCGGGTCCAGCAATGACGGAAGGGGGCCGGCCCTGTCCAGGCTTATGGACGGTTGGCGCCGAGTTTTCCGGGGCGCCGGATCCAGGGCGTCTTGCGGACGCCGGCACCTGGCCTACGAAGTTTTCCTCTCTTCAGTCACTTGAAAATACCGGGGGCGGCCGGAGGCTGACTTGCGCCGCCGGCAAGAACTCGGCGCCAAGCGCCCGTAGACCGCAACCGCGCCATAATGTGGGCGATCTGTCAGTGCATCATCGAAATGCAGCGCCGTTTGCACAAGGCTGGTACGGTTGCGGCCAACGCGCTCTATGCGCCTCAGACAGCTTCCCGGTCGGTCGCCAAGTCAACCCCCTGGCCGCCCTGTTCAAAATTTCAGATTTCTGAAAAGCTCAATCGAAGTGCCTTGGTCTGACGCTTTTGCCGTATTTTTTCCCGGCGGGAGCAAGGCGAACAGGACCGCTGCCCCGGAACTGTCTGAGGCGCCTATCGTCCGTTGGCCCGGACAGTAGCGAGCTATTGCCAAAGAAAAAGTTTGTCTCAGGAATGCAGGGCCGCATCGCCAGCGCTGCAGCGCTGTCCGGGCGTTTGAAAACAATCTGGTGCGATCAAGTAGACTGTTTTTATCGGCCGGGTTTTTCAGGGCGCCGGGCAGGCGGACGGATCGATGCGGATGAAGCGGGGCCGGTAGATCGTCGCGTCCCGGTAGAGCGCTGCCGGCTCGGTGACGTGATTGACATTGTAGGAGACCAGCAGGCGGTCGCCGGTGGTGAACTGGGGATGGACGAAAGGATTGTAGGCGGCGATGGCGGCGCCGGCCTCCGGAGCGCGGTAGAGCCGGCATGGGCCTTGCCAGGGGCCTTCCGGGTGCGCCGCCCGGTACATCACGATGTCTGCGCTGAACGGCACCCGGTTGTCCATGGTCACCAGGGCCAGGCCGTCTCCGGGCAGGGCGACGAGGCCGAACTGGGTTGAGACGCCATCCAGCACGGGCCGGGTGGAGGCCGGATCCGGCGACCACCCGCTTCCGTCGAAAAAGGTCCACGGACCGAGGAAGCGGCCCGGAGGGGCCCGGGCGACGTGCATCCACCGGCTGTTGCCGTGCTCGGCCACTCCGTAGATGTAGATGCCCTCGGCCCGCTCCAGGATGGCGCCGTACATCACCCCGTTGGCGACGGCCAGGGGCGTGATGCGTTCGATTTCCAATTCCGGCAGGCCCATCTCGGCCACGACGGTGCCCGTCCACTGCCAGTCCCACAGCAGGGGGCGTCCCTGGTGGAAGCGGTGCAGGATGACGAACACCTTCCCGTTCTGGACCGTGGCGTCCGCCGGCCAGCACCACTCACCGGGAGCCTGGGGCGGGAAAAACGACTCTGGAGCGGCTGGGCTGCCTCCGGTGCGAGTGCTCAGGGTGTCGCCGTCTTGGACCACGATGCAGTTGCGTACCAGGGGGGCGTCCTCCGGACGGGTGCCGTCGGGATTTACCGTGCCCAGGAAGCTGTCGCCGAAGAGCCAGAGCGTGCGGCCGTCGCCCAGAGGGACCGACAAGGTGCCGTCGCCCCCAGTCCAACCGCCGCCGGAGCGGGTGAACAGGCGGTTGAAGTACGCGTCGGGGGATGCGGCGCCTGGCACTGGCGCCGTCTGGCGGTCGAGGCCGGCGCAGGCGGCCAGCAGTAGGGCGATCGCCAGGAGCGGAAGCCAGCGGATCAACTGTCTCGGTGGTGGGACCGCTCTCGTTCGGGCCATCAGGGCGCCTTCCAGTGGTGGCCTTCATTCCGGTGCCTATTTCTCATTCGAATCGACTGCCTTTTTCCAGGGCCTCGGGGCTGAGGGTGTACAGGGCGTCGAGCAGCGCCACCTGGAAGGAGCCCGGGGCCGAGGCTGATGCCGCAGCCCGCTCGCCGGCCAGGCCGAAGAAGGCCAGCGCCGTGGCGGTCGCCGAGAGCGGGTCCGGATCGACCGCCAGAAAAGCGGCGACCAAGGCCGTGGCGGTGCATCCGGAGCCGGTGATGCGTCCCATGAGTGGATGGCCGTTGGCGATCCGGACCTCCCGCGCACCGTCGGTGACCAGGTCGGTGGCGCCGGTGACGGCCACCACGGTGCCCCGGTCCCGGGCCAGACGGTCGGCGGAGGCGGCGGCATCCGCCACGCCGTGGGCGCTGTCCACCCCCCGGGTGGCGGCGTTTCCCTGGTCCAAGGCCAGGATTTCCGATGCGTTGCCCCGGATTACGGTCACGGTCGTCTCGTCCATGATTCGGTGGGCCGTGCGGGTGCGCAGGGCGGTGGCGCCCGCGCCGACCGGATCCAGCACCACGGGTCGCCCCAGCGCGTTAGCTCTGCGGGCCGCCAGAAGCATGGCGTCCACCCAGTCCTTGGTCAGGGTGCCGATGTTGAGCACCAAGGCCCGGGCCAGCCCCACCATCTCCTCGACTTCGTCTCGGGCGTGGGCCATGACCGGGGAGGCGCCGACGGCCAGCAGCGCATTGGCCGTCACGTTCATGACCACCAGATTGGTAATATTATGGACCAGCGGTTGATGTTGGCGAACGGCGGCGAGATTGCGCGCCGCCTGACGGCAAAGGTTATCCATCGGCATGACTCCGGTATTGCGGATGTGGACGACGTGAAACAGCTCCGGTCAAGTCCCGGGAACCCTTCAGAGGAAGGGGCGCCCCGGCCTGGGGGATGACCCCCTGATTGCGAGATGGGCCGGAGCGCCGGATAGGGAGAGGATTTTGAAAGGCCGGCTGGGTTGATGCGCCAGTCTTGATCATTGAGAGCCCCGGCCTTTGAAATGGTTACAATCCCGCCCCGCGCCCGGCCCTGATATTCCTTGCTGCCTTATCAACGAAAGAACACCGCCAGCCAGATCGTCTCCCGTCCCGGCGCGGTGGACACCACCCGGTGGCGCCGATGGGCCTCGATGAGAAGATGATCTCCCCGCTCCAGCACAACGGGTTGCGAACATCCATCGAAGGCGATCTGGGCACTGCCCTGGAGCACGGCGACCCACTCGTGTTCGGCTTGATCATACCAGAATCCGGGTGCCGATGCATGCCCCCGCGAGACGATGCGTTCGATGCGGACATGGTCGGATGCCGCCAGGGTGGCCACGGCCTCCTCGGGAAGTTCGTCCGGTATGTCGGCGAAGAGGTTGGCTGTCATTCGATACCTCCGAAAGGCTTTGCATGGCAGGTAAAATCGCCTATAGTAAGAACAATTGTCAACGATCCTTCATCTTCGCACGAGGTCCCGCCATGGCCGATTTCCTCGATTTTGAAATGCTGGCGCGCATTCAGTTCGCATTTACCATTTCCTTTCATATCCTTTTCCCCTCCTTCACCATCGGCCTGGCCAGTTGGCTGGCGGTGCTGGAATGGCGCTGGCTGAAAACCGGCAACCCGGCCTTTGCCGATGTATATCGCATGTGGGTGAAGATCTTTGCCGTCACATTCGGCATGGGGGTGGTTTCCGGGGTGGTGATGTCGTTTCAGTTCGGCACCAACTGGTCGGTGTTCTCCGACCGCACCGGCAACATTATCGGCCCCCTGCTCGGCTACGAGGTGCTCACCGCCTTTTTCCTCGAGGCCTCGTTTCTCGGGGTGATGCTCTTCGGGTGGAACCGGGTCAGCCCCCGACTGCATTTCGCCGCCACGATCATCGTGGCCGCCGGAACCCTGATCTCGGCTTTCTGGATCTTGTCGGCAAACTCCTGGATGCAAACCCCCCAAGGCGCCGAAATCGGCCCCGACGGCCTCTTTTATCCCACCGACTGGCTGGCCATCATCTTTTCGCCCTCTTTCCCCTATCGCTTCGTCCACATGGTGGTGGCCGCCTACCTCACCACGGCCTTCGTGGTGGCCGGCATCGGAGCCTTCTACCTGTTCCGTGGCCGGCATGCGCCCCAGGCCCGGGTGATGCTGGGCATGGCGATGATCATGGCGATTTTCGTGGCCCCGGCCCAGCTTCTGTTCGGCGACCTGCACGGCCTGAACACCTTCAAACATCAGCCGGCCAAGGTGGCGGCCATGGAGGGGTTGTGGGAGACCCGGCGCGGCGCGCCGCTGAAACTCTTCGGCTGGCCGGACCAGGAAGCCGAGACCACCCGTTGGAGCATCGAGATTCCCAAGCTCTCCAGCATGATCCTCACCCATGACCTCGACGGGGAGGTGCGCGGCCTGAAGGAATGGCCCCGGGACGAGCTGCCGCCGGTGGCCCTGGTGTTCTGGACCTTCCGCATCATGGTGGGCCTGGGAATGTTGATGATCCTTACCGGGTTGATGGCGCTGGTGCTCTACTGGCGGAAACGGCTTTTCGATACCCGGCTCTTCCAGCTCTGGTGCATGGCCTTGACCCCGGCCGGGTTCGTGGCGGTGCTGGCCGGCTGGTTCGTCACCGAGGTGGGGCGCCAGCCCTGGATCGTGCAAGGGTTGATGCGCACCGCGGATGCCCTCAGTCCCGTGAACGCCGGCGCCATCGGCGTCTCGCTGGCCGCCTTCGTCGTCACCTATCTGTTCATTTTCGGGGCGGGCACCTTCTATATCCTCCACCTGATCGCCAAGGGACCCGAGACGGAAGAAGAGACATACGGCGATCACGGCCTAAAGACACCCGTGGTACTTGGTGCGGCCTCCGCGCCAAAGGGAGGTGGGTATGTTTGATTTTTCCGGCCTGATCGATCTGCCGCTGGTCTGGTATGTGTTGATTCTCACCGCCGTGCTGCTCTACGTGGTCCTGGACGGATTCGATCTGGGCCTTGGCATCCTGTTCCCCCTGGCGCCGACCGATCAGTGCCGCGACCGGATGATGAACTCGGTGGCCCCGTTCTGGGACGGCAACGAGACCTGGCTGGTGCTTGGCGGCGGCGGGCTGCTGGCCGCCTTTCCCCTGGCCTACGCCATCCTGATGCCGGCCTTGTACCTGCCGGTGATTCTCATGCTGCTGGGGCTGATCTTTCGCGGCGTGGCCTTCGAGTTTCGCTTCAAGGCCAAGCGCTCGCGGCCGATCTGGGACTGGTCCTTTCATCTCGGGTCGCTCACGGCCGCCTTCATGCAAGGGATGATCGTCGGCGCCCTGATCCAGGGGGTCGTCGTGGTGGAGCGCGGGTTCGCCGGTGGGCCGATGGATTGGGCCAGCCCCTTCACGCTCACCACCGGCGTGGGCCTGGTATTCGGCTACGGTCTGTTGGGGGCCACCTGGACCGTGATGAAAACCGAAGGCGAGACCCGGGCCTGGGCCCGCCGCAGCACCGTTTGGCTCCTGGGATTGGCGGGGGTGAGCCTGGCGGCGGTGACCATCGCTATCCCGGCCATCAACGCCCAGATCGGTCAAATGTGGGGTTCCCGGCCGGGGATCTACCTGTTGGCCGCCGTTCCGGCGGTGGCGGCCCTGCTGCTGGTCATGGCCTGGGTGGATCTGCGGGCCGGCCGCGAGGCCCGTCCCTTTCTTCTGGTCATCGCCTTCTTTGTCACCGGTTATCTCGCCCTCGGGCTCACCCTCTGGCCCTGGATCGTCCCCTACGCGGTCACCTTCCGCCAGGCGGCGGCAGCCGGTTCCTCCCAGAGCCTGCTTTTGGTGGGCACCCTGGTCTTGTTGCCGGTGATTCTCGTCTATACGGGTTTTTGCTACTACCTCTTTCGCGGCAAGGCTTCCCACGCCCATGCGGGGGCGTACTAGGATTCGATGCGAAAGGCGTCGATGACCGCATGGCATTTGCAGGCCGTGGCGAGCAGCACGGCATCGGCTGCCGCCAGGGCGGCTGTTTCGGCCTGACGCAGGTCGTCCGGCCGGAAGCCACCCACTCCCGGCGCCAGTTGCCGGCTGCGAATCACCACCGAGGCAAACCCGGGGATGCGCAATGCGGCCAGGTGGGCGAACATCACCACCGGCCGGGGCTTGCCGGTGACGGTGCAGAAGCGCTCGGGTTCCGGGCAGTCGTCCGGACAGATGAAGTCGGCGTTGCTGGCGTAAAGCTGTCCGTGGTCGCCACGCAGCGGGTGGGGTACCCGGGCCGCCACCGATTCGGGGACCGGTAGATCCACCACGCGCCGACCGGCGGCGGTCAGATCCCTTTTCATCCATTGCCACGCCACATGGAGCGGCACGGCCGGCACGATCCAGTCGGGCGCCGTATCACCGCTCATGACCTCCACGAGATAATCGACCCCGTCGGCCGCCACCGTCTCACAGCCAATGAAAGCCGGATCCGAGGCGAGGCTCGCCGCCAGATCCACCACGGTGATGGCGGCGTCCGGATGCCGACGGCCGAGGCGCTGGGCGGCCAAGCGGCCGAAGCGACCGGCGCCGAGAATCAGGAGGCGCGACGGCGGACCACTTGAAAACAGATTCACCTGTTTTTTCTTTCCGTGCCTTCTGAGCGCTCCGGGGTTGCCAAACTAACCGCGTCAAATTTGGGGAGACGCTCGCCGAGCAGCGCGTCGAAATAGGCGATGGTGCGTTCGAGGCCGGCATCCAGATCCACGGCGGGATGCCAGTCGAGGACCTGTTTTGCCAACGAAATGTCCGGCCGGCGTTGGCGGGGGTCGTCCACGGGCAGGGGCCGGTGAACGATGGGCGAACGCGAGCCGCAGAGGGCCACCACCTTTCGGGCCAGTTCGCCGATGGCGAATTCGTTCGGGTTTCCCAGGTTGATGGGGCCGGCGATTTCGTCGGCCGTGTCCATCAGGCGGACGAAGGCCTCGATCATATCGTCCACGTAGCAGAAGGATCGCGTCTGATGGCCGTCGCCGTAGATGGTGATCGGCTCGTTTTTCAGAGCCTGGACGATGAAGTTGGACACCACCCGCCCGTCGTCGGGATGCATCCGCGGCCCGTAGGTGTTGAAGATCCGCGCCACCTTGATGCGCAGCCGGTGCTGGCGGTGGTAGTCGAAAAACAGCGTCTCGGCGCAGCGCTTGCCTTCGTCGTAGCACGAGCGCGGGCCGATGGGATTGACATGGCCCCAATAGTTCTCGGTCTGGGGGTGGACGGCCGGGTCGCCGTAAACCTCGCTGGTGGATGCCTGGAATATCTTGGCCCGCAGGCGCTTGGCCAGCCCGAGCATGTTGATGGTGCCGTGAACGCTGGTCTTGGTGGTCTGCACCGGGTCGTGCTGGTAGTGGATCGGCGAGGCCGGGCAGGCGAGGTTGTAGATTTCGTCCACCTCCACGTAGAGGGGAAAGGTCACGTCGTGACGCAGCAGTTCGAAGCCCGGGTGGCCGAGCAGGGGGGTGATGTTGGCCTTGGTGCCGGTGAAGTAGTTGTCCACGCACAACACGTCGTGGCCGTCGGCCAGCAGGCGTTCGCAGAGATGAGAGCCGAGAAAACCGGCGCCGCCGGTGACCAGGATCCGCTTGGGGTGTCGATTCATGGGGTTGTCCGTTCTTGGCTGATGTGTCGTGAAAACACGCTGCATCGGGGATGAGCCGGGCGACGGCCTCAGGGCCGACTCGACTCGTAGCAGACCCGCCGCGGCATGTAAAGGCGCAGCGACCCGGGGCGAATTGACAGTCTCCCAGGTTTTAGAGTACTGCTAAACAGGTCGCGTTTCCCCGCCGCTTTGAACGCCGGCGGCCGTGGTCTCCGGCATCGCCATGCGCCCGCTTCGTTCCGATGCTGCGATACGCCTGTGTCGGGCGCCAACCCCTTTGCCTTGAAGGAGGTTCGCATGTCTCTGGCACCCTGGCCCACCGACCATTGGCCCGAAGGCGTTCCCCGGGAAATCTCGGGCTTTGAAAAACCGCTGTTCAGCCTCCTGGACGAGGCAGCCCGGCGGGCGCCCGACAAAATCTACACCATCTTCAACGACGGCACCCGGACCTTTTCCCGGGTGCGGGACACCGCCAACCGGGTGGCCAATTTTCTCCTGTCCAGAGGGCTGACCAAGGGGGACCGGGTGGCGATTTTCCTGCCCAACATTCCCCAGTACCCGGAAATCTACTTCGGCATCCTCAAGATGGGCGGGGTCTGCGTGACCTGCAACCCCCTCTATACTGCCTCCGAACTCAACCACCAGCTCAAGGATGCCGGGGCCCGGGCCATGTTTTGCATGGACCATTCCAAGTTCTACCCCACCACGGTGGAGGCCGCCGCTGGCACGGACGTCGAGACGGTGGTGGTCTGCAACATCAAGTCCTACCTGCCCGCTCTCAAGGGATTCATCGGCGGCCTGCTCGGCAAGATTCCCAAGGCGGACAGCCACCAGCCCGGGCACCTGTTTTTCGATGACGTGGTGGCTGCGGCAGCAGTTCAGGCGCCCGTCGTGGACATCGATCCGGTCAAGGACCTGGCGGTGGTGATCTACACCGGCGGCACCACCGGGGTGCCCAAGGGGGCGGCGCTGACCCACGCCAATTTCGTCTTCAACGTGATGGCCCTGCACGCCTGGATGCGCGTCCCGCAAGAGACCGGCGGAACGGCGGAGACGCTGCGCACCGACGGGTTTCACTGCTTTCTGGGGGTGTTGCCCTGGTACCACAGCTTCGGCATGACCATCGTGATGCTCTGGGCCTGCCATACGGCCAACCGCCTGGTCTGCATTCCCGATCCGCGCGGCGGCAATCCGCCGTTCACCGAGGTGCTAAAAGCGGTGCAGAAATACCGGACCACGATCCTGGCCGGCGTGCCCACCATCTACGCCGCCTTCGCCAACCATCCCCTGCTGGACCGGTTCGACCTGACTTCGATCATGGGGTGCGGTTCGGGCGGCGCGCCGCTGCCGGTGGAAGTGGCCAAGAAAATCGAGGAAAAGACCGGCGGGATCATTTTCGAATGCTACGGCCTGAGCGAAACGGCGCCGCTGGCCACCGGCAATCCGAGCAACCGCGAAACGCGAAAGTTCGGTTCGGTGGGCTTTCCGGTGTCCAACACGGACGTCAAGATCCTGCACGTGGACAACGGCGAGCAATTGCCCCGGGGCGAGGACGGGGAAATCGCCATCAGCGGTCCCCGGGTCATGGCCGGCTACTGGCAGAAACCCGCGGAGAACGACAAGGCGTTTCGCCTCATCGAGGGGCGGCGCTACTTTCTATCCGGCGACATCGGCCACATCGACGCCGATGGCTACCTGGTGATTACGGACCGCAAAAAGGATCTCATCCTGGTGGGCGGATTCAATTGCTACCCGCGGGAGGTCGAAGAGGTGCTCTACGCCCATCCCAAGGTGGCCCTGGCCGCCGTGGTGGGGGTTCCCGACGCCCACAGCGGCGAGGCGGTGAAGGCTTTTGTGCAACTAGTGCCCGGCGAGACGGCCACCGCGGAAGAGATCATCGCCTTCTGCCGTCAGCGCCTGGCCGGCTACAAGACGCCCCGGTCCGTGGAGTTCCGCGACAGCCTGCCCACTTCGGTGGTGGGCAAGGTGCTGCGGCGGGTACTGGCTTTTCAAAACCTTGCCCCGCGCAGCAAGCAACATTTCTTGTACTTCTTGCCGCTGCCGCAAGGGCAGGGGTCGTTGCGGCCGACTTTTTTCTTCGGGGGCGGCGGAGCGTCTTCCAATGCCTCCTCGTCACCGAACGGATTGAGGCCGGAAACGGCATCCGGAGACTTCAAGGTCTCGTAGAAATCGAAATAGGCAAGGGCCAGATCCTCGAGGGTGGAGCCGTCGTGGATTTCTTTTTTCCGTCCTTCGTGAAGGAAGGGCAGTCCTTGTTCGAGCAGTTTGCGGGCCTCGTCCGACTTGCCGTCCGAATGGGCCATCTGGGCCAGCGCGTAAAAGCTTTCGATGTAAGCCGGATCGAGCTCGACGGCCCGCTGCAGCAGCTCCTTGGCGCTGGCTTGCCGGCCCGTGTGGCGGTAGATGTTGGCCAGCCCGATGGTGGCCTCGACGTTTTCCGGTTCGGCGGCCATCTGCTGCCGGTAGAGGCGGACGGCTTGGCCGATGTCCATTTTCTTTCCCGATACTATTGCCGGCAGAAAGCGAAACGGGGATTTTTCCAACAGCGCATCGGCCTTTTCCTCGTCTTCATTCCGGGTCATCAACAAGGCTATCAATACGGCAGTGATCGTCTGATGAGCTTCATTAGTGAGATCAAAAACACCCGTTTGCCCGCATTCGATGCAGAACAGCTCATCGCCCACATACGGCGGGCCGTCGACCTCGGGGTTGATAAAAATGTTGCGCACCGGGTAATACGACTCATCGCCACAGGATGGGCATCGCAGTTTCAGCGTAAGTTCCCCCTCCACCAGTTGATCGGAATCGCCGCTGAAAAAGGCTTCGGATCGGGCCGCGCGCCGTCTCGCGTCTTCGTCGACCGTCCGCAACCGTTGATGGTCCGCCTCGCTCATCTCGCCGTCAAGCAAGGTGAGCAACGTATAGGTCCGGTCGATATCGTGTTGGCCCCGATCCACCTTGGACCGCAAACGGTTCCGCCAAGGGCCGGTGGGGAGGGACTCCAGGACGGTGAGGAGCCCTCCGCGTTCCGCTTTCCAGAAGCGGTCGAAGCGGGCCTCGATCAACGGGATCGTCTCAGGGGTGGCGATGCTTTCCAGCAGTTCCATTGCCCAGACCAGCAGGTCGTCGGGTATTTGGTCGAGGACCCCGGCCAGGCAGGGCAGCGCGAGCCCGCCGTGCGCCTTCAATGCATTCAGGACCGCTTCTCCATGGCTCTCCATGGCTTCCGGATTCATGAGACAACGGGCTAGCGGGGGGACCACTCCGGCGGCGTCGACTTCGGCCATGATGGCGATCAGGTCCTCCCCCGCCGAGCTGCCGAGGTTGCCGGCCAGGGCCGTCGACAGAAGGGGCCCTACCCTTTCGGGATCCCGGCGGTTCAGTTCTGCGGCGATCTGTGAGAGCAGTTCCGGGTCTTCACCCCATGGCAAGTCGATCTGAATCAAGGCGACGATTTCTTCGTCCGACAGGTCTTCCAGCGACGGCGATGTCCGGCGTTGGAGCACCAATGCAAAAGCCAGGGCCATCTGAAAAAACTGGGGTCGATGCTTTTTCTTGTGCAGGCGGTTGACGAAAGCCGGATCCGCGGCCAATCGCTCCAGCGCGGCGAACCAGTGGTCGTCGGGTGCGGCCGCCCGTGTTCGGGACAGGAACGCGCAGAGGGGCGTGTAACGCCTCTGTCCCAGGTCGCGTGCCAGATTCGGGAGTTCTGAGGCCACGGCAGCGGACGTGAAAATGCGGCCCAGTGCCTTGGCGATCAAAGGATCTTCAGGTGCCGGCGGTTGTTCGAGAAACTGATATTCGAAGTGAGAGGCTTCGCGAATCGTAAACAAATGCTCGACCCGTGCTGCATATTCGTGGGCAGGCTCGCCCCGGCCGGGAGAGAGGTAAGCCCGCAGCAGGGCTTCGGTGGCCGGATGCGCCATGGCGATGGCCGATGCCAGAACGATTCCCGTCTCAGTGGTACCATGATCCAGGGTCTTGATGCGGGAAACGTAGTGACGCCAGAAGTCGTCGAACCTCGCGCACGCAATGTCCCTCGGCAGGCGGGCAAGGCTGCTGACCGCTGCCAGTGCATGTTGATAGTGGGGGTCGTCCAGGTCCTCCCGGCAGGCGTATGAGGCGAAAATTGCCTGCACCCGCCGCGGCTGCCGTTCGGCGATGATTTGTCCGGCGAGAAACAGAGCGCTGCCAGTCCACTCCGGCCATTTGGCGATCATCGTCTCCATGACCGGATCAAAGCACTCAGCCGGGAGGGCGCGAAGCGCACGGCCCAGAAGGATCGGGTCGCCCTCCTCGATGATCCGGCGGAGCGCCGGCGTATCGAGCAAGCCCGCGTCGGTCATTGCCTGGAAGGTTGCCTGGGGGTCGTCGGAAAGCTCGATGCGCTTGAGACACCAGTCGATCAGCACCGGCTCCGTCCGTTGCGCAGCGGGGATCTTGCGCAGATGATCCATCATCGTGAACATCAATCATTTCCTCAGCTAACTGCCTTTAAGAATTATTGTCCTTTTCACGGTTGCGGTGCATTAGAAACGCCCGTCGACGCGAACTCCATTCATCGGCGGTTCTGCCTCTACCGCTTCGAGCCAACCCTGGTGTTAGCCGACGATCCCGACCCGCTGGCCGTCAGACGCCGAACAGGTGGTCGAACACCCCGTAGACCAGCTCGGTGATCTGGCGGTTGCCGTCCAGCGAGCCGGCCAGACCGTAGAGAGCGGTGGTTTCGGCCATCGTCCCCGCCTTCTCGCGGGCGTAGGCCACCGCCTCCCGGAGATCGGCCGTCATCCGCTCCGCCAGGCCGGAGACGTCGGTCTGGGGCAGGGTCACGCAGAAGTGCAGCGCCGGGGGAAGCTGGAGGCAGTTGTACCGCCAGCCGCGGGTCTTCATGAAGTCGTTGACATGGTAGATGTCCACCTCGTCGGACCGGAAGCTGATGACGAAGGTCGGCTGGCCGATGATCGTCAGCTCGGGGATGGTGCCGATGCCGGCCTTGAGGGCGTCGGCCACGGCCATGATGCGGCGCGCGGCTTCGAGGTAGCCTTCCTCCCCGAGGTAGACCATCGACGCCCAGGCGGCGGCGGTCAGCCCGCCCGAGCGGCTGCCGGCCGCCGTGGGCGAGGCGTACATCCCCCCGGGCCAGTCGGGCACGTTGAAGTACTGGTAGCGGCGGAGGCGGGGGTTGGCATAGAGGACCACGGATGTCCCCTTGAGGGCGTAGCCGTACTTGTGGGTGTCGGCGGACATGGAGGTGACCCCCGGCAGGCGGAAGTCGAACGGCGGCACCGGGTAGCCGAGCCGTTCGATCCAGGGGAGGATGAATCCGCCCAGGCATCCGTCCACGTGAAACCCTATGCCGCGCTCGATGGCGATGGCCGAGAGGTCCTCCAGCGGGTCGATGAGTCCGTAGGGATAGTTGCCGGCGCTGCCCACGACGGCGACCGTGTTCGGCGTGATGGCGTCCTCCACCCGCCGCGGGTCGACGCGGAAGTCGGGCGCCGCCACCGGCACGTGGACCATGCGGATGCCGAAATATTCGCCCGCCTTGTCGAAGGCCGGGTGGGCCGTGTCGGGCATGACGATCTCCGGCGCGGTAACCCCCTTTTCGGCCCGTCCCCGGTCCCGGTAGACCTTCATGGCCATGAGGATGCTCTCGCTGCCGCCGGAGGTCATGGTGCCGCAGACCTGGTCGGCCGGGTTGCGGGCCAGGGCCGCCTCGGCGTTGAGCATCCGGGCGGTCATGGCGATGACCTCGCTTTCCATCTTGAACATGCTGGGGCAGAGGTCGAACTGGATCGTGTTGACGTGGGTGAACAGGGCGCAGACCCGGTTGAGGAACTCGCGGTGGGCTTCGCCGGCGTGGTAGAAGGTGCCGGAAACTTGACCGCTCTGCCAGCGGGCGTTTTCCTCTGCCGCCATCGTGGCCAGTTCCTGGTAGACGTCTTCCTTGGATCGCCCCCCGGCCGGAAGGGCGTTGCGGGGTTCAAACCGTCCCTGGTAGGGCTTCAACGGGTCGACGGGCTGTGGGGACATGCGGGCCTCCGTTTCATCGCATCGTCGTGCGATATCAGATTCGGATCAACTTCTTAGCACTACAACGGCCCAAAGGAAAAAGAAAATGCGGATTTCCGCCGGCTGAGAGACGATCAGCGGTTGAGGGCCTCGAAGATCGGCTTGTTGCGGGTGAAGAGGCGGCGGTACTGGGTGTAGAGCCGGTCGTAGACCGCCTGGTTGGCTCCGTTTGGTTCGAAGACGCGCCGGATGGGGACCATGGCCGGCAGTTGATCCACCGTGAGGTGCCCCAGGGCGGTCAGGGCCAGCAGGGCCGTGCCCCGGGCGGTGGCGGTGAGCGGCGCGTCCACCTGGTGGATCGGCACCCCCAGGATGTCGGCGTGGATCTGGGCCCAAAGGTCGGAGAGGGCCCCGCCGCCGGAGAAGATGAACTTGGTGAAGGGACGCCCCATCATCTTCTCGGCCGGTTCACGAGTCCAGCGGCTGTTGAAGGCCAGTCCCTCCATGATCGCCCGGGCCAGGTGGCGGCGGCGGGTGTTGATCGACATGTTGACGAACCCGCCGCGGACGTGGGGGTTCTCGCAGGGCACCACCGAACCGTTGAGCCAGGGGAGGAAGATGACCCCGCCGCTGCCCGGCGGCGCGCTGCCGGCCGCGGCGTTGAAGCGCACGTAGGCGTCCTCCGGCTTGGCGCCCACCTCGAACTCGTCCGCGTCGTAGAGGAGGTTTTTGAGAAAGAACTCGGCGCACTTGCCGCCCATTCCCTGTTCGCCCAGGAGGATGTAGCGGCCCGGAAAGGCGCAGGGCAGGGCGGTCATCATGTGGCGGACATCCGTCTTTTTGAACGGCATGTGGCAGCTCATGTACAGGGTGGTGCCGATGTAGATGATCGCATCGAAGTCCGCCACCGCGCCGGAGCCGATGATCGACGCGTTGGTGTCGTTGACCCCGGCCACCACCCGGGTCGAGCGCGCCAGACCCAGTTGGTCGGCCACGGCCGGGTCGATGGGGCCCACGATGCCGTCGTTGGGAATGAGCTCGGGGAACTTCTCCCGGTCCAGACCGGCCATCCGCAGCAGCGTGTCGCTGTAGCCGCCCCGGCCGACGCGGTTGTCGGTGACGACGAAGGGGGCCATGGTCTTCTGGGTGGCGACGATGCGGCCGGAGAAGCGGGCCGTGAGGTAGTCCATCGGTTCGAGGAACTTGTGCGTGCGGCGGTAGATGTCCGGCCGTTCGTGCTTGACGAACAGCACGTGCCCCATGGAGTCGACGCCGGTGTGGGTGGGGGCGAGGCCGGTGAGGCGCACCCACCGCAGCAGTTTCCATGCCTGGTAGCCCTCGACACCGGGAAAGCCGCCGGTGACGCGCCGGTTGTACTTGCCGCCGCGGGTGTCGAGCCAATGCACCGCGCCCATCAACGGCTTGGCCTGTTCGTCCACCGGGACGACCACGGACCACTGCGAGTCGCAGGCCACCGCGACGATCCTCTCCGGCGGTACGCCTGCCGCGGCGATAACCTCTTTTGCCGCTTCCCGGGCGTTTTGCCACCATTGCACCGGATCCTGTTCGGCGCCGCCGTCGGGCAACAGGTCGGTGCGGGTCGGCCTGGCCGCGCTGGCCACGATGCGGCCGTCTTCGCCCACCAGGGCGGCCTTGAGGTCGCTGCTGCCGAGATCGATGGCCAGGACGTAGCGTTCGACGGTGTTGGCCGGCATGGCGCCCTCCGTTCGCCGGTTTCTCTCACTTTTTCAATGCGGCAATGATGGTCTAAATTTTGACGGCCTGCTCTGGTTTCGGGGGTCAGTTTCCAAATCGCGGGCGGCCCCCTATCCGTAAGGCAACTCCTCCATCCCGTTGGCGATATCGGCAAGCCGGCCCTCTTGTTCGATGAGCACTTTCCGCCCTTCTTTCGAAATAATCCCCGCCCTCAGCAACGCGTTGAAAACCTTGGTGACGGTAATAACGTGCAGGCCCGTGAAGGTGCCGATGTCGTAGTAGGTGAAGTGCCGGGGCAGGACCAGGCGATCGTTTTCCAAAGAGATGAACCGGTTTCCGTGGCACGGAATCTGCTATCGTTTTTCGGCAGATGTTTTTAGCAGTTCTTTGACAACTTCGAACGGCTTTTCGGCCGGTTTTTCAAGCCGCAAAGCAGGAATGACCGCCCGATTTTAGTGCCTCAATAAATATCGGCAATGAAAAGGCAACACTTTACCACTCCGGCCGCATCGGCCGGTAAACCCGTGTCTGTTTTCGGGCTGTCAGCGGCTATGCAGGTGCGCCGCGCAGCCGGCTATCGATCGAACGCCAAAGCTCGGCAAACGGGTTCAGGCAACCGAATCCGATGTACCAGTGCCGGCCACGGTAAATCAGCCGGCCGGCCATGTACATCAGGTCTTGAATGACCGTCCGGATACGACGGCGCTCGACGTGCTTCGAGGAACGGCTTCCGGGCAGCTTGATCCCTCTTCGACGAGCTTCTTCAAGACTCTGCCGACCGATGATGCGCAATGCGTTGTAGGCGACCATCGCCAAATGCAGCACCAGGCTGTTGCTGGCAAACCGTCCGCTTGGCAACCACTCGATATCCATGTCGGTTTTCAGTTCGCTGTGGTACTGCTCGCTGGTGCCATGATCATGATACAGGTCGATGACTTCCCGCGCCGGCATATCCACCAGGAAGCACCAGCAGGTTTGCACCTCGATATCCGGAAATACCACCGGTGTCCCGTTTTGACAATGCTGGCTGCCGATGCGCAATTGGAGGTTGGCCAGATACCCTTCGGCCCCCAAGTAGGCGAAAATCGGGGCATAGCCGTCGCAGCCTTTGTAGGTGCGCGAAACCCCCTCTTTTTGAGTTTTTGAGGTGTCAAAGGGGCTTGCATCAATATCCAATGGTAAAAACGGCCCGCGACTGGTTTCGATGGACGTCAATGCGGGAGCCGCCGTCTTGACCAGTTTGGCCGATTCCTCGGCTAAAATCGTCTCGACGCTGTGGCCGAGCAGATCGATTCGCTGGCGCAATGCGACTGCCGACGGGCACCCGGAAAGACCCAAAGCCAACTTGAAAAAGTCCGCCTTCGGACGAAACAGTTCGATGGCATCGTAGTCGGGCTTTGCAATGCTGAGAAGAGCAATCATTGAAAACAGGACATCGCTATGGGAAAACAGGACATCGCTATGGGAAAATTGCCGTTGCTCAAAGCGTAGCCCACCGAAATTGTCCAGCCTGCTTTTGAGGTCGGTTTTTTGCAAAAGCGTTCCGATATGGACGATACCGCTATGGCTGGTCAACCGATCGATGGTGTCCTTGATGCGAATGACAGGGCGCATGGCTTTCACCTTTCGAGTGAGTCGTTTTTATGCGCCCGCATACCATATTTAGCAATATATTTCAATATCTTATGTGCTATTTCAGCAGGTTTTATGCCACGGATTAAGGTTATAAAAAACACTCCAAAAAGGATAGTAGGTTTTAAAAAATTGTTGATAGATCGCAACAGTTTAAAAATATTGATGAAAGTTGTTGGGTATCGCTGTTGGTGGCCGGGTTGGCGACTGTGCCGGGTAGGCAGGGCAGGGCCGGTTGACTTCAAAGGAAAGGTATTGGCTGCTTTCTGGGTGAACTTGTAGCTGTAGCGGCGTATTGATGCCGCGCCCTGTATGTATGAACCAGGCCTGTTTAGGCGATTTTCCATGAGGCGCTGCTCATGGAGTTTCGGTGGGATGGCCTCATTTTATTTTCGCTGGAAACGGACGGCGAGCCAGGAACAAAAAGAGCGTTTCTACAAGTATCTATTTTTATTTCCATTACTGGTCGCCCCAAGAGGGTTTGAACCTCAGGCCCCGCTACCCTGTTCAACGCTATCACCGTTCAAAAGAGATGGGTCCCCGTTTATGATCTCGACGGAAAAAGCTAAATTTGATACAGCAATATAAGCTAATAGCCTCACAACATCCAAAGCGAATATTGCGGGGAGATGGTGATGGGCACCCCACACGAAAAACTGGCGGTTTCCCTTGAGATTCTGAGTTCTTTCCAGAAACGCGGGGCTGTTGCCGTGCGCTCGCGCGAGCTGACGCGCACCCATCGGGAGCGTCTGATTCGCAGCGGCTTTTTGAAAGAGATCATCAAGGGGTGGTACCTGATTGCACGACCCGATGAGGTCGCAGAGGAAAGTACCGCCTGGTGCGCCTCGTTCTGGGATTTCTGCGCCGTTTATTTGTCCGAGCGCTTCGGGGCGGATTATTGCCTTTCGCCCGAGCGATCCCTCCTGCTTCATGTGGGCAACTTGACCGTTCCGGATCAACTGCTCGTGCGCTCGCCGAAGGCGCGCAACAAGGTCACGGCGCTGCTGCAAGGGACATCCCTGCTGGATGTGCGGGCGGCGTTGCCTGCCGAGGGCCATGTGGTGGAGAAAAACGGTCTGCGGCTTTTCAGCGTCCCGGCGGGTTTGGTGAGCTGCGGGCCGTCGTTTTTTCGGCAACACCCCGTCGATGCCCGGGCCGTGCTGGCCATGCTTGGCAATGCTTCCGAGGTGTTGGCGCTCTTGCTGGAGGCAGGGCGCTCCACCGTTGCCGGACGTCTTGCCGGCGCGCTTCGCGGCATCGGGCGAAACCGTGCCGCGGACGACATTGTCAAGACCATGCGGGCTGCGGGCTACGACATCCGCGAAAGCGATCCATTTGAACAATCCAACCCCTCGGTGCCGGCGGCGTCGGCCCGATCACCCTATGTGAACCGCATTCGTTTGATGTGGCAGCAGATGCGCGGAGTGATCATCGACGCCTTTCCGGCGGCGCCGGGCCGTCCCGTCGACATTGCGGCCTACCTGAAAGCGACAGACGACAGCTACGTCATGGATGCCTATCACTCACTGTCCATCGAGGGGTACCGGGTCAGCCCGGAGCTGATCGAGCAGGTTCGAAGTGGCCAGTGGGATCCGGATGAAGACATGGGCGACCGCCAGATGCGCGATGCGTTGGCCGCGCGGGGCTATTGGCAGGCTTACCAATTTGTCCGGGGCAGTCTTCGCAGGGTCCTCGAAGGTGTCAATCCCGGCGTTGTTTGTGAAGAGGATCATCGCGACTGGTACCGGGAAATGTTCGCTCCGGGAGTCGCGGCAGGTCTGATCAAACCGGCTGACCTTGCCGGCTATCGAAACGGGCAGGTGTTCATTCGGCGCTCAAGGCATGTGCCGCCACGCTACGAGGCGGTGCGGGATTGCATGCCGGCCTTCTTCGATCTGATCGCTGAAGAGGCGGAACCCTCAGTGCGGGTTGTCCTCGGCCATTTCATGTTCGTTTTCATTCATCCATACATGGATGGCAACGGCCGCATGGGCCGGTTCATCATGAACGTCATGCTGGCCTCCGCAGGCTATCCCTGGGCGGTCATACCGGTTGAAAAACGCGACGCCTACATGGATACCCTTGAGCGCGCCAGCGTCGGGCAGGACATTCTGCCGTTCGCCCGTTTTCTTGCGGACCTGCTTTGATGTGTTTGTAGAAACTTTAAAATGGAAGAAATATGGCCCGTTTGAGCCGAAATCTGGAAAGAAGCGCGTTGTACCGGAAGGTGTGGGAAGTGCCCCTGCAGCGCCTGGCACCTGAATACGGAATCAGCGACGTGGCGCTCAAGAAAATCTGCAAGAAGATGAATATACCTACACCTCCCCGGGGCTACTGGGCCAAGGTGCAAAACGGCCAGAGAGTGCCGGTCACCCCACTTCCCAAGGCCAAACACGGCGATCTGAGAAGGTACGAGATCACGGCCGCGGCCGACCCGGAGAAAAAACGAATGATTGAAGAGGCGCCGCACATCCCACTGCTCGACGACTTGGAGCGACTGAAATCTTGGAAGGACACCATATCCGAGGATATGGAGATACCCAGAAACCGGATGTGGAAATCACACTGCTTCCGGATGCTGACAAAGCTGCTGATCTCTTTTTGAAGCAAGAGCCAACGGCCGGCGTGCTCCTTGAAAGGGTCGCAGACCTTGTGGATGGTTTCGAGACACCCTACGGCATGGAACTGCTGGCTTCGGTTCATTGGGCGGCTATTCATGAAAACGAAGATTCTGATGCGGAAAGCGCTGTTTCAGCCATGACGCGCTGGAACGAACGCAAGCGGCGCCTGTTCAAGCCGGCACATATCCGGCTTGCTTGGGAGCGACTCCAGGCCGAAGGATGGGTAAAGGCTTTAGGCGCGGCCGGGAGATGAAACGATGAAGCTATCCGAGGAAGACCTGAAAATGCTCGAAGATCTCTGAGGCGGCGAGACGATGAGCAAAACTCTGGTGCCCAGCGAAAGATCCGCCCCTGGCAAAAGTCAATTCCTGGTCTACGAAGCCGATGGGGGTCAGGTCAAATGTGAGTAAAAGACGGATGGTTTTCCATGTTAACATTACGGAATCAAAGGATTAAACCATGTCCGGATAAAAACCGTGAGCGGAAAGCAGGCTTGAGTGAAGAATGAAACGGAACTGCCGCCGGATGATCTGGTTCAACGGATCGGAGAACTGGCGGTAGATATAAAGGCGCTGGCCCGTGAGGCCGAGCGGCGATATGCGGTCATCGTCGAAGATATTCTGAGGACCGGGGATCGTGATGCTCAGGATATCGAAAGGTGTCTTGACGGCATGCTCGACTTCTGTTTCGATGACAGGATGCTGCAGTTATACAAGAAACTCTGCCGCTACTATTTTGATATTTTGATATCGATCCGAGGGCAACGGCTTCCTATATCGATGCGTATCGCGAAATGTGGGATGAAAAACAATGATGGCGGGAAAACACGCGATGGAAACAAGCATCAAACTCTATGCCGGCAAATGGTTTATCGTGGAAATGGAACGTTGGGACCAGGAATACGTCAACATGGAGGTTCCCGGGCATTTCACCTTCAGAAAAGATGGGACCGGGCATTTTCAGTTCGGCTTGGTCCAAGGGGAGATGGATTGTCGTTTGGCCAGTGTTGACAGGGAAGCCCGCATCGAATTTTCATGGGAAGGTCAAGACGAGATGGACCCCGTGAACGGCCGGGGGTGGGCGTTGCTCCAGGAAGATCAACTGCGAGGCCGAATTTTCATCCACCAAGGGGACGATTCCGCCTTCCGTGCTCAAAGATTAAAATGAGCCTCAATCAAATCACTGCTGGGGTCAACAGGGACGACAAGAGGGAATTACCCATGATTGAAATGATCCAGGCATCCAATTTTCGCTGTTTGCGTAACATCCGGCAGGAGATCGGCCCGTTTCAGGTCCTTGTGGGGCCCAACGCCTCGGGCAAGACCACGTTTATCGACGCCATCCGGTTTCTTTCGATCATGGTGCGCAAAGGCATCGATGCGGCGGTCGGCGAGTTCAGCAAGGGCGATTTCAGCGATCTGTTGTGGAACGGCGAAGGCGACTATTTCGAACTGGCCGTCGAGGCGGCCATCCCCGATGAGTTGCGCAGCAAGACGGTGATCGAGAATGAATGGCAACGGATCCGCTACGAAGTGCAGATTGGGACCGATCCGGACGGGCGCCCAGCAATTCTGCAAGACCGTGGATCTCTGATCCGTTTGGAACCGGTGACCAAAATGCGGCAGCCACCTCTCTTTCCAATGGCCGCCTCCCCTGTCGAAACGATCATTTCCCATTCCGGAGGCCCTGGCAGCCGTAAGATTTTCGGCAAGAGCCGCACCGGCAACGATTCGTTCAACTCGGAGAAGGACAAGCGCGCCGGCAAGGGGTGGATCCATTCGCTCAAAACCGGATCCCAGACCCCTTCGCTGAGCAGCATCCCGGCCGATGAGGATAAATTCGCCATCGCGATCTGGCTCAAGACGCTCCTGGCGGAAGGGATTCAGCATTTTGTCTTGAACAGCGCCAGTATTCGAGAAATGAGCAAGCCCGGTCAAGGAACTACCTTCCTGCCGGATGGATCGAACCTGCCATGGGTCGCGGAAGACCTCAAAACCAAGCACAGGAAATGTTTTCAAGCTTGGTTGAGGCATGTGCAGACAGCGCTGCCGCAAATCGCCGACATCGAAATCAGAGAACGGCAGGACATCCGGCACAAGTACATGATGGTGCGTTACCAGGGGATGGCGCATCCGGTTCCGTCATGGTTGGTTTCCGACGGCACCTTACGGCTGCTGGCTCTTACCTTGCCGGCATTTATTCCCGGTTTGAAAGGGGTTTTTCTTATCGAGGAGCCGGAGAACGGCATTCATCCCAAAGCCACCGAAACCATGTTCCAGTCGCTTTCCTCAATGCATGACGCCCAGGTCTTGATGTGCACCCACTCGCCGATTGTGCTGAGCGTTTGCGATCCGCACCAAATCCTCTGTTTTGCCACCGACAACGGCATCACCGACATCGTCCGCGGTGACCGTCATCCAGCGTTGGCAAATTGGCAGGGAGATCCGAATCTCAGCGTGTTGTTCGCTTCCGGAGTTCTGGGATGAATCACGCTGATCGCATCACCTCTTTACGTCCACTTCATGAGCTGGTGGCCGTCGTCGCCGACCTCGACGCTGAAAACATGGTGCGGGGCATTCTGACCCGCCACCAGGCCCTCGGGATCCGGCCCATTCGCAATCCGAAGGTTCAGAGAATGATCAGTACCCACGATGCCGGCTGCTACAAAGATGTCCACCACCTCACCCGGCAATTCATCGACAAAGGCGAGTATCTCATCGTGCTTTTCGACCGGCACGGCAGCGGTGCCAAAGACAGTGCGGCGCAAACGATAGAGCAAGACGTTCAAGGCCGCCTGGATGCCGTCGGATGGCGCGGCCGCTCGGCTGTTGTGGTCTTCGACCCGGAGCTGGAAGTTTGGTTGTGGACCGATTCACCCCACACGGCCAAGGTCATGGGATGGTCGAATGTTGGCGAACTGCGGCGATGGCTGCAAGATCCAAAAATCGTGGCCCGCAACGACCATGTCGTTCCTTCAGGATCGCCGGTGTGGCCATCGATGTCGCCAAAACCAGCAGATCCGAAAGAGGCTTATCTGCTGGCGCTGCGGGAGAAGCGACAGGCACGCTCAGCAGCCCATTTTGAAGACATCGCCCGGAAGGCAAACTTCAAGGGATGCCGGGATGCAGCCTTCAATCGTTTTTCAGCCGTCTTGCAGCGCTGGTTCCCCTTGCCGTTAGGAATCGATTAATACAGAACCGGCCGTGTGCTGCTTTTAGAAGGGTTATGAGCTCGGTCTCTGTTTTCCCTCACGGCTGCACGTGACACCCGCCTTGGCCTGTGCTAAAGGGTAACACATCTTTCTGCCCGCCTTTTTCTCCGATCATCCAGGGGGCCATGATGACGCGCAAACCGGATCAGACCGTTTCGCCCCAAGCCCGAGCTTACCGCCACCCCGAGGCCGAGGCGTTGATGCGCCCGGAGGTGGGCACCCAGGCCCAGTTTCGCAAGCAAAAGCCGCCGGCCAAGTACCGCTACGACGATTCGCTGGACCCGGCCATGAGCTGGGATGAGGGCAGCGCGGCCCGGGAGCAGGGCGAAGCCCTGATTCGGGAGATCCTGGAGGCCGAGGACCTGGAAACGGCCAAGGCCGCCGCCGCCCGGCTCAAGGCCATGAGCGCCCCTTTTCTGGCTCATACGGAAATTCCTTGTTTGGGTAGCCCCTGAGCCGTTTCAGCAAGAAATTAGGAGCCTTTATGACCGAGCTGCCGAGAATGAACAAAAGTCTCAGGACCTACTCGACCAAGCCAAAACTCGCGTGGAACAACTGATTGAGGAGACGTCTGAAGAACAAAGGGGGAAATTATAATGCCAATGCCCCGCCCAATCCCCATCTATCGCCTCCTGCATATTGACACAACCTTGCGGTGATTCTGGACTGTGGCGGGATGCATGCCCCCAATTACCCCCCTGAAGGTGCATGCGACTATCGGGCGATTCACAACGTGGATATTCAGAAGATCCGCCGGCAGCGCCCGATACCATGCGGGCCGGGCGGCACGGTGCATGATTATGTGGCCTTTTATTTCGGACCCCGCTCGCCCATGCTCCTCCAATTGCATACGGGCAGAGTGGAAAATTACGATGAAGGCCAGGAACCTCTGATTTATGCCGTTTCGACGGTTGAGACCATCGCTCAGGCCGCGCTTGATTTTGTCTTTTCAGACGGCCACGGCATTGCCGCCTACACGCAATGGTTCGATGATCTCAATGACCTGGATAAGGTCGATTGGGATATGGCTTATGCCGATTACTGGGCGGACACCGTAGATGATATGGACCGCCAGCGGCGCAAGCAAGCCGAATTTTTGGTGCACCGATTCTGCCCTTGGGATGTTATCAATCTGATCGGCGTATTGAATATCGCCCTTAAAGAAAGGGTTGAGCGCATCTTGCAGCGAAAAAACATTTCCATACCGGTGCAAGTACGCCGGCAATGGTATTACTAAACGGGAGGGAAATGAAAATGATTGAACCAACCCGCGGGAATATTCTTACAGACGATTCGGAGGCCCTGGTCAACACGGTCAATTGTGTCGGCGTGATGGGTAAGGGGATCGCCTTGCAGTTCAAGAAAGCGTTTCCGGAAAATTTCAAGGCTTATGAGGCGGCTTGCCGGCGGGAGGAAGTCAAGCCCGGTCGCATGTTCGTGTTCGAAACCGGAGAGATGTTTAACCCTCGCTACATTATCAATTTTCCCACCAAGCGTCACTGGCGCGAAAAAAGCCGCTACGAGGATATTGAAAGTGGTCTACCTGCGCTAGTGCAAGAAGTGCGTGAACGTAAGATCCGTTCCATTGCCATCCCACCTTTAGGTTCAGGATTGGGCGGATTGCAGTGGCGACGGGTCAAAACAATGATCGTGACGGCGTTTGAGGACATACCGGACGCTCGGGTGAAACTTTACGAACCTGAAGGCAGCCCGGATGCCAAAGATATGCCCGTAGGCACTACCAAACCAAAGATGACGGTTGCCCGGGCTGTATTGATCAAACTCATGAATCAATATAATCGCTTTGCTTACCGGCTTACACTTCTGGAGATTCAGAAACTCGCCTATTTCTTGCAGGAATCGGGTATGGATCTGAAGCTGCGGTATGTCAAACACCTGTATGGTCCCTATGCCCATAACCTCAATAAAGTGCTGGAAATTCTGGAGGGACACCATATCCGGGGATATGGGGATACCCAGAAACCGGATGTGGAAATCTCTTTGCTGCCGGATGCTGACAAAGCGGCCGATCATTTCCTTCAGCAAGCTCCTGACGCGACAGCGCACCTTGAGAAAGTGGCCGATCTCGTGGACGGTTTCGAGACACCCTACGGCATGGAGCTGCTTGCTTCGGTTCATTGGGCTACCGTTCATGATGGCGAAGCCTCTGATGCAGAAAGCGCTATTGCTGCGATGGCTCGTTGGAATGACCGCAAGCGGCGATTATTCAAGCCGGAGCATATCCGATTGGCTTGGAAGAGACTCCAAACCGAGGGCTGGATAGGGGTTTGAGTTGCAATGAAGGTAAATTGACCCCGGAGGTAACTGTCAAGAAATACTTGACAGTTCACCAAAACGATCACCTGGAAAGCGAATTCGACAAAACAGTCAAGCAACTGACCGACGGCAAGCGAGGCAAGAAAAAATGAAGCTATCCCTTGAAGACCGGCAACTGCTCGACGAGCTTTGCGTTCAAAACGGTGTGAGCCAGGCTAAGGTGCTCAAGCTGCTCGAAACAGTCTACGATTATGAATTCAAGGAGCGGCGTACCGGCGTTTATGACACCTTGCGGGAAATCCTGAAAAGCAGTCCCTCGGCAGAATAGGGGGAGTCATGACCGATGACTTAAACGACCATTTCAAAGCGCTGAACCAATGGCTTGAGCAACAGAGCCGTGTTTCCAAGAAGCCGTCAGGCCTATCCGCTGAAGAACGGAAACAGTTGCAGGCCGTCGACAAGGCGGTCGAACAGCTTCGCCGCAGCGGTGTCCCGGTGCCGGAGGACCTGCGCAGCCTGAAATTGAAACTTTCCGCCCAAGATACATCGAGTCCTGATAATCGAGAAAACGATACTCGGATTTTAAAAGTTGAAAGATTGATCGAAGAGCTCGGCAAGACCCTGAAAACCGCGCGAATCATCAGGGACAAACTTAAATCGGCGGGTCAAGTTGGCGGCGGCCCTAAAAAATTTTATGGTATTGCCTTGCTGGATTTGCTCCAAGCCGGCTTGCTGTCCGTTGATGACAGGTTCGAGCTCCAGTGGCACAAGGAAGGCCCTTTATTCGAAGGGCGGATTGAACCCGATGGGACGATCATGGTGAAAGCATCGGGTAAATGGCAGCCTTTTTCTTCACTGTCAACCGCGGCGTCGGGTGTTGCCGGAAAATCTCTGAACGGTTGGAAACATTGGCGCCGTGTCAATACCGATGGGACATGCACATCCCTTGAGAAGATCAGGGCCATGTATATGAACGGGGAGGCGGATTGATGAAATTCCGCAAACTGACAGTCGAAAACTACAAATCCTTTCAGTTTGCCACGGAAATCCGTTTCCCCGTTGGCGATGACGGGCGAAGCATCTTCCTGGTTGGCGGGATGAACGGCGCGGGCAAGACCTCGATCATGGAGGCGATCAACTTTTGCCTCTACGGGGCCAAGGCGGATGAAATTTTCCGCAACATCAACCGCCGCGAAAAGGCCCGGGGCAATGCCAACGTCTCCTTTGAGTTGGTCATGGAAATGGACGACCTGTCGGAACTGGTGGTCAAACGCTCCTGGAGCGCGGGGGTCGCCGACGATCCCAAGCCGCGGGATCTGGCCGAACGGCTGGTCGTGGTGCGCGACGGCAAGCGGGTGTCGGTGCAGAATCAGGAGATCTGGCAGGATTTTATCCGCTCCATGATCCCGCCGGGAATTACCCAGTTTTTCTTTTTTGACGGGGAAAAGATCCAGGCCATCGCCGCTGACGATCACTCGGAGGTGCGGCTGAAATCGTCCCTGGAAGCGGCTCTTGGAATCCAGTACATCAACCGACTGGCCGCCGACATCCTCTACATCAAGAGTGAAGAGCGCAAAGGCTTTGTGGAGATTTCCGACGAGGATCTGGATTTCAAACAAAGCGAATTGAAAAAAGAGCGCAGCAAGCTGGGCCGCAAACAACACGAAAGGGATTCCATAAAGCAGGATCTGGAGGATTTCAAGGCACAGCTCGAAGACGCCCGGCAGCGCTTTGCCGCCGCCTTTCACATCGAGCCGGAAACCCGGGAGGCCATGGGCGCCAATGAAAAAAAGCGCATACAGGCGGCCAACCGTCTGGCCCAGTTGGAAAGTGAGATCCGTGCGCTGTGCGAAAAGACCCTGCCGTTTGCCATTACCGGCAGGTTGTTCGACCCCATGCGGCGGCAGATCGAGGCGGAGCGCGAATCGGCCGGCAGCGAGGCGATCAAGGAGAACGCCGCCTCCCTGGCCAAACGGATCGTGCGGGTGGTGGAGGAACCGGAACCGATTTACCGGGAAACGCTCTCGGTTGAAAAGATGGCGGAATTGGAGCGGCGCATTTTCCGGCTGCTCAAGGAGGGCGACCCCCAGGGTGAGGTGACCAGAATATTGGATCTTTCCGATCGCGATGCGGCGCGGGTGCTCAACAAGATGGAGGCTTTGGAAGGCGGCGATGTGTTTTTGCTCAAACCCCTGCTGGAGGAAAAACGCGAGCTGATATCCCAGGTCCGAAAACTAGAAGGTTTAAGCCAGGCCGGCCTGCTGACCGAATCCGAGCGCGAACTCTTCGAACAGCTCCAGGTCGACATGGAAGGCTGCTCCACGCAGATCGGTCGCAAATCGGAACAGTTGCGCCTGCTGGAAGAGGAAATCTTCGCCCTTGAAAAAAGGATCGGCGATATTCAGATGGAGATCGAAAAACTGTTCGAAAAACACCATGTCTCCAAGGAGAAAGCGGAGTTTATCCAGGAGTGCGACGCTATCGCCGGTGTGTTGAACCAATTCGTGGTGCGGCTGCGCAAGAACAAGGTCCATCTGCTCCAGGAAAAAACCTTTGAGATGTATCGCCTGCTCTCCAGCCGCAGCGGTTTGATCAAAGACATCGTCATCGATGATAAGAGCTACGAGGTGCGCATTTCCGACCGCAACGGCCATGAGATCAAAAAATCCGGCCTTTCCGCCGGCGAAAAGGAAGTGTTCGCGGTTTCCCTGCTGTGGGGCTTGGCCCAGACCAGCCAGCTCAAGCTTCCCATTATCATCGATACGCCCCTTTCGCGGCTGGACAGCACCCACCGCGACAATATCGTGAACAACTATTTTCCCAATGCCGGGGAGCAGGTGATTATCCTTTCCACCGACACCGAAATCGATAAGGACTACTACCGCACCCTTAAAGCCCGTCTCAGCGGGGCGGGGAGCCTGGTCTTCGACCAGCAGCGGGAGCTGACGACCTTCCGGGAAGGATATTTTTGGGAGAATTAGACCATGGCCGACCGGCTGTACACATCCAATGATGCGGACGAAGTGCTCAGCGCCCTGCGTTTTGAAACCAAACTGGAAAAAGCCACCTTGGCCCGCATGGCCTTTGCCCTGTCGCTGGCCAAGGAAGGGCCGGACGTGGCCCAGAGTCCCAGTTTTACCGGCGGGGAGATGAAGCGCCCGACCTTTGTGGGTGAAGATGAAGTATTCATTCGGGCCTTGATCTGCCACGTTTACCAAAAGCGCGACATCGGCGAGGACCCGTTTTTTTCCAACCGCTCGATTGTAAAAAATCACATCGATAGCGGCGCCGTCCTATTGGGGCGACTGTTTCAGGAGTGCGGCCGCGACGCGGATAATCTATTGATGCGATTGGTGGATGAGGTGGAATTCGGGGGCCGCCGGGAAACGGCCGGCCACGGGCTGGATATTTTTATCGGTCGAACCCTGCTGCAGCGCAGCGAACTCATTCTGGCGATCAACAATACGGCCCGACACGCCAACTCGCACCTGGCCATCATGGGCAAGCCGGGCACGGGGAAAACGCAGTTCATATTAAAGATTTTGGCGGATATTCGCCAGCAGTCCAATTATCAGACCAATTTCATCTACTTCGATTACAAGGGCGATGTGGTCGATAATGAACGCTTTCTGGAGGTGGCCAAGGTTCATCCTTTCCGCTTGCTCCAGGGGGGAGAAAGCCTGCCCGTCAATCCTTTCGTGTTGCCGGCCTACGACGAACAAACGGTCAATGTCTCGGCCCGTGAGAAGGCCGAGAGCTTTGCATCCATCAATAGCAAGCTGGGCGTGGTCCAAAAGGGCGCGCTGACCGAGGCGATTCGGGCCGCCTATGCGCAGCGGGCTGACAGCGCGACGCCATATCCGGACTTTCACGATGTGTACCGGATGGTGACCGCCATGTACGAGGAGGACAACAAAAGGGATGACAGCCTCATCGAAGTGCTTCGGGATCTGTCGGATTTCGATCTGTTCTGGCGGCATGGCAGTGATGTAGCGCCCATTGATCGGCTTTCCAACAGGACCCTGTTGATCGACGTGCACGCCATGCCGGTGTTAAAGGAGTTGGTCGCCTATCTGGTTATCGAACGCCTTTACAAGGAAATGGCGCTGCTTCCCGACAGCCCGGTCCGGGATGGACGCCGCACCATACGCTCCATCCTGGTCATCGACGAGGCACACAATTACCTGAGCCAGCGGAATATTTTTTTACAGCGCATTATCCGGGAGGGTCGTTCCAAAGGCATCGTGGCGTTCTTTGCCAGTCAGTCCCCTAACGATTACCAGCAAAAGTTTTTCAATTTCCAGGAACTACTTGAATTCGCTTTTATTTTTCAATGCGAAGGGGTTTCGGCCGCATCGGTCCAGGATATCCTGGGGTGCAGCAGCAAAACCGCCAAAGATCTGCAAACCGAGATCGCCCGCCTGGAACCCTGGCAGGTGGTAGCCCGTAGCCCTGAAAAAACAGAAGAGTTCGTGAAGTTCACGGCGGAGGCTTTCTATAAGAATTATTAGATTTCAGAGTCCGGGAGTGATCTGCTATGGAGCAATTGGATGCCCTTGAGAAGCGAGTCAATGAACTGATTTCAGAACTGTCGGACATCATCCAGCGGTTGCAGAACGATATTGATGATGCAAAAAAAGCGATCTCTTTTGAACAGGTAAAAGAGATTGAAAACTCCATTGTTCGCATGGAAAAATATGGCATTCCCGTACCACCGGAACTCAACGCGTTAAAAATTAAGCTTTTATCGGAACACGACCTTCATCTATCGCGCATTTCCCTCTACAGCAAGATTCAAGAGCGTATTGGCGGGCTGGTGAATCGTAAAACACCTTCAAGGCTGAGAAGGACACCCACTTTGCATCCCAAGACCGCCGGTTCGTCTCACCGAAAGCCTGCCAACTACGATAAGCCCCTCGGCAGCAAGGGGTACAGCAACCTGGAGGACTACTTGATTCCCGTCATCCGATTGATGTGGAATGGGTTGGAGCATAAGGCAGCCTTCCGCAACATCGCTCAAAAACTGGATGTCCGCTGCAATACGGTCAGCTCCCAATGTACGAGAGCGCTTGGTCTCGCTACGGATGAATTCATACGGCAGGTGAATTCAAAATCGATTGTCGAACTTCTCGAACGAAAATTCCCGGATCAGTGTCGATTGATAGCGGCTGAAATGAAATCAATTGAAGAATTGAAACCAGATACTGGATCGAGTTGATCATGATATATCGGATGGTATCATCCGGCTGTGAGCCGGTCCAGGTGAGCCATCACCTGACGCTCTTCGGGTTTACCGCATCGTTGTCGCCAAAGTCGATCAACTCATGGCCCTGGTGCGACGATCTGGAAGCCAAGCTGCAAAAGTCCCAAAAACGGAGTGACAGGTTGATGGAAGCCGCCGTGGCCGAAATGCTGGCGGCCTGAGACTGCCTCGTAAATATCACTTTGGCCTGAAATCCCCCCGGCGCCCCTTTGTCAAAGGGGGGAGCCCTTCAGGATACGCTTCGGCTCTCCCAGTCTGAAATGGCGTGTTGATGACGAAGTGCTGTCAGAGCGGGGGAAAATGACTTAATATAGGGAAGCCGAACTGAAACAGGGGCTTGATCGATGCAGCACCGCCACCTCAACCATGAGATGTTCACCTTGGCCGCGATCGACGACATCATCGCCCGCGGAAAGCGACCGGATTGGGTCGCCTTGCGTCGCGCCGCGCTGGACGACCCTGACTTGATGCAAAAAATTCTGCTTGTCTGCCGCGCCAATTGCGACGATCCTTATGCGCAACGTTATCATTTCTGGAAGCATTATGCCGAAATCCACCTTGCCTGATTGGGAGCGTGTCCTTTCTTCCGCCACCCGGCTCCAGCAGATCCTGCCGGATGCGGTCTTGGTGGGCGGGACAGCATCGGCCCTGTACGCCAGGCATCGGCTGTCCGCCGATGCGGACCACGTCCTGACAGACACGGGGCTGGCACCTTCTGGGAAACGCTTCAAACTAACCGTATTTCAACCCTTTTCCCAAGGGTTCGGGCAGCGCGATTAAGCGTGGTCACGGTTATGGAATCGTTTTCGGGATCAAGTAGCCTTCTGACCGCCGATCGACTGGTGCCCATTTTGGCGGCTAAGGATTTTTGCGACATCTTGAGATTCTTCATTTCCTCTCGGATCTGAAAAGCGATCACCCGCTTGGTCGCGACATCTTCCACCGCCTCCAGGATACCTTCCTCGGCAAGCAGGCTATCAAAGCTGTCTCCGATATTTTTGTGGCTCATGCTGCCTCCTTTTATCCCTACTTGAACTTCGCCATCCTACGCTTGGCGGTTCGCATGTCGTTTAATGGTGTCGCCTGGCGCTTCTTGATAAAGCCATGCAGCAAAACCATTTTATCTTTATATATCGTAAACATCACTCTGGCCCGAGATCCGTTGCCAAGGGTGGATCGAACCTCATAGAGGCCATTTTTTAGCGGTCTGGCAATCGGCATTCCAATCGGCCATCCGAATTCGACCGTCTTTATGTCTTCACCAATGGTCTTTCTGTCATCAGGAGAAAGTTCCATCAGCCAATCTCTCACAGGCATTTCGCCCCGGTCGTTTTTGTAAAAAACGGCGCTGATCTTTTTTCGGGTCTCTGCCATGCCTGAAAAGTACCTATTTTGGTCCACTACGTCAAGGGGGATATCGCCATTCAAAGCGAAAATCTTTACGGTGAATTTTCCGATGCCGTTAACGCTGGCTAAACCGACCGAGGTTCAAAAATGGGCAAGCCCCGACGGATGCCAGTCCCCGACTCACCTTTCAGGCGTGATCCCGCAGCCGATTTCGTAGCCCCCTTGCAGGGTCTCCAAGTTGCGGAAGCGCCGGTAGGCATCCTCCTTGAGCGGATAGTCCCAAGAGCCGCTGCGGTGGACGATGCACCCGCCGAAGCCGGATTTGAACCGGGGTCACCGGTGCCACGCGGACCCCTTTTCGCTGGGCCAGGCGGATGTTGCAGCGCGTCTTCGCTGGCGCCGATGTCCACCACGTAGGTATCGGCCACCGTCATGTCCATGTCCAGGGGAGCCTTTTTCAGGTTCCAGTGGCGCGTGCTGAAGTTCATGGGCATTGTCCCTCCGTTGACACCCACCTGATCCATGCCTTAGAAGGGTAATCAGGCCCTGAAAGTTTCTTGAGTGCCACTGGTCCGCAATAGGGGAAAAGTTCGCAAAGATTCGAGAAGGCCCAATTAGAGGGGTTCAGGCAATGGAAAGCGCTGTGATTGATAAGGATACCGTCATTACCATCTTGAGATCGGTAAAACCCAGGTTCCAGCAAACCTATGGCTTGAGGCGCATCGGTCTGTTCGGCTCGGTGGCCCGAAGCGGTCAGAAATCCACCAGCGACGTGGATGTGGTCGTGGACCTTGAACGGCAGGACCTTTTTTATCTGATTGGGATCAAACAGGAACTGGAGGAGACGCTTCAGACCGGCGTGGACGTCATCAGCTACCGCCAGACCATGAACCCGTATCTGAAGCGGCGCATCGATGCCGAGGCCGTGTATGTATGATCGAGGCTTTTTGACAGAGGTCCTGCGGCAGGTCCATCAAGCGTGCAAAGTCGTGATGGCGCGCTTTGAGCCGGTCGCATCGGTTGATGACTTCACCCAATCCGCAACCGGGATGGAAAAGTTGGATGCCATCTGCATGCAGTTGATCGCCATCGGCGAGAGCCTCAAAAAGATCGATTCCATAACTGAAGGCCGCCTTTTGACGAGGTATCCCGCCATAGACTGGAAAAAAGCCAAAGGGCTGCGGGACATTTTGAGCCATCATTATTTTGACGTGAATGCGGAAGCCATCTACGATGTCTGCCAGACCAAAGTACCTGCCATGGCCGAGAGTGTTCGACAAATGCTTCAGGACATAGAAAAGGCCGAATAGTGGCACGAGGCCTGCCACAAACTTGTCGTGTTTTTTGTCGGGATCGGGGCTGGAAACAGGCCAAAACCGGCCCCTCACGATAGGTCAATAAAAAAGGGGCGCTTCTGCAAGCGTCCCTTTTTATTGCCATTAACTGGTCGGGGCGAGAGGATTTGAACCTCCGACCCCTTGAACCCCATTCTGGAATGGGGCGAAAAGGGGCTGCAATTACGGATAGTTGAGTTTAGTATGATTGTAAAATTAGATTGTAAAACGCACCCTATCCGCACCTAAATTTTAATTTTTATCATACCACTGGAGGAAGCACAACGCTAATCATGGTGCCACCCCCTACTTCAGATCCACGTCCAGAGGTTCCGGGTCGTTCAGGGGGATGCGGACCCGAATCGTCCCCGGTTCCGCGTCCTTTATCTTCACCCCGAGGCTTGCCATTGCTTCCTCGATTGACATTCCCTCGAAGCGCGGATCGATGTACATTTCCTTTTTGGACTGCTTGCTCGTCTCCTTTTTGGGTTGCTCGCTCATGGTTTACCTCCCTCTGTCTTTTCTTTGTGGCTGTAACTTAAAACTAATCACCATGAGGTAACGTAGCACAGGAATTATCCAATGTCTAGCCCCTTTGAACAGTTATGCGTCAAGGCCACCTTCCCGATGGTCGCAGGTCTGATCCTGAAATAGCCTTGAACTGAAACTCTTCCCTTGATGTACAAAACCTGTGGATACGTACAATTAGATTCGCATGTTACTCCGCATCCTGTTCTCCCTCCATACACCATTATTCATTCGGGCAGCTTTTTTCTCCTACTGAGTTAACCGGTGCAAAACTATTTTCACAAACGGCTTCCACAATAGTTAGTTCGAAAATTTCTATCCTATTGTTAAATTTATGAATACTATATATTTGATAGCCAATCATTGCCCCATAAAAGATAAATATAAAAGCACCATCGTAGGGGTTTTGATTAGTAAGTCCACAATAAAGAAGAATAAGGTAGACAACGACGGTTATGTTTCTTTTACGATATAATTCATCAAGTCTTCTTTGGAATCGGTTTAGAAGCAAGTTCATTAAAAAATAAAGATTATTCAATACAGCTTGTTCTTCGCTTCCAGCTATTGCTTTTTTAATTTGTGAAAATAAAGTTTGATACTTTTCATTTTCCTCCTTAAGGCGCCTAATTATCCTTAATACAATAAACGCTATCAATGCCCAAATCACCATTACTATGAGTGATCCTATTATTGATTCAGCTATGCCTGTAAAAGTCAATTTCATAACTCTCCCATTCATTGGTCAATAACTTAGCGATTGAGTTTCTATGCAGTGGGTAGTTATCTGACGCCTGATTAACCGTCTCCGCAAAAGTATTCTTTAGAGTCAACAAAACCGTGCCATAGTTCCCTTATATTATTCTCCCGCTGAAATTCACCACAAACGATGTTTTTTTCATCCTACAGTTGAAGTAGATCTTTAGCAATATTATCATCCGGATTGTTCACGCCTGCCACTCGACCTTCTTAGCCCCCACTGCGTCAAGCATTTCGGCCATTGTCATTCCCTCGAAGCGTGGATCAATGTACATGTCCTCTTTGTACCGCTTTTTCATGGTCTGCCTCTTGGTTCTGTTTCCGGTTTTGACATGAAGCTGGTAATCAATATAAAGTATACCGCAGCAATAACCCCAAGTATAGCCCCTTTGAACAGTTGCGCGAAATGTTCACTTTCAAGCTCCTTGCTTGTCTGATCCATAATTTTCTGACTTGCACCGAAACAGAATAGGCTCAATGCCATCGTGCATATGCAAATCTAAAGATATTAAAAAAGAACCATCCAATATTTGACACAAGATACATTGGACCAATAATGGCGCCGATAACACCCCACCAAGTGCCAAGCAAAGTTCGACCAGTAAAAGCTCCGAAAACTTTCACTGTGCATAAAAAACATAATTTGGCATCGACAGTACTTTCCTTCCGCTCAAAAAAATAACTGATATTTTCTTTAAACACTACATGGAAAGTGATGCTACGTTTACCGCATCGTCCGCAATCGCCGACTTTGTGGCTATGAGGCAATTTTGCGTTTCTAATCGTTAAGTTCTGAGGAAACAATCTGTCAGAGTGTTTGCACTTAATATCACCAGATTTATTTTCTTCACCACAAAATGAACCTTTTATCGTCGATTTATCTGGTTCGTTTAGCATGATGTTACCATTTCCTAGCTGAGATGATTTTGATGCCGCCCTTTGCGGCTTGAGTGTTTCTGGTCACAGGATGTTTAAACCCGCAAGTCTCTCCAGGAGGGATATTGTTGGTGCTGTTTGGCCAGAATTTCGCCACATCAACCAGCTTCCCAGCCTCATCTCTCACTATCACCTCGACTTGACAACCCGCAGGTATGGGACCGATGTTTTGAACCTCACCGTAGACCAGAAGATAGGAATATTCCCACCTTAGGTCGAAGCTTAGGATCTTAAAGTCTTTGGTTGAAAGAGGGGTACCTGCTTGTGCGGTAGCACCGGCAATCCCGAGAACAAGTATAGCAACAAGAGTAGCAACGAATCGCTTCATCCTTCATCTCCCTTGTAGTTCTGTCCTCTTTGCAGCAGATAATTTGCCTTCACACTATCGTGCACACTTCAGTCGGATGAACCGCTAATTTTGATTCGGATATTATAGTATAAGTCGTATATATCTCCCAAAAGCCCTTTATGTCTTAAAACAGGTTTTCTGGATAAAATTTCATACTCAGCAGCTGGATAACCATTATCTTCCAACCATTTGTCAAGCCATCTCATTCTTGTTTTTTCAGCATTTTCAGAATCAATTGGGAGAGTTGCATCCGCATAAGCAGTATATCGAAAATAGGTATAATCACCTTCAACTTTTGTTGGTTCTAATCTGGTTATTGTTATTCGGTCAATGTTAGTACAACTCACTAAAACAGATAAAATCATAAAACAGGAGAAGAAAATACCACTCTTGATTTTCATTTTTGTTTTCCCTATATAGCTAAATGCTGATGTTAAAATACTTTTAAAATACTATAGCTAAAATTGCTTTAGTTTTTGATACTTTGATATTCCATATTAATTACCATTAAACTAAAGGCTTTTTGCAAAGCAAACAAACCTTCTCCCCCAGTTCATGAACCGCCCCACAATAAGGGCATTTCTTAATATTGATAGTTCTTAGGCTAGAAGTAAGAGAATTTTCTTGCGTTCCTTTTTCTGTTAATGCATCCCTCAAACTTATTTTGTATGGCTTGCCACAAATATTGCACCGTCCATCCGCTCCGATTACTCCCGTACAGCTACCATCATTACATAGTACCCTGTTGTCGAAACTTCTTTCGTTTTTCTTTTGAGCTACTTGTTGCGCTACCTCTTCTGGGTCAAACCTTTCACCGCAGAATCGACATTTTATTGCAGCAAGCTTAATTGTCTCTGCACAATAAGGACATTTCTTTGTATCATTTACATCATAAACATATTCTTTTGACGAATTTGTTTCTATACTATTGTCTACCTGATTTGGATCGACAAATCCCTTTTCTTTGAGGAACTTAACATGTTGTTCGTTTGCGATGAAAGGAAAAATAAAATGAGAAAGTCCTCCTGTAGCCATCGCAGCCAGCAATGAAATTACGCCCCATTTCCACATCTCTTTGTAAAAATACCAGATGCAACCCAAGAATAGACATGGCCACGAAAACCCATTCCATATTTCTATGGCTGAACCTTTGGTAGGATGATGTAACTTTCCAGCAAATTTTGACATAGACACTCTCCCTCAACTTATATATGTATAATGTTCAATTTTCGCTCCATTTGGACATTTGTCCAAGTACGTTTTAGTAGGATGAGCCTTCATTCGTATGAGTGTCAACCAATACTTATCACTAACCCCCTCGGTTTATTCTTTGGGGGACCCTGGACCTTAGGAACCGGATACATCTCCTTCAATGTTTTCTCGTCATAAAAATATATTTCCCAGTATCCTCCTGGGGTCCTGGCTGACTCAAATCCTTCTTTAAATTCTTCGGGATTGTGTCCGTGCTTTTGTACATAAATTTCACGCGCTATCTTTCGGTACTTTGGCTTTAAACGTTTAAGCCATTCGACAAATAGAAGGTTCCCCTTTTTCGAATTGCAACTACCACATACGATTACAGCGTTTCTTATTGATTCTTCCCCACCTCTGCTTAGTGGGTCCATGTGGTCTGTGTGTGAAGAAAGAGGAAGTTTTTTGCCACAGTAAGGGCAAAATTCCCTCTCTTCATAAAGTTCTTTTCTAAAATCATATGGGATGGCGTAATGCTCCCAGTACTCTCCAAAAATTATCTTATACTTACGGGTTATAGTTTCAGTATCATTTATTTCTTCATTCGAATTTTTGCCAACTCCATTTTTGAAACACGACAAACAATATTTTCCTCTCGGGTTTGGATTACCTTTCGAATCGACAAATCTTTCCTTGAGTTTATATTGATTACAGCCTTTGCATTTTTTCATAGGAATGATTCCGGGAAATAGATTGATCTTTTACGGAAAAACACTGCTGTCCAAAATAACTGAAGCCAAGGTGTGTGCTTATGGCAATGAATTGCTTCATCCTCCATCTCCAGCTATTGAGTTGTTGCGTTTTCATAAATCGAAATTGCCGACAGTATCTGGTCAGCATATTGATATATGTCAAGAACTGAATCAATCGGGACTTTCGTTTCCTCTTTGGTACTTTCTATCAGGCCCAAGTACTTTTGCTTGGTGTTGAACCACAGACGGCAAATTGGTTTTCTATTGTTGTCGTCGAGCAAAATCCCCATGTAAGTTTTTTTGTCCCTATGAGCAATGCGGGAAGGAGAGATTGCCTTGGCAGCAATTGCCAGCACAATGCGGTAACCCTCCATTTCCTCCTCAGTAGTTTCAATGCCATCATCATTTTCAACCCTTTCGTCCTGCTCCACAGGACCAACTGCCTCTTTTCCGGTTGTTTCGTTTTCACTTTCAAGCGCACTGCGTAACCTATCGCTGACCTTGTCGCTGACGTACTGATTGAAAGCTTTTGAAACTAACGGTGTGAATTGTTCCTTTACATTCGCGGTGAACCTGCCTCCTGGCATTATCTGATGATAGAAAAACCGGACAAAATCTTCATCCGGTGATTCTGACTGAGCTGAGAGAACCTTTCGTATCTCTGATGTATATTTCAACTCGCTTGCCGTACTAAGCATACGATCAAGATCAAAATCGGCTTTTGCCATCTTTTTTACTTCGGCAAGAGCGTTTGTTTTTGGGTTTAGTAAATCAAGCTCCAGGAACGGCTTTTCATCCATTTTGTTGGGCTGTTCCAAATCCGAGTAGAATCGATACTGTACTCCGTTAGTAAGGATGGCTATGCGTGCCTTTGTGACTGAAAAGTAGCGGTAGAGCTGGCTCATCGTTTGCTGACACAGATCACAACCAGCCTTTTTGCACTCGATCAGAATCGATGTTTCACCATCCCTCATTATTGCGTAGTCAACCTTTTCACCCTTTTTGGTCCCCACGTCAGCTGTAAATTCTGGCACAACCTCCTTGGGATTGAAAACGTCATACCCCAAAGCAGCAATAAACGGCATAACCAATGCATTTTTGGTTGCCTCCTCTGTTGATAAATGATCCGTTAGCTTGGGGAGTCGGTTAATAAGTGCAGTAATTTTTTCGTCGAAGCTCATAGTTCTGTCTCCGTTCTGGTTGGATATTTCAGCGCACTTGAGCATTACACAACGATTACTTGATCAGCAAAAAAACAAAACCCCACCATCCGTCTTGGACAGTAGGGTCTTGATGATCGTCGGACATGGGTCCTCCGCGCTTTTAGGTTTACTATATTATTACCTGCGGCATAGCAAAGCAAGGCATGGCTGTCAAGACTAAAGAGCTGCTTTAAATTTGGGGACCTTGTGTGTGAGGGACACCCATACAGATAGAAATGGGTCCCCCTCGAAAAGAAGGTGGTACCAGGGTGGGGTATAGCCCCCCCCCACCTTGGTTTTCCAAGTTTTGTTGATAAACGTATTCATTATCCTGTTCATAACTCCCCTCTTTGGTGAACGGACATTTTCGTGGAACGGGTCGATTCATCCCTCGTTACCCTCAACCCTGCAACCCGAAGCGCGCCTTGTATCCCGTTAACTATTACACATTTCTTAACGAACAATAAATTTTACTTTATCTCGTATTTGCGGTTATTTAGGTGGTTTTTCGCCCTGTGTTAAAAATTTTGCGCTGGACAGCTTGTTAACTTTCAGCTACCATGAGCCAAAAGCTAACACCACCAGCAAGGAGGCAAGAGGATGCGAAAAGGGGAAAACAGCAACAGGCCAGAACCGGGCAGCACCATCAAGGTAGATCCGATCAAGTCCAAGAAGGACATTGCCGCCATCAAGAAGATCCTGGCCGACAAACCTCGGGACTTGGCTCTTTTCGCCGTGGGCATTAACACCAACCTACGGGCCAGCGACCTGTTGCGGATCACCGCCGGGATGGTGCGGGGCCGCAAACCTGGAGATGACATAGAGCTGCGGGAGCAGAAGACCAGCAAGCTGCGCCGGATCACCCTCAACAAGGCTTGCATTGACGCCATACAGGCTCTTCTCGCCTCCAGGGAATACAAGGACAGCGACAACCTTTTCCAGGGCCAGAGAGGGACCCTGACGGTCCCTTCGATCAACAGACTGGTCAAGGGGTGGTGCCGGGTAATCAACCTGCGGGGCAACTACGGTAGCCACACCCTTCGCAAGACTTGGGGCTACCATCAACGGGTTACCTTCGGAACCGACATTCCGACCTTGATGGTCTGTTTCAATCATAGTACCCAGCGCCAGACGCTGGACTATCTGTGTATCCAGCCAGAGGAAATTCGTGGCGTGTACGAGAACGTCCTTTGAAGTGCGTAGGGTCTTTTCTCCTTTGGAGAATCTGTAGAAGTTTGGGGAACTATCAACTACCAAACTTGGGGGAAACAGATAGATGAACCTGCCAACGAAAATAGTGACTGGTGAAAAAGTACGCAAAAGGTGGTCGATTGATGATTTTGACCTTTTTTGGCTTATATTCAATTATGATCTGCGCCCTGTTGATCTTAATCTTGAATTAATGGAGTGGCAATATCGGGAATGGAGCGATGATGAAAATAATTATGATGTAGTAGCTGACCTTTACCTCAATATGGATAAAAATCTATCGGGTTTGTCGTTCAAAATTGAAGACATTGAAAAATTCGAAGCGAAGGTTAATTCCCGCGATAGAGTTAAGGGTAGCGACCTTATGAAACGTTGGGATGTAACAGAAGATGAGTTGTTGGATTTGTTGATGCAGGGGAAAATTCAAACCGCTGATGCACTTGGGGAACCGTTTCCGTTGAGTGATTACCCGAATTTTATTTTGCATTTTGGTATTAACTTGAGTGATTTGCGTTTTGATTTATCAAAAATTGAAGCGGTTGATAACGAATTTGGGTATGCTGGTAGTGGCAAGCCTCGACAAAAGGTAGACCGGGAAGAAACAAAACCACAACGCAACAAAAGGAAGGTTTGTGAAATAGCGAAGCGGAAATGGGATGAAAACCCATCAATGACCATTGAAGAGATGACAATGGATGATGAGATTACTATAGCTGCTGGCAAAAATTATTATCCAGGGACACTCAGAAAGTGGATCAAAGACCTTTGCCCTGATCGTAAACCTGGACGTCGTCCAAAAAAATCCTGGTGAAGGATTTTGTGTGTGCAATTCACCTCTTGCAAAAAATAAACTATTTAAATTTAGTACGTAAAGAGCTGGAATCTCCAACTATTTGGGCCTGTTTTCTTCTTCGCCCCGCCTTCTCGCCAATAAACTATTTAAAATTTTTTGACCAGTTTCATTCGCCTACTTTTGTGGCTATGGTCCTAATCGCCTCGGGGGACTTTACCTGAGGTGGTTGGCCAGAGAATAGAAGGTCGTGTCCTTCTATCAGGTCAATCGGCTCTTTGACAAACAGACGTACCGCTTGGAAGCCTTGTTAGCTTACGGGGTGCGGTTGACCGGTCCAGTGTGAAGCTGGGATGTACCACCGGCAAACAACTGCCAGTTTGAGGCAAGGCGAGTACGGGAGGGCGGCTCATAGAGGAAAGGCGGGAAACGCCAGTTCAACTTCCCGCTCAAGTCACCTTAGCCAGCAACTATCAGATCACCTTGTGTGTGATGCATTGCTGGTGCGGATCGGTTTAAGCCTGAAGGTCAGTGCCGATGGAATAAGGGGGCGATCGATCAGGGTGCAATCAAGCACTTTGTGGGGCAATGGTATTTGATTATGTTTGATCAAGCTTAGGGAAATTGTATGCAACAAATTGAAAATTTTATCAGGAGTATCTTCGGTGAAGTTGGTAGTGATTTGTTTTTGTCCTTATGCTTTAAATCAGATCAAGGTAGATTTGTTTCAAAGTTCATCGAAGCAAATCAACTCGAAAAATTGAATCATCATATCTATTATGAGGTAAATCCCTTAACGGACATATATTATGGAGTGGGTTTGCTTGGCGAAAAGCCAGCACACGGCAGGGGTAAAGCTGAAGATGTAATCGCTATCCCTGGCTGTTGGATGGATGTAGACGTAGCGGGTCCAACCCACAAAACAGAAAATCTTCCAAAGTCGATAGACGAGGCTACCGAATTTATAAATTCCCTTGGTCTTGAACCGACCGTCATTGTTAACTCTGGTGGTGGTTTTCATGTCTATTGGCTATTCAAGGAATTATGGGCCTTCTGCTGCGAAGAAGAGCAGCAAGAGGCGGCCGAACTGGTAAAACGATTCCAACAGGGAGTTATTAATAAAGGAAGAGAGAACGGATGGCAACTTGACGATACAAGTGATTTGGCAAGGGTATTGAGGTTGCCGGGTACCTTTAATTACAAGATCAAATCAGATCCTGTGAAGGTGGAAATAATTTCCGAATGTGAGAGTTGTCGATATAAGTACGAAGAAATTGAGGAGTGGGTAGAGCGAATGGAGCTAAATTACAATAGTGCGATATTTCAAGGAGAGAGAAATAAAAGCTTGTTTAGCATTGGATGTGCAATGCGCGGACAGGGAAAGGGGTATGATGAAATTTTCGATGAGTTGCTAAACGTGAATAGTCAGCGCTGCAAACCACTCCTTGAGAGAACTGAAGTTGAGACTATTGCCAGAAGCGCATCGGGATATGAACCAGGACAAGGGGATGAGGGCGATGGCAATTCTTCAGGCGAAAGAATATCTCAACGCGATCAAGTCATTCGATTGGTGAACGACTACGAATATATTCATGATGCTGATGGAACAAGTTTTGTCAGTTACAACGTCAAAGGACACAAAGAAACATGGCCGGTAAAATCAACCAAGTTCCGGAGTCATTTGGTCCGGCTTTACTTTAAAGAATTTGGAGGTTCTTTAAATTCTCAGGCCAAAACAGATGCAATAAGCCATCTGGATGCAATGGCGCTTGAGGAGGGTGAAGAAAGAAAGGTTTTCAATCGAATCGCTGAGCATGAGGGTGCAGTATTCATTGACCTTTGCGATGAAGATTGGAGGGTCGTCCAAATTGATAATGATGGCTGGAAAATTACAAACAATTCGCCGGTGGCATTTGTTAGAAACAAAGGAACAAAATCCTTGCCTCAACCTTTGAGGGACGGATCGCTGGAAGATTTGAAAAAGCTAATAAATGTTGATGAAGATTCTTTCAAGCTCATCGTAGGTTTTATGGTGGGATGTTTAAATCCTGATGGGCCGTATCCTCTACTTTTTTTGAACGGGGAACAAGGCTCGGCAAAGTCTACGACGCAGGAGATTATCAAAAACATAATCGATCCGGCTGATCCATCACTGGAATCGATGCCAACTAATGAACGTGAATTGATGATCACTCTAAAAAATTGTCATTTGCTAAGCTTTGACAACCTGTCCGGCATTAGTGGTAGTATGTCTGATGCTCTTTGCCGGGTAGCAACCGGAAGTGGTTTTAAAGCAAGATCACTTTTTACGGATGCTGACCAAATTGTATTTAAGGGGTCAAGACCCGTGATGCTTAACGGAATTAACAACATCGTGCAACGTGGTGACCTAGCAAGTCGCTCATTGGTTGTCAATTTGCCTCCTATCCCGGCTTACAAGAGGTCGCGTAAACAGAAGCTGATGGAGGAGTTTGAATCACGATTGCCGAGTATACTGGGCGGTTTGTGTGATGTCCTGAGTGAGGCGCTTCGTAATCGGCATAAAGTCCAACTTCAGGAAATGCCCCGCATGGCGGACTTTGTCCACTGGGTCATATCGGCAGAGCCTGCCTTACCTTGGAATGAGGGAGCCTTTTTGAAAGCATTTGATAAAATGCAGGTTGAAGCTTCAGACAACGTCCTTGACTCTGATGTGTTTGCGTCCGCCATATTAACATTTATGTGCAGTCGGGACGGATGGGAGGGCAAGCCCTCCGAGCTTCTGAAAGAACTAAACAAAGATGAAATTGTTGATGAGTCTAGCAGGAAACAGTGGAAGGGTTGGCCAAAATCTGCCTCTCAAGTGTGGAACAAGATCGTCCGAGTTGGTCCTGCTTTGCGTGAGGTGGGTATTGAGTATGACCGCCAACAAGGCGGTGACAGAAAGATCACACTTACAAACAAAAATTCCTGCTAATCACCAGAGGGACACCAGGGGGGACTGCCTTCTCCTCCCCCCCTGGTTAACCCACCAATAAAACAACACAATACACGTATTGGGGGCAATGGGGGATGGTTTTTCTATTAAATCTTGAAGGCAAGAGGAAGAAGGGAGGGGAGAAGGGAACAGATGAGTGAAGATATATCGAATTTTTATCCCCCATATCCCCCTCCTCACTCAAATATCCGGAATAGAATGGAAAAAATCAATCGACAGATCGAGATGTGGGGGCAGGACGATGGCCCCTACTTCCTATCATTTTGTTCCTCTTCCCAAGCTTTAAGCGCCGACTCCAATAGTCGGCGAATCGACTCGCTGCGGTTCGGTATGCGGTTGGCGTATCGATAGTCATCAAGTCTTTCGAGAAGTTCCTGGTCGACAACGAATATTATTTTTGGCTTTTCGGTAGGCATGGACTGCTGATTAGCACAAGCCTGCCTTGTAATCAATCGGGGATATTGAAAGTAATTGCCACATATGTTATAAAGGGTATAAACCCGAATACAAAACATAACATATAAGGGTATTGTCGTTATGGCGGTCAAGGTAAGGGAAAAGGTGAAAGGCTCGGGTGAGTGGTGGGTTTTCATCGACCACAAAGGGAAACGAAAGAGCCAGAAGATAGGCCCTGACAGGCAACTGGCCCTTGAGGCGGCCAAGCAGATCAATGCCCAAATTGTTTTGGGTATGTATGATTTTGAGCAAAACAATGAAAAATCGGGGTCTTGTCCAACATTTGAGTCATATTACAGAGCCTACTTTGGCGGATTTTCTGCCCTTAAACATAAACCGGGGACCAGAGACAACTTGGCCAACATCGTGGAAAAGCATCTTCTGCCACGATTTGGGAAAACGCCGCTCAAGGAGATTACTCGATCAGACATAAAGTCATTTCTGATGCGGAAGCAGCAAGAGAGGAAAAAATCGAAGGATGAAAAAAAGTCAATCCAGCCCAAATACGCCCCCAATACCATAAGGCTTATGCAGGGGTACCTGAGCGGGATAATGACTCAAGCGGTGGATGATGAAATTATCACCGTCAACCCTGCCAGAGGAGCAGGGCGGTATATCCTTTCCAAAAAGAGAGTGAAGGAGATTGAGCCATTCACTTGGCAGGAAAAAAGGGTTTTTGAGTGTGCGATGAAAGAATTGTACCCTCGGCACTATCCACTATTTCTGTGCTTGCTTCGGACAGGCATGCGGCTTGGGGAAGCAATCGCTCTCAAACCGGGGGACTTGGACTTTCTCAACAAGGTGATCCTGGTCCAGCGCAATTTTCCTGGGAAGCAGGTTGTTTCCACCAAGACCAACCGAAAGAGGCAAGTGGATATGTCTCCGCAGCTTGAGAAGGTTTTGGGTGATTATTTAGAAAAGAGAATGGAGATAGCCTCAGAGAAGGGGTGGGACAATCCACCCGAGTGGCTCTTCTTCAATGAAGAAGGCGGACTGATTGACCAATGGAACCTCAGGAAGAGGGTTTTCTATCCCTGTCTTGAAAAAGTAGGCCTGAGAAGGATCACCCCCCATGACCTGCGTCACACTTACGCAACTCTAAGAATACAGGCCGGGCATAGTATCCCTGACGTGAGCCGCCAACTCGGACACAGTTCAATCAGGACAACCATAGATACTTACTACCACTGGATGCCGGGGACCAAACGGAAGGAGGTGGAAGAATTGGATGGTTACGGAGAATAATCCGCACCCTATCCGCACCCATCTAATTTTGAAGCATAAAAAAAGGGGGTAGGCATAAAGCCTAACCCCTTGTTTTTTTTGTGGTCGGGGCGAGAGGATTTGAACCTCCGACCCCTTGAACCCCATTCAAGTGCGCTACGCCCCGACACAGACGACTCTTCTAAGCAATTTGTCCGACCGTGTCAACCGGATTGTTGCCTCCGGCAATGGCGCGCCTCGCGCTGTCATCCCGAGGAACACAGTGACGAGGGATCTCTTCGTGCCTTCGGGCTCGATCGGCGGCGTACCCCCCTGTCATCCCGACGGAGCGCA
>DCWA01000010.1 GCA_002327445.1 Desulfobacteraceae bacterium UBA2174 | reverse complement strand
GAAAACAAGCGCTTAAGATGTTCTCTGAAAGTTAATCCGTGCCCCGGGCATAGCCGTGCGCCCGAGAGACTTTCGGGCATAACGCACCCCGAAATTTCTGCTTGACTTTGCACTGATTAACTCCTCGGAATGACAATGGCTGTTTTCGGCTTTTTTACGACGTTATCAAAGTTGGTTGATGCTGATCCCCAACGGTTCCAGGAAATCTTCACGCAAAATTTCGCCAGGGTAGATCGGATCCAACATTTGCTTGTCTGTCATTTTGACACCTCAATGATAATCGACGATTTCAACGTCCTATGCGCTGCCATCACGCCATTCAAAGCAGATCCTCCATTGCATATTGATACTTATGGCATATTGTCCCTTTCTGTCGCCCTCCAGGGCATGAAACCGATTCCCGGGATTCAGCATCAGGGCATTCAGGCTGGGAGCCGCATTTAAAACCATCAAACGTTTTCTCGCCTGTCGCTCGAAGGCCTGAAAACGAGAAACCCTGAAATCATGGAAAAGCCTTTCCGTATCGCGGCAAGCAAACGTTTTTTTCATACGCACTCCATATTACGCTTTACGTATGACGTCAACCGAACACCCGGGCTCTGAACAAGAACCTTTTGATCCGGCAGGCCGAATCTGATATAGCGCACCTTTTCCAAAAAAACGACCGCCGACCAGCGGCGGACCGTATCGCCGATGGGTCGTTTGCGAATCCAACAAAGGGGAGCATCGATGTCCAGAATGTTCGAAAACACCGCCATCAACGGCATGACCTTGGCCAACCGTTTCGTGCGCTCGGCCACATGGGAAGGCATGGCCTCCGAAACCGGTGCCGTCACGCCACGGCTCATCGATGCGATGGTGGCGCTGGCCCGCGGCGGCGTGGGCCTTATCGTCTCCGGCCACACCTACGTCCACCCGGCCGGCCAGGCTGGCCCGTGGCAACTCGGCGCTTACAGCGACGACCTGATCGCCGGGCTCGCCGACATGGCCGCCGCGGTTCACGCCAACAGCGGCAAGATCGCCCTGCAACTCGCCCATGCCGGCTGCTATGCCTCCGCCAAGCTCACCGGGCGCCCGCCCTTTGCCGTTTCCAACATCGAAGGCACTGCCAAATCCCCGCGTGCCGAGCTGACAGCCGCCGACATCGACGAGATCGTCGCCGCTTTCGGCGCGGCGGCGGCCCGCGCCAAGGCCGCCGGCTTCGATGCCGTGCAGGTTCATTCCGCCCATGGCTACCTGCTGAGCCAGTTTCTTTCCCCGGCCTTCAACCAGCGCCGCGACGAATTTGGCGGCCGCCTGGAAAACCGCGCCCGGCCGCTGCTGTCCGTGATTGCGGCAGTGCGCGGCGCCGTGGGGCCCGATTTTCCCGTGCTAGTGAAGATGAACTGCGCCGATTTCATCGACAACGGCCTCACCACCGAGGATGCCGTGGCGGTCGCCAAACTGCTGGAGAAGGCCGGCGTCGATGCCATCGAGGTCAGCGGCGGCGTCCTTACCGGCGGGAAGCTCAGTCCCAGTCGCATGGGGATTCACCGCCCGGAAAAGGAGGCCTATTTCCAGCAGGAGGCCCGGGCCTTCAAGAAGGAAGTCGCCATCCCCCTGATCCTGGTGGGCGGCAACCGCTCATTGGAAGTCGCCGAACGCCTGGTGGACGAGGGCACGGCCGACTACATCGCCATGTCCCGCCCCCTGATCCGGGAGCCGGAGCTGATCCGCCGCTGGCAAGCCGGAGATCGGCGGCCAGCCGGCTGCCTGTCGGACAACCAGTGCTTCGCGCCGGGGATGCTCGGCGAAGGGATCTACTGCGTGACGGCGCGGAAGGCGGGGGAAAAGAGTTGAAAGGGGTGAAATTTTCTGCTTCAAATGCGGCGGAAAGAGGCGCAAATCCGGAAGAGATTCCTCGTCGCTGACGCTCCTCGGAATGACAGAGGGAGGACCCAACGGAATGACTGAGGGAGGACGCATCGGAATGACTGAGAGGGGGTGTCATTCCGAAGGCATTTTTCAGTGTCATTCCGATCGCGGTGAGCCTTGCCGCCGGCCGCATGTACGACCGGTCTGATCAAGATGAGAAACAAGCTTTCGGGCTGCTTGTTTCATACAAGGAATCTGCACTTGGGAATACGGCGGGGAAAAAAGCTGCAAACGGCCAAACAGGCGACTGGCATGTCTATGAGGGACCCCGATTCATGCCGGGGTGGCCAGCTTGAGACCGATGATGCCGGCGATGATCAGGCCCACGCTGACCAGGCGGGCGGGGTTGGCGGGCTCCCCGAACAGCACGATGCCGAGGATGACGGTGCCCACGGCGCCGACGCCGACCCACACGCTGTAGGCCGTGCCCACTGGCAGGGATTTCATGGCGATGCCCAGCAGCCAGAGGCTGACGATCATCGCCACGACGGTCCATACGCTGGGCCCCAGCCGGGTGAAGCCCTCCGAGTATTTCAAACCGATGGCCCAACCGGTCTCGAACAGTCCGGCCAAGGCCAGAATCACCCATGCCATGGAAGTGGTCCTTTCCTGGAAAATCCTTTTAAACCGGTTGCACCGGCCCTTGTCCGCGCCAGTCCGCGCCTGTCGGCGGTGGATTTAGGGGTCCGCTCGTCCGCATCCAAACGATCTTGCCACCTCCAGGAGATCCCTCGTCGTTAACTCCTCGGGATGACAGCGGGTTGGTCTTGGGCGCCTCGGGATGACAGCGGATAAGCAGGTGCCATTCAGTTAATCAAATTGGTTGCACCGGCCCTTGTCCGCGCCAGTCCGCGCCTGTCGGCAGCGAAACCCGTCAACGTCATCTTGAATCCGATGTTGAATCAAAAACCGTAAACCGCGCCAACGCCGGGGCGATCACCCTCAACCGGGCGGCCTCATCTCCGTCCGGGTCCATCAACTCGAAATCGGCGTAATCGAAGCCCGGCGCCACCGAACAGCCCACCAGCACGGCCTCGGCGACGGGCTCGGCCGCCTGCCATACACCGGCCGGAATGACGTGGCAATACCGATTTTCGCCGGCGGAGAGCACAACGCCGTCGGGCGGATGCTCGGTGCCGTCCCAGAAATAGAGCCGAAGCCCCGCGCCGCGATACAGGTTCCAGACCTCGTCGCTGCCCACCCGGTGGAAACGGCTCTTTTCGCCGGCCGCCAGGGAAAAATAGATGTGGGTCAACGCGGCCCGCTCTTCCCCGCCGGCCAGATGCACGATGGTCCGCGATTGGTACACCCGGCGAAAGCGGCCGCCTTCCGGGTGCGCGATGAGGTCGACGGGTTTCATGGTGTCCGGGGTTCCACCCTTTCCGCCAGCTCCAGCCAACGGCCCCCGGTGAGCAGATCCAGGTCGGCCGGCTTGAGCTGGAAGAGGGCGAACGGGGTGCCAGCGGCGGCCCAGATCGTTTCGTAGCGCTTCAGATCTTCATCCAGAAAGGTTTCCAGGCGCTCGCTGTGGCCGGCGGGCGGCACCCCGCCGATGGCATAGCCCACCCGGGCCTTGACGTAGTTGCCGTCCGCCCGGCCGAGCTTCATTCCGGAGGCGGCTTCGATCTTTTTCAGGTCGACCCGGTTGGCGCCCGAGGCGATGACCAGCACGGGCCGATCGCCTTTTTTGTCTTTGAAAACGAGAGACTTGGCGATTTGCCCGACATCGCAACCCACGCTGTCGGCCGCTTCCCGGGAAGTCCGGGTGGAGCCGGCAAGCTCCTGCACCTGGAAGGAAAAACCCTTCGACGTCAGAAAGTCCTGAACCCGTTGAGCGCTGGCGCTGAGTGGGGATGCCATGAGACGGTGTTCTCCTTCTTGCCAATGACAATGGATCCAAATTGCCCGAAGTCGCGGCAGCCTTTCCTGCGGTTGTCTTACATAATGGACACCGCTCTGATCAAGACCAGACTGTTTCGGCCGAAAAAAGGGAACTCAAACTTCCTTTTTTGGTTTCAAAACCGAATCTTTAGTTCTAACTCCCGGGGTGACCGGGAGCGTCGCCGGCGGGCCAAAATTCTCCAGAGGTCGGATCCGGGCGCCTGCCGGAGATTACTGCAATTTGAGATTGGTTCCGAATTCATATATTTTATTGTTTTTATTTATTTTTTGTTTTATTTTCCCTCCGTGCGGGCATTGGGTTGGAATCAATTTCGATTCGCCCGAAAAATTGGCATTTATATTGCTGTGCGCTCAGTCCCAAAACGTTGCCGCAGGCCGCCGCGGCCTGTACGGTTCAAACGTTTTACATCGATCATTCCAGAAGCCCGAAAAGGGCGGACAGGAGGAAGACACCCAAAATGCACCAGGACACTACGGTTTGTCCGCAGCTTCACGTTCCCGCCATGCGGGACATCGTCCTGCCCACAGAAGAAGAAGAGCCTCCGGGTACGGGGCTTTGCCCGCAGAGCGCGCTCAGGCCGCTCGGCGAGCAAAGCGTCCACCCAAAAGTTGTGCGGTTGCCGGCCGCCCGGCTGGCGCGCACGACATCGACCACACGCCGTTTCCGGCGCCGATTCTATCCTGACGTCGACGACAAGACCTGGAACGACTGGCAGTGGCAGGTCCGCAACCGGGTCCGCAGCTTCGAGCGCCTCGATGCCATGATCCGGCTCTCTGACGCCGAGCGTGCGGCGCTGTTGCGCCCGGAAGGCAAGCTGCCCCTTGCGGTAACCCCTTATTACATGAGTCTGGTGGCCCCGGACGACGAAACCCAGCCGCTGCGGCGCACGGTGATCCCCTGCGCCGGAGAACTGGTGCAGATGGCCGGGGAGTCCGATGATCCGCTGGGCGAGGAGCATCAAAGCCCGGTGCCGGGGCTGGTCCACCGCTACCCGGACCGTGTCCTGCTGCTGCTCAGCGACTTTTGCTCCACCTACTGCCGATACTGCACCCGCTCGCGGGTGGTGGGCCACGGCCGCATCACGCCGAACCGCACGCGCCTGGAAGCGGCCCTGGACTACATCCGGGCCAATCCGCAGGTGCGCGACGTGCTGCTCTCCGGCGGCGACCCGCTCACCCTGGGCGACGACCGGCTGGAGTGGATCCTGTCGCGCCTGCGCCAGATCCGGCACGTGGAAGTCGTCCGCATCGGCACCAAGGTGCCGGCGGTGCTGCCCCAGCGCATCACGCGCAAACTGGTGACGATGCTGCGGCGCTACCATCCGCTGTGGATGAGTCTGCACTTCACCCACCCGGATGAATGCACCCCGGAAAGCCACCGGGCCTGCGCCATGCTGGCCGATGCCGGCATCCCCCTCGGCTCCCAGACCGTGTTGTTGCGGGGAATCAACGACAACGTGCCCGTCATGGCGGAGCTGATGCACCGGCTGATGCGCATGCGGGTGCGGCCCTACTACCTCTACCAGTGCGACCCGATCTCCGGCTCGGGCCATTTTCGTACCCCCATCGCCAAGGGGCTGGAGATCATCCGCGGCCTGAGGGGGTTCACCAGCGGCTACGCGGTGCCCACCTACGTGGTGGACGCCCCGGGGGGCGGCGGCAAGATTCCCCTGATGCCCGAGTACGCTCTGGGGCACGACGCCGCTGGTGACATGCTGCTGAAGAACTACGAAGGCGACGTGTACCACTATCCGGACGGCGCCGTCGAGGCCAAAAAGCAGCAGATTCACTAATCCATCGGTGCCTGAAAACCATCCCCGCGGCGGCGGCCGAAGCAAGAGGCCGCCGCCGTTGTTTTTTGCCCGGTTTTCGGCCAAAGTGGGGTCAAAATGGATTGAAGGAGAATCCCGATGCTGATCGGACTGACCTACGACCTGCGCAGCGAGTACCTCGCCGCCGGATACGGTGAAGAGGAAACCGCCGAATTCGACCAGGAAGACACCGTGGCCGCCATCGAGGCGGCGCTCGCCGAGGCCGGGCACCGCACCGAGCGCATCGGCCGCCTGCACCGCCTGGTGGCGCAGTTGGCCGGAGGGGCGCGCTGGGACCTGGTCTTCAACATCGCCGAGGGGCTTCACGGCATCGGCCGGGAAGCCCAGGTGCCGGCCCTTCTGGACGCCTACGAGATCGCCTATACCTTCTCGGACCCGCTGGTGATGAGCCTCACCCTGGACAAGGCCATGACCAAGCGGGTAATCCGCGACGCCGGAATCCCCACTTCCGACTTTGCCGTGGTGCACACCGCAAGCGCGGCCCGGCCCGCTTTTGCGCCGCCTTACTTCGTCAAGCCCGTTGCCGAGGGCACGGGCAAGGGGATCAATGCACGGTCCATCGTCGAGCGGCCCGAGGACCTCGCGGAAGCCTGCGCCGAGCTGATCGCGCGTTTTCGCCAGCCGGCGCTGGTGGAGCGGTTTCTCCCCGGGCGGGAATTCACCGTGGGCATCGTGGGCACCGGAGAGCGAGCCGAGGTGCTGGGCACCATCGAGGTGCACCTGCTCGAAACGGCCGAAGCGCGGATCTACTCCTACGGCAACAAGAAGGAATATGAAACACGGGTCGCCTATCAGCTGGTCAAACCCGGGGACGACCCGGCGGTGGCCGAGGCCGAGGCGATCTCCCTGGCGGCCTGGCAAACCCTGGGCTGCCGCGACGCCGGCCGGATCGACATGCGCTGCGACGAGGCCGGGCGGGCCCAGTTTCTGGAAGTCAACCCCCTGGCGGGCCTTCACCCGGTGCACTCGGACCTGCCCATCATCTGCCGCCATGTCGGGGTGGCCTACAACGACCTTATCGCGCGCATCGTGGCCAGCGCTTCGGAACGTCGCCCCCGGCAGGATTAAGGTTCAAGGTTTGAAAGGACATCAAGGACCAAAGGGACCCAAAGGAACCAGGGAACCCAAATGAACCCGACAAACCCGACAAACCCAATGAAAATCCTCATCCTCCACAACGCTGTCGGCGCCGACAGCCGGCCTGACGAACGGGACGTGCTGGTCCAGGCCGCGGCCGTGGCCAAGGATCTTTCCGCCCTCGGCCACCGGGTGGAAACGGCGGGCTGCGACCTGGACCTGTCCAGCCTGAAACGCCGACTGGACGACACCCGGCCGGACCTGGTGTTCAACCTGGTGGAAGCCCTCGACGGCCACGGCCGGCTCATCCACCTGGTTCCCGCCGCCCTGGAGTCGTGGGGCATCCCTTTCACCGGTTCCGGCAGCGCCGCCCTGTGGATTACCACCCACAAGATCATGGCCAAGCAGCGGCTGGCCGCCGCCGGTCTGCCGACACCGGCCTGGATCGGCCCCTTCCCGGCGGAAATGCCCGCGGTGGGTAATCTGACCTGCCCGCCCGTCGATGTGGCTGCCCACCGGTGGATCGTCAAGAGCCTCTGGGAGCATGCCTCCTTCGGCCTGGACGACAGCGTGCTGGTTTCCGGTGCCGATCGGGAATCCATCGAAGCCATCTTGCGCGATCGCGCGCCGCGGCTCGGCGGGGCCTGCTTCGCGGAAATCTTCGTAGACGGCCGCGAGTTCAACCTTTCAGTCCTGGCCGGCCCCGCCGCCCCGCAAGTGCTGCCGCCGGCGGAGATCGTGTTCGAGGACTTCGGCCCCGACCGGCCGCGCATCGTGGGTTATCGGGCCAAGTGGGCCGAGGAAAGTTTCGAGTACCGCCACACGACGCGGCGTTTCGCCTCCGATGAGGATGACGGCGGCCTGTTGGCGCGGCTGCGGGACATCGCCGCGCAATGCTGGCGGGTCTTCGACTTGAGGGGCTGGGCCCGGGTGGATTTCCGGGTGGATGGCGCCGGGCATCCCTGGATCCTGGAAGTCAACGCCAACCCCTGTCTGGCGCCCGATGCCGGCTTTGCCGCCGCCGTCGCCCGGGCCGGCCTGACCTCGGCCGAGGCCATGGCGCAGATTGTTGCGGAGGCGGTTTGAAAAACTGCGGATCCCTTACGTCGTAAACGCCTCGGGGGGATGACACGGGCGCCGAGACGGGGGATACGGGATGACACCTGTTTCCCGTGTCATTCCGAACGGCAGAGAGGAATCCGCAGTTGAGAAAATCGGCGGGAAACGGTGACATTGGGCAAAAAAAGTGGCAGAGTCCTTACTTTGACGAAGCCCTTGATTTTATACGATTTCGCTTTCAAGATGGTACTTGTTTTGGTTCACGGTGGGATGGGTACCGTTTCACTCCACCCATCCTACGCCATGCGACAGCGTGCTTTCGTATTAAAATGGCTGAAAAAGTGCCCGCCATTCCGAGGCTCTTGCAACGAGGAATCTATAGTATTTGGAATTACAAGAAATACCGATTACGCACAGATCTCTCGCGTCGCCCGGGATGACCGCTTTTCGGACACTTCGAATTTCAGATTTTGTGCTTGTTTCGAATTTCGGATTTCGTGCTTGGCCTTCGGATTTCGTGCTTCGAATTTCAGATTTTGTGCTTGTTTCGAATTTCGGATTTCGTGCTTGGCCTTCGGATTTCGTGCTTCGAATTTTAACATGAGGGATTGCCCCGCATGCTCCGCATCCGCCGCATCTATGACGACACCGTCCCCGCCAACCGCGACCGCATCGAGCAGGTCCAGTCAATCCTGCGGTCCCGCTTCGGCGCCGCGGACGAAACCGAAATCGCCTCCCTGGGCGAAAAGCTGCGCAACCCCTTCAAGCAGCGATTCCGCTCGATTCTGCTCGTGGCCGAGACCCTCCGCCACCGCGTGCTGGGGTTCGCCCTGGTGCTTCATGAGCCGGAAATCGGCTTCTGTTTCCTCGACTGGATCGCCATGGCCGGCGGACGCTCCGGCGGTGGCACGGGCGGCGCCCTCTACGACCGGGTGCGCATTGAAGCCGCTGCCCTGGACGCCCGCGGACTGTTCTTTGAGTGCCTGCCTGACGACGCCGAACTCTGCCCCGACCGCGCGCTGCTCAAGGACAATCGCGCCCGGCTGAGGTTCTATGAGCAGTACGGCGCCCGGCCCATCGTCCACACCGCCTATGAAACCCCGGTGTCCGAGAAGGACAGTTGCATGCCCCACCTGGTCTACGACAGCCTGGACCGCGAGAGGCCGCTGCGGCGCGCCTTCGTGCGCAAGGTGGTGCGGGCCATCCTGGAACGCAAATATGCCGAACTGTGCCCGCCGGCCTACGTGGAAAAGGTCGTCGCGTCGATCCAGGAAGACCCGGTGGCCCTGCGCCCGTTTCGCTACGTCAAGCCCGAGGCGGCCAAGACCGCCGTGGACAGCCGCAGCGGCGAGCAGATCGCCCTCATCGTCAACGACCGACACATCATCCACCACGTGCATGAGCGCGGCTACGTGGAGGCACCGGTGCGGGTGAATGCCATCCTCAAGGCCCTGGAGCCCAGCGGCCTCTTCGCTCCCATGGCGCCGCGCCCGTTTGCGGACCGTCACATCACCGCCGTGCACGACGCCGACTTCGTCTCCTACCTGCGCCGGGCCTGTGCCGACGTACCGGAGAACAAGTCCCTTTACCCGTATGTGTTTCCCATCCGCAACAAGACCCGGCCGCCCAAGGAACCTTCGGTGCTGGCCGGCTACTACTGCATCGACACCTTCACCCCGCTGCACCGCAACGCCTTTCCGGCGGCCCGGCGGGCGGTGGATTGCAGCCTCACCGCGGCCCGCGAAATCCTCGACGGGCGGCGCCTGGCCTACGCCCTGGTGCGCCCTCCCGGCCACCACGCCGAGCGGCGCAGCTTCGGCGGCTTCTGCTACTTCAACAACAACGCCATCGCGGCCCAATACCTTTGCGCCCATGGCAAGGTGGCCATCCTGGACATCGACTACCACCACGGCAATGGCCAGCAGGACATCTTCTACCGGCGCTCGGACGTGCTGACGGTTTCCATCCATGGCCATCCGCGGTTTGCCTACCCGTATTTTTCCGGCTTCGAGGACGAGCGCGGCGATGGGGAAGGCGAAGGATTCAACCTCAACCTGCCGCTGCCCGAAACCCTCGACGGGCCCCGCTACCGGGAGGCCCTGGCCAAGGCCATCAAGCGCATCGAGCAGTTCGCCCCCCAGTTTCTCGTGGTGGCTTTGGGACTGGATACGGGCAAGGGGGATCCCACCGGCACCTGGTCCCTGTCGCCGGAGGATTTCGGCGAAAACGGCAAGATGATCGGCGCCCCGGGGCTGCCCACGATGGTGGTCCAGGAAGGCGGCTATCGCCATCGCACCCTGGGCGCCAACGCCCACCGCTTCTTCAAGGGCCTGGTGGCCGGCAGCCAGCAGTGGGTCGAGCGCCGCCAGGCCCCCGGCGCCCGCCTCCACGGCATCGTCAAGCGCTACGACGTCGAACCCCGGGACGCGGAACGGATCGCGGCCCTGGTGCGTATCACCGGTTTTTTCAACCCGGCCGAAGTGGAAGTGGCGGCCGAACTGGTGCAGGAAAGGCTGGCCAAGGGTCCCACCAGCGGCTATCAATTCATCTTGGCCGAACACTACGGGCGCCTGGCGGGCTACGCCTGCTATGGTCCGATTCCGGGCACAGCCTCCAGCTACGACCTGTACTGGATCGCCGTGCACCCCGACTTCCAGGGCAAGGGGCTGGGCCGGCGGCTGCTCACCGAGACCGAGCAGCGCGTCACCCGTGCCGGCGGGACCCGGATCTACGTGGAGACCAGCCAGCGGGTCCAGTACGCCAGCACCCGCGCCTTCTACGAGGGCTGCGGCTACCGCCTGGAGAGCGTGCTCAGCGACTTCTACGCCCCGGGCGACGGGAAGGTGACCTACTGCAAGACGTTCGCTTGAGGCTCCCTGGAGGAAAAACCATGAAAATCAGCCGCGAGCGTTTCGACCAGATCGTGCAGCGCGCCATCGGCCGCATCCCGGATGAATTCCGCACGCACCTGGACAACATGATCATCACGGTCCAGGCCCGGCCCTCGGCGGAACTGCTTGAAGAGATGGGCTACGATCCGGACGAGGAACTGCTGGGCGTCTACACCGGCATCCCCCTCACCGAGCGGTCCACCTTCGATCCCCCGCTGTACCCGGACGCGATCTACCTCTTTCAGGAACCCCTCCAGGAGATGTGCGCCGATTTTGAGGAGCTGGAAAGGGAAATCGAGATCACCGTGGTCCATGAAATCGCCCATTACCTGGGCATCGACGAGGACCGTTTGGCAGAGTTGGGGTACGATTGATGAGGGCATGGGGCGCGCAGAGGCAAACTAAAATTCATAAAATGACGGGACACCCATGAAAGAGATCACCTGGCAGGACTTCGAAGCGGTGGCGCTGCGCGTCGGCACGGTGCTGACGGTGGAGGATTTTCCCGAGGCACGGCAGCCGGCCTACAAGGTCACGGTGGATTTCGGCCCCGAAATCGGCATCCGCAAGACCAGCGCGCGGATCACCGACCTGTACACAAAGGAGGAACTGGTGGGCCGGCAAGTCGTCGGGGTGGTCAACTTCCCGCCCAAGCAGATCGGCCCGGTGCGTTCCGAGTTCCTGCTCACCGGGTTCTACCGGGAAGACGGCGCGGTGGTCATCGCCGTCCCCGAACGACCGGTCCCCAACGGCGCCAAACTGGGATGAAATAAAAATCGACAGGCGTTGACGGCCTCATGACTGTGTAATAGATTGTGTGAAAAATTGGAGGTGTCTATGCCAACAAATTTGGCCATCGATCCGGATTTGCTCGAAAAGGCCCTTGAAGTCAGCGGCATGAAGACCAAGAAAGAGACCGTCAACTTGGCCTTGAAAGAGTTGATCAACAAGCGGAAACAAATGGAAATCATCGATCTATTTGGGAAGATGGACCCCGATTCCGACTATGATTATAAAAGCGGGAGAAGTCGGTGAAGGTCCTGGTGGACACCCCTGTCTGGTCCTACGCGCTACGGAAACAAAATGCGGATTATCAGCAGGTGGTTTCCCTTCTGGAGAATCTGATCAAAGACCAGCGCGCCCTGATCATCGGCCCGATCCGGCAGGAAATTCTTTCAGGTTACAGCGATTTGCACAAATTCAAAATCCTGAGGGAAAAACTCTCTTTTTTCGAAAACACTCCCATCGAAGACATCGATTATGAAAAAGCCGCGGAGCTGTGCAACGATTGCCGAAAGAAGGGAATTCAGGGCTCCCATACCGATTTTCTGATTTGCGCCGTTGCCAACCGAATCAACGCTTACATCTTCACAACGGACAAGGATTTTCTTCATTACCGGAAGGCGGTTTCTCTCAAAATCTACAACAACCGGATATACTAAAGCCCTGCTTCGGCAATTCCGGCGATCCAAAACACCACAGGCGCCGGACCGGCCAGCCGGTCGACGCCTGCGTGATTTTTGGACGAACCGCGGAAATGGGCTTCAACCCATGGTCTTGAGCAGGTCCTTGAGCCCCTGGACCGCGGCGGCCGACTTGTCCAGGGCCGTCTTCTCTTCGGCGGTGAGCTTGATTTCGATCACCTGCTCGACGCCGCCCTTGCCCAGCTTCACCGGCACCCCGATGAACAGGTCGTTGTAGCCGTACTCGCCCTGCAGATAGGCCGCGCAGGGCAGGATCTTCTTCTTGTCCTTCAGGATGGCCTCGGCCATTTCCACCGCCGCCGACGCCGGCGCGTAGTAGGCGCTGCCGGTCTTGAGCAGGCCGACGATCTCGGCGCCGCCGTTGGCCGTGCGCTCACAGAGGGCCTTGATGCGGTCCTCGGGCATCAGCTCGGTGATGGGAATCCCGGCCACGGTGGAAAAACGCGGCAGGGGAACCATGGTATCGCCGTGGCCGCCGAGCACGAACGCATGGGTGTTCTCCACCGACACGTTGAGCTCCATGGCGATGAAGGTGCGGAAGCGCGCCGAATCCAGCACGCCGGCCATGCCGATGACGCGGTTCTTGGGAAAGCCGGAGGCCTCGTAGGCCACGTGGCACATGGCGTCCAGGGGGTTGGAGACGATGATCAGAATCGCCTCGGGCGAAAACTTCACCACCTCGGTGACCACTTTCTTCATGATCCCGGCGTTGGTGGCGATCAGGTCGTCACGGCTCATCCCGGGCTTGCGCGGAATACCGGCGGTGATGATCACCACGTCCGATCCGGCGCTGGGCGCATAACTGTTGCTACCGGTGAGCTTGGCATCGTGTTTCTCGATGGGGGCGGCCTCCATCAAATCCAGGGATTTGCCCTGCGGCACGCCCTCGATGATATCCACCAGCACCACATCGCAAAGTTCCTTCTCCGCCAGCCGCTGGGCCGCGGTGGCCCCGACGTTGCCGGCGCCCACCACCGTTACCTTCTTGTCCATCTCACTCCTCCTTTTGCCTGTTGATACCGCTTTGCCGCGCCACCGAACATCCGGCGCAAGTTGTTCTCGAACCGCTTTTTCTTATGCGGACCGATGCGCGCCTGTCAATCGCTTTTCCCTTGTCGTTCCGAACGTCAGTGAGCTTTGCCGCCGGCCGCTGGCGCGGCCTGATTGATCGAAAAGGAAACTTTTCCTTGAGACTGGATCCTTTCTGGCTTTATGAGCATGACTGATGATCGGAACGGCAGCAGTCAAGGCCCCTATTCCAATGGAGCAATTTTTACCCCTCAGTGAGCATGGCTCCGGGTTGCCCATGATCAATGATGAGGCATTCGCACTCTCCGATACGAGAATCACACATGCGCCACCCCGGGCTGCCGTTCCTGCACCCTCAGCCAGGAGGCAGGCGAGTATGGTTCGCAAGAAAAAGAAGCTGTCCAAGAAGCAGGTTGCAAGCCGCTCAAAGCGGTCGCTCAAGGCGATTCAGCCCAATGCCGCCGGCATTGATCCGGGCTCCAAGGAGCACTGGGTTGCGGGGCCTCCAGGCGACAACGACAAGCCGAATGTCAAATGCTTCGGCACCACGACCCCGAAACTAAACCGTCTGGCCGACTGGCTCCAGGAGCAGGCGGTTGAAACGGTGGCGATGGAAAGCACCGGTGTCTACTGGATCCCGTTGTTCGAGGTTCTCGACAGCCGCGGCTTTCAAGTGGAGCTGGTCAATGCCCGGCAGATCAGCAACGTGCCGGCTCGCAAGACCGACATTCTCGATTGCCGGCGGATTCAACTGCTGCACGCCTGCGGACTGCTGCGAGGCTCCTTCCGGCCTTCGGACGACATTTGTCGCTTGCGGGCGCTGATCCGCGAACGCAGCACGATGGTCGATGAACGCGCGGACTGGATTCGGCGGATGCAAAAGTACTTGGATCAAATGAACGTGCGTGTCCATCGGGCCGTTTCGGACATCACGGGGCTCACGGGCATGGCGATCATCCGGGCAATTGTTGGCGGCGAGCGCGATCCCTATGCGCTGGCCAAACTGCGCCATCCGCATTGCCGCAATTCCGAGCAGCAAATTGCCGAAGAGTTGACTGGCAACTGGCGCTCGGAGCATCTGTTCAATCTTGGCCAGGCACTGAAGATGTACGATCAGCTGACTACTGTCATCGGCGACTACGACACAGAGATCCTATCGTGCATTGGTGAACTGGCTCACCACGACACCGATGAACCTCCTTTGCCGCCTCATCATTCAAAGACAAAGGCCCGCGGCATCGCCAAACGAGGTCGGGAGCCCTTGCGTCAAGACCTTTACCGTATGTGCGGCGTCGACTTGACGAGCATCGATGGGATGTCGGTGGACACGGCCGCGGTCATCATCAGCGAACTGGGCCTGGACTACAGCGTCTTTCCGGACGAAAGCCATTTTGTCTCCTACCTGCGCCTTGCCCCGAACGTGGCGATCAGTGGCGACAAGAAGGTACCCAAAAAATTCAAAGCCATTACCTGCAGCCGTGTGTCTACCGCACTGAGGATGGCGGCATTGACGCTGCGCAACTCCAAAACAGCCCCGGGCGGATATTATCGTCGCGTGGCTTATCACAAAGGCGCCTCGATTGCGGTATTTGCCACCGCCCGCAAACTGGCCCAACTGATCTACCGGTTGGTCTGCTATGGCCAGGCCTATATCGATGTCGGCGTGGATGCCTATGAGGCACGATTCAACCAGCGACGCCTTACATTTTATACTAACGCATTGAAAAATATGGGTTTTAGGGTCGAAGCGGCGGCGCAAATGGAGCCTGCTACAACATGATGTTTCATACGAGGAATCTGCATTCAGGAATACGGCGGGAAGGGGTGCCGTGGGCCAAGAGATCCCTCGCTGGCGCTCGGGATGACATTTTGGAAGTCGAAGTTGGAAACTTTAAATTGGGATTTCCGGAAGCCTTCAGTCGATGGACATGGCCCCCGGGTCAGCCCCCGGGGTGACGAGCTGCTGAAGGATGCCGGACAGCGCTTGGCATGATCCGTGGTGCGGCCTCTTTCCGTCATTCCTGGCTTGACCAGAGCCTGCCCTGGACTCGATCCGGGGAATCCATCTTCATCGGAACGTAACGGCGGAAGACGGTCCGAAAATTTCATGAAAGCGGGGGAGCGGCCGATGCCGACTTCAGTTTTCCGGCGGTTTCAGGCCGTAAGTTTCAATCTTGCGTCGGAGGGTGTTTTTGTCGATTTTCAACTCCCGTGCCGTGGCCATCGGGCGCCAGTGATTGCGAACCAGGGCATTCAGGATCACACGACCTTCATGGTCTCTAAGACTCATTGCCACGTCGCCGCGAGATCCCTCATCGTCTGGACGAATATGTTCAGGCAGATGGGAAGCGTCGATCATTCCACTGCGGCAAAGGACGAAGGCATGCTCCAGGGCGTTTTCCAGTTCCCGCACGTTCCCCGGCCAACGGTGTCGCATCAGGACCGCCATGGCCGCATCGGTGACGCCGGCGATACGCTTGCCGGCAATGGTGTTGAACCGATCGATGAAATGATCCACTAGCAACGGAACATCCTCACTGCGTTCAACAAGTTTGGGCAGTTTGAGCTTGACGACGTTGATCCGAAAATACAGATCCTGCCGAAAAGTTTGCCGGACCACCATGTTTTCGAGGTCACGGTGCGTTGCGGAGATCACCCGCGCCTTCATTTGCAAGGTTTCCGTCGCTCCTAAAGGGCTGTAAGTGCGATTTTCCAAAACTCGCAGCAGGCGAACCTGCATCGCTGACGAGATGTCGCCGATTTCATCCAGAAAAATCGTGCCCTCGCCGGCCAGGGTGAAACGTCCCGGCTTGTCGCGCCGGGCATCGGTGAAGGCACCGGCCTTGTAGCCGAACAATTCCGATTCGATCAAGGTATCGGGTAATGCGCCGCAGTTGATGGCGACGAAAGGTTCGTTCTTTCGCGGCCCCTGATTGTGAATCGCCCGGGCGACCAACTCTTTGCCGGTACCGCTGTCCCCTTGAATCAAGACACTGCTCCGGCTTTCGGCCACTTGAGGCAAAATGGTGAACAAATCCATCATTTTGTTGTTTTTGCTGACGATGTTCTCGAAGGAATGCCTCTTGAAAAACGCCTGCCGCAACTGGTTGATCTCGGACAAGTCCCGAAAAGTTTCCACACCACCGATCGCTCGTCCATCCCTGTCCCGCATCACGCTGGTCGTCACCGCAATGGGAATCCGCTTGTTGTCCGCCCGTACGATGTAAACCGGCACGTTCTCGCATTGTTCACCGCTGACCATCGTCTGCTTCAGGCAGCAGGCCGACTCACAGACCTCCACCCGCATCACCTCGAAGCAGCGGCGGCCCACCGCCTCGCTGCGCGGCACCTTGGTGATCCGTTCGGCGGCCCGGTTGAAAAAAATGATCGTCATATCGGCGTTGATCGCCAGCACACCGTCGCTGATGCCGTCCAGAATGGATTGGTATTGGCTGAGGAATAGCTTAAAAGAGGATTTCATGCGCAAATCTCCATCCGTCTCCGGACAATCCTGGTGAACATTGCACCCATTTCTTTATGGAAGGTGCGATATGCACCAATAAATCAAGGCCACACATCCGTGAACCAAGTCGTAGGCATATCATTATACAATAATTATAAGCTGTTATATTCTTATGGGAATCAGTTCCAAAGTGGCATTGCTCTTGCTTACACATACTGAACAAAGTTCATCATACGTATCAGATTCATTCTTTTTTGTAAATTAATCACACTAGAAAGGAGGGAGGCCGCGGGTAAACGAACAGGAAAATGCAAGCGGCTGTGGTGGGCGGCGGGGGTGTCGCTGGGTGCCTTGGTTTTTTGCCTTTGGCTGGCGGGGGCCCCCGCGATGGCGGATGACAAGGCGCAAAAGAAGGTTCTCGATCAAAAAAAGGCCTTTGCCGTCTATCAACAGAAATGCCTGACCTGCCACGATTCGGTAGCCGACCCGGAAAAAGAGGGGCGTACGAGAGACGACTGGCACCTGGTGGTCAACGTCATGCACGGCTATGGAATGGACTTGACCGATGCGGAGCCGGATAAGGTGCAAGTTGCACCCGATTTAATCACCGCTCATTTAACTAAGGAGGGAGCATCATGCAACGACGAAGCTTTCTGAAATCCATCGCCGCCTCGGGCCTGGCGGCCTCGGTGGCCGGTTCGGCCAATTTCATGCTGCCACGCAAGGCCCATGCCGCCAAGAAGGTCGATATCGGTGAGATCAAGAGCGTCCGGGTCGACGTCCTCACCGAGACCAGTTGGTTTGATAATGACCAATTCAAGAAGGATATCATGGACTACGGCGGCGCCATGACCAACCAGTACACCACCCCCTGGTTGTGGGAAAATGCCGGCGGTTATTCGGCCCTGATCACCGTGACCACCCTGGAGGGCAACGAACGCAAGTTTTTGCTCGACACGGGGTGGAACAACGAGTGGATGGACTACATCTACGAAGAAAAGAGCGACGTGGCCAACCAGCTCAAGAAGGGGGAAATCGAGTTCATGGTGCTCTCGCACTGGCACCTGGACCACTACTGGGGCATTGAGTCGAGCCTCAAGCATAAACCCGATATCAAATTTTATGTCCCCAAGACCTACTACCCCGAAGACATGGCCCTGCTCAAGGACAAGGCCCATCACCTGGCCAAGGACAAGAACACCGGCGAGATGATGCACATCTGCAAGAACGATGTTCCCCACACCGGGGAGTTGGTGCTCTGCGATCCGGAAGGCGAAGGCGGCCAAGGGGTTTACAAGGTGATGCCCGGGGTGGCCATCCGCATGTTCGACGTGCCGATTCTGCTGCGGGTGCGCGGCGAAAACGTGCTGTACTTCAATGTCAAGGACAAGGGGATCGTCACGGTCACCGGCTGCTGCCATCCGGGGATTCTCTCCCTGTTCTCCTTCGCAAGAAACAACTTCGAAGGCTACAAACCTTACGGCTGCTACGGCGGGCTGCACATCAGCCTCTTTGAGACCTGGGAGCCGAAATTCGACGACATCATCAAGGGCGTCAAAGCATTTCAAATTCAGAAACTCGGCTGCAACCACTGCACTGGTTGGGTCTGGGCCGAACGGGCGGCGGAGGCCGGCATCCCGGTGGTCAAGGGAACCGACACCTACAAGTCCTACAAGCGCACCTCCACCGTGGCCAAGGATACCAACGTGTTTCTCACCAACGGCGACTCGATCGTGTTTTAGCGCCCTCCTCTGCGTGGTCCGGGGCGCGTCGGCCCGATAAAGCCCAACGCGCCCCGGCCTCATGGCGGGGAGAAGAAACACGAAGCACTCCAGTTAATTCCTGCCGAAAGGTGACTCCATGGAAAATTCGAAACAGGCCGAAAACGGATTCAACTACTTGTTCGGGCTGATCAACTTCGTGGTGGTGTTCGGCATCGTTTGGCTCCTGTGGTACATCTTCATGAACCCGAACACCATCATGAAACTCTACACCCCGATGTATGGGTTCGCGCTGGTGGTGGTGATGCTGGCGATGATCGTGCTGCTGAGCAATGTCTTGGACTACTACCCATTCAAGCCGCCGTCATCGATGGGAAACCCGGTAGGCACAGGGATCATGCTCACCGTGGGGGCCGTCGTCCTCATGCTGCTGGTGCACTATGTTTTTTTCTGGAATTTTATCGGCAAGTTCGGCATCGCCTATTTCAGCCCCGACTCCATCGTGGCCTCTGGCGGAACAGGAGGAGAACCTTGGAATGCCCGGGAAAACGCATCGACGGCGATCATCTATTTTTTCACCGCCTTCCTCTGGATATCCCTGTTTTGGAATCTAGGCTTCGGCCGCTGGCCGTGGCAGAAGGTGGACCGCGGCACCCTGGCCTTCTCGCGGCTGTTCACGATTTTATTCTTTGTCGCCATCATCTACATCATCCTCTTTCACCCCCACATCTGCTACCTCTTCTACCCCGCCCAGGACAAGGCCGGGGTGGCCCCCTGGTGGGAGGAGTTGACCCAGACCGGCAGCGCCTTCTTCGGCCTGGGGCTTGCCATGTGCAGCCTGTTTTGGATCGTGGCCTCGGACCTGCTCTGGGAAGGTTGGCCGTGGAAGGCGATGGACCGCAGGGATGAAGGCAACTTCTTCAAGGGTCTGGTCGTCTTTGTCGTCACGCTGGCCCTGGGCGCCATTCTCCTGTGGATCTTCCTCCAAATCTTCGTTTCCATCTGGAACGAGCCCTTCATGGGCGGCCAGTACACGGACGGCCCGGACTGGCGCCTGATCCACGCGGGGGAAATCGCCGGGTTTTTCGTCCTGGGGGCCTTTATCCTGGAAACCTACTTCAACAATTTTCCCAACCTGGCGAATATCTGGGCGCGGGCCGCGGTGCGAACCGCCATCGCCGTGGCGATCGGACTGCTCTGGTACTGGTTTTACTACTCTCCCCTGGCGACCTTCTTTCTGGCCAAGGTACAGGGGTTCGCCCAGCCCGGAGACACGCCGTTGGTCTTCATCCTGCTTTTCCTGTGCGTGATTCTGATCCAGCGCAACTTCTTCGACCGCTGGCCGTTGAAAAGGCGTGCGTGAGGGATGCCATGAAGGCGGATCGGCGTGAATTTCTGAGAAGCGGGTTGTTGCGGCAGGCGGCCGCCTTCATGCTGGGTGTGCGGGAAGGCATGGCGGCGGCCGACCGCAAGGACGAATTCGATCGTTTCTTCGAATCCGAGGAGTCCTGTTACGCCCTGGCCCTGGCCTACCCTGACGACATCCTCATCGAGACGGCCAAGCGCTACGGCATCGAAACGGATGGAAGGGCCAAAAAGGACATTGTCAAGGAACTCTTTCTGAGTCAGAGGGCCGATGAATATCGATTTTGACAGTTTTTTTCGCAACCGCGTTGAGGCGATGCTGATCAAGGCCTCCTGGGTGGGGGCCGTCCAGTCGATGCTGGGGCTGAAAGCGATCAGCCAGGTCTGGAACGGCAGGGCGGAGTGGTATCTCTGGCTCGAACAGGCGCCGGGGGTTTACGCCCTGTCGTTCATAGACGGACAAGATGTACACCTGGCAGGCCGACGATTCCATGAGGGATTCTTCGCCATCAAGTGTTTCCCGTATCGGTCGCATGACGATTTTGCGGACTATGCGCCTGAAGAGCGCCGACTGATTGAGAGCGACTGGTTCGACACCACCAACACGCCGCGCTTTGAAGCCCAACGACAGATTCCGGATTCGCTTTTTTGCATTGGCGGTTTCTCGATGGTCATTGATCCTCATGGCGATCTCGCTCTGATGACGTTTGAAAGCCTGGACGCGCTCAAGCTGCATCAACTCCGGGAAACATCCGGCGATGAGGCCGAAACGGCCGCCCCTTTCCTGATTCGCAATGTCGCTGGTTGGAAGACCGGGGCTTTGCTCTTCGACTGCCTGGTCGGTCTGCACGCCAATAGCTGCAAGCAGCCGCCGATCTTTGCCGGCGCCACCTGCAGCCACGGCTTCGAATCGATCCTTTCACCCGAGCCCATCGTCGACTGCCGGCCCAGCCAGGAGTGCCGCCGCATGAGTCTCAGCATCGGCTTCGATCTGCCCGCCGATGCGTCCAATGCCATCGACGCCCTCTGGCGCATGCGGCTGGATCCAACGGAAACGATATTGGCCGCCACCCTGCTGCCGGAGACGGCTTCCGCCCGGACCGACTGTCTTTTCCCCAAAGACTTGGCCATCAACCCTCTCTGGTGGGACATCGCCCACTCGAACTTCAGGTCGGAACTCAACACGGCGTGTGGTTGCGCCGACGGCCACTGTCACCACCGATAAACAAAACGGGAGGTTGGCCGCCGCCACGACAGGAACGTCTTTTATCATGAGTTAATACTAAACCGAATGTGTTTTCAAAGCACTGCATCGGCGTCAGGAGGCTTTCTCTGAATTTCCGGATTGTCTCCCGCCGCCTCGTTCCGATGAACACTGTTTTCAGGAAAGCAGGAGGCCGAGAATGGAGAGAATCGGCATTCCGGTATTCGAATCCCGCATTTCACCGGTCCTGGATTCCTGCAATCTCATGCTCATGATTGACATTGACCAAGGCCGTGAAATCCAGCGGCGGGAAATTTCACTTGAAAAAATTGATGTCGCCGAACGCATCGATGTGTTCGTACGATGGGGGATCCGTAAAATCATCTGCGCTGGCGTCAGCGAATTGATGTGTCGTTATATTGCCTCAAAAGACATCACCCTGATCAGCGGAATCGCCGGGGAGTCGGAAAAAATTTTGAACGCCTACCTCTGCAATCGACTCGACGATACCTGCTTCGTCATGCCTGGAAGGCAATCATTGACAAAACACCATTCACAGCCTTAAAACCAGTACGACGCTCCGGGATTTCACCCGAAAGCGTGAGCCGACGAATTCACTGCGGCGGCAAAGCGCTACCCCACCCCCACGACGCAATGCCCGCCTGCCGGATGACCGTCGGTTCAGCCATCCATTTTCACAGTGATAAGGAGGGAAAAAATGCAAGTGCCGCAGTTTGAAGTCGGTAAGACGACCATCGGCCAACTCGTGGACCTGGTTGCGGAACAATTCGGAGACAACCGGGCGCTGGTGTATCACAAGTTGGGCATCGACTTGAATTACCGGCAATTCCGGGATCGATGCAACGACGTGGCCAAGGGATTCATGGCGCTGGGGGTGCAAAAGGGGGAAAAAGTCGCCATCTGGGCCAACAACGTCCCTCAGTGGGTCCTGACGCAGTTCGGCAGCGGCAAGATGGGGGCCGTGATGGTCACCGTCAACACCAATTACCGCAGCTTCGAACTGGAATACCTCATGAAGCAGTCCGATGCCACCACCTTGCTGCTCATCGGTGGGGTGCGCTCGGAAGACGAATATCTCAAGGTCCTCGACGATGTCTGCCCCGAACTCAAGGACAGCGAGCCCGGCCAAGTCGTCTGCCAAAAGCTCCCCAAACTCAAGAATGTCGTCTTCCTCGGGGAAAAAAAGCTCCCGGGGATGTTCACCTGGGATGAAATGCTGGCCCTTGGCCGGAAAATCGACGACGACGCGCTCAAGGCCCGCCAGGATGCCATGGAGCCCGACGACGTGATCAACATGCAGTACACCTCGGGCACCACCGGTTTCCCCAAGGGCGTGCAATTGAGCCACACCAACCTCATCGGCAACGCCAAGGGCATGGCCGAGTGCATGCGCCTGTCCGCGGTGGATACCCTGTGTATTCCGGTCCCCTTCTTTCACTGCTTCGGGTGCGTCATCGGCACTCTCTGCGCAGTGGTATCGGCCACCGCCATGGCCCCGGTGGTGGCCTTCAACCCGGTGGACGTTCTGGAAACCATCCAGGCCTCCCGCTGTACCGCCGTCCACGGCGTGCCCACCATGTTCATCGCCGAACTGGAGGAGATGAAAAACAAGACCTACGACACTTCCAGCCTGCGCACCGGCGTCATGGCCGGCTCGCCGTGTCCCATCGAGGTGATGAAGAAGGTGGTCTCCACCATGGGGGCCAGCGAGATGACCATCGTCTACGGGCAGACGGAAGCCTCGCCGGGCGTCACCCAGACCCGGCCGGACGACTCGCTGGAACTGCGGGTGACCACCGTGGGGCGGGCCCTGCCCAACGTGGAAGTCAAGATCGTGGATCCGGGCAGCGGAGAAGAGGTACCCCGCAGCGTCCAGGGGGAACTGTGCACCCGCGGCTACCATGTGATGAAGGGGTACTACAAGAACCCCAAGGCCACCGCCGAAGTGGTCGATCCCGACGGCTGGCTGCACACCGGCGACCTGGCCACCATGGACGAAAACGGGTACTGCAAGATCACCGGGCGAATCAAGGACATGATCATCCGCGGCGGGGAAAATATCTATCCACGCGAAATCGAAGAATTTCTCTACACCCACCCCAGCATCAAGGACGTCCAGGTGGTGGGTGTCCCCAGCCGCAAGTACGGCGAGGAAGTGGTCGCCTTCGTTCAGTTGAAAAACGATGTCCAGCTGACGTCGGAAGACCTCCGCGCATTTTGCACCGACAAAATTGCATTTCACAAGATTCCGGCCTATTTTGAATTTGTGGATCAGTATCCCACCACCGCCAGCGGCAAGATCCAGAAATACAAACTTCGGCAGGAGGCCGTGGAACGTCTGAACCGGGAGGAAGAAGCCAAAATCGCCACCGCGTAAGAGGATCTTCTAAGGCGAATCCCGCCGAGCACCTGCCGACTTGTTGGAGGTGCGAACATGAACAATTCGAAGTGGGCCACCACCGTCCAGCGCCTGCTGGAACGGGCCGATGTGCGCATCGATGGCGACCGGCCTTGGGACCTGAAGGTGCACAACCCGCAGCTCTTCCGCCGGGTTCTGGCCCAAGGGTCCCTCGGGCTGGGCGAAGCCTACATGGACGGATGGTGGGACTGCGACCGGCTCGATCAGTTCTTTGAACGGATACTGCGCTGCCGGATCGATCGCCAGGTGGTGTCCACCCGCGACAAGTTCCGGCTGGTGTGGGCGCGCCTGACCAACTCGGGACGGCGTGCCCTGGCCTTTCACATCGGACGCCATCACTACGACCTGGGCAACCGCCTTTACGGCGCCATGCTCGACCGGCGCATGATCTACAGTGGTGGTTATTGGGCCAACGTCCAGAATCTGGAAGAAGCCCAGGAGGCCAAGCTCGACCTGATCTGCCGCAAACTGGATCCCAAACCCGGCATGAAGGTCCTGGACATCGGCTGCGGCTGGGGCGGCACGGCGCGTTTTCTCGCCCGCCGCTACGGGGTGTCGGTGGTGGGCATCACCGTCTCGGCTGAACAGGCCGCCGAGGCGCGCCGGCGTTGTGAAGGGCTGCCGGTGGAAATCCTCATGCAGGACTACCGGGACCTGAAAGGCACCTTCGACCGGGTCGTCTCCGTCGGCATGATCGAGCACGTGGGGGTCAAGAACTATCCGACCTTCTTTGATGCGGTGCGCCGCCATCTCGTCGATGACGGCTTGTTCGTCCTGCAGACCATCGGCAGCAACCGATCCGGCGTCAATACCGACGCCTGGATCGATCGCTACATCTTCCCCAATTCCATGCTCCCCTCGGCCCGCCAGCTCAGCCAGGCCAGCGAACCGCTCTTCATTCTGGAAGACTGGCACAGCTTCGGCCCGGACTACGACCGGACCCTGATGGCCTGGCACGAAAACGTCGTGCGCCGCTGGCCCGAGCTGCAAGATCTCTACGACCAGCGCTTCTACCGAATGTGGCGCTACTACCTGCTGGCGTGCGCCGGCTGTTTCCGCGCCCGCCAGATCCAGCTCTGGCAGATCGTCTATTCCCCGTCAGGCGTGGTGGGCGGCTACATCGCACCGCGGTGATGGGATTTATTCTTCCTTCACCTGGCCAATCAAACAAATAAGGGCGGCGGCGAACCTTACAACCCGCTCCCATGCTGGAAAGAGGCGATCCGGGCGGCCGGGCCGACCAGCGGTGCTTCGGCCCGGGGCAGGCAGCGGCCGACCTCGACGGCGCCAGGCAGGCGGGCGGCGATGCCGGCAAAGGTTTCCGGGGAACAGGCGAAGAGCAGTTCGTAGTCCTCCCCGCCGGCCAGCACAAACGCTGACGGGTCCATCTGCCGCGCTTCGCAGAATCGCATCAGCGCCGGATGGATTTGCTCCGGATCGATCTCCAGTGCGATGGAAAGATTCGAAGCCTCGGCGATGTGGCGCGCGTCGCCGGCCAAGCCGTCGCTGATGTCCATGGCGCATGCGATGCCGGCATCGGCCAGGACCACTGCCGCATCGAACCGCGCCCGGGGGCGCTTGAAGGCCGCTGTCAACTCGGGGAAACGACCGTCGCCGGCTTTCAGGCAGTGCAGGCCGGCCCGGGCCAGGCCCAACGGCCCGCTGGCGTAAAGGTGATCGCCGACCATTGCCGCCCTTCGGGTGGGCATGATGTCCGCCCGCCCCTGCCCCACGGCGAACAAGTCCAGCGCCAGCTCCCGCCCCAGCGAGACGTTGCCGCCCCCCAGAGCGGTATCGTAAAAATCGAGGGCCGCTCCGATGCCCTCGTACAGCGCCACGGCGTCCGTCTCGGCCAGATCCGGAGGCATCGTCAGGTTGACGAACAAGGCGCCGGGCCGGGCATAGGCGGCGGCAAGGTCGCTCAGGGTGACGGCCACCGCCTTGAAGCCGACTTCCTGAAGCGTTTGCCAGTCGCGGCGAAAATGCACCCCTTCCCGGTGGCAGTCGGTGGTCACCACCGGACGGGACAGCGGACGCAGCCGGCAGGTGTCGTCTCCGGGGCCATCGATGAGGACATCCGCCGCCCGTCCCCTGGACCCGGCCGCCACAATGCGGCGGATCAAACCGAACTCGTCGTTCCAGGGCGATGCCAGCGTCTGCCGGGGCGCGGCGCTGCAGGCCGCGCCCAAATCGCGGGCCGCGGCCAGCCGATCGGCGGCCCGGCTGATGGTGCTGATCACCGCCACCCCCGCCGCCCCGTGGTCAAAGCAATCCTTCACCCTGCCGGGGCCGATCCCGCCGATGGCCACCACGGGCAGCGAGACCCGCGCCGCCATTTGCCGCAATCCTTCCAGGCCGATGACGGCCTTGGCATCCGTCTTGGTGCCGGTGGCAAACACCGGCCCGGTGCCGATGTAATCGCAGGAAGCCAGATCGGTGCGGGCCAGTTCGTCGGGGGTCGAGACCGAGATCCCCACGATGGCCTGGCCGCCCAGCACCTCCCGGGCCACGGCCGGGCGCTCGTCGTCCTGGCCCAGGTGGACGCCGTCGGCGCCCAATGCCTTGGCCAAGAGGAGATGGTCGTTGACGACCAGGGGGACCCGGTTGGCCCGGCACAGGGTCAAAATGGCACGGGCCAGGGAAAAATCGGCGGCAGCAAAGTTTTTCTGACGGAATTGGATGAAGGTGGCCCCACCGGCAATGGCGCAGCCCACCTGATCGAGGGGATCCGGGGCCGCGTCGTCGGTGATGAAGTAAAACCGCAGAGCTTGCCGCAGAGGTTCAGGATGCATCGGGCGCCTCGAAACGCTGCACCCAACGCTGAAACCGGGCGACCTGTTCCAGTCCGTAGGCGGCGAGCAGATCGCCCACTTCCGCTACCGAACGCCCTTGTTCGGCGGTTCGGCCGTTTTTGGAAAAAAACTTGTCCGCGTAGCAGATGATCTCTTCTTCGAGACTCACCGGCCGCATGTCCCGCACCGGCAGGGGGAGATGACGCGCACGGATCTCTTCGGCCGACAGGCCGGTGCCCACGTGCCGCTCGCAGACCAGGGCGTGGCGCGGCAGACCGATGCCCTCCAGCAGACGCCGGCCCAGGACCCCATGGCAAACGTAGGGCGACTTGCCGTGGCATCCCAGGCCCGGGGCGTCGGTCTGAAAGATGCCCACGTCGTGGAGCATGGCCGCCTCGAAAAGAAAACGGCGGTCCGGGTCGAGATGGGCCACCCGGTCGGCCACCGCCATCGCCTTGTCGGCCACCTGCCGGCCGTGGCGCCGCAACAATGCCAGCGTGGGAGAATCGGAGGGATAGAAGCGGGCCAGCACCGCTTCGGGGTCCACCATCGCGGTCATGTCAGGCGCCTCGGGCCTTGTTGGCCTTCTTGGCGAGCAGGACCCCCTCGATGAACGGATCCAGGCCCCCGTCGAGCACTTCCTGGATGTTGCCCACATCCAGGTGAATGCGATGGTCCTTGACCATCTGGTACGGCTGCATCACGTAGGAACGGATCTGGCTGCCCCAGGTGATCTCCTCCTTGCCGTCCTGGACCTGCTGAAGCTTTTCCTCCTGGGCCTGCTTCTCGCGCTGGTAGAGCCGGGCCCGCAGCACTTTCATCGCCATGTCCCGGTTGCGATGCTGGCTTCGTTCCTGCTGACACTGCACCACGATGCCGGTGGGCAGGTGGGTGATGCGCACGGCACTGGAGGTCTTGTTGACGTGCTGCCCGCCGGCGCCGCTGGCCCGGAAGACGTCGGTGCGCAGGTCCTTCTCGTCGATGTCGATCTGGATTTCCTGGTCCAGGTCCGGATAGACGAACACCGCGGCAAAGGAGGTCATGCGTTTTCCGCTGGCATTGAAGGGCGAAATGCGCACCAATCGGTGAACCCCGGTCTCCCCCTTGAGGTAGCCGTAGGCGTTCTCCCCCTTGATGGCCAGGGTCGCGCTTTTGATGCCCGCCTCTTCGCCGGGTTGGTAGTCGATGATATCGGCATCGTATCCGTTGCGCTCGATCCACCGGGTGTACATGCGCAACAGAATCTCGGCCCAGTCCTGGGCCTCGGTACCGCCGGCACCGGCATTGATGGACAGGATGGCGTCGTTGTGGTCGTCCGGTCCGTCGAGCATCATTTCCAGGGAAAGGTGCTCGATGCGCGATCCGATGTCCTTCACCTGAGCCTGGATCTCGGCCAGGGTCCCCTCGTCATTCTCTTCAATGGCCAGGTCGAAGAGCATCGAGGCGTCTTCCAGGTCCTTGGCGAGGGCCTGGATGCATTCGACGGGTTCAGCGAGTCGGCTGCGTTCCTTCAAGATGTCCTTGGACTTTTCGGGGCTGTCCCAGAACCCGTCCTTGGCGAGCATCTTTTCGATCTCCGCCAATCGCTGGAGCTTGGCAGGCAGGTCAAAGATACACCTTGAGCTGTGCAAGCTTGGCTTCCAGTTCCTTGATGGCCTGTTTGAGTTCCGCGTTCATGGCTCATTCTCCTCTCAATCAATTGAAAAAATAAAAAATTCCCCCAAAAAAACATCACGAAAACCGGAAGGGGCGAAAACACGAAAAAAAAAAATCGGCTTTCGTGATCGCGGGCCTTCGTGCTTTCGTGATGGGGCTACCCTTCCATGCGCCGCTATTCTTACAACATTGTCGGCATGGGTGGCAATATCTGTCTCGGCCCACCACGTCAACATCCAAAAACGACGGTTTTTAAAGGACCCCATGGCGTGCCCGGTTGTTTCAAATGGCTGAATAGGGAGGAAGCCTTTCGGAGGCCATAGCGCCGGCGTCCGCAACACGCACTGGATCCGGCGCCCCGGAAAACTCGCCGCCAACCGTCCGTAGGCCCGGACAGGGCCGCAATGCTGGCGATGCGGCACTGCCGCGCTGAGAAAGATCGGTTCTTTGGCAAAGGAGCGTTACTGTCCGGGCCAACGGACGCTAAGCGCCTCAGACAGTTCCGGGGCGGCGGTCCAGCTCGTCCTGCTCCCGCCGGAAGACAACTGGAGGCAAGGCAGAAACCCCGGAATGCTGCCTTGTGTAACCATTCAAGGGATTGAAAGCGTTGAAAGGCGGCCGGAGTCATCCCCCTCCCGCCTCGATCGTTTCAAGCATCTCAAAAAGGGCCAATCAAGATTTCGCCAGATCCTTGACCCCCTGCAAAATGATATCGAACAGCGCCTGGATGTCGTTCTCCTCGATGCAGGAAAAGGCCACCCGCAGGTTGGCCTGGCCCAGGGAGATGAGTCCGACGCCGTAGCGATCCAGCAGATGAACCCGCAGGACCTCGGCATCCACGGATTTCAGCCGAAGGCACATGAAGTATCCCGAGTTGAACGGATACACATCCCACGCCTCGGCGTATTTGGGATCGGCCAGCACCTGCTTGACCCGCAGGGCGCGGCGCTTGAGGATCTCGAATTTTTCCTGCTTCTCCTTCGGGTAGTCCGGGTTGCGCATCGATTGGAGCACCAGCCGCTGGCTCAGGTGAGACGCGTTGGAAATCGTGCCGCGAATGCATCCGGCCGTCTTTTTCTCCAGGGCCTCGTACACCGGCCGGGAATCGCCCGTGACCGGGCAGCCGTAGGTGATGAATCCCACGCGCAGCCCCCAGACGAAATTTTCCTTGGTGGCGCCGTCCAATTTGACGGCCAGGAGCCGGGGATGGCGATGGGCCAGGCGCACGAAGAGCGACTCGCGGGCCGCTTCCGGGGTGTAGAACAGCCCGAAATAGGCATCGTCGACGGCGGCGATCACCCGTGCGCCGTTGGCGGCGGTTTCGGCCAGGATGTCGGCCATGCGATCGTACTCGGCCTCGGTGGGAGTGTATCCCGAAGGATTTTGAGGGAAGTTGAGCAGCACGATCGCCTTGCCGCGCGCCTCGGCTTCGACCCGCACCGTGCGGGCGAAGGAATCAAGATCCAATCCTCCGGAATTGTTGAATAAATTATGTCCAAGGATCCGGGCTCCCTTTCGCACGGCAAAAATCAGGCCGTAGTTGCCCCACATCATCTCCGGCAGCACGATCCCGTCCTGGGGGGCGACCCACAGATCCGCGAAAGTGCTCAGCCCGTGGGTGACCCCGGCGGTGACCACCGGGAGGCTGATCGGTTTGTCCTGGAGACCGGGATTCTTGCCGCGGAGCGCATCCTGCCACAGTTCCCGCAGGGCGGGCAGACCGAAGGACGGGGCATAGTTGAGCGTCTCTTCCGGTTTCATGTCGCCCAGGGGCGCCATGATCGAGTCCAAGTGCATCGTCCCCCGGCTATCGGTAGCGATGCCGATGGTGGCGTTGAAGCGATGGGCCTTTTCCTTGGCCTCGGCCCCCTGACTGAGAATTCCCTTGGGGAAGAAAAGCGCTCGCCCCAGGGGGGATAGCATCTCGAGCAAATCGGGGTTTCCCTGCGCGATGGTTTCGTTGAGCTGGACAGCGATGGGATTCATGGACGCCTCTCCGGGTGATGGAAACAGGTATGGTTCGATCGGCCGCCGGCTGTGGCGGCATTCTCGCAGAGGTTGCCTTATAGCGGCAGACGGCAAAGGATGTCAAGCAATACCGGTATGATGGGCAGAATCGAAGCCGTTGCCAAACAAAAGCCCCCGTTCCGAAAACCGGGACGGGGGCGATAGTACGACACTGGCGCGGATCTTTACTTGCCGCCGCGCTTGGAGGCCTTCAACGGGTTGATCTTCTGCTTGTTTTCTGTCGCAGCGGTCACGACATGGGTCGCCATGTTGCAGTTGCCGCGTTTCCACTTGAGCGCCGGCTCCGGACAAGCCGAGCAATACAAGCCGGTGGGGAATGAAACGATCCGACCGCACCCCTGGCACTGGTCGACGATCGGGTGGCAAACGCCACCGTTGTAGGAACAACCGGAAGCCTTCATGAACGGGCATTCCACCCCTGGACGAATGGTCGTGCACTGCATGGCGACACCTCTTGCAATCTGTGATGCTTTGAACTGTGACATAGAAAAAGCCCGGACAAGCAGTCCAGGCTTTGAACTTCCACCTGAAAACGATTAATCGTCGCATATATAGAACCCCGCGCCGTGTTGTCAAGCCAAAAACGCCTTGCCTGAATTTTTTTCGGCGGCGGATTTTCGCGATTCATGGGACCAGGCTTGCACTTTGCGGCGACTGCGACTATCGTAAGCGCAATAATTTGGCAGGCGATCCGCTCAGCGGGCGGCTTTTTTGCATCTCCAACGTCCGACGCCCGGCCGTTTCATTCTTTGCTGCAAGACGGTCCAGGGCGCCATATTTTTGACATCGAAAACGGCATGAGCATCATCGAAGACGCCAGAGACGTACTGAAAATTGAAGCCGATGGGATTCTCGACCTCGTGGACCGCATCGACGACCGCTTCGAGCGCATGGTGGAAATGATCGTCTCCTCCAAGGGGAGGCTGATCGTCGGCGGCATCGGCAAGAGCGGCATCGTCGGCCGCAAGATCGTGGCCACCCTCAACAGCACCGGAACGCGGTCCTTGTTTTTGCACCCGGTGGAGGCCATGCACGGCGACCTGGGCATGGTCTGCCCCGACGACATTTTTTTGGCCCTTTCCAACAGCGGCGAGACGGATGAACTCAATCTCCTGCTGCCCAGCATCCGCAGCATCGGGTGTACCATCATCGCCTTCACCGGAAATCCGCAGTCCACCCTGGCCAGTCACAGCGACATTGTCATCGACACCGGCGTGGCCCGCGAAGCCTGCCCCCTGGGGCTCGCCCCGACGGCCAGCACCACGGCCCAACTCGCCATGGGCGATGCGCTGGCCGTGGTGCTGATCAACCGCAAGCATTTCAAGTCGGCCGATTTCCGGCGTTTTCACCCCGGCGGCAGCCTTGGGCAGCGTCTGGCGCAACGGGTCCGTGACATCATGCTCACCGGCGATGCCGTTCCGCTGGTGCCACTGACCACTCCCCTAGCGGAAGCGGTGGAACGGATCGACCGGCTCAACCTGGGGGCGGTGTTCGTGGTGGGCGGGGAGAAGGCTCTGGCAGGGATCATCACCGACGGCGATATTCGCCGTGCCGTGGCCCGGCGGCGACCCCTGGATCGACTCGCCGTGGAGGAGATCATGACCCCCGATCCCTTGACCATCGCTCCGGAGACCCCCGCATACGACGCTTTGAACCTGATGGAAACCCACCAGATCACGATCCTGCCGATCACCGACGAGGGGCGGCGGGTGGTGGGCATCCTGCACCTGCATGACATCCTCGGCAAAGGCGCTTTCAAATTCAACGGCGGTCCGACCTGAGCGCGCCGCTACATCTCGATCCAAGGAGCAGTTGATGGAGTTTGATACGCTTCAGCCTGACGACACCCGGATCCCCTTTCTTGGGCCGTCCCGAGTTCCCTCTCCGCTATGCCGGCGCCCGGATTGCCAGGGGCTCTACTTTGTCACGGACAATGATCGCGCACTGGTCCATGTGGACCCCGTTTATGTCGAATCGGTCATCCGTGCCGGCAAACAGCCGATCTCTTTTGAAGTGGCTGGCCCGCGGGAGATGATCTACTTCGATCCGAGCAAGCTGCGCTGCGCCCTGGTGACCTGTGGCGGGCTCTGCCCGGGGCTCAACGACATCATCCGCTCCATCGTCCTGGAGTTGTACTACCATTACGGGGTCAACAAGATTTACGGCATCCGCTACGGCTTGCAGGGATTCATTCCCAAGTACGGCCACGAGCTGCTCGACCTGACCCCTCAGCGCGTCACCAGCATCCTGGACATGGGCGGTTCGATTCTCGGCTCTTCCCGCGGTCCCCAGGATATCGACGAAATCGTCGACAGCATCGAACGGATGAATATCGGGCTGCTGTTCATGGTCGGCGGCGACGGCACCCTGATGGCCGCATCGCGGATCGCCGATGTCATCGCCGATCGCGGGCTGAAGATCAGCGTCGTGGGCATTCCCAAGACCATCGACAACGATATCTACATGGTGGCCCGCAGTTTCGGCTTCGACACGGCCGTCGACGTCGCCACCGAGGCCATCGAAAGCGCCCACAACGAGGCCCAGGGTTATCCCAACGGCATCGGATTGATCAAGCTGATGGGACGCCATTCCGGTTTTATCGCCGCCACGGCGGCGCTGGCCCAACAGGATGTCAACTACGTCCTGATCCCCGAGGTGGATTTCGACCTGGACGGACCGGGGGGACTGCTCGCCACACTGGAAAAGCGGCTCGAGCTGCGGCGCCACGCCGTGATCGTGGTCGCCGAGGGCGCTGGCCAGAAGTTTTTCATCGGGGACCGGACCGAGTACGACCCTTCGGGCAACGTGCGCCTCAACGACATCGGACTGTTTCTCAAGGAGAAGATCAGCGCCTATTTCAAGACGCGCAACATCGAGATCAATCTGAAATACATCGATCCGAGCTACATGATCCGCAGCCTGCCGGCCAATGCCAACGACAGCGTTTTCTGCGGGTTTCTCGGCCGGGATGCCGTTCACGCCGGTATGGCGGGCAAAACCCGCATGCTGATCAGTCACTGGAACAACCAGTTCGTGCACGTGCCCATGGCCCTGGCGGCTGGCAAACGAAAGAAAGTCAACCCCCACGGCAAAATCTGGCGTACCGTGCTCGAGTCCACCGGTCAGGGATCGTTGAGAAACGACAACGGCGCCTAAGTGCCCCTCGGTGTGGCCGCGGATCCCCGGTCAACAATCGCGGCCGGAAACCGGCGACGACGATGGCAGGCCGGAAAAACAGGGGTGAAGGCGCCGACACCGCCCCCTTCCGGACAGGAGATTACCCCAGGGACATCAGGTGGCTGCGCAGGTTGGCGCGCCTGCCCTGGAGGCCGAACTTGATGCGTAGATTCTTGCGGTGAAAACTCACCGTGGACTCGGCGATGTGCAGCAGGGAAGCCACTTCCTTGGTGGTCTTGCCGTCCTTGACCAGCTGGGCCACCTGAAGCTCCTGGGGGGTAAGCAGAATTCCGGCATTGGCCATCTGCTGCAAAAACGGCGAGATGATGTCTCGCAGATGGGTGTCGACGATTTCCACCATCGTCTTTTCCCGAGGCCGCAAGGGAGCGGCCTTGAGTTTTTCCACATAGGGAAAAACCAAGTCCTTGAGGTTGGCCAGGACTTTGCGCTCCAGTTCGGCCTTGTCGGCTTCCCGTTGTTTCAGCAGCACCTTCAGGGCGATGTTGGCCTCCTCCAGGCTTTGCTTCTGCTCTTCGAGCTGGGTCTCGCGGGCGCGCAGGGCTTCCTCCGCGCGTTTGAGGGTCGTGATGTCCTCGTGGCTGACGACGACCCGCACCGGCCCCTCGCCGGCCATGCGAATGGCACGCATGTAGTACCAGTGCTGCCCTTCGGGCCCGTGGCAAGGATAATCGTGGAGAAACTCGATGCGTTGCCCCTCGATGACCTCCCGGATTCCCGCCGCCACCCGGTGGGCGTCCGCGGCATCCTGACCCCGGGTCCCATCGCAGACGTCCAGGTAGTTGGTACCCAGCGCATCCGGGGTTCCCCGCAGGCGATTGCGTTGAGCGTAGGCGCGCCACGCGTGATTGGTCTGGAGGATGACTCCCTCGGCGTCCAGAATCGCGATGTGTGCCGACAGGGAATTGAGCACCGCCACGGCCAACGGGTCTGTCAAGGGGGAAGAAGACGGATCGGCGCTGGTTTTCGGGGATGTCATGGGGCGGTCATCGCTCCTTTTGGGGGGTCGGGGCGCAAGTTCCGCGCCCCTCTCTCCATAGACCCGAAAACCGGACGCCTGTCAAGGCGGGCTGGTTCGTGCTTGCTTCCGGCAAGGATCGTTGCCGGTGTCAATCGATGCCGCGATCTGCAATAACGGGACGGCACACGGCCGTCTCAAGTCATCCCGCTCAGGAGAACCCGCCGCCGGCCGGGGCGGCGCAACGTCCGAGGCTGCTGCTGGAAAAGACGCTGGAAGCACTCATCAGGCGGGAGACCTTGTCGCTGTGGCAGCGGGGGCAGCATACCGGGCTGCAGTCGTTTTGGAACACGAGCTGTTCAAAGGTGTACTGGCAATCCTTGCATTCGTACTCGTAAATGGGCATCAGTCCACTCCTGGTCCGGAAATGTCCGTTTTTGCTATGGTAGATCGGTTCGCAGAAAGTCTCTTTCTGCCGACCCGAAGGCTTCCATGCTACATAAAAAAACAAAATCAATTGGTTAGCATCAAGGCTCCATCTTCTTCGGGATGAATTGGTCCGTTGGGAAGCTGAATTTGTCCAGCGGAGCCTTTAATTTTATATTGAGCCAGTTCGGCCGGAGGCGTTACAAAAATTCGGTTGTCGTCCCCAGCGGTTTCGAAAGGAGAAGGGGTGGAAGCCCATCGCTTTTTTGTTCAAATCTTTTACGAAGACACGGATCATTCAGGGGTGGTCTATCACGCCAACTACCTCAAATATTTTGAACGCGCCCGGGAGGCGGTCATCGGCGCACCCCGGTTGGTGCGTCTGTGGCGGGACCAGGGCCTCGGTTTCGCCGTCTACAAGGCGACTCTCGATTACCAGGACGGCGCCGAGTTCGGAGAGCGCCTCGAAATCCGTTCCATCTGGCGTCGCGAGAGCGACTACCGGCTGATCTGGACCCAGGAAGCCTGGCGGCCGGGAGCCACGCGCGCGGCGGTGAGAGCCGAGATTCATCTCGTATGCCTCGACCGAGATCGCCATCTTCGGCCGATCCCCCCCTGGGAGCCGGCCGCCGAGCCGATGGATTGACCCCCTGACCTCCGTCGTCTACTCCCATCGATTCGGCCCGCTGCGCCGCAGATCGATGTAGCCCACCGTTCCCCGCTCGCTGATGAAGCTGTTGAGGAACCAGCTCACCAGGCTGATGAGTACCGATGCGCCCAGGGCCGACCAGAAGCCGGCCACTTCCAGGCCTCCGATGACCCCCGACGCCATCATCAGCATCAGGGCGTTGATGACGAAGGTGAACAGGCCGAAGGTCAGGATGTTGATGGGCAGGGTGAGAATCAACAGCAACGGACGCAACAGGGCGTTGAGAATGCCCAGGATGGCCGCGGCGAACAGGGCGCTGAAAAAACCGTTGATCCGGATGCCGTCCAGCAGTCCCGCCGCCACCAGGATCGCCAGGGTCTGCACCAGCCATCGCAACAGGATGCCACGCATGCCATCTCCTCGGGTTTGGATGATTGAACCGACACTCGTTTACAATAAAACCGAACGGCGGAAAATCAAAGGGCCCAGGCCGGTGGTTGATTTCGATGGCCAATTTTTTGTATAGTCCAATTGCGGCGGCTTTTTTGCCGTAAGGCGCTGATGCGACGGCAAGGCCCGCTGCTGACCGGCGGTCGGATGAGGCGAAAACAGGGAAAAACCCGAGCATGAGACTACGCACCTGTGTGGCTCCCGAGGGCCGCTTCATTTACGGCGTTCATCGGCCGGCCTTCCGGACGACCAACCTTCGCCGGGAAGATCCGGCCTACGCGCTGGGGCGGGGGCCCGACGGCCGGTCGATGGACAACCGGGCCAATCTTCCCGATGGAGACGTTGACGAACCGGCCGCCGACTGGATCTATGAAATCGCCAATCCCTTTTCCTTTCGCGGGGCGACCTTCATCGTCAAGAGGTGGGCGGATCAGCGTGCCCGGGATCCGGAATCGATCCGGCTGCCGGTTTCCTCCGAGGTATCGCTCACCCGTGCGGTGTCCGGCTGGACCGATTCCCGGGAGGACGCCGAAAAGCTGCAAGCGAGAGTGTTCGCAACCCTTCCGGGTCCGCTGCGCCTCGCGCTGGCAGCCACCGCCACCGACCCTCAGGACTTGATCCGGCTGGCCCGCGGCTGCTGCCGCTTCATCGAAACCGACGGCATGCCGGTGGGGCTGGCCTATGAACCGGATGCCAATGGCGGTCTGCGGCCGGTCGTGTCCGACCGCGAACTCTTCGAAGCCCTGGCCAACAATCCGGCTTTGCCAGATCCTTACAAGGCGGTGATGGTGCTGCGGCCCGGGGTCCAGGGCACCAACGAAATCACCGCCGACTGGCGCCGGCAGGGCGGGAACACCCACATCTACGAATACCTGCGGCGCAACAGCTACATCCCCTGGGGTCACTACGCGGCCAACATGGCCGAGGATTGCGTCCGCTACCGCATCTCCGATCTGACAGCGGCCGACATGACCGGCCTCCGTCATCTCTACTACCAGCGCACTTACGTGCGCCTGGCCGAGCAGCTCGGCATCGCCGTCGGCATCCGTCGGCGGCCCCTGTCGGTCAACGAGCTGGAAACCCTGCGTCGGCGCATCCTCAAGGCGCTCTCCCGGCGATCCCTTCCCTTCGACGCCACCCTTTGGGGATGGAATTTCGGCTTCGATTTCAGCCCGAGCGGTTACCGCCTCCATGGTTCGCACCAGCAGGCGCACCAGCAGTACGCACTGATCCCGGGCGCCGTGGACACGGAGCCGGAGGCCCGGGCCGAGGCCATCCGGCCTTACGCCTGCGGAGACCTGGTCCATCGCTTCATCCGGGAGTATCGGCGCGAGACCGGCCGCGGTTTTTTTGAATGTTACATCGAGGCCATCGACACCAACCGGCGCATGGACGGACGGGCCGACGGCGACCGCAACCTGGTCGTCTACACCGACGACCAGGTGATGCTCTTCGCCCCCAAGGCCCAGACGAGTCAGTGGGAGCTCCAACTGCTTTCCCTTCGTCCGGTGGGCAACATCCTGGAAGCCGACGCCGATTTTCGGCGCAGCCTGGACCGGGCCATGCTGATGGCGGTCAAGGTCCTCGGCGCCCTGGGGGCGCGGCTGATCACCTGCATCGAATACAGCAAGCGCTTTTCGGACAGCGATACCGACCAGCATCTGATCTATGCCTTCTTGCCCAAGATGCCCGAGTCGCCCGGTGCCTTCACCGAGGCGCAACTGCGCTGGATCAGCGGCCATTATCCGGAGGATTTTGCCGCCGCCTGCCGCGCGCAACTGGGCGCCGTGCTGGAGCAGATCGGAATGCGCAACGGTTGATCGTCTATCCTGGCGTCTTATTTTTATATTAATGTGGTACGATGGCTAAGGGGTATCCTGATTTTCAGCGTAACGAGAGGAGGCAGCTATGGCCTGGATCTTGATCGTTTATGCAACGGATTACGGCAATACGCGCAAGATGGCGGAGACCGTCGCCGATGGCGCACGGAGCGTCGCCGGTACCGAAGTGGTGCTCAAGACCGCCGAAGAAGCCACGGCGGAGGACTTGCAGGCCGCCGATGCCCTGATCCTCGGCAGCCCGGTGCACATGGGCTCCATGGACTGGCGGGTGAAAAAATTCATCGACAAGGTGTGCAGCCAGTTTTGGATGAAAAATACGGCCGTCGGCAAGGTCGGGGCGGTCTTCGCCACCGGCAGCGGATATGGCAACGTGGGCAGCGGCGCCGAATTGGCCCTGCTTTCCATGCTCAACAACCTCGCCGACCTGGGCATGATCCTCATCCCCCTGCCCAAGGACACCGAGGGGTACGCCAAGTCCGGCCTTCAATGGGGGGCCTACGCCCGCTCGGCCGGCGAGAACCTGGAGCAGACCGGGGTGAGCGACGAGGGGCTGGTGGCGGCTCGCCGTCATGGCGTCCATGTGGCCCGGGCGGCGGCTGTCCTGAAGGGCAAGACCATCTTCGGCTGATTTTTTTTCTCTCTACCCTTCGGAGTCTTCATTGCCGATTCAATCCCGGTGGGCCGCTGCGACATGGCCAGGCATCGCGGCCATGGGCAGCGGCCTGCTCCTCACGGCCGCGTTCCCCGATCTGCAGCTCTCCGGCCTGGCCTTCGTGGCACTGGTGCCGCTGCTGGCCGCCATCGCCGGCCGGCGGAAGGCGGCGGCCTTTCGGCTCGGCTTTCTCGCCGGAATAGTGCACTACGCAACCTTGCTTCCCTGGGTCGTCTACACCATGGGCACCTATGGGCAGCTTCCCCTCTTTCTCTCGGTGCCGCTGCTGGGGCTCCTGGCGGCTTACCTGGCCATTTATCCGGCGGGATTCGCCGCCCTGATGGTCCATTTGCGCATTCCGACCCGGGCTCTCGCCCCGGCGGCGGGGGCGCTCTGGACGGCGCTGGAGTTCCTGCGGGCCAATCTGTTCACCGGCTTTCCCTGGGAGCTGCTCGGCTACAGCCAGCACCACTGGCTCGAACTGATCCAGGTGGCCGACATCACCGGCGTTTACGGCCTTTCCTTTCTCATCGTCACGATCAATACGGCCGCATTTCTGCTTTTTTGGAAAATCGTGGGCCGATGCTGGCGGGATGTGCCCATTACCTTGCAGACCGCCAGCGTCTCCGTACTCATAGGGCTGCTCTGCCTTGGAGGCGCCACCGCTTACGGCCAATGGCGTCTGACTCAAATCGATGCCTTGATCGCTGCCGCCCCGCAGCCCAAGGTGGCCGTGGTGCAGGGCAACATCGACCAGGCACGCAAGTGGGATCCGGCGTTCCAGGACGCCAGCATCGACAAATACCTGCGATTGTCCCTGAAAGCCCTCTCCGATTTTCCCGACCTGGTGGTGTGGCCAGAGACCGCCACGCCGTTTTACCCGCGCGATCCTTCGGTCTTGACCAATCGGCTGGTCGCCTTCGTGCGCAACGCCCAAGTCCCCTTTCTCGTCGGCAGCCCCTACTACGAGGAGCGCGGCGGCAAGATCGACTACTACAACAGCGCTTACCTCCTGATCCCCGGCAACGGTTTCGACCGGCGCTATGACAAGGTACACCTGGTGCCCTTCGGCGAATACGTGCCGTTACGGCGCCTGTTGCCCTTTGTGGGCAAGATGGTCCCCCAGGTGGGGGATTTCAAGGCGGGAAAGCAGGGGACGGTGCTCGAGTGGGAGGGGCGGCGTTTGGGGGTTCAGATCTGTTACGAGATCATTTTCCCCACCCTGGCACGGCGGATAATGGTGAACAAGGCCGACCTGCTGGTTAACATCACCAATGACGCCTGGTTCGGCCGGACCGCTGCGCCCCAGCAGCATTTTTCCATGGCGGTGTTCCGGGCCGTGGAAAACCGCCGCACCCTGGTCAGAGCCGCCAATACGGGAATCAGTGGCTTCATCGCACCCGACGGAAAAGTCCTGGCGCACACCGACCTGTTCACCGATGCCGCGGTGAGCCAACCGGTGCCCTTGTTGAGCAGTCAAACCATCTATACTCGATTCGGTGACGTCTGGGCCTGGAGCTGTCTGGTGGCCGCCGCGGCGATGACCGTATCAGGCGGACGTCCTCGACAGAAGCGGTGAAAGTGCTTTGGTAGAGAGGTTGATGGTCTCTTGCGGACGACGGCATCACGGCTTCCGAAAGGCTTCCTCCCTATTCCGCCACTTGAAACCAACCGGGACGGCCGGGGGCTGACTTGCGCCGCCGGCAAGAACTCGGCGCCAAGCGCCCGTAGGCCGCAACCGCGCCATAATGTGGGCGATCTGTCAGTGCACCATCGAAATGCAGCGCCGTTTGCACAAAGCCGCTTCGGTTGCGGCCAACGCGCTCTATGCGCCTCAGACAGCTTCCCGGTCGGTCGCCAAGTCAACCCCCTGGACGCCCTTCCAAAAATTTCATAATCCTGAAAATCCCGGCCGAAGTGCCTTTGCTTGGCGCCTTTCAACGAATCGTCTCCCGGCGGGAGCAGGACGAACTGGACCGCCGCCCCGGAACTGTTTGAGGCGCCTACCGTCCGTTGGCCCGGACAGTAACGGGTATGCGCCAAAGAAACGATTTCTCTCAATCTTGCAAGGCCGCATCGCCAAAGTTGCGGCGCTGCCCGGGCTTACGGACGGTTGGCGGCGAGTTTTCCGGGGCGCCGGATCCAGGGCGCCTTGCGGACGACAGCTGTGCGGCTTTTGATCTTCTTTCAGACATTTGAAATCAACCGAGGCAGCCGGGGGGCTGACTTGCGCCGCCGACAAGAAGACGGACGGTTGGCGGCGAGTTTCCGGGGTGCCGAATCCAGGGTGTCTTGCGGGCGCCGGCACTACGGCCTCCGAAAGGCTTCTGATCTGCCTCAGCTATCTGGAAACCCGCCACAACCAGGGATGCAGAAATCAGGCGGGCGCTATTGTGGCTCAGCCCAAATCCAGAACGTTGCGTAAAAAACGGCCGGTATGAGATGTCGGGTGGGCGGCGACTTCCTCGGGTGTGCCGGTCACCACCACCTGCCCGCCGGCTTCCCCGCCCTCCGGTCCCAGGTCGATGAGGTAGTCGGCGCACTTGACCACGTCCAGATGGTGCTCGATGACGATCACGGTATTGCCGGTGTCCACCAGGCGCTGGAGCACCTCCAGCAGTTGGCGCACATCGTCCACATGCAGGCCGGTGGTGGGCTCATCGAGGATGTAAACGCTGCGCCCGGTGCCGCGGCGGCTCAATTCCCGCGCCAGCTTGATGCGCTGGGCCTCTCCGCCGGAAAGGGTCGTGGCTGCCTGCCCGAGCCGAATATAGCCGATACCCACGTCCATCAGGGTTTCCAGCTTATCCCGAATCGCCTGGATGCGGCCGAAAAACGCCAGCGCCTGCTCCACGGTCATATCCAGCACCTCGGCGATGTTTTTGCCCTTGTACCGGATGTCGAGCGTTTCGCGGTTGTATCGCCTGCCATGGCAGACCTCGCACGTCACGTAGACATCCGGCAAAAAATGCATCTCGATCCGAACGATGCCGTCGCCGCCACAGGCCTCGCAGCGTCCCCCCTTGACGTTGAAGCTGAAACGTCCTGCCCGGTAGCCGCGCATGCGCGCTTCCGGGGTGTGGGCGAACAACTCCCGGATATGCTGAAGCACTCCGGTGTAAGTGCCCGGATTGGACCGTGGAGTTCGCCCGATGGGAGACTGGTCCACGTGGATGATCCGGTCCACATGTTCCAACCCGACGATGCCATCATTGGCCGCCGCCAGGCTTTTGGCACCGTAAAGACGCTGGGCCAGAAGGGGGTGGAGGGTTTCGAGCACCAGAGTGGATTTCCCGGACCCTGAAACGCCAGTGACCCCGATGAAGCACCCCAGGGGGAAGCCGACGGTGACCTGCTTCAAGTTGTTGCCCGAAGCCCCTTTGATGACCAGTTGGTCGCCGTTGCCCCGCCGCCGGACGGCGGGGATGGCGATGCGCCGCCGCCCGGAAAGGTACTGGCCCGTCAATGAATCCGCGGCCTGGAGGAGGTCCCCGGGCGGACCGCTGAACACCACTGACCCGCCCGCCTCCCCTGCCCCGGGCCCCATATCCACCACATGATCGGCACGCAGAATCGTATCGGCGTCGTGCTCGACCACCAGGACCGTGTTGCCGATGTCGCGCATGCGGCACAACGCATCCAGCAGACGCCGATGGTCCCTGGGATGAAGTCCGATGCTCGGTTCGTCCAGGACGTAGAGAACCCCGGTGAGCCGGGAGCCGATCTGGGTCGCCAGGCGAATGCGCTGACTTTCGCCGCCGGAAAGGGTCGTGGCCGAGCGGTCCACCGTAAGATACCCCAGCCCGACACGCCTCAGAAACTCGAGGCGGGCCGCAATCTCCGCCACGATGGGCCGGGCGATCTCCGCCTCCCGGCCGCTGCATACCGCGCCATCGAAAAACGCGGCGGCCCGGTCCACCGTCATGGCGCTGATGTCGATGATGGAAAGACCTTTGAAGCGCACGCTGCGGCTGACCTCGTTGAGCCGTGCGCCACCGCAGGCGGGACAGGGCAGGAAGGTCATGTAGGCCTCGATCTCCTCCCGGCTCTGGGACGAGACGGTCTCGAGGTAGCGCCGCTGCAGGTTGGGAATGACCCCTTCGAAAGGTCGGGCGTGGCGATACGGCCGGCCGTTGCTTTCGAAGGAAAATTGGATTTCCCGGGTGCCGGAACCGTGGAGCAGGACCTTCTTGAAGGCCTCGGGGAGCAGGCGATAGGGAGTGTGTACATCGGCCCCGTAGGCGCCGGCGAGGGCCTCGAGAAATTCAGCGAAATGGACGCTGCTGCGGTGAGCCCAAGGCGCCACGGCGCCTTCACGCAGGGACAGCTCCGGATCGGGCACAATGCGCCGCGGGTCGAAGGCGGTGGTGGTCCCCAGCCCGTTGCATTGGGGGCAGGCGCCTTGGGGCGAATTGAACGAAAAGCTCGCCGGGGTCAAGGGAGGAAACGCCGCCCCGCACTGGTCGCAGACCGCCTTCTCACTGAACGCGAACACCGCCTCGACGGCGCCGCGGGCATCCAACTGTTCCACCCTGACCTGCCCGTCCGTCATTGACAGGGCCAGTTCCAATGAATCGGCCAGGCGCTTGCGAATCCGGTCCGCCACCACGAGCCGGTCCACCACCACCGCCAGAGGCTGATCCGGATCGAGAGCCGACGCTTCAAGGCTCTCGATGTCCCAGACCTTGTCGCCCACCTTGATGCGGGCAAATCCCTGTTTGCGCAAACGCTGAATCCGTTTGGCGGGATCGCCACCGCTCCCGGCGCCGGCCAGGGGGGCCAGCAACTGGATGCGACTGCCCTCCGGCATGTCGAGGACACGGTCGATCATCTCATCGACGCTCTGGCTGCGAATCGGCCGCTGGCAGCGGGGACAATACGGTACGCCGACGCGGGCAAAAAGCAGCCGCAGGTAATCGTAGACCTCGGTCACCGTGCCGACGGTGGAACGCGGGTTGTGGCCGGCGCTTTTTTGCTCGATGGCGATGGCCGGCGACAGCCCTTCGATCAGATCCACGTCCGGCTTGTCGAGCCGCTCGAGAAACTGGCGCGCGTAGGTGGACAGCGACTCCACGTAGCGGCGCTGCCCCTCTGCGTAAAGGGTGTCGAAGGCCAGGCTCGATTTCCCGCTGCCCGACAACCCGGTAACGACGACCAAGCGGTTGCGCGGCAGCGTCAGGTCGATGTTCTTCAGGTTGTGCTGGCGGGCGCCGCGAATACTGATCTGCGCCGCGGTCAGGGGCGCGTCGGTCAATGGGGACATCCGTAGGATCCGATCTGCTCAACGGGTGGTCTGGAGGGGTGGCCGACCCCACGCGATGCCTCGGGCGCCGGGGGCGCCGCCGGGATTTCGGGCCGAAGAGGATGCCAACCACCGATGACCGCCGGCCAACCTATCGTCGTTGTCCGGATTTGTAAACAGCCACCGAAACGCCGCGCCAGACCTGGGAACCCGAATAAGGAATCAAACGTTTTTCGAAGGAAAATTGAGAAATTCGAAGATAAGTTGCAAGCGCCACCGCCTCCGGCTTCCTTCGATCTGATTAGAATGTTTGGACAATCCCAACGCCCAAAAAGGCTAGTGTTTAGACGGGGTTGGATTTTGAATAATATTTTTATAAACAATTTCGGATAGATAAAAATTGTTGATAACTTGCAGACCGTGCTGCCCGGATACGGTTCCATAGGGTTTGACATGTATTCCGCCTCCCGTTACCTATGAGCCGCATCTGCTGAAAGTCTGTCTCAAATGTTCCACAATATCTAAAAATCCACGGTTTTTATTTAACTTTTCACCCTTTGCAACCGGGTAGTGGATCTTCGCGGAGATGGGAAGTCTTGTCTCGCGGAGGCCCCTCCGGTTCCGATCCGGCACGTTGGTGAGCGTTGATATGCAGGAACTCTGGAACAAGGTTAAATCCGCAGTTAAGCAGTGCCTTCCGTCTCATAGCTACCAAATGTGGATCGAACCCCTGACGCTCAAGTCATGGACCGACGGCTCGGTGGTTCTCAAGGCGCCCAATTTCTTTTCCCGCAAGCGGGTGGCGGAACATTACAGCCAATTGCTGGAGCGGGCGTCGAGTGAAGTGGCCGGCTGGAGCTGCCATGTGCAAATCGAGATCGGCGATGCGCCCCCAACGGTGGCGCTTCCTCCGGCCCGGCAGTTGCCGCTGCCGGAGGCGGGGCCGCGCTTCCATAATGGTCGCCTGTTGCGGCGCGATTTCACCTTCGACCAGTTCGTCGTGGGCGCCAACAACGATTTCGCCTACAGCGCGGCCCTATCGCTGGCCGCCAGCCACCGCAGCAGCCAGAACGCGCTTTTTCTCATTTCACGCCCCGGCATGGGAAAAAGTCACCTCGCCCAGGCCGTCGGCCATCATATCCTGACCCAGTTCAGGGCCGAACAGGTCTTTTACACCACGGCCGAGGATTTCACCAACGAGATGATCCAGGCCTTCCAGGCCGACCGGGTGCCCCAGTTCAAGGAAAAGTACCGCAACGGATGCGATGTGCTGCTTCTCGAAGACGTCCATTACCTCACCGGCAAGGAGCGCACCCAGATCGAGCTGGCCCAGACCCTCGACAGCTTCCAGGAAAGCGGCAAGAGGATCATTTTCTCCAGTTGCTGTCTGCCCAGCGAGATTCCCCGTCTCAACGACAAGCTGTGCTCGCGGCTGTCCAACGGATTGATTTCAAAAATCGATCCGCCCAATTTCCGCACCCGGGTGCGCATCCTGCAGAAGAAGGCGACCGCCCGGAATCATCAGCTCCCGGCGGACGTGATCGACTTCCTGGCCAGCGAGCTGCAGGACGACGTGCGCCAACTGGAAAGCGGTCTGGCGGGCGTCACCGCCAAGTCCTCGCTGCTGGGCGTCCCCATCGACATTTCACTGGCCGAGAACGTGGTGGCCACCATCATCCGCAACCGCAAGTCGATCACCATCGAGGCCATCAAGCAGTTGGTCTGCCGCCAGTATCGGGTTTCGACGGCCGATGTGGTGTCCCAGTCCCGCAAGAAGTGCTTCCTGAGACCGCGCCAGGTGGCGATCTATTTGGCACGGCGCTACACGGACGCGCCCCTGGAAACCATCGGGCGCAGCTTCAGCCGCTACCACGCCACGGTGATGCATTCGATCCGCTGCATCGAACAGGGGATGAAGGCGGACGCAGGGCTGCGCCGCCAAGTGGATCTGATCAGTGAACGGCTAGAGGCGGGAGATTTCTAAACCGCCGCCGTTTCCAGCAAATCGGCCAGCTCTTGGTGAATGGCGCCGTTGGTGGCCAGGATGGCGGGCATTTCCGGTAAAAAGGGGCTGCCATTGAAATCGGTCACCCGCCCGCCGGCCTCGGAGACGATCAGCGCACCGGCGGCGGTGTCCCACGGCTTGAGACGCTCCTCCCAGAACCCCTCGCAACGCCCGCAGGCGACGTCACAGAGGTCCAGTGCGGCGGCACCCGGCCGTCTCACCCCCTGGACCGTTGCCAGGCAGGTTTTCAGGCGCTCCAGGATCGCATCCAGGGTCTTGTCCAGATCGTAGGGAAACCCGGTCATCAACAAGGCCGAATCCAGGCGGGAAACGTTCGAAACCCGGATCGGCCGGCCGTTGAGCGAGGCCCCCTGTCCTGTCGATGCCTGGAACAATTCGCCGCGGGCCGGATTGAGGATGGTCCCGTGGCGGACCACGCCGTCCTCGGCATAGGCGATGGAAACGGCGAAAACCGGCAGGTTGTGGGCGAAATTGGTCGTACCGTCCAGGGGATCGATGATCCAGGTGGCGTGGTCGTTCTTGCCGCTGCGGCCGCTTTCTTCCGACAGGATCGCGTGATCCGGGAAATGGGCGCGGATGGTGTCGACGACCGCCTTTTCCGAGGCCAGGTCGGCCTCGGTGACCAGGTCGATGCGGCCTTTCTTGTCGATGCGGCTCAGGTTGCCGAAGCAGCGGCACAGGACCCGGCCGCTCCGCTCCGCGGCTTGGAGCGCCACACGGGCGATGGTTTCAATTAACATGGCGAATAGATCCATTCACGGCGGCATTGACCGCCAGGCGGCCGCCGGTCATTCCAGCGGCCGCAGGCAATCCTGGGGAAAGCGGTGGGTCCCCTTCCCCTCCAGGCTGACCTCCACCAGGGCATCCGGATCGTTGATGCTGGTATCCGGATCGGTCACCACACCATGGCAGCCGATATACTCCCTCATGTAAGCCTCCCAGCTTTCATCCCGCGACTCGCGGAACAACTCCACGCGCTGACCTTTTCGAAACGTCATCCCCTCTTCCTTTCTCCCCTGCGCACCCCTCTCCGCCGGCGCCGCCCCGGCGGCGGCCGAAACGGCTAGAGGCGCGCCAAGTCCACGCTGAGTTGCGCCTGATGCTTCCGGTGGCACTCGGCGCAGCGATAGACGGTGTCGATGGTTTGTTCGGCGGCCAGAATCTTGCGATTCATGTGCTGAATATAAGCTTCGGTGCCGATGACGGCCCCGCAGTCGGCGCAGGTGATCAGCGGCCGGCGATTCAGGATCGTTCCACAGAGGCTCAGGATCCGCTCCCCGTTGCGGTCCTCGATGCGAATGGCCTCGTTGGGGCAATTGGCCGCACAGGCGCCGCAGAGAATGCATTTTTTCTCGGTGATTTTCAAATCCGTCGGACCGGGTTGGTCGAAGTTCATGTAGCCGAAATGAAGAGCGCCGATCTTCATCCGATCCCGGCAGATTTCCACGCACAGGCCGCAACGGCGGCAGATGTCGCAGCGCAGACAGCGGCCGGCCTCACGGCGGACATCGTCTTCGCTGTATCCCAGCTCCACCTGCTGGAACATCAGGCGCCGACGGTCGATGTTGAGCAAGGGCATTTCGGGGCGCCGGCGGCCGGCCTTCTCGGCCGCGGTCATCTCGATCCAGGGGGTTCGGGCCCGCCTCACCGGCACCGGTGGCATCTTGGGCTGGGGCAGTCCGGAGAGGTGGCGGTCGATGGCCTCGGCCGCCCGCTTGCCCCCGCCGATGGCTTCGATCACCGTGGCGGGACCGGTGACGGCATCGCCGGCGGCAAAGACACCCGGCAGGTCGGTCTGCATGCAGGCCAAATCGACGCCGATGGTCTGGCGCCGACTCCAGTGCAGCCCCTCCACCGTCTGCAGGCATTCGGTCTGCACCTGCTGGCCGATGGCGGCGATCACCGCATCCGCCGGCAGGACGAATTCGCTCCCCTCCACCGGCTTGGGATAGAGCCGATCGGTCCCCTCTTTCACCACCAGCTTGGCCCGCAGGCACCGGAGCCCCGTCACCTGGCCGTCTTTCCCCTCCACCGCCACCGGGATAGTGAGGAAAGTGATCTCGATCCCCTCTTCCTCGGCCTGTTCGATCTCCTCGATGTCGGCGGGCATCTCGTTGCGGGTCCGCCGATAGGCGATGGTCACCGACTCGCAGCCGAGCCGCAGGCAGGTCCGGGCGGCGTCGATGGCCACGTTGCCGCCGCCCACCACCACCACGCGCCGGCCCGGGATGTTGCGGTCCCCCAGGGCCACCTTTTTGAGCAGGGAGATGGCGTCGCTGACCCGGGGGTAGTCGCTCTCGCCGGGAATGTTGAGCCGGAAGGATCCATGGGCGCCGATGGCGATGAAAAAGGCTTCGAACCCGGCGTCTTTCAGGGAATTCAGGGTCACGTCGCGTCCGAAGCGCGTGTTGAAGTGAAACACGACCCCGAGTTCCTCCAGCATGCCCACTTCCCGGTCGATCACCTCCCGGGGAAGCCGGTAGCGGGGGATGCCCACCATGATCATGCCGCCGGCCATGGGCAGGTCCTCGAACACCTCCACCCCGTAGCCCTTGAGCGCCAAATAGTAGGCAGCGCTCATGCCGGCCGGCCCGGCGCCCACGATGGCCACCTTCCGGCCCTTGTCCGGGGCCTTGGGGGGATTCTGGTAGGACCGCTCCGACATAGCCCGTTCGGCGGCAAAGGCCTTGAGAAACTTGATGGACACCGGCTCGTCCATGCGGCCACGGACGCACATCATTTCGCAGGGTCGGGTGCACACCAGTCCGCAGACCCAGGGGAACGGGTTGTCCTTGCGGATCACCGATATGGCCTCGGCGTCGTGCCCCATTCCGATCAAGGTGACGTAGGTGGGCACGTCGATGCCGGCCGGGCAGGCCATCTGGCAGGGTGCCGGCGCCAGCTTGACGCATTCGCCAGTGGCGCAGTTGTGGGTTCTGACATGGCTTTCAAAGGTTTCCAGGTGAACGGTGACGGCATCCTCGACGAGCTGGGCCACCCGCGTGCATTCCGGTTTGTTGTCGTGCTGGGCCAATTCCTCGCCCAGGGCCTTGATGGAGGACAGGTGATCGCTTCCGGCCCGACCCCAGGCCACGTCGTTGAGCAACTCCAGGATTTCCTCGGTGATGCGCCGGCTCTTGGGGTTGACCAAGGCGTTGGACTGGCAGATCCGCTCGATCTGATCGATGGTGGACCGCACCGGGCATAGGGGTTCTGACATTTGCCACCCTCTTTGTGGAAATTTATTGATATGAATGATGAATCGTTCATGCGGGGCGTACGACCCGGGGCCGTCCGCCAGGGCCGCCTCAGGGCACTTCGACCACCTTGGCGCCGATGCTCTCCTTGAATTTCTCGCGGATATCCTCCGGCATCTCATCGATCCGGCCGAAAGAGAGGCACTGGGTGGTGCACACGGTGACACAGGCCGGTTTCAGCCCCTGGTCGAGCCGGTCCTTGCACAAATCACACTTGACCACCTTTCCGGTTTCCGGGTTCCACTGGGGGGCGCCCCAGGGGCATGCGTTCATGCACAACTTGCACCCCACGCAGCGGTCGGCGTCCACGAAGACGATCCCGTCCTCGGGCCGCTTCTGCATCGCGCCGGTGGGGCAAACCGCCACGCACCAGGGATTGTCGCAGTGGAAGCAGGGCATGAAGACATAGGCGGCCCGGGGCCGCTGATCGATCATGCGCGGTCCGATGGTGATGATTTCCGAAGGCTTGGGACCGACGGGCAGCTGCTTGATGCTTTTGCACTTGATCACGCACGAATAACAAGCGATGCACTTGCTCAGGTCCTGGTAGAGATAGTACTTGCTCATCGGTCTCCTCGAACGGCGCCCGGGGGCGCCGGGAAACGCCTGCCCCGGCTTTACACCGGGGTCACGGTGACAAAGGTATGGTGCAGGGCCGGGCTGCCGCCGACCATGTCGGTGATGCTCTCCTGCAGCAGGCTGTCCGAGACCCCCCGCTGGTAGCTCCGGGTGGCCAACTTCGAGTCCCGGCCGAAGCCGTGGAGCATGAAGGCTGCCTCCGGGTGGATCAGATCGGTGACGAAGGCCCGGATGGTGCCCGAGCCCCGACTGGAACTGACCCGGACGAGATCGTGGTTGCGGATCCCGAGCCGCTCGGCCCGTCCGCGGTTGAGCCAGATCTCGTTTTCCGGCGTGATCTCGTTCAGATACATGTTGTTCTGGGTGGACACGTGGGTGTGCAGGGCCTGCCGTCCGGTGATGAGACGGAACTGGTCCGGTTCCGGCGGCGACGACATGGACTCGTAGGTCGGAAACGATTCGAAGCCCGCGTTCTCCAGCAATGAGGAGCGGAACTCGATCTTCCCCGAAGGGGTCTTGAATTTCATCCCCTCGCTGCGGTCCCAGAAGAGCTTCTCGCTCGTGTAGGACACGAAGCCCTTTTCGGCGAAATCCTCCAGGCGGAAACCGGTGGGCTCCAACTGCCAGCGCACCAGGTCCTCCACGCTCTCATAAGGAAAATACTCGCCGATGCCGATCCGCTCCCCCAGGGCCTTGAGGATCATGGGCCCTTCCAGGGTATCGTAGCGGGGCGTGACGGCCTGATGGCGCAGGAACATCTGGGGCGACAGGGAATTGAGCTGCTGGACGCAGTCCAGGCGTTCCAGGTAGATCGATTCAGGCAGCACGATGTCCGAGTACCAGGCGATGTCGCTGTGGTTGACGTCGATGGTGACGATGAGGTCCAGGGCGTCCAGGGCCTTCTGGGTCAGTTGCTTGTCCGGAATCGACATCAGCGGCTCGAACCGGTACACCAGCAGTGCCTTTATCGGATACGGGTCCTGGTTCAGGATGGCATGGGGCAGCATCTGCGGGACGCCGTGGGCCGGGTCCGGCAAGGGAAAATCGGGGGTGCCGACCTTGTCGCACCGCGGTACCTCGATCTTGGGGAACTTCTGCTCGGTGAGCTTCCGTGCCGGTTTGCGCCCCACCGCGCCCGGTCCCTTCTTGAAGAACACCGCCCCCGGGGCCTCCAGGCAGCCGAGCAGGGCGTTGAGCATCAGAATGGATCGGCGCACATAGATCTCGTTGGTGTGATGCGCCGCCCGGTACCCGTAGTGGAAGGCGCAATTGGGCTTGACGGCGCTCATCTCGCGGGCCAATTCCACGATTTCGGTGGCCGGTATCCCCGTCTCCCGATCCGCCCACTCCGGCGTGTAATGCTGGACGAATTTTCTCAGGTCCTGGAAACCTTCCACCCAGCGGTCGACGAAGGCGGCATCGTAGAGTTTCTCCTTGATGATGACATGCATCAAGGCGTAGTTGAGGGCCAGGTCGGTCCCCGGGCGGATCATCCAGTACCGGTGGGCCTTGGTGGCCGAGACGGTGACCCGCGGATCGATGTAGGTGAGTTTGGCGCCCTTGGCCAGGGCATTGATCAGCCCCCGCACCGGCTTGACCTCGATGGACTCGAACAGGTTCCGGCCGTAGAGCACCACATGCCGGCTGTTGGCCAGGTCCACGCCCATCTCCCCGTCGGTGACGCCGAAAAGAGAGCGGCAGGCCGTGTTGGCCGACCCCTTGCAGAGGGCGTCATGGGTGAAATGGTTCGGCGAACCGATGGCCTTGAGGAAAGTCTTGCTCACGTGGGTGGACAGTTGGGCCCGTTCGGTGAGGGCCACGCTGTGGCCGCCGTGGGCGGCGATGATTTGCCGGAGTTTTTCCCCGGCCATGTCCAGGGCTTCCTCCCAACTGGCCCGGCGCCACTGCCCCGACCCCCGGGGCCCGGTGCGGATCAGCGGATACTGCAACCGCTCCTTGTCATAGAGGAGGGAAATCCCTGCCGAGCCGCGCGGGCAGAGGCTGCTGCCCATGGCCCCCACGTTCTCGTTGCCCTGGATCCATTTGACCCGTCCGTCTTCCACCATCACCCGGATGGGGCAGCGGATCGAACACATGAAACACAGACTATAAACGGCTTGCTCCATATCTGTCACCTTGATGCTTGATGGTTCGGCAAAAAAACGCCACGGGTTTGGCCCTACCTTCCAGGTCATTCTTGGTGGTCGGGGAGCCAAACAGACCGGGGCGTACGAGTTCCACAAAAATAGTTAACGATAATGTTTATCATATATCCGGTATCTATCCAATCCCCTAGCGCAAAAATTTCCTGGCGGCGGGAATTTCCCTTTTTAATAATATTTTGCCTTTTGGCCGAAATCGCAAGTCCCCCATGGCACCGGGCGACCTTTTGCCGTTACCGGTGGACCGGGCCTGGAAGGTGCGCCTCGAACCATTGCGCCGCCCCGGTCACGAATCCCGCCTGGTGGCCTGCATGGCTCATCCGGTGGTCGCCTTCTGCCTGGAGCAGGATGCGTTTGGGATGCCCCGCAGCGGCGAATATCTCCTCGGCGTCGGCCACCGGGACCACGGCGTCGGAGGTGCCGTGAATCACCAGCAAGTGATGCAGGCGCGGTGTCACGGTGCCGAGATCGAAGTCGAGGCCGGCCCCGCTGTCGAACAGCGCCGCCTCATTGCGGGACCCTGCAATCGTGCGGCTGCGGACCGGCGCGGCAAAAAGGACCATTGCCGACGGCGCCAGTGCCTCCGCCGCCGCCATGCACACCGCTGCGCCCAGGCTGCTGCCGAACAGGGCGATACGCCCATCGGCACCCGGAACCTGTCTGGCAGCTTCGGCCGCGGCCAGCAGATCCGCCACCCGGCCCGCCAGCGTGGTGACGGCGGCAAAGTTTCCCTCGCTGGCGCCGCAGCCGCGATGATCGAAGCGCAGGTAGGCGATCCGGCGGGCGTTGCAAGCCTCCGCCAGGGCGCGCTGCTTGGGAGAGGCGCCGTCGCTTTCAAGCCCGTGGGATCCGATGACCACCGGGAAACGCTCGACTCCCGGGTGATGCAGCCAGCCGGACAGGCGGAATCCGCCGGCGCTGAAATCCAGCTTTTCCAAGCCCGGTGCCGGCGGTGCGACCTTGATTCGAGATGGCGGTTTCATGTATATCCTTGATCCTTTATGCCACAATGAAGCGGAAATGCAACCACCGGGCGCCGCCGGGGCGGCGCACGAGACGGAAGGGATATTGGCGTGACAGTCAAAAAGGGCCAGACGGTCGAGCTGGATGTGATGGACGTTGCCTTCGGCGGAAAAGGCTTGGCGCGCGTGGACGGCATGGCGGTCTTCGTCGACGGCGCCGTGGCCGGAGACCGGGTGCTGGCCCGGGTCTTCAAGCGCCGCAAGCAGTACGCCGAGGCTCGCGTCCTGGAGGTGTTGCATCCCTCCGCCGACCGGATTCTTCCGCCCTGCCCCTACAGCGGGGTCTGCGGGGGGTGCAAATGGCAGCATCTGGCCTACCCGCGCCAGCTGGACTACAAGCGGCGCCACGTGGCCGAGACCCTGGCCCACGTGGGCGGACTTACCGGGATTCCGGTGCATCCGGCCATCGCCGCCGGCCCGACCTTCGGTTACCGCAACAAGATGGAGTTCTCCTGCACCGACCGGCGCTGGCGAATGCCCGAAGAACTGGGCCGCGACGGCGGCTCGCCGGAATTCGCACTCGGCCTGCACGTGCCGGGCGCCTTCGACAGGGTGCTGGACATCGAGGCCTGCCTGCTCATGCCGCCGTCGGGCAACCCGATCCTCGGCCGGATCCGCGACGGGATCCGCGCCTCTGGCCTGCCGCCTTACGGGTTGCGGAGCCACCGCGGGTTCTGGCGGTTTGTCATGCTGCGCCACAGCCTGGCCGAAGACCGCTGGCTGGTCAACATCGTCACCGCCGAGGAGAACCGCGGCGCGGTGCAGCCCCTGGCCGATCGTCTCTTGGCGGACTTCGACGGCATCGCCGGGGTGGTCAACAACATCACCGACCGCCCGGCGGCCATCGCGGTGGGCCAGTTCGAGCGTACCCTGGCCGGGAACCCGGTGCTCAGGGACCGCATCGGCCCCTGGGAATTCGAAATCTCCGCCAACAGCTTCTTTCAGACCAACACCCGCGGCGCGGCCCGGCTCTATGAAACCGTGCAGCGGTACGCCGGGCTAAACGGCACCCAGACCGTGCTGGATCTCTACAGCGGCACCGGCACCATCCCGATCTTTCTCTCCCCCGCGGCGCGCCAGGTCCTCGGGATCGAGATCGTGGCCTCGGCGGTGGCCGACGCCCGTCGCAACTGCGAAAGAAACGGGGTCACCAACTGCCACTTCATCGAAGGCGACATCCGCACCGTGATCGCCGGCCTCGACATCCGCCCTCAGGTGGTGGTGGTCGACCCGCCGCGCGCCGGCATGCATGCCGACGTGGCGGCCCGGCTGCTGGCCCTGGCCTCGCCGCGCATCGTCTACGTATCCTGCAATCCCGCGACCCTCGCCCGGGACCTGGGCCTCCTCGCGGAAGCCTACCACGTCGCCGAAGTCCAGCCGGTGGACATGTTCCCCCACACCTTCCACATCGAGGCGGTGGCCCGGCTGGAACGCAAAAATGGATGACGGCCAGCGGTTCAGTCCGGCATTTTCCGTTTTCCGCCCCAATCGCGGAACCGCGCGATCTCCCGCGCCAGGTCGGAAGCGATGGATGCCCCGTGTTGCTCGGCGATCACCTTGTAGATTTCGACCATTCCCCGGGCCAGCCGGTCCTGGGCCCTCAGCACGAAAACCGGTTCATCGGCCTGGATTCCCGGGATATCGATCTTCCCGTATTTGCCTGAAATCGCCATGATTCCTCCTTGTTCGCGCCGTCCGCCGATACGACCGCTCCGATCAGGGTGAGTAACGATCTGCCCGCCTGCTCGTTTCAGACAAGGAATCTTGCCGCCTCCAGGATATCCCTCGTCGCGATGCTCGGGATGACAGCGTGGAACAGGAGTGATTTGTTTGATCAATCCGGCCACACCAGCGGCTGGCGGCAGCGCTTGTCCGATATCCGATTGTTACCGGAAGCCGCGGGATTATTCACCCGCGTAGGCAATGCGATAGATGGCGCCGGCGCGATCGTCGGAAACGAGCAGCGCCCCATCGGGCATCTCCAGGACATCCACCGGGCGCCCCCAGGCCCCGCCTTCCTGAAGCCATCCGCGGGCGAAAACTTCATAATCCAACGCCCGGCCGTCCTCCACCCGGACCATGGAGATCCGATATCCGATGGGGTCCTTGCGGTTCCAGGAACCGTGTTCCGCAATGAAAATCCGCCCGCGGTAGGGCGGGGGAAAGCGGCTGCCGGTGTAGAAGCGCATCCCCAGGGCGGCCACGTGGGGACCCAGGGCAATGGCCGGTGCCGTGTAATCCTTGCAGGCTTTGCCGGCACCGAACTCCGGGTCGGGAATACCGTTGCCGTGGCAGTAGGGAAATCCGAAGTGCATCCCCGCCTGGGGCGCCCGGTTGAGTTCGTCCGGGGGCTGGTCGTCACCCATCCAGTCCCGGCCGTTTTCGGTGAACCACAGTACGCCGGATTGGGGGTGCCAGTCGAAACCCACCGTGTTGCGCACCCCCCGGGCGAAGATTTCCATTTTGCCGTCGGCAGGATCCAGGCGCAGGATGGATGCATGGCGCTCGTCCTTGCCTTCACAAACATTGCAGGGAGCACCCAGCGGCACGTAGAGTTTCCCGTCCGGTCCAAAGGCGACGAACTTCCAGCCGTGGTGCTCGTCCCGGGGCAGGTCGTCGCTGATCACCACCGGCGCCGGGGGATCGGCAAGGCGTTGCTCGATGTCATCGAAGCGCAGGATACGGCTCACTTCAGCCACGTACAAGGCGCCGCCACGGAAGGCCACCCCGTTGGGCGTGTCGAGGCCCCGGGCCACGGTCGTCACCTCGTCGGCCCGTCCATCCCGATCCCGGTCGGTGACGGCGTAGACCTTTCCGCCGCGCCGAGTGCCGACGAAAACCGTCCCGGCGCCCCCGAGGGTCATGCTGCGCGCGCCTGGAACACACGCAAACAAAGAAATGGCGAATCCCTCCGGCATTTCGATCATGTCCAGGTGAATGCCCGGGACGGTGGCGGCGGGGAGGCACCCCGATGAGAGAAAAACAATGAAAAAGACAAGCAGGCGTCGCATGGGCGGGTACCTCTGACAGTGCCTTAACCTGGCAGCGACCAAGGGGAGAGAAATGAAAAGTGGCGTGCTTCAAAAAATTGTGCCATTTGTTTTATATGCAAAAACACCGCGGCCGTGTAAAGCCAAATTATGCCAAGTCCTTGATATCCATCAATTCATCAGGGCGCACGGCGAGTAGGCCTTCCGCCAGGCTGCCGGAAAGGAGAAGCCCATGAAGGCGAAGACAGCGCGGGTTGCGTTGGTCACCGGCGCCAACCGGGGGATCGGTTTCGAAGTCGCCGGACAACTGGCCAGTAAAAACCTTACGGTGATCATGGGAGGCCGGGACAGGGAGAAGGGCCTGAAAGCCCGCAACCGCCTAGCCGCACAGGGTCTGGATGTCCATTTTTCCCTCCTCGACGTCACGGATGTGACGGTGATCCAATCCGCCGTTGACCGCATCGTCGACACATTCGGAAGACTGGACGTCCTGGTCAACAACGCCGGCATCATGATTGACGGACGCACCGGCATCCTCGAAATCGGTCTCGGCCTGCTGCGCGACACATTGGAGACCAACACCTTCGGTCCCCTGCGGTTGAGCCAGGCTTGCATCCCCGTCATGCGTCGCGCCGGATACGGGCGCATCGTGAATCTTTCCAGCACGATGGGGTCATTTCACGACATCCTGGACCCGGATTCCAGCACAACGGCGGTTTCGGCCCCGGCTTACCGGATGTCCAAAACCCTGTTGAACGCCATCACGGCGTTGCTGGCCAAGGAACTGCAAGGCACCAACATCCTCGTCAATTCCGCCTGCCCCGGCTGGGCCCGCACGGACCTGGGCGGCCCGCGGGCGCCGCTGTCCCCGGCCCAGGCCGCCGATACGCCGGTATGGCTGGCCACCTTGCCGGACGATGGCCCCACCGGTGGCTTCTTCCGGGAGCGGCGGCCGATTGACTGGTAAGTTGAAGTTTCCTCTCCCTTGATTTTGACGATTCCACCACCCTCAAGCAAGGAGACGATGCCATGAAAAAACTGCTTCTTGTCCTGATCGTTTTCCTCACTATCAGTGGAGCGAAATCGTTGGCGGCGGAGGGGAGCCGGCCCAGTTGCCACGTTTGTGGCATGTATATCGATCAATACCGGAAGACCGCGGGCGAATTGACATGTCAGGATGGGAAAACGGTCCAGTCATGCGGTGTCGCCTGCCTCCTCCGAATGGTCGGCGATGCGGGGGGACCGGACGCCTTTCGATCGATTCTGGTCCAAGATTGGCCGTCAAGGGCCCGAACACCCGCAGAAAAGGCGACTTACGTTCTCTCCAGCAGAATCGTTCCAGACATGATGCCAAGTATCATCGCTTTCAGGGATTCCAAGGAGGCCGAGGCGTTCAAGGCCGAAAATGGCGGTGAACCGATCTCTTTTTCCCAAGCTCTGCTCACCATCTCTCCCGCGGCGATGACAATGCCGGTTCGCATCAAGACGGCGACCGTGCCGTCACAGGGGGCATCCGGCGTTGGCATCGGGTACATGGCCATGCAAATGGACACGGTCAAAATGGGTTCGGATTCAGTAGAACCCGAGGATTTCATTCAACGCCCCGGCCAAAAAATGGGCCCCAAGAAAATGAAGGTTCAAGGAACGATGATGATGGCCAACTACGGCCTCACCGATAGGCTGGCCATGGATCTATCGGCTTCCTACCTGGAAAAGGAGATGCAAACGTACACAATGGGGGGACGCAACGTCGCCCGCTTTGAAAACTGCGGGTTGAGCGACATCGCCCTCGCCTTTCGCTATAACCTGTTTAAGACCAACTTCTATAACCACTTTACGACGTTACTGGCCGAAATCAGCGTGCCCACCGGAGATTTCGATCAAGAGTTCATATCTGATGTCTTCGTAAAAAATCCGAATTGTCATCCCGAGCGCAGCGAGGGATCTCTTCGTAAAACGAAATGTATAATAATAGCGGATGGTTGAGATTCCTCGTCGCAAACTCCTGTAGAGTAGGGAGGGAGACA
>DCWA01000047.1:62284-76439 GCA_002327445.1 Desulfobacteraceae bacterium UBA2174 | reverse complement strand
CCTGAAAATCCCGGCCGAAGTGCCTTTGCTTGGCGCCTTTCAACGAATCGTCTCCCGGCGGGAGCAGGACGAACCGGACCGCCGCCCCGGAACTGTTTGAGGCGCCTACCGTCCGTTGGCCCGGACAGTAGCGGATATGCGCCAAAGGCACGATTTCTCTCAGTCTTGCAGTGCCGCATCGCCAGATTTGCGGCGCTGTCCGGGCTTACGGACGGTTGGCGCCGAGTTTTCCGGGGCGGCGGTCCAGAGCGTCTTGCGGACGCCGGCGGCACTCCCTTACGCCAAACCTTGTACCATTTTTCAGCCGCTTGAAAATACCGGGGGCGACCAGAAGGCAGACTTCCGCCGCCTTTCAAAAAATTGCAGAACGTGAAAAACGGCAAAAGAATTCGCACTACTTGCCGCTCTATATCGATTCGTCTCCTGGCGGAACCCAGGCATCTCACGAAAAACGGCGGCGCGGACTTGGCCAGTTCATTTCCTCCGTTCGGACACAGAATACTTTTCAGCCGTTTTCGGAAGGCGATGGAGCCGCATCGGGGGAAGAGGGGGCCTTTGCGGGGCTTGCGGCCAAACGCGCGGCCAGAGGTTCGAGAATGGCCTGCATCTGTTCGAGCAGAGGGGCGAGGCTGCAGGCATCCCGGGCGCAAACCGGAACTCCACTCAGCATTCGGATGCGCTGTTGGAGCGTTTCGGGATCGAGGCGGTCCTGCTTGTTGAGCACCCGCAGCAGGGGAATCTGTTGGAGTTCCAAATCCTCCAGGATGTCGTCCACCGCCGCGGCCCGGGCTTCACAATCCGGATCGCTGACGTCGATGACGTGAAGCAGCAGATCAGCCTGTTCCAGCTCCTCCAAGGTGGCGCGGAACGCGGCGCGCAGTTCCTTGGGCAGGTCCCGGATGAAGCCGACGGTGTCGGTGAGAATCACCTCCAGATCCCGGGGAAACCGCAGGCGCCGGCTGGACGGGTCCAGGGTGGCGAACAGAAGGTCGGCGGTGGGCACCCGGCTGTGGGTCAGGGTGTTGAGCATTGTCGACTTGCCGGCGTTGGTGTACCCGACCAGTGAAATGACGGGAACGGCCTTGCGTTGTCGCAGCGCCTTCTGCTGGCGCCGGCGGGATCGCACCTGCTCAAGGCTGGATTCGATGCGGCCGATGCGTTCGCGCACCCGGCGACGGTCGATTTCAAGCTGGGTCTCGCCCGGACCCCGCCCCCCGATGCCGCCGGCCAGCCGGCTCATGGCCCGGTTCTTTCCCACCAGGCGCGGCAGCCGATAGCGTAACTGCGCCAGTTCCACCTGGAGCTTGCCTTCCCGGGACTGGGCGCGCTGGGCGAAAATATCCAGGATCAGTTGGGTGCGGTCGATGACCTTCATCTCGATGGCGTCGGCGATGGCGCGGCTCTGGCTGGGGTTGAGTTCCTGGTCGAAGACCAGGAGGGTGGCGGAGCGCTGCAGGGCTTCGATGGCCAGCTCCTGGAGCTTGCCCTTGCCCAGCAGAAGGCTGGGGTCGACCTTGCGCCGCTGCTGGATCACTTCGCCGACCACGGTCAAGCCGCAGGAATGGGCCAATTGACGCAGCTCTTGCATGGCGGGCACCGCCTGGCGCCGCGACGCGGTGGTGACGCTGACCAGCACGGCGCGTTCACCCGCACCCTCGGTCCGGCGGCGGATATCGATCCGTCCGAGTTCATCTTCCAGCGAACGCACCAACTCCAAGCAGTCGATGTCTGGATGGTGGGGCGACAGCGGCGGCAGCACCTGGTGAGTCAGGCCCTGGTGGCCGGGCAGCACATGCGCGGCGTGAATGGCGACGGGTTTGCCGTCTTCATCCAGGGCCAGGACCGCCATGAGATCCAGGCGCAGCAGGTCCAGATCGGTGAGATCGTCCCGGCTCAAGGCTTCGGCCTTGAAGTGGGTGTGAAGGCAGCGCAGCCCCCGCAGCCTGCCGGGAGCCGCACGGAAGTCTTCCAGATCAGGGATCACGATCCGCTGGGCGTCGCCGACGATCACGGTGACAATGCGGCCGCGCCTGTCCACCAACAGACCGATTTGACGACGGATTTCAGTCGACAGAGCCCCCAATTCATTGGCGAGCTCCGGGGTGCAAAGGGTCTCGGGCGCCAAGCGGCGCCGATACAAGGCCCCGATGCGCCGCACCTGGTTCGGTTTCAGCCCGGTGGTGTTGCCTGAGATCCTGGTCATGGAGATCTTCGCATCCGATGGCGGCGGCGCTAAACCGTCTCCACCATTGCCATGTTTTCAAAGCGCGTGTACTGGTTGAGAAAGGTGAGATACACCGTGCCGATAGGGCCGTTGCGATGCTTGCTGAGGATGACTTCCGCCTTGCCCCGGTTGGGGTTGACCTCTTCCTTATTGTAGACCTCGTCCCGGTAAATGAACAGGACCAGGTCGGCATCCTGCTCCAGAGCCCCGGACTCGCGCAGGTCCGATAGGACGGGACGCTTGTCCGAGCGCTGCTCCAGCATGCGGTTGAGCTGGCTCAAGGCGATGATCGGTATGTCCAGTTCCTTGGCCAATGCCTTCAGGGAGCGGGAAACTTCGCTGATTTCCAAATCGCGGCGTTCGCTGGGCACCCGGGGGCGCATCAACTGCAGGTAGTCGACCACGATCATTCCCAGTCCCTTGTCCATCTTGAGGCGGCGGGATTTGGTACGGATGGTGGTGGTGGAGATGTCCGGCGCGTCGTCGATGTAGATGGGCGCCTCGGACAACACCCCGGCGGCGTCGGTAAGCTTGCGCCAATCTTCCTCGTAGAACATGCCGCTGCGCACCCGGGACGAATCCACTCTTGCCTCGGCGCACAGCAGGCGCATCGAGAGCTGCTCGCGGGACATTTCCAGAGAAAAGATGGCCACCGGGACATTTTCATCCACCGCCGCGTTGCGGGCGATGTTCAGGGCCAGGGAGGTTTTGCCCATGGCCGGCCGGGCCGCCAGGATGACGAGGTCGCTGTTTTGAAAGCCGCTGGTCTTGCGGTCGAGTTCGTTGAACCCGGAGGGGATCCCGGTGAGCAGGGACTTGTTGGCGGCCCGTTTTTCAAGGGTGTCGAAGTTCTGGACCACCAGTTCGCCGAGGGGATAGAGGCTTTTCTTGGACTTGTGCTCGGCGATTTCGAAGATGGCGTTTTCGGCGAAATCGAGGATCTCCTCCGTCTCTCCCTGCTGTTCGAAGCAGCGCCGGGCGATGGCGTTGGATTTTTCGATCAGCCGCCGCAGGGTGGCTTTTTCCTGAACAATGCGGGCATAGTGCTGGGCGTTGACCGCCAGGGGCGCTTCGTCGATGATTCTGGCCAGGTAGGCGGCACCGCCCACGGACTCGAGGTGGCCGGCCTCCTTGAGCCGGTTGCTCACCGTGACCAGATCCGCCGGTTCGCTGCGGGCGAACAGGTCGCCGATGGCGGAAAAAATCTTCTGGTGAGCCGTCCGGTAGAAATCTTCCGGCTTCAATATTTCCAGCACGTCGTTGAGGGTGCTGTTGTCCAGGAGCACGGCGCTGATGATCGAGGCTTCCGCCTCGATGCTCTGGGGCGGCATCAGGTGGGCATCGCTGGTGGCGGGACGGGTTGTGGCACCGGTGTCGACCATGGCGGTTCAAATCTCGATGTTTTGCGATGAGGCGGAAGGCGGAGGGAGTTGTGCGCGGCAGCCCGGAGCTATACCGCTCCGGGATTGCCGCAACGGACGACGGACGTCTCGCACCGCTTCCGGCCGGCGCTCTCCCGCTGGGGAGCGCCGGCGTCCGACCGGACCGCGGGTTTTGCCGACGGTGGACGCCGCGGCGCCAACGCCTTACTCGGCGGAGACGTTGACCGTGATCACGGGCTCCACGTCCGTGTAAATCCGAATCGGCACTTCGAAGGTGCCGATGGTCTTGATGGGTTCGGTCAACAGCACCATCCGTTTCTCCACGGTGATGTCCTTCGCGGCCAGGGCGTCGACGATCTCTCGTACCCCCACCGATCCGTAAAGGCGATCCGCGTCGCTCACCTTGGCGGCAACGGTCACCGACACGCCGGCCAGCCGCTGGGCCATTTCCTCGGCGACGGCTCTCTCCTTGGCGATTTGCAGTTCCAGCTTGGCTTTTTGATTGGCGAGCGCCGCACGGTTGCTATCCGTGGCCAACACCGCCTTGCGACGGGGGAGCAGGAAGTTTCGGGCATAGCCCTTGGCCACCTCGACTTCGGCCCCGATCAGACCCAGAGAATCGATGGATTCGGTTAAAATGATTTTCATTCAATCACCTCCAAGGTGTTCTATCGATGCGCCTCGGGTTCCAGGCGCCGAAAATTGAACCAAAGATCGAAGAAGCCCAAAACGATCACCAACAGCAGCAGGATCTGCTGGATGGCGATCAGGCTGTACAGAAAGATCCGCATCGGCCGGGGGAGGGCCTTGCGTTCGAAAAAGTGGCCCACGATGGCGATGCCCTGGAAAAAATAGATCGCCATCAGGACCAGGGCCGCATTGGCGCCGATCAGCTTGAGTGGCAGGGGCGACACCAGGAGCAGCAACGCCGACCCGATGGCCACCCAGACCAGCATTTCCGGCGCCTTCCAGCGGCTTAGCGGGCCGAAATCCGGAGCGGGCAGGCCGCGGCGACCCAGGATGGCCCGCCCCAGGATCAGGTTCGCCCAGACCACCACCAGAATCGTGGTGACGGCCATTGCGGGCAACAGCCGTACCAACACGTACTGGATCCGGTCGAGCGCTTCGGTGATAAGCCGGATGTTGTCTTCCGGCATGCCCATGGACCGGTAAAGGTTCAGGGTCGTCTCGAGGTTGCGGCTCACATACCCGCCGACCATCGCCCCGAATCCCTGACCGGAGACGCCGGCCGCCATCCCCAAAACCACGGCCCCAAGCCCCAATGCGGCCAGGACCGTGTAAATCACCGTCCGTTCGATGGACATATGTTGCTGGAACAATTCCCCCAGCACCCATCCGACCACCAGCAGGTCGATGAAGAAGAACACATCCGGAGACAGGCCGCCGCCCAGTGCCAGGAACGCCGCCGCGGCTGCGGCGGAGATGATGGCGGCGGTCTGCCGTCCCGCCTTGATCCGGTAGAAAAGGGTCGGCAGCGGGAGAAACACGGCGGCGAAAAAACCGAAGAGCGGTACCTGAGCGGCGATCAAAAAGACGATCAGGGTCAGCCCAAGTCCGGTGGCGATGTCCTTGGCCATGGCGCAGGTGCCGGTGCCGCCGTGCAGACCGGCTCTCCCCGGCGGCGTTCCGGTTATTCCATCGAACCGACGAACGGCAGCAAGGCGATCGTCCGGGCGCGTTTGATCGCCTGGGTCAACACTCGCTGATGGCGCGCGCAGGTGCCCGATATCCGCCGTGGAATGATCTTGCCGCGCTCGGTGATGAAGTGGCGCAGGGTCTTGGGCTCCTTGTAATCGATCACGATGCTGCTGTCAGCGCAAAAGCGGCAGACCTTGCGGCGGTGGAACACTTTCTTGCGGCGCCGCGGACGGGCGTTTCCACTTCGGGTGCGGGGAACTGGCATGGCTTACTCCTTATCGTCTTCGTCGTCTTCGTCGACGGCGTCTTCGTTGTCCTCGGACAGGTCTTCATCCGAATCGTCGTCTTGATCGTCGGCCGATGCGCCGGCTTCTTCCGTCCCCTGAACCGCACCGCTCTCAGCGGCGGCTCTGGCGGCGGCCCGCTCGGCCATTTCCGCCTGGACTTTTTCGACGCTCACGTCGTCGGCCAGCTTGACGGTCATGTACTTGAGCACCCGGTCGTCGATACGGCAAAAGCGTTCCAGCTCGTCGACCAGGACCCCGAGACCGCAATAATCAAGGCGCAGGTAGTAGCCACGCTGTTTTTTGCGAATGGGATAGGCCAGTTTCCGTGATCCCCAGTGGTCTTGCTCCACCAGGGTCCCGCCTTGCTGGGGGATGAGCTGGAGGAGACGCTCGACCACCGGGGCCCGGCCTTCTTCGCTCAGGTCGGGATCGATGATGAAAATGGTTTCGTACCTCTGCATGATGCCTCCTTTTGGATGTCAAGCCCCGAGCCTATCCCGGAGCAAGGAGCCGGTGCAGCCAAGGAGGCCGCACCGGGCAATTTTGAAAAATTTTTTAACTAACACCGGGGTTGCGCGGATGTCAAGGGAACAGTTGAGGTGCTGACCGCGCTACTGCAAGAATGTTTCCACCAACGTCAAGAAGACCTCACCGGATTCCACCGGCACACTGTGCCCGATGTCCGGCAGGCAAACATGGCGTCCGGCGCAAAGATCGGCCAGGCGCCTGGCGGCCTCCGGCGGCACCAGGGCATCCTTGGCTCCGCTGACCACAAGGCAGGGCGGCCCGGGGACGACGATCTCGGCCAGTGGGCGATAGGTGAGCACCGCGGCCAGGTGTGCCGCCAAGGCCTGTGCATCGTTGCGCCGGGCGATGGCCCGGGCCATGCCTTCATGGAGACCGGCGTTGGCGTGGAGAAATCGCGGGCCGAAGATGTCCGGCAGCATGCGGCGGGCCATGGCCGCCAAACCCTCCTGCTCCAGGATGAGGCGCCATCGCTGCAGGATCTCGATCCCTCGCGCGGCGGGGGCGTCGCCGGCGCCACAGAGCACGAGGCGATCGACCCGTTCCCGGTGAGCGGCCGCCAAGGCCGCGGCCACGCAGGCGCCATGGCTCAACCCGATCAAGTGGGCGTGAGGGATGTCCAGCAGGCCCAGGAGACCGACGAGGTCGTCCACGTGGCCCAGGAGATCCAGCCGGCGGCCGTCCAGGGGGCTTTGCCCCTGTCCGCGGGCATCGTAGAGCAGCACGCGGTAGCGGCGCCGCAGCCGCCGGACCGCGTTTTGCCAGTAGAGGACGGTTTGGCCGGTCCCGTTGAGGAACACCACCGCCGGGGCGTCATCCGGGCCGTGTAATTCGTAGCACAGGCCATCCGGAGTGAAGTGATGGGGCATCGGCGCAACCCATGAACGGCCGACAGGCGGCGGCTTCGATCAGGCCTGGGCCTCAGGCGGGCGGTGGATGTGAGTGCGCGGCACCCGGGCCGCCACTCCGGTGACGACCTCGTAATTGATCGTGCCGAGTTTGGCGGCCACTTCGTCCACCGAAATCGTCGCTTCCCCCTGGCGGCCGAAAATCACCGCCTCGTCCCAGACTTCCGCCTCGGGCACCGTGCCGGTGTCCAGCATGGTCAAATCCATGCAGACCCGGCCGATGATGGGCACACGCCGGCCGCGCACCAGCATTTCGCCCGTGTTCGAGAGGCGGCGATTGAGCCCATCGGCATAACCGGCGGCCACCGTGGCGATCACCGTCGGCCTTTGGGTGACGTGGGTCATGCCGTAGCTCACCGGGAAGCCGGCTTCCACCGCCTTGACCTGGATGATGCGGCACTTGAGGCTCATCGCCGGCTCCAGGGCGATGAGCGCCGGGCCCACGGCTTCCGACGGATAGAGGCCGTACATGGCGATGCCGCAGCGCACCATGTCCAGGTGAGCGGCCGGCAGGGTGATGGTCGCGGCACTGTTGGCGGCGTGGCGCAGGGGAATCTCGAGCCCGGCATAGTAGAGATGGTCGAGGAAGTCGGTGAAGGCTTCCAGTTGCGCCAAGGTGAAGCTTTGGTCGGCGTGATCGGCGGCGGCGAAATGCGTGTATATCCCTTCCAACTGGATGCCGGGAAGATGGGCGATGGCGTCGGCCACGAACACCGGGTTGCCGGAAACGGCCTTTCCAGTGGCAGAAAAGGTGCGTACCTCCGGCCTCAGCCCAAGCCGTCCCATTCCGGTATCGACTTTCAGGTGCAGGCGCAGATTGCGGTCGGTGGTGATGGCCACCCGGCTGTAGGCCTGGGCCGTATCGAAGTCATAGACCGTGGCGGCCAGGTCATGGGCCAGGAGGTCCGGGGCCGAAGTCGGCGCCGTGTATCCGAACACGAGGATCGGCGCCTCGATACCGGCCCGGCGGAGGGCGATCCCCTCGTCCAGGCGGGCCACGGCGAGCCAATCCGCGCCGGAGGCCAACGCCTGACGGGCCACCGCTACGGCGCCATGGCCGTACGCATTGGCCTTGACGACAGCCATGAATCGGGTCCCCTCGGCGGTCAGCGACCGGAGGGTCCGAATGTTGCGGGAAATGGCATCGAGATCAATCTCAGCCCAGATGATTGCGGCGTCCACTTTTTTTCTCCCCTTCCGGGCGCACAGGCCGGGGATCGACAATTCCCCGGTCCGCGTTCAACCCCTTCTGCCATCCAATCGGTCAGGACTCAAGCACGTCGGCAATGGATGCCAGCGGCAGGCCGAAGGCTTCGGCGACCCCCTTGTAGGTCACCTGCCCCAGGACCACGTTGGCGCCGAGGCGGATCTCCGGGTTTTCCCGCATCGCGGCGCGCCAGCCCCGGTTGGCGATCTGAAGGGCGTAGGGCAGGGTGGCGTTGGTCAACGCCATCGTCGATGTCTTGGCCACCGCACCGGGCATGTTGGCGACGCAGTAGTGAATCACGCCGTCCACCGTATAGACCGGTTGGCTATGGGTGGTGGGGCGGGAGGTCTCGAAGCATCCCCCCTGGTCGATGGCCACATCCACCATGACCGCCCCCTTTTTCATCGTGGCCAGCATGTCCCGGGTGACGAGCCGCGGGGCCTTGGCGCCGGGGATGAGCACCGCGCCGATGACCACGTCGGCCCGCGGGACCAACTCGCGGATCACGGCCGGGCTGGAAGCCAGCAGGAAGCAGTTGGCCGGCATCACATCGGCCAGGTACCGCAGGCGATCCAGGTCCTTGTCGAGCAGATACACCTTGGCACCGAGACCGCAGGCCATCTTGGCCGCATTGGTCCCCACCACGCCGCCGCCGATCACCACCACGGTGCCCGGTTCCACGCCGGGCACACCGCCGAGCAGCACCCCTTGGCCGCCCTGGGCCATCTCCAAATATTTGGCCCCCTGCTGCACCGCCATGCGCCCGGCCACCTCGCTCATGGGCATGAGCAGGGGAAGACTCCCGTCGGCCTTTTGAATCGTCTCGTAGGCGATGTTCACCGAACGGCGCTGGATCAGGACCCGGGTCAGCTCCTCGGCAGCGGCGAGGTGCAGGTAGGTGAAGACGATCTGGCCCTCCCGCATCAGGTCGTATTCCGGTGGCAGGGGCTCCTTGACGTGCATCACCATCTCGGCGCGCCGGTAGATTTCCTCGGCAGTGGCCACGGTTTCGGCGCCGGAGGCGCTGTAGGCGCCGTCGCTGAACCCGCTGCCCGCTCCGGCACCGGCTTCCACCAGCACCGTGTGGCCATGATGGCACATGACTTCCACCCCGGCCGGCGTCATGGCCACCCGGTTCTCCTCTGATTTGATTTCTTTTAAAATGCCGACGATCATGGTGGTTCTCCGCTGGGTGCGATGGACCAGGGCCGAAAGGCACTGTCCGGGCACCTTCAAGTGTTTATGAGGCTCGGTCGCATTTCCAGGGGAGAAGGGCTCATCCCCTGGGATACAACGAAACGCCGGTTTCAGACCCGCCAGGCGGCGGCGCATTACTCTTCGGCGGCCGACAGCAGGCGGATTCCTTCCAGCCGCCGGCGCAGCCCCGATGGCAGCAGCAGCCATTTGCGCCGCGAGGTCATCACGACGAATGTTTCACTCGATTTAATCTCTCCGATTTTATATAGCTCTTGCGACAGAAACTGGTGCAGCCCGGCCATTCCGTCCGCCGACACCACCTCGGCCAGGATATCGTACTTGCCGGTGACCACCGCGGCCCAATGCACCTGGTCCAGGGCGGCGACCTCTTCAAGTTTAGCATCCAGCTGGTAGGTGTCCAGGCAGATTCCCACCAGCGCGACGGTCAATCCGCGGGCCGAGCCGGCATCCACCAGGGCCGCAATGCGGACGAGACCGGAGGCCGCCAGGGCCTTCAGCCGGCTGCGGACGGTAGGCGCCGTGATACTCATTGCCTTGGCCAGGTGGCCGACGGGCCGGCGGCCGTCCCGGATCAATTCGTTGATCAGGGCCTTGTCGGTGGTATCGATGTCCCGCCGCGCCATGAGAAACCTTCCAGACGATGATGGAATAGCGGTGCGTCCCGCGCGCCGTTTTGGTCAACTACAATATCGGCAATCGGCGGTCAATATTATTTCTGATAAGAAAAAATATCGATGCCGATTTTTCCTTACATGCGAATGTGGGCGGTCGGTCGACCGCCCATGGGAAGGTCATCGCCATGCTAACACCGGACGGCGCCGACCTGGAACGCTTCCAGGACCAGGCCCGGATGCTCGCCAATCGGGTCAAGAAACGTTTCAGCCATCTGCACCGGCGCTTTTCCAAGGCCCGCATCGAGGTTTTCAGGGTCTACGACATGGACATTCCGGAGATTCGCGCCGTGGTGGACTGGTATGCCGGTCATCTGGTGGTCGGCGAGTACGCCCGGCGCCAATCGGTGCCTCAGTGGCTGCCGTTGATGGGCGCGGCCGCGGCCGAGGCCCTGGGAGTGCCGGCGGAAAAGCTGCACCTGAAGACGCGGGTCGCCGGTGCCCGGGGCGGCCGCCGCTACGAGCGGCTCGGGCGGACCGAATCCCGCCTGGTCGTCCGGGAGCGGGATTTTTCCTTCTCGGTCAACCTTGAAGACTTCGTGGACACCGGCCTTTTCGCCGACCACCGGGAGACCCGGCGGCTGATCCAGGAAGCGGCCGCGGGCAAGGATTTTCTCAATCTCTACGGCTACACGGGCACCTTCACCTGCTATGCCGCGCGGGGGGGCGCTGCCGCCAGCGTGTCGGTGGACCGTTCTGAAAGCGTGCTGAACTGGGCCCGGGAAAACTTCGCCCTCAACGGGGTGTCCGAGGATGCGCACCGCCTGGTGCAGGCCGAGGTGTTCGTCTTCCTGAAACGGACCCGGGAGAGCGGCCGTCGTTTCGATCTGGCAGTGGTCGACCCGCCGTCCTATTCCACCACGCGCAGCCGGGATCTCTCTTTTGACATCCTCGAGGACCACCCGCGTCTGTTGCGGGCGGTGGCCGGCGTGATGCAGCCCGGCGGCGTCATCTGGTTTTCCACCAATCACCAGGCCTTCACCCCCCGTTTTGAAGGGTTGCCGATCACCGGGCTGGCGGAGATCACCGCCGCCACCATCCCGGAAGACTATGCCAGCCGGCGGCGGCCGATTCATCGCTGCTGGCGCATGACGGTGTGACGGAATGGGCCGGCGGAAACCGGATGACTTGCCAAGTTGGCGTTTTTCGAGGCATAGTATGTCCGTTTTGTCTTTAATCTCGAAACAATCTTCCGGGATCAGACCGCTATGAATTCTTCCGACTCCCATTCCACTCCGCGTATTCTGGTGGTTGAAGACGAACTGGGGATGCGTGAGATACTGGAGATGATGCTCCAGCGCATCGGCTACAACGTCGAACTGGCCAGCAACGGGCGCAAGGCCCTGGAGATGCTGGCGGCCCAGCGCTTCGATCTGCTCCTCTGCGATATCCGCCTCGGCGATCTCACCGGCCTGGAAGTCCTCAAGAACGCCAAAGCCAAGGACCCCGACACGGTGGTGATCATGATTTCGGCCTATGCCACCACCGAGACCGCCGTGGAGGCGATGAATCTGGGGGCTTACGATTATGTGCCCAAGCCCTTCAATCTGGAGGAACTCCAGGAGACGCTGCGCAAGGCCCTGGATCTGAAAACCCTGGAAAAGGAAAAGCAGCGTCTGGACGACGAGCTGCAAAAAACGCTGCACTTCGGGTGCATCGTGGGCAACAGCCCCCAGATGATGCATGTCTACAAGTTGATCCGTCAGGCGGCGCCCACCCGAACCAACATCCTGATCACCGGGGAAAGCGGCACCGGCAAGGAACTGATCGCCCGGGCGATCCACGCCGAAAGCGACCGGGCCGCCCAGCCCTTCGTGGTGATCAATTGCGGCGGAATCCCCGAAACGCTGATGGAAAGCGAGCTGTTCGGCCACAAGAAAGGATCGTTCACCGGCGCCACCCAGGACAAGAAGGGCCTGTTTGCCGTGGCCGACAAGGGGACGTTGTTTCTGGACGAGGTCGGCGAGATCACCCCCCAGATCCAGGTAAAGCTGCTGCGGGCCATCCAGGAGCGGGTGTTCAGGCCTCTCGGATCCAATGAGGATCTCGCGGTCGATCTGCGGATCATTTGCGCCACCAACAAGAACCTGGAAGCCGAGGTGATCGCCGGGCGTTTCCGGGAAGACCTGTTTTACCGGCTCAATGTGATCGAGATCCGGATCCCGCCGTTGCGGGAAAGGAAAAACGACCTGCGGCTGCTCGCCCAGCATTTTCTGGAGAAATACAGCCGCCAGATGAACAAGCAGATCACCAAATTTTCCAGCTACGTCATAGACTTGCTCCAGCGCTACGACTTTCCGGGCAACATCCGCGAACTGGAGAACCTCATCGAACGATCCGTGGCCCTGTCCACCACCAACATCATTCTGCCGGACAGCCTGGCGCTGTCGGTGCACAAGAACCGATGGATCGAAGGCGTCGGGAAGAAGCGCTTCGACCTTGACGAGGTCTCCAAGGGGGTGGATCTGGACCATATTCTCGAACAAATCGAACAGGCCTACATCCACAGGGCCCTGGAATGCAGCTCCGGCAACACCACCAAGGCAGCCGAACTGCTGGGGGTCACCGTGCGAAGTCTCCGCCACCGCATTTCCAAATTCGACAATCGCTGAGGCACCGGCGCCGACGTCATTCTTGCGGGCGTCAGATCCAGGACATCATGCCTGAACCCTTTCATCGCCACTTCGGTCCTTTGCTGTTCCTGGCCGGGCTTTTTTTCTGCAACTTCGTTTCCCGCATCGTCCTGGGTCCCCTTCTGCCGGCCATCGAGACCGACCTCCACCTCAGCCACGCCATAGTGGGATCCTTCTTTCTGGTTCTTTCCCTCGGCTACTTCGTATCCCTGGCCGGCTCGGGGTTCGTCAGCGCCCGGATCACCCACCGGCATACCATCACCTTGTCGGCGGTCACCGTTGGGCTGGCGCTGGCGGTCTTGGCTTCCAGCCGCAACCTGATCACGATCCAAACGGCCCTCGTGCTCCTCGGGTTGGCCGCCGGCCTTTACCTGCCGTCGGGGATCGCCTGCATCACCGCCATGGTCGACATCCGGCACTGGGGGAAAGCCCTGGCGATTCATGAGCTGGCGCCCAACTCCGGGTTCATGGCGGCACCGTTGATTGCCGAGACGCTGATGCATTGGACCTCGTGGCGGGGAGTGCTTCTCGTCATCGGAGCGGTGACCGCCCTTCTCGGGTTGGCCCAGGCCCGGTGGGGGAAGGGGGGACGGTTCGCCGGTCAGCGGCCGGACCTCACCGCTTTGCGGCACCTGGCCGCCGAACCCCTGTACTGGCGCATGATCCTTCTCTTCGGCCTGGCGATCAGCAGCACGCTGGGCGTTTACACGATGTTGCCACTGTACCTGATCGTCGAACGCGGCCTTGACCAGAGCTGGGCCAACACTTTGATCGGATTGTCGCGCATCTCCACGCTGATCATGGCGCTGGCCAGTGGCTGGGTCACCGACCGGTTCGGTGCCAAGCGGACGATCATCGGTGTGTTCCTGTTTACCGGAAGCGCCACGCTGGCGCTCTCCTTGGCCAAGGGAACCGGCCTGGTGGTTGCGGTGCTGATTCAACCCATGGTGGCCGTTTGCTTTTTTCCCGCCGGGTTCGCCGTCTTGTCCAACATCGGCAGTCCAGCGGCCCGGAACCTCGCTGTTTCCATGACAGCGCCGGTCGCGTTTTTGATCGGCGGGGGCCTCCTGCCCGCCGCGATCGGATTTTTCGGGGACATGGGCCGTTTTTCCCTGGGCATCGGTCTTGCCGGAATCATGATGATTTTCGGCATCGCCGTGGCGTTTTCCCTCAAGATGCCCGATCGCGCCTGAGGGGTTTTGCGGACGTTGGCGGTATGCTCCTCGCCAAATATTTTGATAGTTTTCAGACGATTGAAGACACCGGGGGCGCCCGGGGGCTGACTTGCGCCGCCGGCAAGAACTCGGCGCCAAGAGCCCGTAGCCCGCAACCGCGCCATAATGTTGGTGAGCGGTCCGTGATTGATCGGGAAGCCCTGCCGTTGGCATTAGCCCGCTTCGGTTGCGGCCAACGCGCTCTATGCGCCTCAGACAGCTTCCCG
>DCWA01000047.1:0-62186 GCA_002327445.1 Desulfobacteraceae bacterium UBA2174 | reverse complement strand
CGCCGAGTTTTCCGGGGCGCCGGATCCAGGCGTCTTGCGGACGCCGGCGGTATGGATTCTGATCTTCTTTCAGACAATTGAAACCAATCTGGGGCGCCCGGGGGCTGATTTGCGCCGCCGGCAAGAACTCGGCGCCAGGAGCCCGTAACCGCAGTGGGGCATCAACAGCGGCGACGGGTCGGAGAGCTCGATCCGAGCCGATGGCGGCCGGACGAAGACGGCGGCGCCCCGGTGAACGAAGCTCCCCCCTTGCTTCGGGCGTAAAAAAATGAGGCGGTTCAACCATACGGGACGCCGATTGACTTAAATCCAACCACAAGTTATTTTCAAAAATTATCAGCAGCGCCGAAAATGGATTCGTTCGCCAACCGAATCGACAGTGTCTCGCCGGTCTTTGGGGTTTGCCGATCCTTGTTGCTTGCGCAATTGCGGAACAACCGACACCAGAGGCATCGTAAATAAAACCGACAGCCATCGTCGATGATCCAATACCGGTATCATCATGAACTCCCGGGAACCCGACGCCATGAAGGACCCTGCTGCCAACTCCCTTTTGTCACCCGACGACTATCCTCGCGAGCCAGTGGTTGTGGAACGCATTCCGGTCGCCTACATGAAGGCGTCCCGTTTCCTGCCGATGGCGTTGAAGGACAACTATCTGGAAATCGCCATCGTCGACCCGGACGATTTCGAAACCCTTGACGCCTTGACCCTGGCGTCGGGGCTCCCCGTCCGGGCGCGCCCGGGCCGCGCCGACGACATCCTGGAAGCCATCGAACGCCTTTACGGCGCCGGCAGCCAATCCATCGAAAACATCATCGAAGAGGCCGAGCAGGATATCGTTCAATCCACGTTCCCGTCGGAGGAAAACGCCGAGCACCTTCGCGACATGGCCTCGGAAGCACCCATCATCCGGCTCGTCAACCGCCTGGTGCTCAATGCGGTGGAACTGCGGGCCAGCGACATCCACTTCGAGCCTTACGAAAACGAGTTCAAGGTGCGCTATCGCATCGACGGCGTGCTCAATGACGTCGAATCCCCGCCCAAGCGGTTCCAGGCGGCCATCATTTCGCGCGTCAAGATCATGGCCAAGCTCGACATATCGGAACGCCGGCTGCCCCAGGACGGCCGCATCAAGCTCAAAATCGCCAACAAGGAGATCGATTTCCGGGTTTCCACCATTCCCACCCTGTTCGGCGAGAGCCTGGTGATGCGCATCCTGGACCGGGAAGCCCTGGTGCTGGACCTCAATCGGCTCGGGTTTCCCGAACGGCTCCTCGAACGCTACCTCAAGCTCATCTACCAGCCCCACGGCATGGTCCTGGTCACCGGCCCCACCGGCAGTGGCAAGACCTCGACCTTGTACGCCACCCTTTCGCTGATCAACCGCCCGGAGAACAAGATCATCACCCTCGAGGACCCGGTGGAATACCAGCTCAAGGGCGTCAACCAGATCCAGGTCAACCCCAAGATCGGGCTGACTTTCGCCAGCGGCTTGCGCGCCATTGTGCGCCAGGACCCGGACATCATCCTGGTGGGAGAGATCCGGGACCGCGAGACCGCCGAAACCGCCATTCAATCCGCTCTCACCGGGCACCTGCTCTTCAGCACCCTGCACACCAACGATTCCGCCGGAGCCATCACGCGCCTGCTGGACATGGGCGTGGAGAGCTTCCTTCTCAGCTCCACCCTGCTGGGGGTGCTGGCCCAGCGGCTGGTGCGGGTGATCTGCCCCCACTGCAAGACCGCCACGATACCGCCGGAGGCCACGCCGTGGAGCGATATGGGCATCCCTGAAAAGGAGCGCCACCGGACCCTGTTCTACAAAGGGCAAGGTTGTGAAATGTGCCGGCACAGCGGTTATCTCGGCCGCACGGCCATCTTTGAATACCTGCCGGTCAACGATGGCATCCGGGCCGAGATCAATGCCCACGCCAGCACGGAAAGCATCCGCCAGGTGGCGGTGGAACAGGGCATGGTCACGCTTCGCCAGGACGGTTGGGAGAAGGTCAAGGCCGGGGTAACCACTGTTTCAGAGGTCCTGCGGGTTACGCTTGAGGAATAGCATGCCGGAATTTTCCTACAAAGCGGCTGACAGCGAAGGCAACATCGTTCGAGGGAGGATGGAATCCCCGGACGCCTCGGCGGTAGTGGCCAGCCTGCGGGAAAAGCGGCTGGTCCCCATCCGCATCTCGGCCGCCGGGAATGAAAAAATGATGCCGGGCCTGACCGCACGGATCGACTTTTCAGCCCTTGTCAACCGTGTCAGCCGTCGTGATGTCATGCTTTTTACTCAGGATTTGGCCACGCTTCTGGGGGCCGGGCTCCCGGTGGACCGCTCGTTGGAAATCCTCGTCGATGCGGCCGGCAAAGCCCCGATGCGCCGCATCATCCGGCAACTGAAGGCCGACGTGGAAAGCGGCATCGATCTGTCCGACGCTTTGGCCAAGCATCCCCGGGTCTTTTCCCGCTTCTACAGCAACATGGTCAAGGCCGGGGAATCCGGGGGGGTACTGGAACCGGTCCTGGAACGCATGGGGCAGTATCTCGAAGGGACCCAGGAACTGTTGGACACCGTCAAATCGGCCCTGATCTATCCCAGCTTTCTCGTCCTGCTGGGAGGGCTTTCCATCATCGTTCTGCTGACGGTGGTCATTCCGAAGTTTTCCGTCATCTTCTCCGATCTTGGCGTGGTCCTGCCCCTATCGACCCGGATCCTGCTGGGGACCAGTGAACTGCTGCGTCGTTACGCCTGGCTTTTGGTGGCCGCCATGGTGGTCGCCGTGGGGGCGTTCTATCGCTACCGACGCAGCCCCGCCGGCGCCACGGCCATCGACCGGCGCCTGATCCGGGCGCCATTGGTGGGGACGCTGGTGCGCAACCTGGAAACGGCCCGCTTCGCAAGGACCCTCGGGACCCTGATCCAGAGCGGTGTGCCGATTCTCAAGGCCCTGCTGCTGGTCAAGGACATCCTTCAAAATCGGGTCGTGGCGCAGGCCATGGAGACGGTGCATGCCCGGGTCAAGGAGGGGGAACGGCTTTCGAAGCCCATGGCGGATTCGGGTCTGTTTCCAGACCTGGCGATCCAGATGATCCTGGTGGGCGAGGAGACCGGACGGCTCGACCGGATGCTGCTGCGGGTGGCGGAAAGCTACGAGAAGCACGTTCGCACCCTGATCAAGCGGATCATCGGCCTCCTGGAGCCGGCGATGATCCTCGTGATGGGGGTTGTGGTCGGTTTCATCGTCATCTCCATGCTGACCGCCATTTTCAGCGTCAACGAACTGCCATTTTGACGGAGGAGCGGAACATGCCGTTTAGCCGAGAGCGCCTGTCCCGGAAAGGGTTCACCCTCATCGAATTGCTGATCGTGATGATCATCTTGGGCCTGTTGGCGGCCCTGGTGGGCCCCCGGTTCTTCGGGCAGGAAAAGAAAGCCCGCCAGAAAGCCGCCAAGAGCCAGATCGCCCTCTTCGAGACCGCCCTGGACACGTACCGGCTCGACGTCGGCCGCTATCCCACCAGCGAACAGGGCTTGGAGGCCCTGGTCACCAAGCCGGCCGGAGTTGACAACTGGGATGGCCCTTATCTTCAGAAGGCCGTTCCCAAGGATCCATGGGGCAACGCCTACACCTACCAATCACCGAGCGAGTTCGGTGATTACGCCATCCAATCCTACGGGGCGGACGGGCGTCCCGGCGGAGAGGATATAGACCAGGATATCGCCAGTTGGAAGGACATCGAATAGGGCTGAAAGCGTCCCGCCCCAGCGCAAGGCGGGCGGGCGGCGGCTTCACGCTGCTGGAACTGCTGGTCGTACTGATCCTGATCGGGCTGGCCGCCGGATTTGCGGCTCCCCGCTGGCTGGCGTCGCTGCCGGGCGTCCAACTGGCTTCCGGAGCGCGCAAGACGGCCGCCCTGCTGCGTCATGCGGGAGACCGGGCCGTTTCGGAGCAGACGCTTCAGCGAGTGATTGTGGACCTGGCGAACCATACCCTGGAATTATCCCGCCTGGAGTCCGACGATTCCCTGCTTCCCCCGGAGGACCCTGCGCTTGAAGGTGCCGCGTCTCCTCCCGTGGTATTGCCCTTGCCGGAGGAAGTGTTCGTCGAAAGCGCCGAAAACGGATTGGGGCAACCGCAATTCGACCGGCTGGGGGTCTTTTTCTTTCCTTCGGGCGGCAATACCGGCGCCCGGTTGACCCTGACCAACACGCGGGGACGGCGGTTGGTCGTCCAACTGGATTTCATCACGGGGCAAGTAAAGATCCATTCCATCGGGAAAGCCTGAAGCGCCATGCATCCCGCCACCCGTTCCCACCCGACATCGCCGGTCCGGGGCCCTGGCCGCAATCCGCGCGGCGCGGCGAGGGGGCAGCACGGCTTCACCCTTCTGGAGATCCTGGTGGCGCTGGCAATTCTGGCGTTGTCCCTGGGGATCCTGCTTCAACTCTTGTCCCGGAATCTCCAATCGGCGGGCTATTCCGAGGAGTACAGCCGGGCCGTGATGTTGGCGCGGATGAAAATGGAAGAGATGCTGGTGCGCGAGTCCCCTGTTCCAGCGATCTTGGCCGGCGACTTGGAAGGCGGCTATGTCTGGTCCGCGCAATGGCGCCCCACGGACCCCGCTGATGCGGAGAAACTGGCGCCGTTCGAGCTGTCGGTGACCGTGCAGTGGGGGAAATCGGAGCGTCCCAAACAGATTCATTTGTCAACGATCAAACTGTTTCCCATCCCGGAGCGCCAGCCATGACGCGTCCGTGCATTGGATGGCGCCACCTTTCCGGACACCGTCAAAGGCGCGGTTTTACCCTGATGGAGCTGCTGATGGCCATGAGCATCCTGGCCATCATGGTGACGCTGCTCATGGGCGTCTTTCGAGTGGGCTACCGCGCCTGGGACAAGGGGGATGCCGTGATCGCGAGCATGCAGCGGCTGCGCGCAGTGCTGGGTCTGGTGCGGCACCAGCTCACGGCGGCGGTGGCCGCGCCCCCGGTGGCCGAAGGCGAGATGCGCTTCGATTTCATCGGCACGGGGACTGCCTTGCGGTTTGTCAGCACCCGTTCGCTGGTGCCTGGAGAGGATACCGGGCAGGTCCTGGTGAACTACCGCGCCGATCTCGGATCCGACGGCCTCTGGCGGTTGCGGTTCCATGAACAGTCCCTTCTGCGGATGGGGTCGACCCCCGCAGTCGATCCGGCTCCGGGAGATTACCGGGAGTTGATCGGCGGGCTGGCGGGGGTGCGGTTCGAATACCTCACGTTGGATGAATCGACCGGCGAACCGGTCTGGGCCGACCGCTGGGATGAAGAAGCGGCGGGCTCCCTGCCGAAGCTGGTGCGGTTCTGGGTGCAACCCGAGGCCGGGCAGGTGCCGATGGCCGTGGCGGCTCGGCTGGTTTCGACAACCGAGGAGGAGTAGCGTTTCTTGGAAGCGCCGGCGGGAAAATCGATGCCCACCGTGGCAAGGCGCCGCTTGCGGGGCGGAGTGCCCCGGCTGGCGGCCTGTGCCGTCCGCCGCCATTCCGCGGGCATCGCCCTCTTTATGGTGCTCTGGGTGCTGACCCTGCTGGCGGTGATCGTGGGGCAGCTGAGCTATTCGGTGCGCGGCGAACTCAAGGCCCTGAGAAACATGAAGGATTCGGCCGAGGCCTACTACATCGCCGAGGCCGGTCTGGCCCTGGCAACCCTGGCGCTGCTGCAAGGTAGCGAGACGGCAGGCGACAGTGACGCAGAAACCTCCGAAGCCGTGCTGCGCGTCAACGCCCCGCTGCCGATTGTCCCCTATGCGGGGGGCCGCGTTGGCATCTGGGTGGACAACTCTTCCGGCCAGGTCGACCTGAACACTGCCGATGCCCCTTTGCTGCGGCTGATGCTCGGCGGACTGAACCTGGACGAAGACCGGATGGACACCATCGTCGATGCCATCATGGACTGGCGCGACGAGGACGAATTCCACCGGGCCAGCGGCGCCGAGAGCGACTATTACCGAAGTCTGCCGGAGCCTTACTACAGCAAGAATGCCGATTTCGACAGCATCGAGGAGCTGCGTCTGGTCAAGGGGGTGACGGAGGAGCTGTTCGACCCTCTTCGCGAGCGTTTCACGGTCTTCACCGATTCGGCCTCCGAGAGCCGGCAACTGCGCAAGTTGTTTCGCAAGGGCGCCGCAGCGGAGGCGGGCCATATCAACCTCAACGCCGCTCACCCCGACGTGCTGATGGCGTTGCCGGAAATGACCGAAGAACGGGTGGCGGCCATTGCCGAATTCCGCCAGAACAGGGATTTCAAAAGCCTCACCGAGGTTTCGGATCTGCTGGGGCCTGGAGTGTTCGCGGAAATGGCGCCCTACGTTTCCCTGGAGATGACGCCCTACTATACAATTTATGCCGAAGCCATGGTATATCAGAGCAAAGTGCGCCAACGCATCGCGCTCAAAATCCGCATCGATCCGCAAAACCCTCAGGGATTTACGGTGATCGAGCGCATCGAGGGCTGACACGCGGTCAGACACCGGTCGCCGTCATGGAGGTCAGGGTTGCTGTTTCAGGATGGCATCGGATTGGCAATCGAGGATTCGAGGGTTTCGGCCGTTCACCTGAAATCCTCCCTCAAGGGAGCCCGCTTGAGTGCGCGGGCCGTCTGGCCCATCGATTCCGGCGTGCCGCTGCGTCAGCAGGCGCAGGCCCTTGCGCACCACCTCAAGGAGTTCGTCAGCACGAAGGATCTGGCCGGGGCCGGCGTCCACATCGGTTTGTCCCAGGAGAAAATCCTGCTCAGGGAAATCGAACTGCCTCTGGCGGCGCGGGAGAATCTTGCCGACACCATCCGCTATGAACTGGATCGCTATCTGCCGTTGCCGGAGGAGGACCTGGACCTGGATTTCCAGATCCTCTCGGAAGACCGCGATACCGGAAAGCTCCACGTGCTGCTGGCGGCGGCCAAGAAAGCGGATCTGGCCGCCTGCATGGATCTGGCCGCGGCTGCCGGTATCGGCGTCAGCGGTATCGAGCCCATTGCGGCGGCCATTCTCAACGGCCTCCACGATGCGAACGGGCTTCTGCCGGCGTCTCCTTTTGCCCTGGCGGTCTGCGACCGGACCGATGTCGTCATCGTGGCCAACGAGCGGCGCGTGTTGCGCGCCGCCCGGGTGCTGCCCGCCGGCGGCGGTGTCGACGCGCGGCCGGCCCGGATCCGCGATGCGGTGGAAGCCCTTCAGCGGACGCGGGCGCCAGGAGAAGCGCTCAAGCTGATCTGCGGCGGCCCGGCGCTGGACGAAAAATTCCTGAATCGGCTCCGCGGGCCGGGCAAGGAAATGGCCTGGGAGGCCATCGGCCCGGAACGGCTTCCCGTTCCCTCCTGGGAGCTGCTGGGCGCATACGGGCTGGCGTTGAAAGCGTTCGACGGCGTCCCGGTGCAGTTGAATCTCCTGCCACCGGAGCAGCGCAAACGGGCTTCGCGCGCCGGGCGGTACCTCATGGCTTCCCTGGCGGCCGCGGCCGTTCTGGCGGCCTTGGGCTGGATCGGCAGCGAAGTGGTTCATCAGCGTCTTGTCCATAGCCGGCTGGATGCCGAAATACAGCAGCTCGACGCCCAGGTCCGGGCCGTCGAGGGCCTTCTGTCCGAGGTGGAAACCCTGGAAGGGCGCGTTCAGCTCCTGGAAGGGCTGCGGCGCCAAGGGGTTCCGGCTCTTGACATCATCCGTGAACTCAGCGACATAATTCCGGAGACGGCCTGGATCAGGGAGTTCAGCGTCCTGGGAGACAAGGTGATCCTGGATGGATACGCCGAATCCTCTTCCGAGCTCATCCCCCTCCTGGACGCTTCTCCTCGCATGACGGATGTGACTTTCCTCTCTGCCATTACCAAGGGGAGGGACGGCAAGGAGAAGTTCCGTATCGGCTTCACGATTTCACCGCAGGAAGAAAAGACAAGCGACAATGGCGCCTCGATCGAAAAAGCCAGGGCAAGGACGGCCAGAAAGGCAGCCCCGTGAAATTCGAACTCACCCGCGAGCGCAAGATCATTCTCGGCGTCGGCGCCGTTCTTCTGCTTGCAGGCCTGGTCTATAACCTCCTCCCCGCCCTTCAGGCCCCTGACCCCGAGGAAGATCTGCTGGCTGTCAAGGCACAGAAGGTTCTCAAATATCGGCAACGGGTCGGTCTGCATGATCAACTGGAGGCCCGCCGCCGCGCCGCGGAAACCCGCTTGCGCAATGCCGAGTCCGGGTTGCTCCAGGCCAAGACGGCGGCCCTGGCAGCGGTGGACATCCAGCAGGTCCTCACCCAGATCGCCGGGCAGACCGCGGCGGAAATCAAAACCATGCGAATCTTGAACCCCGAAGCGGTGGCGGGGGAAGACTACATCACCGTACCGGTGGAAGCGACCATTGCATCGGACATCGATCAGCTCGTGGGGGTGCTCTACGGGATTCAGGGCGCCCCCAAGTTGTTGCGCATAAAGGATCTGGCCGTGCGCAGCGCCGGGGTCCGGCGGGGGGAAAAGATTCTGTCGACCATCACCGTGGAGGGCTTCATGAAGAGGGACTCATGAAGAAATGGTTCCTCAACCTTTTTCTGGCCGCCGCCGTGCTTTTTTTGGGCAGCCGGATTTACGCCATCTGGTCCCGGCCGGATCCCTTGCCGCCGGCGGCGGCCGAGAGCCGATCCCGCGCCGCGTTCCCGGTTTCCCCGCCAGCGGCGGCGCACCGTTTGCAGCCTTCTACGTATTATTCTGAAATCGCAGCTAAAAATTTGTTTTCAAGCGATCGGGGACGGACGGTGGAGACCGGATCCGTGGTGGATGCCAAAGCCGTCGAGGAAAGTCGTTTCGCCAAGAATATCGCTCTGTACGGCATTGTGTGGCGAGAGGACCGGCGCAGCGCGCTGGTCAGCATGGGAAGCAGCCCAAGGGCAGGAGCCGAATACAGCTGGGTGCAGGTAGGTGAAAAACTGGGGCAGGTGGCGGTTATCGGAATCGAAAAGGACCGGATCCATGTTCGTGAGGGCGCCTCCACCTTCGAAATCCGGCTGGATGATCGCACCCATCCATCCAAAAAGGCCTCGGTGCAGCGTTCTCAGGCGCCGACCGTGGTGACCTCGAAGGCGGCAGCCCCGGAGCCGCGCCGGCCCCCGCCACCGATGCCCCAGCAGCCGGTGCCCCAGGGTGCCCCCGCGCCCCCAACGGCGGGCCCCCCGAATGCCGGCCAGGCGACGGAAAAGTGACAAGAAGGGTGAAATTTTGTTAGTTTGAAGAAATTCATGGTGCAACGGCGAGGTTTAATGCAACAGACGGTCTGAAGAGATGTGATATGACAACCATCGCAAGACACCAAGCCGGCAGAGCTGTGGCGGCCGCGTTTCTCATCTGGCTGGCGGCGATCCTCCATGTCGGATGCGCTTCCATGAGCGGGAGCCAGGCAAAGGAGCCGGAAAGCCGCCCCGGCCAGATCATCGGCATCGCCTTCGAGTCGACTGCCGACGGCGACCGGGTCCGTATTCTGGGCAACCAGCCGTTGACTTTCAACACCGTGCCTGACGCTTCGGGGCCCGGGGTCCAGATTCATTTTCCCCGCACGGTGCTGGCGCTGGCTGACGGTCGCCTGGACCTGGAGGCTTTGAAGGGTGCCGCCGTCGTGACCGATGTGCAACCGAGCGCTCTGGCCGAAGGGGACACGGCGGTGGTTGCAATCGCCGTAAAACACGAAGCCCACTTCGAGGCGGTCCCCCAAGGCGATGAGGTGCTCGTCATTTTTCCACGGCCGGCTCCCACCCCGGAGGATGTCGCCGTCTTGCCGCAACCCTTGCCCGCCGAGGCCGAGGCCCCGCTCCCCGACCTCGATTTCCCGCCGGCGACCCGGCTTGAGCGGATTGCCCTCCGAACTTTGGAAAATGGTGTTGAAATCCACGTTCGCGCCAACGGGGAGATCAAAAATTACGCATCGTTCACGCTGACCGGTCCGGACCGGATCGTCTACGACATTTTCGGGTTGGAGAACCGACGCCATCGAGAGGAAGCCATCGATGGCCAGCCGCCGTGGGTGAGCCGGGTGCGCCACTATGGGGAGAAGGGGAAATTGCGGGTGGTGCTGGATACGGGCTCCGAGAACTTTCAGAAAGCCAACGCCAAGCCGGTTCAGGATGGGCTCCTCATTCAGGTCGTCGAGTTGAAAGGCAAGGATGGCGGGGGCCCTGTGGCCGTCCGTCCGGATCCGCTGAACCGGGTGGATGTGGCGGCCCCGACACCATCGCCCGCCAGCCCGGTCCTTCCCGTGATGACTGCCGTTGCCCCCGGGTTCAACCGGCCCGATCCCTTTGCCGGCGACACCATCCAGCTGGCGGCCGCGACCCAGGAGGATGCTGAAACGCCGGCCGCATCCGCCGGCAGCGAGGCCGTCGAATTCAATTTCGACAACGCGGAACTGAACGAGGTGATCCGGACGTTGGCTAATATTCTGGAGATCCAATATGTCGCGGATCCCAACCTTCAGGGCAAGGTTACCATCCACACTTCCCGGCCGATGAACCGCAAGGACCTCTTCCCATTGTTCTTCAAGATCCTGGAAATCAACGGCCTGACGGCGGTCAAGGACGGGCCCGTCTACCGCATCGCCGCGGTCAAGGACGTCTCCCGCATCCCCATCGGATTCCGGGGGGCGCCGGCGCGCAGCGGGGGTCTCCCCGCCGGGCAACAGGTCGTCATCCAACTGATCCCCTTGAGAAATCTCAGCCCCGGGGAAATGGCCAAGATCGTGGCGCCCTTCGCCTCCGAGAACGCCACCGTGGTGGCCCAGGAGGAGGCGCGCACATTGCTGGTGGTGGACAGTCAGGACAATGTCCGCAAGATCCTGAGAATCGTGGAAGCCTTCGATCTCAACCTGTTTTCAAGGGTCCATCACCAATTCTATTTCCTCGAGCACAGCCTTGCCCGGGAGACCGCAGAGACCCTTCAGGAGATTTTTTCCGGCGGCGCGGAAGAAGGGGCGTCATCGACCCGTTTCATACCGGTCGAGCGTCTTAACGCCGTGCTGGCATTGAGCACCGACCCGGACGTTTTCGCCCATGTCAACCGATTGATGCTCCAGTTGGACGGGAGTGGCAGATCCACCGAACCGCGCATCGAGGTGTATTTTGTCAAGAACGGGACCGCGGATGAGCTTGCGGATCTGCTGAACCAGATTTTTACCGGCCAGCAGGGGAGCAGCCGGGACGGTCTGGGAGGTTCGGAGAAGGCCTATTCCTTCTCGCGCAACCCCTTCGCCCGCACCTCCAAGACCACGGGAACCTCCAGGGACCGGACCTCCAGGGACCGGACCGAACGGTCCTTGTCCCAGTCGACGGCCGCGCAAATGATGCAGACGACCTCGTCCCTGACCAGCCAGGGGGCCGGAGAACCCTCGGCGACGCTCAAGGCGCCCGTCACCATAATCCCCGATCCGATTCGCAATGCCCTGGTGATCGAGGCCACCCCCGTGGACTACGCCAAGATAGAGGGCATCCTTCACCAGCTCGACATCCTGCCGCGGCAGGTGCTCATCGAGGCCACCATCGCCGAGATCAGCCTGGAGGACAAGATGGAGCTGGGCGTGGAATGGGAGTACCTGAGGGAAAACAACTTTTCCAGGACCGATCTGGTCCGGGGGAAAGTCACCGGTGCCACCGGTTTGACCTATGCCATCGAATTTTCCAACGACGTGCTTCACTCCCTGGAGGCGCTGGCCCAAAAGGACAAGGTCAACATTCTTTCCTCGCCCCACGTGCTGGCCTCGGACAACAAGGAAGCCAAGATCGACGTGGCCGACGAAATCCCCATCATCAGTTCGGAAACCACCGTGACCAGCTCGGCCGAACCCCTGATCACCACCGACATCCAGTATCGGGACACCGGCGTGATGCTCTCGGTAGTTCCCCACATCAACGACCGGGGACTGGTGACCATGGACATCTACCAGGAAGTGAGCGAGCTGGCGGACAACGTGGAGGTGGCGGGGGTTTCCTATCCGTCCTTCTACAAGCGCACCGTGGAAACCACCCTCACGGTGGCTCACGGCCAGACCATCGTTCTCGGCGGACTCATCCGGGAGAACAAGTCCGGCGGCCGCAGCGGCGTCCCGTATTTGATGGACATCCCGATTCTCGGGTATGTTTTCGGTTCTACCAGCCGGAACATGTCCAAGACCGAGCTGATCATCCTCCTGACCCCCCAGGTCATCGCGGATTTGGACGACGTCAATACCGTGACCGAATCTTTCGAGCGCAAAGTGTCCGAGGCGATAAACAAAATTGCGCCCAAGCCGTGACGGTGTCGTTGCGCGACGGCGGATGCAACCCGAAACACGGGTTCAGTGGCGCATCCGCCGCCAACTATTGGACGCCTTGGAAGAGACCTTCCGCCAAGCGCCGCACCTTCCCTTCAGCGAGATTTTTTGCCAAGCCGCCAAGCTGGCTCAAGGTACCGCGAGCTGGCGGCCCAATGCCGGATCCGGTGCCTGTAAGCGTTTCCCGGCCAGACCGGATCGCCCAGTGGCTTCTTGTCCGATGGCGGGTGCTGTGGTATCTGGATTCGTCCGGATGCAGCGTCGGTTCGGTGGAGGGACAAACGGCGGGAAAGGCAAAAAATGGCGGAAGTGCATGGGAATCGAACCCACCCGGGACGGTTTTAGCGCCCCACACCGGATTTGAAGTCCGGGAGCCCCACCAGTGAGCTGTGCACTTCCGCAATTCGTTGACAGCGCCCTATCATAGATTTTTCCGCGGCGTTGTCAACCGGCTTTTGACGGCGTCCCCGTTCCCTTCAACCCGCCGATGCCCTTCGATACCGCAGGGCGATTCCAGTTCCGCCGGGTGCGGCAACACGATTGAACCCGATTTTTCGAAGCGAATTTTCAGGAGGCTGACCCATGTCCCGGATCGATTCTCAGCGGCTGAGCGAAACGTTTCTTTCCCTGGTGCGCATCGACAGCGAATCACGCCATGAAACGGCAATTCATCTTTATTTGAAAAACATCCTGGCCGGCCTGGGCGCCGATGTGGCGGCCGACCGTGCCGGAGAGGCCTTCGGTGGCGAAATCGGGAACCTGGTGGCCCGCTTTCCGGGCAACCGCCAGGTCGAACCGATGATGCTCAACGCCCACATGGATACCGTCGGCCCCGGCCGGGGCGTCAAACCGCAGTTCAAGGACGGTGTGTTCACCAGCGACGGCACCACCATTCTCGGCGCCGACGACAAGAGCGCCATCGCGGTCCTGTTGGAAGTTCTCCGGGTGATCCTGGAAAACGATCTGCCCCACGGCCCCCTGGACGTGCTGCTCACCGTCGGCGAGGAGATCGGTCTGGTGGGGGCCAAGCATCTGGATCCAGGGCTGCTGCGCGCCCGCTTCGGCTACGCCCTGGATGCCACCGACACCGACGGTATCGTGGTACGCGCGCCAGGCGCCAACCGGCTCACCTTCACCGTCCACGGTAAGGAAGCCCATGCCGGAGCAGCCCCGGAGCGGGGGATCAACGCCATCGCCGTGGCCGCCAGGGCCATCGCGACGCTGGACCTCGGACGCATCGATGTGGAGACGACTTGCAATATCGGCCAAATAGAGGGTGGTACGGCCGTCAACATCATCCCCAACCGGGTGGTCGTCAGAGGTGAAGCCCGCAGCCACGACCCGGTCAAACTCGAAAATGTGACCAACCGCATTCTGGAGGCTTTCGAAAGCGCCGTGGCGGCGGCGCGCAAGGATGCTTCCGACGATTTGCCGCGTCTGGAGGCGGACATCGAGGAGGACTTTCGCCCCACCCGCATACCGGAGGATCATCCGGTTGTGCTACTGGCGCGACGTGCGGCCGCCAACCTCGGCCGGGACCTCAAGGCGAAAATCACCGGCGGTGGCGCTGACGCCAATGTGTTTTTCGCCAGGGGGATCATCACCGGGGTGCTGGGTACCGGTATGCGAGATATGCACACCTTGCACGAATCCGTGGCGCTTGCCGACATGGTCGCGGCGGCGGAGCTGGTGCTGGAAATCATTCGGCTGCATGCCGAAGGATGATGGGGGGACGCCGGCGCCACGACCTTAAAAAGGTTTCCTCTCTCTTCAGTCACTTGAAAATACCGGGGGCGGCCGGGGCCTGACTTGCGCCGCCGGCAAGAACTCGGCGCCAAGAGCCCGTAGCCCGCAACCGCGCCATACTGTTAACGATCTGTCAGTGCACCATCGAAATGCAGCGCCGTTTGCACAAGCCCGCTTCGGTTGCGGTCAACGCGCTCTATGCGCCTCAGACAGCTTCCCGGTCGGTCGCCAAGTCAACCCCCTGGCCGCCCTTCCAACAATTTCAAAATCCTGAAAATTCCAGCCGAAGTGCCTTTGCTTGCCGCCTTTCAACGAATCGTCTCCTGGCGGGAGCAGGACGAACTGGACCGCCGCCCCGGAACTGTCTGAGGCGCATAGCGTCCGTTGGTCCGGACAGTAATGTGCATTTGCCAAAGAACCGATTGATCTCAGGAATGCAGGGCCGCATCGCCAGAGTTGCGGCGCTGTCCGGGCTTACGGACGGTTGGCGCCGAGTTTTCCGGGGCGCCGGTCCAGAGCGTCTTGCGGACGCCGACGCTATGGCTTCCGAAAGGCTTCTGATTTTCTTTCAGCCATTTGAAACCAACCTGGGCGGCCGGGGGCTGACTTGCGCCGCCGGCAAGAACTCGCCGCCAAGCGCCCGTAGACCGCAACCGCGCCATAATGTAGGTGAGCGCTCTGTGATTGATCGGGAAACCCTGCCTTCGGCACAAGCCCACTTCGGTTGCGGCCAACGCGCTCTATGCGCCTCAGACAGCTTCCCGGTCGGACGCCAAGTCAACCCCCTGGCCGCCCTTCCAACAATTTCAAAATCCTGAAAATTTCAGCTGAAGTGCCTTTGCTTGCCGCCTTTCAACGAATCGTCTCCCGGCGGGAGCAGGACGAACTGGACCGCCGCCCCGGAACTGTTTGAGGCGCATAGCGTCCGTTGGCCCGGACAGTAACGCGCTTTTGCCAAAAAATAGATTGTTCTCAGGGATGCAGTACCGCATCGCCAGATTTGCGGCGCTGTCCGGGCTTACGGACGGTTGGCGCCGAGTTTTTCGGAGCGCCGGATCCAGAGCGTCTTGCGGACGCCGACGCTATGGCTTCCGAAAGGCTTCTGATTTTCTTTCAGCCATTTGAAACCAACCGGGGCGCCGGATCCAGAGCGTCTTGCGGATGCCGGCGGTATAGCTTTCGATCTTCTTTCAGAAATTTGAAACCAAAAGGGGCGGCCAAGGGGGCAGACTTCTGGCGCCGGTGCGATCTTTTGGAGAAGCGATCGGAAAGCGGGTCGGATGCTGTGCCAGGTAAGACCAGTGCGGGGTCTAAAAAGACGGCGCCCGGAAGTATCCCGGGCGCCGATTCGAGGTGTGAGAATTTTTCTGCATCCGCCACCGGCGGCGTCAGCGTTTGATCTGTCAGGTCGGGCAGGTCCCGCGGCGGTCGCTTTGGGCGGCGGCCGCGCCGCGGGCCAGCCAGGCGAGAAAGCGCTGCCACCAGGAAAGGCGCTTCTTTTGCACCTGGTCTTCAGTATCGAGGGGGGCGTCGTTCATGTGGACCGTCCGATCCTGACACTGGGGAAGGCGTTCATGTTGGTGTGCGGCAGGAACTGGGCCGAAGTGAACTCGTCCATGAAACGCACGTTGCTCGAGAAGTCGATGTAGGTCATGGAATTGGACACCTGCCGCGCCTCGGCACGCAATTTCCCGGAGAGCAGGGCCATGTAGGCACCGGCAATGGAGGAGTTGCCCAAGTAGGTGAACTTGTCGCGATCGATATCCGGCAGCAGGCCGATGCTGATGGCCCGATCGAAATTGAGATACTGGCCGAAGCCGCCGGAGATCCACACCCGGTCGACGGCCGAAAAATCCATCCCCGCCTGGTCCAGCAGCGTGATGAAGCCCGCATACACCGCCGCCTTGCTCAACACGATGCTGTGGATGTCGGTTTCGGAAAACAGCAGGTCTTCGCCCATGGCGGTTTCGGCGGCCGGGGCCACGAGGTAGGCGGGCACGTCGTCCTGTCGCACGATGCGCGGATGGGTTTCATCCAAGGCGATCCGGCCCCGCGGATCGATGACGCCGGTGATCAGCATCTCGCTGATCAGGTCGATCATCCCCGAACCGCAGATTCCCCGCGGAGGCAGGCCTGCGATGGTTTCGTAGGTTGCTGCCTTGGTTTCCGGGTCGATGTTGACCTTTTCGATCGCCCCCTCCTCGGCACGCATCCCCCAGCGCACCCCGCCTCCCTCAAAGGCCGGCCCGGCGCTGCACGATGCGGTCATGAGCAGTTCGTTGTTGCCCAGGACGATCTCGCCGTTGGTGCCGATGTCGATGAACATCGTCATGGGGGCCTCGCGGTGCTGGCCGCTGTAGATCATGCCGCTGACGATATCTCCGCCGACGTAGCTTGCCGGACCGGGAAAAACGAAGACCGCCGCCCCGGAATGGACCTTGAGCCCCACCTCGCCGGCCTTGATGACGGGAAACTCCGACACGGTGGGCAGGTAGGGCTCCCGCCGGATATAGCGCGGTTCGATGCCCAGCAACAGGTGGATCATGGTGGTGTTGCCGGCGATGGCAACGTTCTTGATCCGACCTCTTTCCACGTTGGCGGCGGCCGCGGCCTCTTCGATCAGATCGTTGATGGTGGCCAAGGCCATGCGGCTGAGCTTGCGCACCCCGTTCTTTTCGGCGCACACGATGCGGTTGATCACGTCGTCGCCGCAGGCCGCCTGGCGGTTGTGCCCGCTGGTGGCGGCCATGACGCGGCCGTCGGACATGTTCACCAGATACACGACGATGGTGGTGGTGCCGACGTCGATGGCCAGGCCGAGGGAAAGGTTTGTTCCGTTTCCGGGGGCCACTTCGACCAGTTCCTCGATGTGGCGCCGGCGCAGGATCGAGGCCGTCACCTTCCAGTTTTCATCGCGCATGGCTTCCGCCAGCTCGCGCATCACCTTCAGACTGACGCTCATGCGCTTGGTGTCCACCCCGGCCTTGCGCAGGCCGCGGTACAACCGGTCCAGGTCGCTGACCGGATCGTCCAGGCTGGGTACGGCCAGCTCCAACGCCACTTCCACCACCATCGGATCGATTTCCGCCACCTTCCCCCGAAGCTTGGAGGTGACGGCCTCGCCCATGCCCGCGACCTTGAGCTTGCGCTGAATGGCCTCGGGCGGAATGCGCACCGTGATGTCCTCGGTGATGTTGCTCTGGCAGGCGAGGACGTAGTTGGCGGCCTTTTCCCGCTCGGTGAGCAGAGTGGTCGTCTGGGTGTTGACCGTGCCGCGTTCCACGATGAGCTTGCACTTGCCGCAGGCCCCGCGCCCGTTGCAGGAGGCGTTGAGGTGGATGTCGGCCTGGCGCGCGGCTTCGAGGAGGTTTGTGCCCGGAGGCACCTCGATCGTCTTTTCCTCGGGGAGAAACGTTACGTTGACCATTTGGCCCGCAGCCCCTTCCGGTTCCTTGAAACCGCGTTTCTCCATAAACCATATCGGACAGGATGTCCGATATTTACAATAGATCTCCGGATTTCTGCAATGGAGACACTCGTCGCAAAGATAGACGTTGTCCTTCATGCACAGGTAAGGAGTGTCTTTTTCCGGGTGGCAGAGGCATTGGCCCATGAACGATTTCTCCTCGGTTGGGGATCCTTGATCGGCTGGGGAACCGATGTTTCTACTACGGCGACGATGGGTTGCTCGTCTCGCAGCCTGTTCGCCCGCCATGCGTCGCCGGCTGGGGGTTTGGATTTATTTTAGTGCATCTGAAACGGCGGAGCGATGCTTTCGCCGGACTGGATTTTGCGCAGCGTCGACTCGATCTGGCCGGCGCCCACCATGCCGACGATCTGGTCCACCAGCTTGCCACCATTGAAGAACAGGAGGGTGGGAATGGCCTTGATGCCGTAGCGGCTCGGCGTGATGGGGCTGTCGTCGACGTTCATTTTGGCAAAACGCACCTCGGTGCCGTATTTTTCGGCCAACTTGGCCACCACCGGACCGATGGCCTTGCACGGGCCGCACCACGGCGCCCAGAAGTCCACCAGGGCGGGTTTCCCCGCGTCGAGGATTTCGGTTTGAAAGTTGCCGTCGTTGACTTCGATCACATTCTCACTCATCGCATGGCTCCTTTTTTCACGTTTCGCGGGCGGCGCAGGGCCGCCCTCCAAGGTTTACAAATTCGTAAAAAGTTGAAAATCAATTTTTATGAGTGGATCAAAATTGGCAATATAGCTACGCATCCGCCGGTTCATTGTCAATCAGTCCGGCGGGGATCGGTTTCAGGGGCCGCCCATGCGGCCCGAATCGGCTGACGACAGGGGATGGAGCGGCGGCCGCACCGATGCCCCGGGGCAGCCGGGATAACCGCAGGGGGCCATCATGCCTCTCGATGCTCTTCGGCGGGCGCTGGATGCGCCACCCACCGGTTCAATGCCCGCACCAGTGTTTCGGCGGACTGGACACCGATCAAGCGTTCCCGCTCGATGGCGGCGGAAAAGACGATCAAGGTCGGGATGCTGTGGATGTTCAACTGCACCGCCACGGATCGATTCCCGTCAATATCCACCGTGTAGACCCGTGCCCTGGGGCCCATTCTACGGGCGACCTGCTGCGTGACGGGTTGCTGCCGGCGGCACGGGAGGCACCATGAGGTGCTGAAATCGATCAGCACCGGCACTTCGGCGCCTTCGATGGCCGCCTGCACCGCCTCGCCCGCCAATTGAAGCACCTGCTGTGGCATGGTTCTCCCGGGCCCCACCGTTGCTAGAGGTTGCTCAAGGCATCCTTGGCCGCAAAGGTGTAAATGTTGTCCGACGGCTTGGCGGCCAACTCCGGATGGGTGGCATACTGGTAATCCATCAGGTCGTCGATGGTCGCTCCCATCTGGATGGCAAACGAGATGAAGTCGACATTCTGGGCCGTGCAGTTGTCGGCACGCAGGAAGCTTCCGCCCACCAGCTTGCGGTCCTTCCGGTTGAACACCAGCTTGGTGTCGATGGTACCGACGTGGTCCATCATCGGGTATTTGTCCATCACCTTGGAGATTCCGGTCACCGTCTCGATGCCCGCGTCCCGGGCCATTTTTTCCGTCAAGCCGGCCGAGCCGAGGCTCAGGCCGTAAATGGCGGTGGCGTTGGCATTGATCACGCCGGGAAACCGCCTGGAATGCCCCAGAATGTTCTGCGCTGCGATCTTGGCCATGAAGACGGCGTTGGTGCCGAATTCGCCGCGGGTCGGCCCTCCGGTGACAAACGACTTCTTTTCGGCGCAGTCCCCGCAGGCATAGACGTCTTCTGCGCTGGTGCGCATGGCCTCGTTCACGCAGATCCCCAGGCGGGTGGAGCGGATTCCGGCGTCGGCTGCCAGCTCCGTGTTGGGGATCACGCCCACCGCCAGAACGACGAGGTCCGCCGGCAAAACGGTTCCACTTTCCAGCCGGACGTCAACGCTCCGGTCCGGTTTGGAATCGATCCCCACGACCTTTTGATTTCCCAGAAGCCGGATTCCCTTCCCATCCAGCAAATCTTCCACCTTGGTGATGAATTCGGGCTCGGTGGTGGCCATGAGAACCTGTGGCATCATTTCGACGATGACCACTTCCAGACCCATCTGGCGCAACACCACGGCCACTTCCACCCCTATGTACCCGCCGCCGACCACCACGGCCTGCCGGCTTTGCGAGGCCTGCTGCCGCAGGCGGGCCAGATCGTCGATGGAGCGCACGGAAATAACGGCCTCGGAGGCCACGCCGGGAATCGGCGGGATGATCGGCCGGGCGCCGGTGGCAAATACCAGGTGGCGGTAGCCGAAGGTGCGTCCGCATTCGGTGTGGACCCGGTGCGCTGGCGGATCGATCTTCGTGACGCGGTCGATGACGAGTTCGGCGCCGAAATCGGTGATCAGGCCATTGGAGACCTGGAAGGCCTCGATCGGCTTTTGGCCGGAAATCCCATAGGGCACCGCGCAGCGATTGGCATTGACCTTCTCGTCCTTGATCAACGTGACCGAGAATTTTCGGCCCGAGTGGTGCAGCATGTGAACAATGGTGCGGCCGGATGGCCCGCCACCGATGATGATGACATCGCGTTCTTCCATTCCGGATTCTCCTTGTACGGGTTTCGTTGCGAGCGTCGGGAGGCGCCAGGAAACGATCCTGGCCTTGCGCAGATTCAGTCAATACCCATGGGGAATGCCTTTGATGTGAAGCAGGAGATGATCGCGGTCTTCGATATCCTCCAGCCATCCGTAGTTGGCATCGGTTTTGACATCCAGATCCTGGATGTACGGCTTGATGTCGCGCAGCGGCGTGCCGTCAAAGACGTCTATCCCCGAGGTATGATTGATGCCGCCGTCGATGCGCTTGAGGCGCACCACGCTCAGGCCGATGCGGTTCGGCCTGAGCGGCGGTCGGCTGGCAAACATGCCGCTCTGGATGTCGGGTATCCAGAGCGGACTGGTTTCGAGGTTGTCTGAATGCATCGTCATCATTTTTCCAGCTGCCGGCGGGCGGCGTCCGACGCCCGCTGGCGAACCACCGGTTCAAGACTGGCCGTGAAGCTTGCGCGCCTGGTCGGCCAGCAGGGAAAGGAAACGGTCGAAGGTCACGGGGTAGGCGACCATCGGGATTCCCATCCAGTCGCAGTATTCAAGGAATTCCTCGGGCTTTTCGGCCATGAATTGGTCCAGGTAGCCGATGGCGTCCAGGACGATGGCGCCGCCGGTGTGGCGCGGGAAATTCTCGTTGGCCAGACCCTTGTCCCATCCCTTGAAGACCAGCTTGCGAAACTTCACCCATCCCGGGGTCATCCACCAAACCGGCTCGCCGCCGGCCACCTCCCGGGCGATGGCGGTCCGTTCCGCCTCGCTGGCGAGCATGTCCATGCAGTGGGTGGCTTCGATCCGGGCCACGCCAGTGCCCTGTTCGGCGATGATGTTGCGCATCTGGCGGGTCGGCTCGTCGGCGTTGACGTAACAGAACTTGCCGCCATAGACCACGAGCACCTTGTCGGTCTTTTCCTTGGCCTTCTGGATCTGGCGCACCAGTTGGCGTTCCAGCTCGTGGATGTCCTGGTGCAGCCCCGGGGTGGTGTAGAGAATCTGGGCCGGATCGATGAGGCCTTCCTGCTGCAAGTGGTTCAGCTCCAGGCTCAGGGTCCCGCAGGAGACGATGGAGATATCGGCGAATGAAGTCTCGGCCATGTCAAACCTCCTAGTATTTCAGCGCGGTGGCATAGCCGGCGTGCACCGCGGCGTAGATGTCCATCACCTCGGCGGCATCGCCGATGACCTCCACCGCGGGCACCGGCTGGCGCAGCTCGGCCTCCGGCCCCGGGGCCGGCCGCATGCCCGAGGCGAGGATGACGGTTTGAAACGGCTTCAGGACCTCGGGCTGGTCGTCCTGGACCACTTCCACGCCGTCCGCCCGGAACTGCTTGACGGCGGTATGGGGCATCAGGGTCACGTTGGAGAGTTTGCCCAGCCGCATCAGCATGAGATTCTTGGTGATGACTTCCATCATGGAGCCGATGGGGTCGGTGCGCTTCGTGGCCACCACCTCGAAGCCGGCGGCCCCGAGTTTTTCCGCGATTTCCAGGCCGGTGCGGCCGGCGCCGATCACCAGGACTCGCGGCCCCCGCACTTCCTTGAGGCCGGCGAAATACTCGATGGACGTCATCCGGTACTGGTCCGCCAGGCCCTCGATGGCCGGGATATTCTGAACCGCTCCGGTGGCCCACACCAGCAAGCCCGGCGCCAGGTCGCGCACCAGAGCGGCGTCCACCGCTCGTCCCGTCAGGACGCTTTCCACCTCTGCCCGGACATGGTGTTGCAGGTTGTCGAGGCCGTCCTGCATCGTTTTCTTGCCCGGGGCCTGCCAGGCCAGGTTGAACTGCCCGCCCAGGCGATCCCCCTTTTCAGCCATGGTCACGCTGTGCCCCCGGCGGGCCAGGTAGAGCGCCGCGCTCATCCCGGCCGGTCCACCGCCGGCCACCAGGACCTTGAGGGGTTTGGCGGTTTGCCCCAGCGGCGGGTTGCCGATTTCCGGGTTGAGGTTGCAGCCGATGGGCTCGCCGTTGCGCACGCGATGCAGGCATCCTTGCAGACAGTAGCCGCAGGCGGCGACTTCGCGGTAATCCTGGCGGGACCACTTTTCGATCAGTTGCGGGTCGGCGATGAGGGGGCGGCCCAGGGCCACCAGGTCCATCAGGCCCGATTCCCGCAGCGACTTGACCCGGTCGGCGCGTCCCATGCGGCCGGCGGCGATCAGCGGCAGCCGCGTCTGGGCGCGCACCCAGGCCAGGGCGTCGTTCTGGGGCTTTTCCGGCAGGCTCGAGTGGTGAAAGTACCAGGGCGGGCTGAAGCAGGAAGTGCCCATGCCCACGTGGATCGCCAGGGCGCCGGCGTCCTGCGCCAGCGTGAGCATTGGCGCCAGGTCGTCCGGGGCGATGCCGAATTCCGGAGACATCTCACTGCCGGCGATGCGCACGATCATGGGCATCCGCGGCGCTCCCGCCTTGACGGCCTGCAGGACCCGGGTGGCAAACAACCGCCGGTCGGTTCCATACGCGTCCTGGCGGCGGTTGATCTTGGCATTGAGAAATTGGGAGACGAGGTAGCCGTGGCCGGCCTGGACTTCGATCAGATCGAAACCGGCCTCGACCGCCCGCTGCGCCGCGAGGCGATAGCCGTCGACGATGGCGTCGATCTGCTCCCCGGTCAGCGCTTCGGCCGGCACCCCGACGCTGGTGCAGGTGAACACCGACGGCGCCCGCGGCGGTGTCCCGCTTGCCTTGGGGTTGGCGGCCGCCCCGCCGTGGTTCAGGTGCAGGCAGGCGAGCCGGTTCTCTTCATGGATTACCGCGACGATTTTTTTCAGCTCGGCGACGCTGTCGTCCAGGTGCACGCAAAGCTGCTTGGGATGCTCCTTGCCGTCGGCGGTGACGGCCACCGGTTCGAGAATCACGACACCCGGACCGTTGTGGGCGATCTGCCGGTAGAAGGTGAGGTGACGGTCGGTGACCTTGCCCCGGGGGGTCCCGGAAGCGGTCTTGATGGGCGGGAAGACAAAACGGTTCGCCAGGGTCAACGGGCCGAGGGTCATCGGGGTGAACAGGTCTTGCATCGGCTGCCTCCATGCTGTGGGGTGTCGCCTCTCAACCTCCAGAACGGTTTCGGGCGGTGGATGATCGCCATCCCAGCGATACACGATTTGTGCCAGCTTGGCCCGTGGATGGAAAAACCGGTCCAACGATTCCGCAACAAATTGAAATTCAATCAAATCCAATTTATTTCGGCCTCGACCGGCGCCTTTGCTTGACAGAATCCGAGGCGTTACCTAAAATCATCCGGTAACGTAAGGTAACGTTTTGACGTCAACGGGTAGCGCATCGGAGATACGGCATGTCCGAAAAAATCCATGCCCTCTGGAACACCCGCTTTCTCACCCAGATCATCGAATCCATGGCCGACGGTGTCTTCACTCTGGACGCCGACGGCCACATCACCTCCTGGAATCCGGCGATGGAGCGCATCTGTGGCTACCCGGCCGCCGAGGCGCTGGGTCAGACCTGCCGCATCCTGGGTTGCAGCCGATGCTTCGGCCGCGACTGCCCGGTGGACCACCACGCCTGCGGATTGCTCAGCGAGGGCCGGGCCGAGGACAACGAGTGCCTGCTGCAGCACCGCGACGGGCACAGCGTGCCGGTGATCAAGAATGCCCGCGCCGTGCGCGACGATGCGGGAAAGATCATCGGCGCGGTGGAGACCGTCACCGACCTCACCGAGCTCAAGAGAGCCCGCCAGGCGGCCGATGCGGCGCTCCAGCGGCTCGAGGAGCGCTTCCGTTTCGCCAACATCATCGGCAAGAGCAAGGGCATGCAGGATGTCTTCGACGCCATCCGGGCCGCGGCCGCCAGCCGGGCCACGGTCCTGATCCACGGCGAAAGCGGCACGGGCAAGGAACTGGTGGCCGCGGCGATCCACTACAACAGCGACGTGGCGGCCCAGCCGCTGGTGACGGTCAACTGCAGCGCCCTGTCGGAAACCCTTCTGGAAAGCGAACTCTTCGGCCACATGCGCGGGGCCTTCACCGGGGCGCATCGCGACCGGGTAGGGCGGTTCGAGGAGGCTGACGGGGGAACGATTTTTCTGGACGAGATCGGCGAACTGAGCCCCTTCATCCAGGTCAAACTGCTGCGGGTGCTCCAGGAGCGGGAAATCGAGCGGGTGGGCGATTCCCGGCGCCGCAAGATCGACATCCGGGTCATCGCCGCCACCCACCGGGATCTATACGCCCTGGTGCAGCAGGGCACCTTCCGCGAAGACCTCTACTACCGGCTCAAGGTGTTTCCCCTCAGCCTGCCCCCGCTGCGGGAGCGCCGCGAGGACATCCCGCTGCTCATCAGCCATTTCATCGACCGCCAGAACCAGGCCACGGGCAAGCAGATCCGCTGCGTCAACCAGGCGGCGATGCGCCACTTGCTCGACTATCCCTGGCCGGGCAACGTGCGCGAACTGGAAAACGCCATCGAGCACGCCTTCGTCATTTGCCGGCACGAGGAAATCGACACCCGCGACCTGCCGGCGGAAATCCGACTGGGCAACCGCCTGGCCCCGCTGTCCCCGGCGGCCGGCCTGCCGCATCATTACCGGGCCGGCCGGGACCTGACCCGGCAGCGGCTGGTGGAGCTGCTCGATGCCAGCGCCTGGAACAAGGCCGAGGCCGCCCGGCGCCTGGGCATCAGCCGCACGGCGGTGTGGAAGTACATGAAGAAGTGGGAGATTCCGTTGAGGGAGGAAGGCTGAAGGGGAAAGGGCCGGTTCCGGCGCCCAACTCATGAACGCCTAGTCTAGAAGGCGCCAGGCGGCTGGCGGCCAGTTCCACCAGATGGCGGTGGTGGGTGAAGAAGATCACCTGGGTCCTGGCGGCAAGGTCCGAAAGCACCTCCAGGGTGGCCAGGGCCCGCCGGTCGTCGAAGCGCAGCAGGATGTCGTCCACCACAAAGGGCAGGGGCTCGCTGCCTTCCAGGTAGCGCTCCAGGCTTGCCAGGCGCAGGGCCAGATAGAGCTGGTCCGCTGTCCCGTCGCTCATCCCCTCCACCGGCACCCCTTCTCCGGTGCCGGCCCGGACGCCCACCATCACCGGGTTGCCCTTGTCGTCGTACTCGGCCCGCAGGCGATCGAAGGTGCCGAGGGTCATCCGCGCAAACAGCGCCCCGGCTCTCGCAATCAACGGCCCCTGGTGTTTTTCGCGGTACTGCTCCACCGTGCCGGCCAAAATGACGGAGGCGATCTTCAGCCGGGCGTAGTGCGCCACGTCCACCTCCAGCCGGGCCAGCAGCGCTTCGGCCGTTTCGGCGCAGGCCGCCGCTTCCGAACTGCCGTCCATCCGCTGCAGTTCGGCCTTCCGGGTGCCGATGGCCTGGTCCAGGGCCGAGCGCTCCTGCTCGAGGCGTTCGATTTCCAGCTCGAGGTCCTCTATTTCAGGGCCGATGCCGTCGGCCGCCACCGCGCTGGCTTCGGCGACGAAAGCGTCCACCGTGGCGCCGGCGCCGAGATCGAGGAGGCGTTTTTCCACCTCGTTGCGTTCGGCGAGCAGGGCCTTGCGCGCCTGGGCCTGGCGTTCCACTTCGCCCAGGGCATCGGCCCCGGCGCACGCCGCCTCCTTGCAGAGGGCCTCTATGGCGGCGGTGCCCCGGGAGATGCGTTTTTCGGCATCGGTGCCCTCCTTTTGCGCCGCGGCGAGTTGCTGGGTCAGGCTCCGGCGCTCGGCATCCTTCTGGCGCGCTGCCGTCAAGCGGGCGTTGAGCAGCTCGGCGGCCCGGTCGCAAGGTTCGGCGGCGAGCTCCGGCGCCAGGGACCGAACCAGTTCGCCCACCCGGTTTTCAAAACCGGTGGCGTCCCGATCGATGCCGTCGATGCGCTTTCTGAAATCGTCCGCTTCACGGACGAGGCCGGCCGCTTCCTTGAGGCTGTCGATCACGGCCAGTGCCGCCGCGGGACCGGCCGCGGCATCGATTCCGATCCTGGCGACGCTGCTGCGCCAATCCTGCCGCCACCCGGCCAGGGTCGTCTCCAGCTCGGCGATGGCCGCCGCCGCCTCTTGGCGTTCACCCCCGAGCTGCAAAAGCGCCTTGTCCACCGAGGCCATCTGCGTCCGCGCGTCATGGCTCGCCTTGACATGGGACCTGGCCTCCTGGACGATCGTCGACAAGGGGATGCCGCCCGCCGGCGGGGGCACCCCCGCCGCCACCAGGGCTTGTCTCAAACCGGACTCCAGTTCCGACTGCGTCCGGGCGGCGGTCTCCATTAGCGTGCGTGCCTTGCGCCATTCGGAGAGCTTGGCCCGCAGCGCTTCCATGCCGCCCAGCCAGGCCATCATCTCCGGAGGTGACAGAGGGATGATCCGGGCCGGCTTCCAGGCGTCCTGCCATCGCGCTTCCAGGCTGCCGTGCTCTTCCAGGGCCGCCCCCAGGCGCTTTTCGATCTCGGTCAGGGCTTCCTGAAACTGCCTGTCCCTAGCCGCCAACAGCTCTTTGCGGCTGACCCGTTCGGCCTCGTGGCGCAGGCGGTCGGCAATGTGGTCCGCCCGGCGCATGCTGTCCTCGAAGGCATCGGCAAGTCCGGCGGCCCCCTCGAAATGTCCGACGAACCCATCGGCATCGGCGACCGCCTCACCGGCCAGACGCCTTCGAACCAGCGCCCAGCCGCTTTCGCGCAGGGATCGCGCCGCCACCAGATCCGATTCGGCGGGCACCTGGTGTGCCCGTTGCATCGCTTCCAGCTCGACCTGGATGCGAGTGATCTCGTCTTGCGCCGCCGCCTTCTCGTCCCGCAGTTTTTCGATGCGCCGCCGGGCATCGGTGAAAAGCGTATCGAACCGTTCGACGGTTTCCCGGGCCGGGCAGGCCAGGGCGTCGATTTCCGCCAAGGGGCCGTTCCACAGCGTCTGCCGAAGCAGTCCCCGCTGCAGTTCGCCTTCCATGGATTCGGCCGCGGCGCGCAGATCGGCCACCCGGTTGTCCATCGCCCCGGCGTCCACGGCGGCTTGGAGGGCAGCCTCCAAGGCGGTGACATTCGCCGGCGCCGGCATCGACGCCCGCTCCCGTTCCAGCAGCCGGTGCTGATTTTCAATTTTCTTCCGCTGGGTCGCGGCGCTTTCCAGCCGAACCGTCAGGCGTTCGAAAGCCGTGGCCAACCGCTGGATCTCGGCCACCGCCGCCGGTGACAACCGGAGGGCATCGGCCGCCTCGACCGACAGATCCCGCTCGATCTGGGCCAGCTTTTCCGCCGCCTGCTGCTGCAGGGTCCGCATCCGGCCGTGCAGCCCGGGACGATCCTTTTGGGCCTTCCGATAACTGCCCAGTTCATGCTGCACCGCCTCGACGGCCGCGGCCTGCTGGATCAGGGCGTCGGGTACCGCCAAGGCCTCGATGCGCCTGCCGAGGGATTCCGTCAACTGGCGAGAGCGCTCCAGGTCGCGCGCGGCGATGCCGAGATCTCTTTCCGCCTCGCGCCGCTTTTCCCCGAAGTCATCCGGCAGGTCCGGCACATTCTCCAGCCCCGCCAGGGCCGCTGCGATCTCCTTGCGCCGGGCCATCGCCGGCAGGCCGTCGCGGATACGCCGTAACCGGGCCGCCTGCTGCTTGATTTCGGCAAGGCTCTGGCGGACCTGCTGCATCCGATCCCGGGCTTCGGCCAGGGCCTGGTGATGGGTCTGCCAGGTCCTTTCATTCAGCAGGGTCTCCGTTTGCTTGCGCCGCACCTCCTTGAACGCCGCCAGACTCTGGTTGATTCGCGGCGTCGAGCCGCCGGGTTTGAACAGCGCGGCGCATTCCTGCTCGAGCCCCTGCTGCACCGCGTGCAGCCGGATCAGTCCGGCGCCGGCGGCAAACAGGGCTTCCCCGATGCGCCCCTTGCCGCAGGCGATCTCCTGCCCGCCCCGCACCAGGTCCTCGTGGCCAATGGCGAACATCTGCTCGAAGACCGGCGGGTCGATTCCGCCGAGAAACGGCGCCAGGGCGTCGTCGGGCAATACCGCCTCGTCGTCTGCCGCTCTCAGGGTCTTGGCCTTGCCCTTGCGCCGGATGAATTCGATCGTCCGGCCGTCCGCGGCCGCCAGGCTGGCGCCGATGCGCAGGCTGGGGTAGGGGTGCCGGAAATTGTCGGCGGTTTGCGGCGGGATGCCGAAGAGCAGGTGCCGCAGGGCTCTCAGGGCGGAACTCTTGCCGGCCTCGTTGGGACCGAAGACCAGGTGAAAGTCGGTGGCGGGATCGGAGAAATCGATCGATGCATCGGTGAAGGGGCCGTAGGCGACCAATCTCAGCGTCCTGATCTTCACGACCCGGCGGCCTCCCTTTTCAACTTTTGGACCAGCAGGGCCCGGGCCTGGTCCACCAGGTCCCGCACCTGCCGGGGATCTTCCGGCTGAAGGCATCCCTCCCTGCGCCGGTATTCCAGCGGCAGTTTTTGCATCAGACCCGACAGGGTGCCGCCGAGCGCCAACAGCGCCTCGTCATCGGCCATCAGCGCCTCCACGAAAAGGCCCAGCTCCCCCAGCGGCCCCGGATCCGGTGCCGCGCCCGGGTTGGGCATCGTTTCGATGGCGACCTTTTCCATCCAGATCCGGTCGCCGAAGGCGGCGATGGCGACGGCGCGCACCGATTCGCGAAGGTATTCCGGGTCCGCGGCGATGGCGGCGTGGAGGTCGGTCCGGCCGGTGAACACGGCCCGAACGATCACCGGCAGTCCTTCATGCCCCTCGACCACCGGCTCGGCGGCATCCTTGAAGCGCTGCAACGCCTCATCGAAAAGCCGCGCCCCGGCAAGATCCACCACGATCCTTTCCCAACGGACCACATCCAGGTCCCGGTGTTCGATCTCGATCGCCCGCCCCTCGTCCACCGTCACCAGCACGGCCCCCTTGACGCCGGTTTCGCGGATGTGGCGGCCCTGGAGGCATCCTGGAAAAACCACCGCCGGTTCGCGGGAGACGATTTCATACTGGTGCACGTGGCCCAGGGCCCAGTAGTCGTAGCCGCGTCCACGCAGGTCGTCCAGGGTGCAGGGGGCGTAATTTTCGTGTCCTTCGCGGCCGGTGAGGCTCGTATGAAGCAGTCCGATGTTGAAATAGCCCGGCAGGGCCTCCGGATAGGTGCGGGCCAGGTTTTCCGTGATCGCCGTGGCGGCGAAGCTTCTGCCGTGGATCGCCACTTTCAGGGGGTCGATGACGCGGGTCTCGGCTTGGCGATGGGAAAAGACATGGACATTGGGCGGATACGGCAGGGACCGGGTCATCTGACCTTCGGCGTCGTGGTTGCCGGCGACGATGAAGAGGGGAATGCCGGCGGTGTTGAGGCGGCCTGCCCGGGAAACGAAGAAGAGGCCGGTATTGTAGTCCTTCCAGTCCCCGTCGAACAGATCGCCGGCGATGAGCACGAAATCCACCGCTTCGGAGACGGCCAGATCGACGAGGCGCTCCAGGGCCCGGCGCGTTGCCTGGCGCACCTGATGGAGCGGAGCGCCCTCGTATCTGTCCAGGCCCTTCAGCGGGCTGTCCAGGTGGAGATCGGCGGCGTGAAGGAACTTGATCATTTGAGCTCTTCGCGAGGTTTGTTGTAGCGATCTGCTTTTTTAGAACCGCTACGAAAGGTTGTCAACCCGCGGAGGGGCTTCGCCGCGCGGCTGCCGGAAAGCCCGGCCGATTCACCTTGACAGGGGCGGCGCTTTCGACTAATGGAGACTGACTGATCGGTCAGTTCATCCTCAACCGATTTCAACCATGCCGATGAACAAAAAGGCGGAAATCCTGGCCACCGCAACCCACCTCCTGGCCATGCAGGGCTACAGCCAGACCTCGATGAGCACCCTGGCGCGGCTGACCGGCGTGGCCCACGGCACGATTTTTTACCATTTCAAGAACAAGGAAGAGCTGTTCCTGGACATCCTGAAGGAATTCAAGACGGACATCCTTCGCGAATACCAGGGCCACCGGAGCACCTCGACGGCCCGAACGGGAATGGAACGGCTGGAAAACGCCGTTGCCTTTTATCTCCAGCTTTCCGCCCGGATGGCCGACCGCTTTCTCCTGCTGCACCGCCATGACGCCTACGAACTCGCCCGGGTCAACCCGGATTGCCGCCGGCACCTGGAGGCGATCTACGACTGCCTCACCGGCCTGTTCGAAATAGCCATCGCCGCCGGCCAGGCCGACGGCACTCTGGCGGCGGAGCCTTCGGCACGCAAGGCGGCGCTGCTGGTTTTCACCATGGTCGACGGTCTGGTGCGTTTCAACACCTACAACATCTATGATGCCAACAGGCTCCACGGCGATCTGATCGCGTCGATCCGCCGCATGCTTCAACCTTCGGCTCCCTCGGGAGGAGGATAGAACCGCAAATGATCACTAAAATTTTTCCCTTTCTGGCCTGGTTTCGCGGTTACCGCCTGGCGGATCTGCGCATCGATGCGCTCTCCGGGCTCACCGTGGCCCTGGTGCTCATTCCCCAATCCATGGCGTATGCCCAGCTGGCCGGTCTGCCCGCCTTCTACGGGTTGTACGCCGCGTTTCTCCCCCCTGTCATCGCCGCCCTGTTCGGCTCCAGCCGGCAGCTGGCCACCGGGCCGGTGGCCGTCGTCTCGCTGATGACCAACGCCTCCCTGGCGCCCCTGGCCACCGCCGGCAGCCAGGAGTACATCGCCTACGCCATCCTGCTCGCCCTGCTGGTCGGGGTGTTCCAGTTCCTGCTCGGCCTGCTGCGCCTGGGGCTGGTGGTCAATTTCCTCTCTCACCCGGTGGTCAACGGCTTCACCAACGCGGCGGCCCTGATCATCGCCACCTCCCAGCTGTCAAAGATGTTCGGCGTCTATGTGGACAACGCCGAACATCACGTGGAAACCATCTATCTGGTCTGCAAGGCGGCCATCAACTTCACCCATTGGCCGTCGCTGGTGATGGGCGTGATCGCCTTCGGGATCATGTACGGCCTCAAGTGGCTCAACCCGCGCATCCCCTTCGTCCTGGTGGCCGTGGCGGTGACCACCCTGGCCTCCTGGTCGATCGGTTTCCAGAATGACCGCACCGCGGGCATCGAGGCCATCGCCGATCCGGCGGCCGTGGAGCGCATCGCCGAGTACAACCGGACCGTCCAGGCGATGGATCCATTGGCCAAGGACCGCACCCTCGTCAGTCAGGAGGTCGAGGCGGCCAAGGCGAGCCACGACGAGATCGCCGTGCTCGAAACCCTTCACAAGGCCAATGTGATCTCCACCCGATTGCAGGGCCTGAAGGATGAGGCCGGGAGACTGCGCGCCGAAATCCGCGACATGCTGTTCCAGGCGGAAACGCTTCCCGACGGCGGCCTGCGCTTTTACCGCAAGGGTGAGCAAAAGCCCGGCGCCAACGGCGACGGCCGCATCTGGCGCATCAGGGTGGGCAGCTCCACCATTAAAACCGACAAACTGATCATGATGGGCGGCGGGGCCGTGGTGGGCCAGATCCCCAAGGGGCTGCCCGCCTTCTCCGTGCCGGCCTTCAATCTCAAGGTGATGCTGCAACTGCTCCCCTACGCCGTCATCATTTCCCTGCTCGGCTTCATGGAGGCCATCTCCATCGCCAAGGCCATGGCCGCCAAGACCGGCCAGCGCCTGGATCCCAACCAGGAGCTGATCGGCCAGGGGCTGGCCAACGTGCTGGGCGCCGTCGGTAAGAGCTACCCGGTGTCCGGCTCCTTTTCCCGCTCGGCCGTCAACCTCCAGGCGGGGGCCGTCAGCGGCATTTCCAGCGCATTCACGAGCCTGGCGGTGGTCATCGTGCTGCTCTTCTTCACTCCCCTGCTCTACCACCTGCCCCAGGCGGTGCTGGCGGCGGTGATCATGATGGCCGTGATTGGGCTGATCAACGTTTCGGGCTTCGTTCATGCCTGGCACGCCAAATGGTATGACGGGGTCATTTCCGTCATTACCTTCTTCGCCACGCTCGCTTTTGCTCCCCATCTGGACAAGGGGATCATGATCGGCGTGGTGCTGTCGCTCATCGTCTTCCTTTACAAGAGCATGCGCCCCTCGGTGGCCACCCTGGCGCGGGCCGAGGACAACGCCCTGCGCTGCGCCGCCACCCACAACCTGGAAGAGTGCCCGTACGTGTCCATGGTACGCTTCGACGGCCCGCTCTTCTTCGCCAATGCCACCTACCTGGAAGACAAGATCACCGAGATCATGCTCAGCAAGAAGAAGTTGAAGCACATCATCATCGTGGCCAACGGCATCAACGATATCGATGCCTCCGGAGAAGAAATGCTCTCCTTGCTGGTGGACCGGGTACGCAGCGCCGGGGTCGGCCTGAGCCTCAGCGGTGTTAACGAATCGGTGATGAGCGTCTTCAACCACACCCACCTGCGGGCGAAGATCGGCGACGAGGACCTGTTCCCCACCATGGAAAAGGCCATTGCCGAAATTCACTCCCGGACCCATAAAAACGTCACGGAGCGCGACTGCCCGTTGCTGACAGTCTGTCGCCTTGCCGAGGCCCACAACTGAAACGATGCCAGGAGATGATAAAATGCCAGTGATCGCGATCTTCAGCGGCAATTACTGCAACGCCGACCCCATCGCCGAAGCGGCCAAGGGGCTGTTGAACCACCGCCTTGTCACCGATGCGGACCTGGTCGCCGAGGCCAGCAGGGAATCCGGCATCGCCCGGGGCAAGATATCCAGGGCGTTCAAGGCCAAGCCGTCCCTGTTCAACAAGTTCACTCACGAAAGGGAGCAGGCGCTGGCCTACCTTCGCCTGGCCACGGCCAGAAGCCTGGCCGAGGACGGGCTGGTCCTTCACGGATTCTGCAGCCACCTCATCCCGCCGGCGATCAGCCATGCCATGAAGGTCTGTCTGATCGCCGATATGCCGTCGCGCCTGGCCAACGCCCGTGCCGAGGGAATCGACGAGGGCGAGGCGGTCAAGCGGATTCACATGGAGGACGAGGACCGGGCCGCCTGGGTGCATGCCCTCCGATCCGAAAAGGATCCGTGGGCCCCGGCGCTCTACGATCTGCTGCTGCCCACGGACAAACAGCCGATCGAAAAGAGCGCCGCCCTGATCTCCGAGCACGCCGGGCGACCGGTGGTGAAACCCAATCCGAATTCGTTGCAGGCCGTGGCCGACTTCCATCTGGCGGCCCGGGTGGAGGTGGCCCTGGTGAAGGAAGGCCACAAGGTGGGCGTCCGGGCCTCGGACGGAAAGGTCGCGCTGACCATCAACGAGCACGTGCTGATGCTCGGCCGCCTGGAAAACGAACTCAAGGCCATCGCCAACCGGGTGGAAGGGGTGACGGCGGTGGAGACCGAGGTGGGGCCGGGTTTCTACCAGGCCGATGTCTACCGGCGCTTCAATTTCGAGGTGCCTTCGCGCATCCTCCTGGTGGATGACGAGCGTGAATTCGTCCAGACGCTGTCCGAGCGCCTCCTGCTCCGGGACATGGGGTCGGCGGTGGCCTACGACGGCGAAATGGCCCTGGAACTGGTGGGCGAGGACCAGCCGGACGTGATGATCCTGGACCTGAAGATGCCCGGGATCGACGGCATCGAAGTCCTGCGGCGCGTCAAGCAGACCCAGCCGGAGATGGAAGTCATCATCCTTACCGGACACGGCAGCGACGCCGACCGCCAAATCTGCATGGAACTGGGCGCGTTCGACTACTTGCAAAAACCGGTGGATATCGACAAGCTCAGCGAGACCATCAAGCGCGCCAACGACAAGATCCGTCGGCGAAAGGCCCGGGGCGCCTGAGGCCGGCCGACGACCGGGGGAAACGATCATGCCCGGCATAGCGGAAATGCTCAAACAGCTCCGGCCCACCTTTCTCAACCGAAGGCGAACGGAAGCCCTTCCCCGGGCCTACCTGTTCAACTATCGCCGGCTCTGGGGGCTGGCGGTGTTGATCCTGGCGGTCGTGGCCCTGCTGCCCCTGTTGATCATCACCATCATCAACTATCGGGTGACCGAGCGGTCCATCGAATCCGAGGCGTATCTGCGCACGGCCAACTTGGTGGCCAACACCCACCGGACCATCTCGTATTTTCTGGCCCAGCGCCGGGCCGCCCTGGACTTCATCATCCATGACAACCATCGGGACGACCTGCAGGATCCGGGCCGCCTGGCGATGCTGCTCCACAACCTCAACCAGAGTTTCGGCGAGGGTTTCGTCGATTTGGGCATCATCGGGGCCGACGGCCAGCAGCGGGCCTATGTGGGCCCCTATGCATTGAAGCACGTCGATTACAAGGATCAGCCCTGGTTTCACCACGTGCAAACCGAGGGTGACTACATCAGCGACGTGTTCCTCGGTTTTCGCCAGGTGCCCCATCTGGTGATTGCCATCAAACAGGACTGCCCGGACGGGGGCTGCTACGTGCTGCGCGCCTCTCTGGGCATCGGCCCCTTTGCCGAGCTGCTCTCCGGGATAGAACTCAGCGGCCGCGGCGATGCCTTCATGGTCAATGCCCAGGGCGTGTTGCAGAGCCCCTCGCGCTACCATGGAGATGTGCTGCAACCCATGAACCTGCCGGTGCCGCAGGCCTCGGTGCACACCGAGGTCATGGCCCACACCACCGAAGGCGGCGAATCGCTGTTGATCGGATACCGGTTCATCGAGAACACCCCCTTCATCCTCATGATCGTCAAAAAGAAGGAGGACTTGCTGAGCCACTGGTACAAGACCCGGGTCCGGCTCAGGATTTTCCTGGCCTTGAGCGTTTCGGCGATTGTGGCGGTGATCCTGGGGATGGTCAGCTTCATCGTGGGGCGGGTCCACCTGGCCGACGAGAAGCGTCTGGCGACTTTGCACCAGATGGAGTATGCCAACAAGATGGCGACCATCGGACGCATGGCGGCCAGCGTGGCGCACGAGATCAACAACCCGCTGGCCATCGTCGGCGAAAAGGCGGGGCTCATCAAGGACCTGTTCACCTTCAAGGCCGCCTATTCCGAGGACCCGAAGCTGGTCGGCCTCATCGACAACATCATCACCGCGGTGCAACGGGCCGGGCGCATCACCAAACGCCTGTTGACCTTCGCCCGCAACCTGGAAGCCAAGATCGAAAGGGTCAACCTGCCGGAAACCATCCAGGAGGTTCTCAGTTTCGTCGAACGCGACGCCCAGCACCGCAACATTCAAATCGACACCCGGATCGGGCCGGGTCTCGAAGCGTTGTGCCTGGACCGCGGCAAGCTGCAGCAGGTGATCCTCAATATCGTCAACAACGCATTCGCCGCCATGGGCCAGAGCGGCCAACTGAAGATCGAGGCCGCCCCCACGGGGTCCGCCGGGTTCCGGTTGTCGATCTGCGACAACGGCCCGGGTATCGCACCGGAGGACTTGTCCCGGATTTTCGAACCTTTTTACTCAACCAAAAAGAGCCAGGGGGGAACGGGGTTGGGGTTGGCCATCACCTACAGCCTGATTCAGGAGATGGGGGGCAAGATCCGGGTCGAAAGCCGGCTCGGTGAAGGGACCTGCTTTGTTATGGACCTGCCGCTCAATTCCGAAACCACCTGCCCGAAGGCATCGCCATGCGCATCCTCCTAGTCGATGATGAAGTGGAACTGGTCTCGGCCCTGGCCGAACGGCTCGAATTGCGGGGCATCGAGGTCGCTTGGGCCGGCAGTGGCAAGGACGCCCTCGCCCTGGCGGCATCGCAGGATTTCGACCTGGCCGTTCTCGATGTCAAAATGCCCGGCATGGGCGGCCTGGCGCTGAAGGAACGGCTGGCCGAGAAACACCCCGGCCTGAAGTTCATTTTTCTGACCGCCTATGGTTCCGAGCAGGATTTCAACTGTGTCGCCTCCGACATCGGCGCTCAATTCTACCTGGTCAAGCCGGTGGCCATCGAGGAGCTGATTGCCGCCATCAAGACGACGCTGGAGGAAGACGGGCAGGGGGATGAATGAAGGTGACGCCTGAAGCGATGGCAGACCTGGCTGCCCTGCAGTTCATGGGCAAGGTGGTGGCCGCTTTTTCCCACGATTTCAAGAACGCCCTGGCCATCATCAACGAAAACGCCGGACTGCTCAAGGACCTGATCGCCATGGCCGCCGGAGGCCGGCCGCTGGATCCGGCCCGGCTGGAAACCCTTGCGGGCCGCATCGGCCAACAGGTGCGGCGCGCCGATGAAATGTCGAAGCAGGTCAACCGGTTCGCCCACAGTATGGACAAGCCGGCGGAAGAGGTGGACCTGCCCGAGATGCTGGCCCTGGCTGCCGCGCTGTCGCACCGGCCGGCCGCCCTGCAGCGCGTCGCCCTGGAGGTCGCAGCCGTCAACGCGCCGCTGCGCCTGACCGTCTTCGTCTTTGGCATGCAGCGTTTGCTTTACGACTGTCTGCAGGCAGCCATTGCCGCCTGCGGATCCGGCGGCAGGGTAATTCTCTCGGCGGCCGGAACGGACCGGGCGCTCACCGTCGCCATGACCCCGGTCGATGCGGTCAAAGGGGATATAACCGTCCCCGAGACCGCCGCCGCGCTCGCCGCCGGTCTCGGTGCCAGGCTGGAAAGCGGCCCGGGATGCCTCGGGGTGGTTTGGGATCGCGCGTAATCGGATCCCCACCGTCGATTCCGCCGGGGTTGCCAGTCCCGTGGGGCCGGCTGGAGGACGCCCGAGGATCGGCGCGCGGGGAGGACGCGGGGAGGATTTGTTTCGCTTTTTTGCTGAATCGGACCTAATATTCAACATCGGTTGTGTTCCCGTCGCCGGCGGCGACGAAACCAGCCTTCCAAACGCCTTCTCGGGGCGATCGATAGGGGGTCGAGATGAGTGAAAAAGTTCTTTTGGTGGATGACGAAACCGATTTCTTGGAGGTCATGGCCGAGCGGATGACCGCTCGCGGCCTCGAGGTCACGACCGCTTCCTCGGCTCATGAAGCGTTGCAGAAGATCGAGGAGGAGACTTTTGACGCCGTGATCCTCGACTTGCGCATGCCGGAAGTCGACGGGTTGGAAACGTTGAAGATCATCAAGACCAAGCAGCCGGAGTCGCAAGTGATCCTGCTCACCGGCCAGGCGACGGTCCAGGACGGCATCGCCGCCATGAAGCTCGGAGCGATGGACCTTGTGGAAAAACCGGCGGACATGAGTGTGCTGCTGGAAAAGATCCACAGCGCCCAGGCCAACAAGATGCTGGTGGTGGAGCAGCAGCTCGAAGAGAAACTGAAAAAGATCATCGGCGGCCGGGGATGGTGAATCCGGCGCCGCGGCCTTTCGCTTGGAGGCGTGCCGTTTGAAGGGAAACCTTCCAGGCGGTTGCCGGAAGGTCGGAAAACAGGGGGCAGCCAGAGGGGGAGCACCTCCCCCGGCTGCCCCGGTGAACCGGATCGGCGGGACCGATCAGCCGGCCAGCGTTGACATCACTCTACCGGCGGCGGCCAGGGTGGCGTCGATGTCCGCTTCATTGTGGGCCGCCGATACGAAAAGCGCCTCGAACTGGGAGGGCGCCAGGTAGATCCCCTCGTTGAGCATTCCCTGGTAGTAGCGCGTAAACCGTTCCAGATCGCTGGTTTTGGCATCGCTGAAGTTGTGCACCGGACCGTCGGTGAAGAACATTCCGAGCATGGAGCCGACCCGTGACACCGACACCGGGATGCCGGCCTTGTCCGCTTCGCTTTTCAGTCCGCGGGCCAGACGGTCGGAAACCCGATCCAGGTTTTCGTAAAAACCGGGGGCCTGCAAGCGGGTCAACGTGGCAATCCCCGCGGCCATGGCCATGGGGTTGCCCGAGAGGGTTCCCGCCTGGTACACGGGCCCTCCGGGCGCCATGCGCTCCATGATTTTACGGCGTCCGCCATAGGCGCCCACCGGCAGCCCGCCGCCGATGATTTTCCCGAAGGTTGCCAGATCCGGCTGGATGTTGAAAAGCGACTGGGCCCCGCCGTAGGCCACCCGGAAACCGGTCATCACCTCGTCAATGATCAGCAGGCTGCCGTGGCGCGACGTTTCCTCGCGCAGGGTTTCGAGGAATCCGGGCAGCGGCGGCACCAGCCCCATGTTCCCGGCGACCGGCTCGACGATCACCGCCGCGATCCTGTCTCCCTGCGCCTTCATCACTTTCCGGAACCCATCGGCATCGTTGTAAGGCAGGGAAAGGGTATGGGCGGCAAAGGCCTCCGGGACACCGGGGCTGCCCGGAATCGCCAGGGTGGCCACCCCGCTGCCGGCGGCCACCAGCAGGGAATCGGCATGCCCATGGTAGCATCCGTCGAATTTCACGATGTCATCGCGCCCGGTATACCCGCGGGCCAGGCGCACGGCGCTCATGGTGGCCTCCGTGCCGGAGTTGACCATGCGCACCATTTCGACGGCCGGCACCGCGTCGATCACCATCTCTGCCAGCCGCGTCTCCAGGTCGGTGGGCGCGCCGAAGCTCATGCCGCGGTCCAGGGCGGCGGAGACGGCCGCCACCACTTCCGGGTGGCGGTGGCCGAGGATCATGGGCCCCCAGGAGCCGATGTAGTCGATGTAGGTGTTGCCGTCGGCGTCCACGATTTTGGATCCGGATGCGCGCTGGATAAACGGCGGACATGCCATGCCCACCGAACGGCAGGCGCGCACCGGGCTGTTCACGCCGCCGGGAATCACCTTGAGGGCGGCTTCGTAAAGCGCCTCACTGTGTTGATGTCTGCTCATTTCTGGTCCTTTCCCGTTTTCCGCAAACCATCTTGATTGACTTTCCCCTATATTCGGCCCATGCAATAACAGAGCGGCCTATCGGGGTCAAGCAAAGCGGCGGCGGTGGGCGCTCCTGCAAAGACGCCTGTCGTCCGCACCGGCGAGGCCTTCCGGCGGACCTTGTGAAAATTTAGAAACCGGATGCCACACTGCATGACATCGACGCACAAATTGCCCCGGCTGGCCAAATTGCTCGCCTATGTCCTGGGCCGTCAGCCCGACGAATTCGGATTGGTGGCGGACCCGGATGGTTACGTGAAAATCAAGACCCTGCTCCAGGCCACGTCCGAGGAGCGCGCCCTCGGCCACATCCGGCTCGGGGACCTCAACGAGCTGCTCATTTCCGGACCGGGTGCCGGTATCGAAATGGAAGGCGATCGCATCCGGGCCCTGGATCGAAGCCGTCTGCCACGCCCCGAGCCTTGCGATCAGTGGCCCGGCCAACTGTTTGTTTGCATCCGCCGCCGGGCCCATGGCCGGGTGTTGACGGACGGCATTCCGGATCCGCCACCGCCGGGCGTGGTGATGAGCGCCGATACCGAAATGGCGCTGCGCATCGGCCGCCGCCGGGACCCTGAACCCGTCCTGCTCATCGTTCAGCCCCGGTCCCTGGCCAAGGCGGGCGTTTCCATCGAGCGCTACGGCCAGCACCTGTTTCTGGCCAGGTTGCTGCCGCCGGGGACCTTCACCGCGCCGCCGCCGCAAAAGGAGAAACCGCAGGCGTCCAAGGCGCCACCGGCGGTTCCCGAAACCGAACCTCACCCCGGCAGCTTCTACATGAAGCTGGAGCCCGATCCGACCAAGCCCCGGCGGCCGCGCCGGGGAAAAAACGAAGACCCCGAATGGAAGCGGGCTCGGCGCGAGAAGCGGCGGCCCAGAGCGGGCAAGAATTTTGATGGGGAATTTTGATTTTTGGGATTGACAACCGGAGGGGCTTCGACTAATTACTCTTTTTCACTTTTTCGGGCCGTTAGCTCAACTAGGCAGAGCAACTGACTCTTAATCAGTAGGTTGTTGGTTCGATTCCAACACGGCCCACCAAGAAAAACAAGGGGTTACGGCGATACCCGCCGTAACCCCTTTTTTTTGAGCCAGTTTGCCCCGCTCCAGCCCCGCCTATTTTGCCAAAGGAACCCGCCAAGGGGATCATTTTTCGGGGCCAGGGCCAGCACATGTCACTTTGCCCCCAACGGTGAACCGGGGGCGCACCCCTACGCGGCTGCCGCGCTCCCTATGTTTTCGGTTTTAGTATTCATTATCATCCCTGGTTGCTCATCGATGCTTGACATCCCGAATTTACGGCAGTATGGGATCAAAGGATATGAAAACAGGAGCAAAACGATGCGAAACGGCTGAGACCAAGCCCTGCCTTCCTCCGAGAGGGTGGGGCTTTTTGTTTCAACTGCCGAAAGGAGCCGATCTTTGCTCACCCCGTTCCCCCGTTCCTACTGGGCGATGCCCGGGCAATTGCTCGCCGGGTATTATCCCGGCGCCCCGGAGTTCATAGAGGCTGCCGGCAAGCTCCAGGCGCTTTTCGATTCCTGGCTCCATCATGAAAAATTTTTCAGGTGACGATTTTTTTCTCATTCGCACTGTCACGGTATGTCAGTGACCGGGGGTAGGGTGGAGGGCGAAAAACGGCAGGCGCCGAAAACACCGCCCGGAAACGCCATGAACCCGGGAGGCCCCTCCGATGGTACCGGAACGACCCGTTTCGCTTAAGAAATTGAATCCGACGGATGGGAAGGATCGGACTGATCGGAAACAGCGCCTGAGACCGGGCGGCGGCTATCGGCGGCTGCACAGTTTTCAAACGGCCACCCTGATCTACGACGCCACGGTCTCCTTTTGCGAGCGCTTCATCGATCCGCGTTCGCGCACCCGGGATCAGATGGTTCAGGCGGCGCGCAGCGGCCGGCAAAACATTGCCGAAGGCAACCGGGCCGGGGCCACCAGCAGCGCCTCGGAAATCCACCTGACCAACGTGGCCCGGGCCAGCCTGGACGAACTGCTCCTGGACTACGAAGATTTCCTGCGCCAGCGGGGTCTCGTCCGCTGGGCCAAGGATTCCCCGGAAGCGATGCAAGTGCGGCAGTTGGGGCGGAGTAAAGCCGATCGGACGGATCCGACGGATCGGACGGATCGGTCGAGAAAAGCAACTTCCTACGGCTCCTGGCTGGCGCACGCCGACCCCGGCATCGTGGCCAACACCCTGATCTGCCTGATTCACCAGGCCAACTACCTGCTCGACCGGCAGATCGCGGCCCTGGAGCAGGCCGTCATCGAAAAAGGGGGCTACCGGGAAAGTTTGCTGGCGGCTCGCCTGGCCGAGCGGGAGCGGCAGAAGGAGCTGCCCGATCCGGCGGATCGGTCGGATCAGCAGCCCCCGCGCTGCCCTCGATGCGGCAAGCCCATGCGGCTGAGAACCGCCCGGCAGGGCAAGAACGCCGGCAGTCGGTTTTGGGGCTGCCCCGGCTACCCGGAATGCAGGGGGACAAGGCCCCTGGAGACAGGAAAATAGTTTGCCATCGGAGGGATCAGACCGATTGAACGGATGCCCCAAAGACCGGCGGGGAGGCCCCATGAGGATTCCCAAGAGAACAGAAGCGCCATTTTCGGCGGACCGCCCCCGGCTTATCGGACCGATCCGCTCGATCCGTCCGATCGGACCGAGGACCTTAAGGCCCGACGCATGCAGACATGAGCTCGCGTTCCGGGCAGCCAAGGGTGTGTACTTTTTGAACTGGCCCTCGGGCCGGCATGGCGGCAGGGTCTCGGCAGACCTCAGGCAGCCAGCATAAGGCCGGGGCGCAGTTGCCGACGATTTGTCGACAACTGAAGGTGGCGTTGGCCGATGGTGGTGCAACATGCACCCCCCTTGGCTGAAAGCCGGAGTTGGAAACTTGCATGTCCGCTTTTTCACCGGAAAACTGCCTGAAGGAGTCAGAAAGCAAAATGCGCGTGCGCCGCAATAGCGGCAGGAGAAAACCATGAAGCCGTGACGTACTGTCAAGAGTTTGTTATTGCCCTATATCACGGGAATTTGTGGGAACGGTATTCAACCGCCGAAGAACCGATTTGAGGCATAAAAAACTAAATTAATTTAGAAAATCAACAGCTCAAAACAGCAAAAAGGAGACCGCTATGACTGATGAAGCTAAAGTTTTGACGTTTGATGACCTGAAGCAAGCGGTGGCGGGGCATGCTGCGGCGTTTCGATGCGTGACTGAATACCAACCGGCCGGTGGCCCCGGCGACAAGGTTTTCCCGCCAACATATGAAGGGGGAAAGTACGCCATCGAGACTCGCTATATCGACGGAGCACCCGTGCCCTGCGTGCTGCTCGATTCAGTTCAATCCCAAGCCAACAGGATGGAACTGGCGCTGCTGGACGCCGTCCGTGCGACTCCGAAGCGCATCAGTCTTCCCCTTGTTGAGGCAAAATTCGAAGATGAAAAGCTTCTTAAAAAATTCACCGTCACCAGCCTGGAAGCGCCGCATCGTATCGCGGATGCCATCTTCCGCGACAGTCTGATCGAAGAAAATGGCAGGAGCGTCATGTTTCGCAAGTCTGAAAAGGGCAAGATTCTGGATAATGCAGACGTCAGAAACGCAACCGGTCTTTTTGGCCTGTGCCCGACTGCCCTCGTGTTTGGGATCTGGGATTCCACAGGACCAAGAGGCGGGTTAGGCGCGAAGATTCAACGCGCCATCGTATCGGAAATCGTTGGGTTCCATGCGCAGCCCGGGAACAAGACCAGCAGTAGGATTGATCCGCTTCAAATCAAATTGGGTGCCGGTCCTGTCCTGGATCGCGCTGTGAAGGACGATCGAAGCCCCGATTGGAGCATTTCTTTAGAAACAACCACAGAAAAGGCGGCAAAAAAGAAAGAAGGAAAAAGGCCTTCGGAAATCAATCACGGCAATGTAACTCCCACCATCACAGACGGTGGCTTTACCATCAGCAAGGCCGTTCAAACAACCGTCCTATCCTTGGCGGCGATTCGCCGATTGCGCTTCCCGATACCTGAAAAGGTAGATGTGGACCTAAAGGCGCGCACGGTTATTGCCGCGCTTGGGCTGCTGGGAGCCGTTTTGACACGGGAAGAGGGAGCGGATCTACGTTCGCGTTGTCAACTTGTCTCTACGCAGGAATTTTTCTGGGAGTTGCTCGCTACGCCGGGGCAGGCACCACTGAAATACAAACTGGACGCTGCAACTGCTGTTTCGCTCTTTAATAAGGCGTTTGCGGAAGCGAAAACAACCCCCAAATTGCCATGGGAGGATACGATTGCTTTGACGCCGCATCCCGACCTGATCGAACTGGTCAAGCGCAGCCAGGAATTGGAGGCTTCAAGTGTGGCAGAGGAGGGGCAATAATGTTCGGACTATGCATCCATTTCCTGAACGGCTGGGTGATGGCAGCCGCCGATGGCGCGAACAAGGAACGCGCTGAATGGCCGCCGCACCCGGACCGGGTTTTCATGGCGATGGCGGCGGCATGGTTTGAAACCGGACAGAATGAACAAGAGAAAGCCGCCCTCGAATGGTTCGAACAACTACCCGCGCCTGAAATTGCAGCTTCTGATGCTGAAACGCGGAGGACTCTAAAAGGCCAAATACCTGTAACGAGCTATGTCCCAGTGAACGACTCAAGCCTCTCTAAAAAAATGCCGGATTCACATGACGAGGCCAAACTCAAAGAAGCTGGGCTGACTTTGCTGCCCGAATTCCGCCCCCGCCAGGCCCGCAGATTTCCGGTTGCCATCCCCCGCCATCCTGAAGTCCACCTGATCTGGAAGGAAAACCTTCCGCAAGAGCATAGGCAAGCGATTGGTCGTCTTTGCCGCAACGTGGTTTCCATCGGCCATTCCGCATCGTTCGTGCAGATGTGGCTCACTGAAGATCCCCCTCCACCTACCCTCGTTCCTGTCAGTGGCGTTGCCACACATCGCTTGCGGGTCTTTGGCGCTGGTCGGCTCGAGTATCTCAGAGCACGTTGTAACAAGGACAACGTTGTTCGATACCGTGATGCTACAGTAGCGATTTCGACGCTTGAAACTATCCGAAAGGAGCTTGACCAAGAACGCAAAGGCGCCCTCAAAGGATTAAAAGGGGCGGAAAAAAAGGAAGCTGAAAAGCCGTTTAAACAAAAAATGGCGGCCATCGATTCATCTATCGCCGAATGCAGAGCAAAAACCGACAGTTTTGGTGGCCACATTCCCCGATCTTTGCGGCCCGAACCAAGCTTATGGCAAGGATACGGGCCAGCGGTGAAAATCGATCAACCCGACATGCTCCGAAGCATTTTTGATGAAAATCTCGTTGTTCTGAGTCTTGCCGGCAAGCATTTGACCCTGCATGCAACCCTTAAATTAACCGAGGCCGTTCGTGGCGCCTTGTTATCCGGATGCCCCCAGCCGATTCCGGAATGGATCTCCGGTCACAGGCCGGACCAGTCACCCTCACGAGAACCCCACCTTGCCATTATTCCGCTGGCTTTTGTCGGTCACGAGCATGCAGACGGCCGCGTTATGGGTGTTGCCCTCGCGATCCCCCGGTCCGTCGACAAGGCAGAGGCGGGCAACAGCATCGGACCCTGGTTAAGAGACGAGTACGGGTTGCCCCGACCGGTCCGATTGTTTAACCGAGATTGGTTCGAGTGCCAAATGGAAATAGAAACGCGAGAAACACCGCCCTGGAACCTGAGAGGGGAAGCTTGGACAAAGGCTTCAAAAAGTTGGGCCAGCGTGACGCCGGTTGTTTTGGACCGTCACTTTAACGGGAAGGACAAATGGGAGAAGGCGGCCGAGGTGGTCAAGGATGCCTGCGAGCGAGTCGGCTTGCCTCGCCCTGAAGACGTCTTGCTGCACCCGGTTTCACGGGTTGAAGGCGCCCCCCACTCGCGGGAATTTCCACCAATCAAAAGAAAAGCCGATGGCGGACGGATGCACCACTGTCACGCGGTGATTCTGTTCTCAGAGCCGGTAATTGGGCCCCTGATCGTTGGCGCCGGGCGCTTCAAGGGATACGGGCTCTTTCGTCCGATGGATAGAAAGGAGCAGGCCAATGACCGGGCCGACCGTTGAAGGGTTCGACGAGTTCTTTCAAGCACTCTGGGGATATTGCCCGTTTGCCTGGCAAAAAACTTTGGCCCGGCGGGTCTTGGATAGTCCTGAAAACCCTTGGCCCGAAGCCATCGCATTGCCAACGGCATCAGGGAAAACCGCCTGCATAGATATCGCCGTGTATGCACTTGCGGCCAAATCCGTGAAACAGGGCAGCGTATGGGGATCAAAAGCTCCCCGGCGAATCTTTTTCGTTGTGGACCGCCGGGTGATTGTTGACGAGGCCTTTGAGCGCTCCAAGAAAATCTCAAAAGCGTTGATAGGCGCCAAAAGCGGCATCCTTTTCGATGTAGCTGAAAGATTGCGGATGCTGTCAGGCAGCGACATTCCGCTTATGTGCTACCAGCTGCGCGGTGGCATGTACCGGTCCGACGCATGGGCGCGCTCTCCGATTCAACCGGCCATCATCGCGACTACAGTGGATCAGATCGGCTCACGCTTGTTGTTTCGTGCCTACGGACGTTCACCCAAGGCGTGGCCGATTCAGGCTGGGCTGACCGGCAACGATTCTCTCATTCTCTTGGATGAGGCTCACTGTTCCCAGCCGTTTATGGAAACCCTGCACTCTGTCCGTAAATACCGCTCATGGGCTGAAATGCCTTTGCCGAATCCCTTTCATGTTTCCATCATGTCGGCTACCCCACCGGACACCAAGGACGTATTTATCGATACGTCCAAGGAACCCCGGACCAAAGGGCACCCTCTTGGAGACCGCCAACTTGCATCCAAGATGGCAATATTACGACCGAGCAAGGCGAGCGGGAAAAATGCGAAAAAAGACCTTGCAGCCGATTTGGTGAAAGAAGCCGAGGCGCTTGTGGAAGGCAAGCCGGTGGCTGCCGTCATTTTCGCAAATTATGTGGCAATAGCAAGGGAAGTGCATCATCAGCTTGTTCAAAAGTATGGCGAAAATGCCATTCTTCTCACTGGCCGTATGCGGCCAATCGACAAAGACGACACCATTTCCGAAAGGCTCAAGCGCTTTCAGCTTTCTTCGGATCAAGCGAAAAGCCGCCGTCTTGAATCACCGGTTTTTGTTGTGGCGACCCAGACGCTGGAAGTTGGTGCGGATTTGGATTTCGACGTGCTGATTACCGAGTGCGCCAGTCTCGATGCCCTTCGCCAGCGGTTCGGGCGGTTGAACCGAATGGGACGGGCAATCGAAGCTCGTGCTGCAATCCTGATGCGGACCGATTTGGTGAAATCCAGCGCCGAAGATCCCGTTTATGGCGAACCGTTGAGCCGAACCTGGCAGTGGTTGATCGAGCAAGCCGGCGAAGACGGCGCAATCGACATGGGAATTTGTGCATTAACCGAACGCTTAACCACCGAAGTTCTGGAAAAACTGAATGCGACCGCCGTCCATGCTCCTGTGATGCTTCCCGCTCATGTGGACTGCTGGGGCCAGACCATGCCAGCGCCGGTCCCTACACCCGATGTCTCCCTGTTTCTGCATGGACCGGGTCGGGTGTCTGCGGATGTTCAAGTTTGTTGGCGGGCGGATATCGATCTTTCTACCTTCGATCGCGCAGAAAAGTCACTGGATGTGATGGCGCTTTGTCCGCCTTCCGTCGCAGAAGCTCTTTCGGTTCCGGTCTGGGCGATGCGTCACTGGATGGATGTCGGCGAAACCCCGATGGACAAGCTTGCCGACGTAGAAGGTTCCGTTTTCCAGGACTTTGAAACCAAGCCCGATGACGGCAACATCGGGCGTGTTCGCAGGGTGATTCGATGGAGGGGCAAGGAAGAAGCGGAAGTAGTGTCCAATTCCGGACAGGTCAAACCCGGCGATGTCGTCATTATTCCCGCTACTGAAAAGGGATGGGGATCTCTGGGTGATTTTCCTTTCGCCGAAGACTCCAAACCACCTCGGGATTGGGGGGACAGGGCGTATGCCAAGGTCAGGGGCAAGTGCTTGTTGCGGCTTCACCCGGCTATCATCGAACAGTGGCCTGATGGTGAGTTTAAAAACCGCTTTCACCAACTGGCCGATCAGGCGAGGAATTCGATTGAAGAAGATCCGGAAGGTTTTTCGGCCACTGTGAAAGATGCCCTTGTCATGCTTTCAGGAGATGAAACTGCACCTGGGTGGTTGAGGAATATTGCTACTGGCCTCGCCAGTGAGCCGATGCTAAAACGCGACATCATCCTCCATCCGCTTGAGACAGGGGTGGTTCTCAGGGGGCGTGAGCGAACCGATCCGCAGGGCGAGCAATCTGCGAATGAAAACGTCGACTGGTTCTCAGACGAGGATGACGCCAGTTCCTCCGGCACCACCTATGTTTCGCTGGAAAGCCATTTGAAGGCTGTGGGTGCATTGGCCCGACGTTTTGCGACATGCTGCGGCTTGCAGGATAATCTCCTGGATGCTGAAAGCATCGCAGGGAAATTTCATGACCCGGGCAAGGCCGATCCGCGGTTCCAGGCGCTTTTGAGGGGTGGCAACCCCTGGGCGCGCGGTGAACTGCTGGCCAAATCGGAAGAAATCCCTCAAGGCCGTCTCGCCTATGCACGTGCACGGAAAGCAACCGGTTATCCTGAAGGCTACCGGCATGAACTACTTTCGGTTCGTCTGGCGGAATCCGGCGCCGATGCTTTGCCGGCCGATCCGCAACTTCGTGAACTGGTGCTTCATCTGATCGCGAGCCACCACGGACACTGCCGACCGTTTGCACCGGTTGTTTTTGACCAAAATCCGACAGACGTAACGCTAATTGTTGATGGCTTGCGACTCTCAGCCAACTCAGACACTCGTCTTGAGCGGCTCGACTCCGGTGTTTCTGAACGGTTTTGGCGCCTTACCCGCCGTTATGGCTGGTGGGGGCTTGCCTGGCTGGAGACTATTTTACGATTGGCCGACCATCGCCAAAGTGAGCATGAGGAAAAGGAACGGAGGGCCAAACGGTGAACGAACTTATCTTGAAAGGCATCGACGGGGCCAATCCGTTGGGGTTTTTGGCGGCGGTGGGCGTGTTGAGAACTGCTTCTATGGCTTGGAGCACCGATTATCCAACTACCATGGAATGGCGCAAGCATGACGGAGCTTGGCGTCCAGTTTTATCGTTCCATTTCTATGTTGCAGAAGCAGATTTTGTTTCAAAATTGAATATCACACTCAAACAAATGCAGAATCATCCTGCATTTAAATTTTCTGATAATCTTTCATTGTCGCCTGAAGTTTTTCGAAATGAGGTGCTGAAAGCTCAAAAAGAATCGCATCTAAACGATAGAAGGTTTGCAGATTTTATGGCAGCATATGGATGCGAGAGTTTGTGTGATAAGAACTCCGAAAGTATCGCTGATACAGCTATGCGAACCATGAGTGGTGCTGGCCATCAGCATTTTCTCGGGACGATTCGCCAGATTGTGTCGGATACAGAAGTCTTCCACATCAGCAAGACATTGTTTTCTTTATGGCAATATGATGACCCAGTTGAAAAGCACACAATGAGATGGGACCCCGCCGACGATGTGAGATATGCGCTTCAGTGGCAAAATCCAAGCGGAGACCGAAACCGTAAAGTTGCAGGATGTGTGTGGGGTGCAAATCGGCTCGCCATTGAGGCATTGCCGCTGTTTGTGACTGCGCCAAAAATCAACAGTTTGGAGACGACTGCTTTTACACAAAATAGGGCGAAAGGTATTTTTCTTACTTGGCCCATTTGGGAATCCCCCTTATCAATCGAGACGCTTCGCTCTCTCTTGTCTCTCCATGAACTCCAAACATCAAAACCGGATCGAAATAAACTCAAAAAAATTGGAGTGGTGGAAATTTTTAGATGCCAGAGATTAACCCAGGGAAAATTTCGAAATTTTTCGACTGCTGTACCATTATAATTGAAGAATGGTTCTTTCAAATTCAAGGCTAATTCAGCTACTTTGGCATGGAGTTCTTTGGATTGTCGGGTTCAAACGGCAAGAGAATATAGGTCCTGTAAGACCTATTGGCCCTATACTCAAAAAACTTCACCAGTAAAGGAAGGAGGCGAAACCATCATGACCGAGAAAGATTCTACCGGTTTGATCCCGCCTCATGGAGGCTACCAGGAGCTTCAGTCCTTCAAGATGGCCGAAATCGTTTATGACGGCACCGTGGCGTTCTGCAACCGCTTCATCGACCGCCGTTCGCGTACGCACGATCAGATGGTGCAGGCAGCACGCAGCGGCAAGCAGAATATCGCCGAAGGGAGCATGGCTTCGGGCACCTCCAAAAAGACTGAGCTGAAATTGGTCGGCGTGGCTCGTGCCAGCTTGGAGGAGCTTTTGCTGGATTACAAAGATTTCCTGCGCCAGCGCGGACTGCGCCTCTGGCTCAAGGATCATCCACGCGCCCGTTCGACGCGCGATTTGTGCTACCGCAAGGATAGGTCCTATTTGACCTATAGGACCTATATCGAAAACGCACCCCCGGAGGTGGCTGCAAATACAATGGTGTGTGTTTTGCACCAGACCAATTTCTTGTTGGACCAACAGCTTCGCAACCTTGAGAAAGACTTCGTGGAAGAAGGCGGGTTTACCGAAAGGCTTTATCGCGTGCGAAGCGAGGCTCGACTCAATAGGGGAGGCAGACGTGGCGGGCAGTGAAAAATCGGAAGTGAGCGATCCCGGAGCCGCCAAACCAGTGCTCGGGTTCACGGGTCTCATCCCCGTTCGCATTCTCAACGAGTATGTCTATTGCCCCCGTCTCGCCTATCTGATGTGGGTTCAGGGCGAGTTCGCCCACAACGCCGACACGGTGGAGGGGCATATCCGGCACAAGCGGGTGGATCGGGAAAATGGAAGCCTGCCGGCCGAAACGGACGAAGAAGCCGAAGCAAAGATCCATGCCCAATCCGTGTCGTTGAGTTCCGAGCGGTTGGGCATCACCGCCAAGATTGATCTGGTCGAAGGCGAAGGCAGCCTCGTCACTCCGGTAGACTACAAAAAGGGCAAGCGGCCCCACGTGGCCGCCGGGGCCTATGCGCCCGAAAGGGTTCAGGTCTGCGCCCAGGGACTGTTGCTGCGCGAGCACGGATTTTCCTGCGACGGAGGGGTGTTGTATTTTCACGGGTCTCGGGAACGGGTGCCGGTGCGGTTTGACGATGAACTGATCGCCGAAACCCTGGCGGGCATCCAAGGGCTGCGGCAACTGGCCGTATCGTCACAGACCCCGCCGCCGCTTGCCGACAGCCCCAAGTGCGCGCGATGTTCGCTTCTCGGCATCTGTTTGCCGGATGAAGTGCGTTTTCTCAATCGTTGCCAGGTGGCGCCGCGTCCGGTGTATGCCGCCGCCGGAAAGGGGCTGCCGCTGTATGTGCAAGCGCCCCGGGCATACTTGCGCAAGGATGGCGAGCAGATCGTTGTAGAGGAAAAGAAGGAAAAGATCGCCGAAGCCCGGCTCAACGATGTTTCCCAGGTGGTGCTCTACGGATCGAGCGGCATATCCACGCCGCTGCTGCACGAGTGCATGACCCGCGAAATCCCGGTGACCTTTTTGAGTTACGGCGGATGGTTCGTGGGGCACATGATAGGCACGGGCCATAAAAATGTTGGAAACCGCACCGGCCAATATCGTGCCAGCTTCGACCCGGACGTGTGCCTCAAGCTGGCGCGCAACTGGGTGGCGGCCAAGATCGCCAACTGCCGCACCCTGTTGCGACGCAACTGGAAGCTGTCACCGGACCCACCGGATCAAGACAAGGTGGAGTGCGTCTTGCCAGGGGAAGAAACCGAGGCGCAGCATGACGATAATGACGGCGGCAAGGCGCCGCGTGAATTGATGCTGACCATGCGCAACGACATCGGCCAGGCTGCCCTGGCAAAGTCTTTGGAAACCTTGCTGGGGGTGGAGGGCAACAGCGCCCGGCACTATTTTCAAAATTTCACGCGGATGCTTTCCTGCAACCATGACGGTTTGAAGGTTTTCGATCTGTCCGCGCGCAACCGGCGCCCGCCCAAGGACCCGATAAACGCCATGCTCTCGTTTGCCTACGCCATGTTGACCCGCGAGTGGACAGTGGCCCTCTCCGCGGTGGGGCTGGACCCGTACCGCGGTTTTTTCCACCAGCCGCGCTTCGGCCGGCCGGCTCTGGCCCTGGACATGATGGAGCCGTTCAGACCGTTGGTGGCTGATTCGGCCGTGATCATGGCGGTGAACAACGGCGAGGTCCGGCCCGAAGATTTCGTGACCACGGCTGTGGGCTGTAACCTCAAAGCTCCGGGACGAAAGCGTTTTATCGCCGCGTTCGAGCGACGAATGGAACAGGAGATTACTCACCCGATTTTCAAATATCGTGTCAGCTACCGGCGACTGTTCGAGGTTCAGGCACGGCTGCTGGCGCGCTATTTGACTGGTGAAATCCCCCGCTACCCCAATTTCGTGACGCGCTGATCATGGAACATTTCTACCTGGTGGCATATGATATCAGTAGCAGCCGGCGCTGGCGCAAGGTTTATAAGACGATGAAGGGTTTCGGCGAATGGATGCAGCTTTCAGTTTTTCAGTGTCGGCTCGACAAGCTGAAATACCTTCGCATGAGTGATGCACTTTCGGAAATTATCGACCACGATGAAGACCACGTGTTGATCATTGACGTTGGGCCGGCTGAAAACGTTCAACCCAAAGTGACGAGCATGGGTCGGCCGTTCGATCCGATTGAACGTAAGGCTTTGATCGTGTAAATTTTGATGCACCGCAAAAAGTCGGATTTTGGATGGCAAAGAAAAAAGTTCAAGATCAAGGCGTCGCAAATCCCGAGGAATGCAGCGTACAGAGGAGTACGTGAAATTCCGAGGGATGCGGCGCAACGCAGATATTGGACTTTTTGCGAAGCCATCAATTTTTTGCCAATTCGGCGCGAGCACTGCGGTGGCGTCATTTCCCCCGCCAGCACTCGAACAGCACAAGTTCTTTGAAAATTGAGATTTTTACCGCTTGATGGAAACCGAAACCCAATGTGGCAGCCAGAAAATGACCCAAAAACAGAACCTCTCGAAATCAATCCGCTTGACCATTGCCCCGAGCCGATTTACAAAGGGGCCCATTTCCGAGGCCCAACGGCCTCGGCCTCATTGAAGCTTGCAAGGCAAAGGCAAGGGCAGCGGCAGGCGCGACCATTTCCGAGGCCCAACGGCCTCGGCCTCATTGAAGCCTTAATTGGATTGATGCTGCGATAGACGGCGAGAGGCATTTCCGAGGCCCAACGGCCTCGGCCTCATTGAAGCGGGCGGCGCCGACGCGATGCTTGTCGGCGGTCTTGGTGCATTTCCGAGGCCCAACGGCCTCGGCCTCATTGAAGCAGGACGGCGACCTCAACGAACAAGACGGCTGCCCGCCATTTCCGAGGCCCAACGGCCTCGGCCTCATTGAAGCAACGCATCGTCCAGCGTCACGCGATGCACCGAATAGCATTTCCGAGGCCCAACGGCCTCGGCCTCATTGAAGCCTGGTGGAGCTGCACAATGTGCCATATCGCCAGCAGGCATTTCCGAGGCCCAACGGCCTCGGCCTCATTGAAGCTTTGTGAGCGAGGGAAAGGATCATACCATGAAGGCACATTTCCGAGGCCCAACGGCCTCGGCCTCATTGAAGCGGCCGAGGCCAGCGTCACCACCGCCAAGCTGCGCGATTTCCGAGGCCCAACGGCCTCGGCCTCATTGAAGCGGCGAATTTATGCGCCTTGAACGTAACAGTCCGTTACATTTCCGAGGCCCAACGGCCTCGGCCTCATTGAAGCGAGTTTCATGGGCATCGACGCGAGCAAGGTCCCGGACATTTCCGAGGCCCAACGGCCTCGGCCTCATTGAAGCGTATTGATAAAGATCTTGCCAACCAGTGTCTGATACATTTCCGAGGCCCAACGGCCTCGGCCTCATTGAAGCCCAGCCCTATTCTGCCCCCTGCTGCCTTGCCCGGACCATTTCCGAGGCCCAACGGCCTCGGCCTCATTGAAGCCCCCACAAGGCGGCCATGTACCGCGAGCTGAAGCGGCATTTCCGAGGCCCAACGGCCTCGGCCTCATTGAAGCAATGTTCTGCCGGACATACTCCTCCGGGGTGTCGTTCATTTCCGAGGCCCAACGGCCTCGGCCTCATTGAAGCATCCGGAAGACCATCTGCTGCACCAAGGTATACCCCGCATTTCCGAGGCCCAACGGCCTCGGCCTCATTGAAGCCGGCTCCATCGTGTACTAATCTGTGCGTCATAAATCCATTTCCGAGGCCCAACGGCCTCGGCCTCATTGAAGCTGGGACTCTGGTAACCTCCAGATCCCAACGCCAGCCCATTTCCGAGGCCCAACGGCCTCGGCCTCATTGAAGCTCGATCTCGCCTTGCACCCGCCGGGCGTTGCCCTGGCATTTCCGAGGCCCAACGGCCTCGGCCTCATTGAAGCAGTAGGCAACAGTGATTATCCTACGCACGGTCCCACCATTTCCGAGGCCCAACGGCCTCGGCCTCATTGAAGCCCGCGGTGCGCACCGCCGAGGTGGGCAGCATCGGCGTGCATTTCCGAGGCCCAACGGCCTCGGCCTCATTGAAGCTGCTGCGTGACGAAGCCGTAGAGCTTGCGCGGGTCCCATTTCCGAGGCCCAACGGCCTCGGCCTCATTGAAGCCTGATGATGTTCACGACGAAGGCCGGCGTTGCATTGGCATTTCCGAGGCCCAACGGCCTCGGCCTCATTGAAGCCCTCTGGCCCTTTTCGCCTCCAGAAACGCCCTCTTCATTTCCGAGGCCCAACGGCCTCGGCCTCATTGAAGCGTATCGCTGCTGGCCGCGGTCTGCTGGGCCGCGAATCCATTTCCGAGGCCCAACGGCCTCGGCCTCATTGAAGCGTCGTCCCACAGCAGGCCGGGCAAGGTATCCTCGCACATTTCCGAGGCCCAACGGCCTCGGCCTCATTGAAGCATCCTGCAGATAGGTGAACGACATGCGCTCCCGCGCCATTTCCGAGGCCCAACGGCCTCGGCCTCATTGAAGCTACGTCCAGGCTGTTTCTCACGAACTTAATCTGGTCATTTCCGAGGCCCAACGGCCTCGGCCTCATTGAAGCCTCGCTGTATTCCTTGAGGGTGAACTCGCACTCCAGCATTTCCGAGGCCCAACGGCCTCGGCCTCATTGAAGCTCGCACATCTCTTCGAGCCACGACCTGAACCGCAACATTTCCGAGGCCCAACGGCCTCGGCCTCATTGAAGCGCGGGTCCTGACCCGCACTACCCCCGACAAAGGTGGCATTTCCGAGGCCCAACGGCCTCGGCCTCATTGAAGCGTGGAATTCGACGCGGATCCGTGGCGGCGCGACTTCATTTCCGAGGCCCAACGGCCTCGGCCTCATTGAAGCGCGTCCCGGCGCTTGATCGTCAGCTCGGCCTCGTCCATTTCCGAGGCCCAACGGCCTCGGCCTCATTGAAGCTAGTTTAGGGCAATTACAAAACCTGCTTGCCATGCTCGACCATTTCCGAGGCCCAACGGCCTCGGCCTCATTGAAGCAAATTCTGCTTACTAAGCATAAGCCCGAAGAAGTGCCCATTTCCGAGGCCCAACGGCCTCGGCCTCATTGAAGCTATCTCGTATAGTTACATTTTCTATTCCGATATAAGCATTTCCGAGGCCCAACGGCCTCGGCCTCATTGAAGCGTCTGCCGCCTATGGCGCATGCATCAATTTCGATGAGCATTTCCGAGGCCCAACGGCCTCGGCCTCATTGAAGCAAGCCTGCGGCAACACCGGCTTTGATGGTTGCAGTCAACATTTCCGAGGCCCAACGGCCTCGGCCTCATTGAAGCTGCGTTGTGATCTTATACACCATTGCCGTTCCGGCCGGCATTTCCGAGGCCCAACGGCCTCGGCCTCATTGAAGCAGCGTCCGGCATTCATGACAGCTAATCGGGCCAAGGCATTTCCGAGGCCCAACGGCCTCGGCCTCATTGAAGCTTGGAAATTTTGCTACCGTAACGGGGACTGCGACAACATTTCCGAGGCCCAACGGCCTCGGCCTCATTGAAGCGAAGACGAGACCGTTTGGGCCAAGCAGGCATGGCAGCATTTCCGAGGCCCAACGGCCTCGGCCTCATTGAAGCGCGGGGCTGAGCCGGACGACCATTTCCGGCGTAATCACATTTCCGAGGCCCAACGGCCTCGGCCTCATTGAAGCTCATAAACAGAGCGGTACATGGGCAGGATGGCCCGCGCATTTCCGAGGCCCAACGGCCTCGGCCTCATTGAAGCATCTACATCTACAGGCGAAGAGTTTTATGTAAAGGAGCATTTCCGAGGCCCAACGGCCTCGGCCTCATTGAAGCGCTGATATGAAAGCCTTGGACCGTTATGCAGAATTCATTTCCGAGGCCCAACGGCCTCGGCCTCATTGAAGCTCAATGGTCCAGGCACTTAACCCGCCAACAACAAAGCATTTCCGAGGCCCAACGGCCTCGGCCTCATTGAAGCGGAGAAATCAATCATGTCCACTCCTCCACGGTGGTCATTTCCGAGGCCCAACGGCCTCGGCCTCATTGAAGCGCGGTCCAGGTGTTGCTCACCTTGGGTGCGAAGGGCCATTTCCGAGGCCCAACGGCCTCGGCCTCATTGAAGCTCGACGACCTCACCCCGAAAATCGGCCGGCCCGGAGCATTTCCGAGGCCCAACGGCCTCGGCCTCATTGAAGCTTAAGTACCAGCCGCATTCACAACGTTGTGAATTCGCATTTCCGAGGCCCAACGGCCTCGGCCTCATTGAAGCTAAACACCATGGACCCTGTTGACAGACAGTTGTGTGTCATTTCCGAGGCCCAACGGCCTCGGCCTCATTGAAGCTACCAGGTGGAGGTGGAGATGCAGCCCGACGGGCACCATTTCCGAGGCCCAACGGCCTCGGCCTCATTGAAGCGCCTCCACCTCGCTGATGTCCAGCTTCGCCTTCCATTCATTTCCGAGGCCCAACGGCCTCGGCCTCATTGAAGCAGGTAGTGCGCGATGTCCTGGCGGACAACGACAACGCATTTCCGAGGCCCAACGGCCTCGGCCTCATTGAAGCCGTGGCGGGGATGCTGCTCAAGAGCATGGATGCCAGCATTTCCGAGGCCCAACGGCCTCGGCCTCATTGAAGCAGGCTGATCACGCTCATGGTCTCGGAGTAGAGCGCCCATTTCCGAGGCCCAACGGCCTCGGCCTCATTGAAGCATCTGGTCCTTGATCGTCATGTCTCCTCCTTGCGATCATTTCCGAGGCCCAACGGCCTCGGCCTCATTGAAGCATTGTGATGCCCTCCTCTGAGTAGAAAAATGGTTGCATTTCCGAGGCCCAACGGCCTCGGCCTCATTGAAGCGCGGTGGACATCTTCCAGCGTCAACATCGCCATCATCATTTCCGAGGCCCAACGGCCTCGGCCTCATTGAAGCTTGCCAACACGCGCTTTTCACCAAACTTTCCGTCTTCATTTCCGAGGCCCAACGGCCTCGGCCTCATTGAAGCATAGCTGGTGGTGGCGTACCCTGCCCACGGCGCCGGCGCATTTCCGAGGCCCAACGGCCTCGGCCTCATTGAAGCAGGGTCACCATGACGGCCTACACGAAAAGCGTTGATGCATTTCCGAGGCCCAACGGCCTCGGCCTCATTGAAGCTTCCGGGACAACCACGGCAAGTCGGGGGTGCTGTTCATTTCCGAGGCCCAACGGCCTCGGCCTCATTGAAGCTACATGGCTTGCGCCCTTTGAAAATCCTGTGTGGTTCATTTCCGAGGCCCAACGGCCTCGGCCTCATTCAAGCTCGATGACCGCAAACGTCCCGTCGGGCATCTTGACCCATTTCCGAGGCCCAACGGCCTCGGCCTCATTGAAGCAGTTTTTGCCCCAAGGTACCACCAGAGCACGGGAGACATTTCCGAGGCCCAACGGCCTCGGCCTCATTGAAGCAATGAGCGGGCAAGGCTGGGTGTCTCGGGAGCGGGAACATTTCCGAGGCCCAACGGCCTCGGCCTCATTGAAGCACGGCCAAAGCATCCCAGCATCCCGCCGCTACGCCCATTTCCGAGGCCCAACGGCCTCGGCCTCATTGAAGCTTTCAAGGATTCTATCCCCCACCCTCGGGTCATTGTCCATTTCCGAGGCCCAACGGCCTCGGCCTCATTGAAGCTATCGTTTACTTTAAGAGCGCCGCCAACCTGATAGCATTTCCGAGGCCCAACGGCCTCGGCCTCATTGAAGCTTTCCCGGCGCCGGCTTCATCCGCTCTTCGAAAATCCATTTCCGAGGCCCAACGGCCTCGGCCTCATTGAAGCGACGCACAACGGCAACCTTTGGGACGCCGATCAGTACCATTTCCGAGGCCCAACGGCCTCGGCCTCATTGAAGCTTCAGCCAGGGGGCTTTGTTTTCTGCCATGATGACGCATTTCCGAGGCCCAACGGCCTCGGCCTCATTGAAGCTCTGTCGCCATTGGCCCACGGAGCGGACACCAAGGCCATTTCCGAGGCCCAACGGCCTCGGCCTCATTGAAGCTATGGAAGTTTCCGCTTGACACACAAATAGTAAGGACATTTCCGAGGCCCAACGGCCTCGGCCTCATTGAAGCCCCATTTGCCGGCCCACAGGCCGCTCTCCTGCCGGTCATTTCCGAGGCCCAACGGCCTCGGCCTCATTGAAGCTGCCTCAGGGCTTCCACGTCGTCATCTCCGGCTTTCCATTTCCGAGGCCCAACGGCCTCGGCCTCATTGAAGCTCGAGCTTGTTGCCGGCGTCGCGCACCTTGGATTGACATTTCCGAGGCCCAACGGCCTCGGCCTCATTGAAGCGGTTTTGCGGGAGACGGGGGGCCCGGGCTTCCTGAACATTTCCGAGGCCCAACGGCCTCGGCCTCATTGAAGCCGGCGGGCGATGTCGGCGTCATCCATTGGGCTTTTCCATTTCCGAGGCCCAACGGCCTCGGCCTCATTGAAGCGAGACCTGGGAGATCGTCTACGGCAGCACGCTGTCGCATTTCCGAGGCCCAACGGCCTCGGCCTCATTGAAGCCTACCCGGCGCGGGCGCTCGTTGGATTTTTTGGGCTCATTTCCGAGGCCCAACGGCCTCGGCCTCATTGAAGCTTCTTGATCACGATCTTACCGTCCCGGATCACCTTTCCATTTCCGAGGCCCAACGGCCTCGGCCTCATTGAAGCTCCGATACGATGCAGTTGGCATCAATCGGCCCGGCCATTTCCGAGGCCCAACGGCCTCGGCCTCATTGAAGCAAGCCCGTACAATCGGGTGGCTGGCGGGCGACCAGGCCCATTTCCGAGGCCCAACGGCCTCGGCCTCATTGAAGCTGCGCTGCGCCGGTACGGTCCAGGGCCGCGTCGTTGCATTTCCGAGGCCCAACGGCCTCGGCCTCATTGAAGCCACGGAGACCGAGCCCGAGAGGTCCGACAAGGGGACCATTTCCGAGGCCCAACGGCCTCGGCCTCATTGAAGCATCAAGGATCTGATTGGCAAGCAGATCGATTTCCAGGCATTTCCGAGGCCCAACGGCCTCGGCCTCATTGAAGCCATGTGCGGCACATGCCGTCGATCTCCGCGATCCGCTCATTTCCGAGGCCCAACGGCCTCGGCCTCATTGAAGCGCGGTGTAGATGTGCTGGTAGATCTCGGCCAGGGCGCATTTCCGAGGCCCAACGGCCTCGGCCTCATTGAAGCATGGAGATCGTCATCGCCTACGCCTCCTTCACCGCCATTTCCGAGGCCCAACGGCCTCGGCCTCATTGAAGCTCCCGTTGCGACGGGCCGGGGGGACATCGTTTCAAGCATTTCCGAGGCCCAACGGCCTCGGCCTCATTGAAGCAAGGAGACTGAAAAGCGTCCGTGGCCCCCCAGGTTTCATTTCCGAGGCCCAACGGCCTCGGCCTCATTGAAGCAAGGCTCCTGTCCTCCGACGCGAGCAACCAGAGCCCACATTTCCGAGGCCCAACGGCCTCGGCCTCATTGAAGCTTCTCCAGGGCGGCCTTTGCTTCGGCCAGAGTCATGCATTTCCGAGGCCCAACGGCCTCGGCCTCATTGAAGCAAGCTCTCGTCGCTGCGGATCCCCACAAAACAGGCGGCATTTCCGAGGCCCAACGGCCTCGGCCTCATTGAAGCGCCACAACGACATGCCCCATCTCCAGCATGGGGTAGCATTTCCGAGGCCCAACGGCCTCGGCCTCGAGGCCCAACGGCCTCGGCCTCATTGAAGCAAACCATGGACCTGGTTCGACAAAGGCAAAGAGGACATTTCCGAGGCCCAACGGCCTCGGCCTCATTGAAGCTGCCTCAGGGCTTCCACGTCGTCATCTCCGGCTTTCCATTTCCGAGGCCCAACGGCCTCGGCCTCATTGAAGCCAAGAAAAAATGGTCGTAAACGCGGGCAATGTACCGCATTTCCGAGGCCCAACGGCCTCGGCCTCATTGAAGCTTGACCAGGCGCACCCGGTCAAACGGCCGGTCCTGGGCATTTCCGAGGCCCAACGGCCTCGGCCTCATTGAAGCTATCTTGGTGACACGGATAGAAGTAGTGTCCGCAACCATTTCCGAGGCCCAACGGCCTCGGCCTCATTGAAGCGCTATACGATTAGTTATTATGGCATTTCTGCCGTCCACATTTCCGAGGCCCAACGGCCTCGGCCTCATTGAAGCCCGGGGTGGACCTGAACAACCTGCAGCTGCTGGGCACATTTCCGAGGCCCAACGGCCTCGGCCTCATTGAAGCGAAGAAAACTGGCGCGCCAGGGTCGGCGGAGACCCTCATTTCCGAGGCCCAACGGCCTCGGCCTCATTGAAGCGTCACGGCCACGGTGATGGCCTCGAAGGGTCCCAGCGGCATTTCCGAGGCCCAACGGCCTCGGCCTCATTGAAGCGTCGGATGCGTTGCTACGCCTGCGGCGCCTGGTTCCATTTCCGAGGCCCAACGGCCTCGGCCTCATTGAAGCGATCCTTGTACAAAGCACTTGCGTATGTCGTCCCATCCATTTCCGAGGCCCAACGGCCTCGGCCTCATTGAAGCGGGTGGCACCACTCGCAGCGCTGGATGCGGAACATCCATTTCCGAGGCCCAACGGCCTCGGCCTCATTGAAGCTGCAGCTAACCACTGGAGGTAGGCAAAAGCGGAAACATTTCCGAGGCCCAACGGCCTCGGCCTCATTGAAGCTCGGTGGCCGGGGCACTTCGGTCGGCAGCGGCAAGCATTTCCGAGGCCCAACGGCCTCGGCCTCATTGAAGCGTTGTCTCCTTATGAAGGTCGTACAGCTCATGGAATTCATTTCCGAGGCCCAACGGCCTCGGCCTCATTGAAGCGATATACGCTGAGAGATCGGCCGCCACCTTGTTGAGGCATTTCCGAGGCCCAACGGCCTCGGCCTCATTGAAGCGGCAGTACATCTCGTACTGAGCCGCCTGGCGCGAGTCCATTTCCGAGGCCCAACGGCCTCGGCCTCATTGAAGCTCCCAAATATCGACGCAGTACATGGCCTTGCGATAGGAGCATTTCCGAGGCCCAACGGCCTCGGCCTCATTGAAGCGGGTACTGGCCGCTTACGCTGCACAGTTTGTCCCCGCATTTCCGAGGCCCAACGGCCTCGGCCTCATTGAAGCGGGATCGCAACGCGAGGCGGGAACCGGAAGCGACTGCATTTCCGAGGCCCAACGGCCTCGGCCTCATTGAAGCGATCCTTGTACAAAGCACTTGCGTATGTCGTCCCATCCATTTCCGAGGCCCAACGGCCTCGGCCTCATTGAAGCGGGTGGCATCACTCGCAGCGCTGGATGCGGAACATCCATTTCCGAGGCCCAACGGCCTCGGCCTCATTGAAGCACCATGCGCCGGTTGACGGGCACCTCAGCGCCCAGAAGCATTTCCGAGGCCCAACGGCCTCGGCCTCATTGAAGCGACGTGCCAAGACCAAGGAGCCATTACGGCAGCGGGACATTTCCGAGGCCCAACGGCCTCGGCCTCATTGAAGCATCTGGTACTCCGGCGAATGATGCCCCCGTACTCGCATTTCCGAGGCCCAACGGCCTCGGCCTCATTGAAGCACAGAAGGCACGCGCAGGAATTCGTCTTCCAGGCCCCATTTCCGAGGCCCAACGGCCTCGGCCTCATTGAAGCGCCGCGCTCGCCTCGCTTACGCGCCCGAGCCCGGTCTCATTTCCGAGGCGCAACGGCCTCGGCCTCATTGAAGCCGGCCGTTGCCGTTCGCCAAGCGCGCCCCGATGTTCCATTTCCGAGGCCCAACGGCCTCGGCCTCATTGAAGCTCGGCGAAGGATGCCTTGTTGCCGGCGCCTTAAGGCCATTTCCGAGGCCCACCTGATGGGCCAGCATCAGGTATTCGCCGATGTCGGCAAGCGCCTGGCGCAGATCAGCGGCCCGGCGGGCCAGCCCGCTCAGGGCGGCTTCCACCCGCTCTTGCCCATCGATCTTGATCTTGACGACTGCGCCGGACATGGGTTATCCTTTAGCCGTGGGTTGGCGGTATGGGTCGCGGTCCTTCACTGCCAGCCTTGCGCACGGCGCCGCGAAGCCGGGGCGTCCTATCCCTGCCTCCCGTACACCAGCAAGCCTTCTCTCTGCCGCTGTAAGTACTGACGTTTAACCGGTATTACCGTCCATGCTTCCAGCTGCCCCTTGCGCGCCTGTGCCACAACGACGACGGCCCGGTCCTTGCCGGCGCGGACAACCTTGACAAGTCGCTGCCGTAGCGCCACGGCGCCCGGAAAAAAATAAATTTAGATAGTTAGAGACCCCTACTGTAGGACGATTGCGATACGGTTCAGCTTTGCGCCCAGGCCCTTTGTCTGGAGGAGATGCTGAACGTGGCTATTCCGGACGGGGCGCTATTCTACGGCAAGACCCGGCGCAGGGCTGACGTGCGTTTCGATGAACTACTTCGGCAAAAAACCCAAGCGGCGGCGTTGCAGGTACACAGGCTGATCGAGTCCGGAAAGACGCCGGAACCCGTCTATACGCCCAAGTGTGAAAGCTGTTCCCTGATAAGTCTTTGCCTTCCCAAAACAGCGGGCAGGCGGCAGGCGGTGAAACGATACCTGGATAAGGTGATGCAAGGAGAATGAAAACCATCTGACAGGATTTGCCTATGATAACGCTGAAACAGTTTATTGCTGGGCTTGATGCGGTTCCCGGAACCACATCATGGTATCTGGCCGACATCAGCGAGGCCAAGGGCCGCCAGGAGCTTTACAAACGGCAGTTACCGCAGAGGCTGAAGGCCCTGAAAGAGCATGCCCTGATTGAAAGCGCGGTGTCGTCCAACCGTATCGAAGGCGTTGAGGTGGATAAAAAATGTCAATGGGAATGAAAAGTGTAC
>DCWA01000030.1 GCA_002327445.1 Desulfobacteraceae bacterium UBA2174 | reverse complement strand
ACGTCGTCGCAAAAGAGCCGCACCCTTTTTATAATAAAAAATGTATGGCGCCGGAAGGCTGCTCGTCAAGAATCGCCCGGAGGATTGCACCCTCAAACCAAAACGGCGCCGGCCTCCGGTTGAGAAGGCGGCGCCGTTTGTTGCCGGTGGCAGATCCGGTTATTGCCCGGCGGGCTTGTACCCCATGGGCAGCTTCTTGAAGCGACCGCCGTAGACGATGGGATCGCCTTTGTAGCCCAGGGCCTTGAAGTCGATGTAGTCGGTGGTGTTGATCAGGTGGCTCACGTCCCGGCCCTGCCGGACCATCCAGGAAAAGTCGGTCCCCTTGTGGGCCAGCTTCTTGAAATCCACCTCCCGGCTGTCCTGGTGGCAGCGGTCGCAGGTGCGCTCGCCCTGGAGGCTGTCGTGGCACTGGACGCAGGACAGGGACATTTCGGCCGGCATCACTTCGTGATCCACGCCCCAGAACATCCAGGTCTCCACCCACTTGTAATCGCCGCTGTAGGGCATGCCGGCGGCCTCCATGCCGTCGGTGATCGCCTTTTGCCAGTCGTAGTGCTTCCAGTAGGCGGTCTTGTCCTCCTTGTCCCGCGGGTAAAGGTGCGGCACCAGCAGATAGGCGTGCTTGGCGTCGGCCGGCTGGACGCCCTTCATGATCTTGAACGGCGCGATCTTGCTGTTGGGATCCCGGATCGAACCCACCGGCTCGGCGATGTTGGTCACCGGGGCGTTCAGGTCGATGCGGTCGCCGAGGAGCACCCGCTTGTAGAACCCGCCGTGCCAGCGGTAGGCGGGCTTGGCCGACTCCTGCCAGATGAACTCGCCCTTCATGGGGTCGTAGTCGCCCATGCCGTACTTGTCCTTCTGGGGTTTGCGGTTCTTGTCCCCGGCCTTGGACCAGTCCCACCAGACCTTGGTGGGCTTGCATTTGGCATACACCGGCGAATGGCAGGTGTTGCAGTCGATGTTTTCGCAGTGCCGGTTGAGATGGTGGTCCAGGATGTCGTTGCCGTAGTGGGGCTTTTCGCCGTGGCAGTCCTGGCAGTTCAACGCGCCTTCCACCACCGGCACCGAAGAAGAGCGGCCCGGGATGCGGTGGTTGCGCGTGGTGTGGCATTCGCTGCACTGCATGTCGTAGCCGCCCATGTGCACGTCGCAGGCGCGCTCGGGTTGCAGGAGCTGACGGGACAGGTCCGAGTGCTTGACCGCTTCGGCGCCGCCGCCGTTGAAGTGGCACTCACCGCAGCTCTTGCGGGAGCTGTGGCCCACGTTCTGGGCCACCTTGACCAGGTCGACCTTGGGATCGGGCATGCCGGCCCCCGGCGGCGCTTTTTTATACGTTCCCGTCGTGTCGTGGCAGACCAGACAGTCGATGCGGGTCCGATCGGTGAAATCGAAGGAGTTGTCTTTCCATCCGTATCCGGCGTGGCAGCTTGTGCAACGAGCCTCGTTGCTGATGGTGCTCATTCAGAAGTTGTTGATGGCGGTGGTCCCCTTACCGTGCATCACGTGCTTCTGGCGGTCCAGGGTGTAGGCCGAGTGGCCCCTCCAGAGCCAGTGAGAGGTGGCGAGCATGTCCTCGCCGGCGCTGGCGTGGCAGCGCAGACATTCGGCCGTCACGTCCCAAGGCGCGGGGTTGGCCGGCAGTTTGACGAGTTCCTTGTGGTCCGGCACGTTCTTGGGATGGCAGCCCACGCAGTCCACCGGCCCCTTGGCCTCGGTGCGGTGGCAGTCGATGCACTGCTGGTGGTAGGCCGCCTTGAGGCCGATGCGTTCGGGGTGATCGCTGCGGAACGATTCCTGGTGGCAGGCACTGCAGCGCACCGTCTCCTTGGCGGCCTTGTCGGCCGGCCGGGCGTGGTGGCACACGGCGCAGTCTTGGATCGCCGCGGCATGTTTGGTGTGCATGAAGCGCACCGGGCCGTAGTGGTTTTCGCGCTGTTTGATGATGGGGCTTTCCAGCAGAAAATAGCTGTGGGTGATGTCCTTGATCCCCAACCCCACGTCCCGCAGCCGCTGCTGGCGGCAGAGCTGGCATTCGTCCACCACCGCTTCGATGAAGGGCACCACTTCCTTGGCCCGCTCCCTTGCATCTTCCTGGTCGGGGGCCTTCCAGTTCGGATCGAGGGCCAGTTCGTCGGCTTCCGGGGTTCCGGCCGCCAGTGCCGGAACGGCCCATATCAGCACCATGAGCACCACCAGGAGGCGCGCCGGCGCACCGGGTGGGAACGCTTTGATCATGAGGACACCTCCCGCGCCGGCGCGGAAAGAACCGGCAGATGAGTCACGAGAAAACGGTAGATGAACATCAGGGTGGAAATCAGCCCCACGGTGATCAGGATCTCGCCGACGGCCGGAAAGTAGCTCGATTCGCTCACCGGCGGTTTGTAGGCCACCACGAAAACGTTGATCCGGTTGAGCAGCACCCCGCCCACGATCATGGTGCAGGCGGCAAATAATGCCCGCCGGTTGCGTCTGACCCGCTCCGAAAGCAGCATCAGCCAGGGCACGATCACCCCGAGGATCATCTCCGCGAGAAAAGCGTTGGTCTGGGCCGTTCCCTCCAGCAGGTGCACATAGGTGCCCCGCACCACCATGTCGCCGATCTTCAGCGCCATGTAGAGGCCCAGCAGATAGACCGTCAGTCGGGTCAACGGGGAAAGGACCCGCATCTCGCCGTCGAGCTTCAGCGAGGTGGTGGCCAGGGTGGTTTCGAAGACCACCATGGGATAGCCCACCGCGATGGCCGAAGTGAGAAAGAGCAGGGGCAGGATCGGGGTGTACCAGAGGGGGTGGACCTTGGTGGGGGCCACGAGCATCAGGGATCCCAGGCTCGACTGGTGCATGCACGAGAGCACCACCCCGGCGATGATGAAGATCCACATGATTTTGCCCAGGATCCGGTCGGCCAGGCCGAGCAGGGTTTCCGCCAGGCCGTTGAGCGCCGCCAGCGGCCCGGGCAGGTTCATGCGTCCCTTGAACTGTTCGACCACCACGGGCACGAACTCGATGTAGAGCACGTTGAGGTAGAACATGACGCACATGGCCACTTCGAAGAGCACCGAGTTGAAGTTCCAGAAGATCATCGGCTTCCAGATGGCCCAGGAGCGGCCGATGTCGATGAGCAGCCCGAGCACGACGAAGGTATAGCCGAGCATGGCGGTGAGCAGGGCCGGACGCACCACCGGTTCGAAGTAGTGCCGGCCGACGATGTGGGCCAGAAAGGCGGTGGTGAAGCCGCCGGCGGCCAGGGCGACGCCCGAGGCCACATCCACGCCGATCCACAGCCCCCAGGGCCGGGCCGTGGACAGGTTGGAGACATAGCCGATGCCGCCGATGAAACGCGCGACGACGGCCGCGGCTCCCGCGGCCATGAGCACGGCCAGCACCACGACCCCCGGGGTCCAGAAGCGGGTCTTGAGCGGGTAGGGATGATGGGTCATCGGCGGTCTCCTTCCTCGTCTTCGGATTCGGGCCGATTCTTGCGTGAGGTCCACATGATCCCGCCCAGCAGGCCGTAGAGCACGATGGGCGACCAGAGGTAGGAAAAGAGGGTGTGCTGGATCGTCTCGGCCAGCTTGGGGGTGGGTTTGTCGGGCACGTCGATGAAGCCGAGCTTCTCGAAGGGCACCGCCGAGATGTACATCCAGCTCGTGCCGCCGACTTCCTTTTCGCCGTAGATCCGGTCCAGGTACCGGGCCGGGTTTTCCCCGATGCGTTTTCTGGCCACTTCCAGCAGGGTCTTGCGCCGGCCGAAGGTGATGGCCTCGGTGGGGCAGATCTCGGCGCATCCCGGCAGTCCGCCCTCCTTGCTGATGCGCTCGAAGCAGAAGGTGCACTTCATCACCCGCGGGGTGATGGGATCGTGGTACTCGTAGGCCGGGATTTCGAACGGGCAGGCCACCATGCAGTAGCGGCATCCGATGCAACGTGTCACGTCATAGTGGACCGTGCCGTTTTCCTTCTTGGTCAGGGCCCCGACGATGCAGGCCGAGGCGCAGGCCGGCTCCTGGCAGTGCATGCACTGGATCTTGACGAAGGTGGGCACGAGCTGGTTGCTGGCGTCGAGCTGGCCGGGAAAGTAGCGGTTGACCACCGTGAAGGCCCGTTCGTCGGGCCGCCGCAGGCGGTTTAATACGGTGGGGTCCTCGAAGGGCCGCTCGGGCGGCGGCAGGCCGTTGACCCGGTTGCAGGCGTCTTCGCATTTGCGGCAGCCGATGCAGCGGGTCAGGTCCACCAGGCAGCCGTAGGGATCCTCCGGAGGGGGCGAGGCGGCGGCCGGATCAGACCGGCTGGCTGCTGCCGCGGCCCCGGTGGCCCCTGCGATTTTGAAAAACCCGCGTCTGGTCAGCTTCATAGGCGCTCCCGGGAAGGTGGTGAAAGGTCGGGGAACACAGGCAAGAATTTACTTATTGATTATTAATTTGAGATGATAAAGAGAAATTTTTCCGCCATGAGGTCCTCCTTTGCGTTGGTTGGGTCTTCCAATCGGACGGATCGGACGAATCCGACGGATCCGCCCGATCAGGTCCCCCATGAACAAAAAAACCAATAACCAATCATCAGCCTACCCGGATCAACGCGCCGCGGCAACCGAAATGCCGGCATGCTCCAGGATCTCCGGCACCACGTCGGTCCAGCCCAGGGGCATGATGTGGACTCCCTGGAACTTGTCCTTGTGCCGGGCGATGAAGCGGCCCATCATCTCGGCGGCCTTTTTCTTGCGGTCTGCCTTGTCCACCGAACCGATCTCGTCGATCCAGGCCCGGGGGACGCTGATCCCCGAGACGTTGCGGTTCATGAAGGCGCCCATCTGGGGCGATTTGAGCATCACGACGCCCAATTGGATCGGGCGGCCGAATTTTTCCGTTTTGGCGACGAATTCATCGACGACCCGGTCGTCGTAGACCGCCTGGGTCTGGAAGAATTCGGCGCCCGCGTCGATCTTTTTCCGCATCTTGAGCAGTTGCAGGTCCAGCGGCTCGAAGTTGGGGTTGACCACGGCGCCCAGAGCCATGTCCGGCGGATTTTCGATGTCGTGGCCGGTGATGTCGTGCCCCGCCTGGAGACCCTTGGCCATGCGGATCAACTGGACCGAGTCCAGGTCGAAGACCGGCTTGGCCGACTTGTGGTCGCCCAGTTGGATGTGGTCGCCGGTGAGCAGCAGCACGTTGTCGATGCCCAGCGAGTAGGCGGTGAGCAGGTCGCTCTGCAAGGCGATGCGGTTGCGGTCGCGGCAGGTGAGCTGAAAGATGGGCTCGATGCCGCGTTGCTTGAGGCCCACGCTGGCCGCCAGGGACCCGAGGCGCATCACGGCGGACTGGTTGTCGGTGACGTTGACGGCATGGACGAAATCCTGCAAATGCCAGGCCTCCTGGGCGCACGAGGGGCTCACGCGCCAGTCCCTGGACACGGCGCCCTTGATGGGGCCGACTTCGCCGGTGATGACAAATTCGCCTCTCTGGAAGAGCTTGGTGATTTTCATGGTTTGCTCCTTGAAAAGTTTACCGCAGACGGTCGCGGACAGCCGCAGACCATCAGCCGCTGGGCGGCTTGCGGGCCGCTGAAATGTTTGCGCTTGTCGGCGCTCGTCCGCGGTTCATTCATCTCCGTTTCAATCCTGGTTGCTCACCGTCACCCGTCCGGCCTGGGAGCAGAAGGTCGCCTCGAAGGGGCTGACTTCCAGGCGGCGCGGACGGCTCCACTTGGCGTGGTCCTTGGGCGGCTGGTAGGCATCCAGCAGTTCCAGGCGGCCGAGCTTCCGGAGCCGCTCGTAGATCAGCACCCAGCCGCAGGGCCGCTCCGGGTCCACCTCGCACATCCCCTTTTCCGCTCCGCCGCAAGGGCCGTTGAGGAGCTGCTTGGAGCACAGGGTCATGGGGCAGAGCCCGCCGGTGTACTCGATGACGCACTCGCCGCACAGGGAGCAGAACTCCTGGATGTCGCTTTCCGAAACGGTTTCGCCGCCGAAGATGGTGTCGCAGCCCGGGTGGACCATGGCGCCGTCGGTGGCGTCGATGACGGTGTGCACCCCCTGGCCGCAGCCCAGGACGAGAAACGAGTCGGCCCGGCGGGTCTGTTCGGCATAATCCTGCTGCAGGACCTTGCGGGTATGGTCGAGTTTGCACAGGCTCATGCCCTGGGGGCCGGGCACCGTGTACCCGACCACGTCCACCCCCCGGCGGGTCAGGCGTTCGGCCATGGCCTTGGTTTCGTCCGGGCCGCCGCTGTGGCATTTCCAGGCGCAGTTGTTGCACCCGACGACAAACACTTTCTCGCCGGGGCGAATGAAGCGCAGGATTTCGGTAATCGGTTTTTGGATGGTGGCGTGCATGGATGTTCTCCTTGTCCGGCGTTTTTCAGCACCCGTCACCCCGGCCGCGGCCCCGGAGGCCAAGCCGGGGGGCTGAAGGTTGCCCAAATTTTCGAGTTTCCAGTTTAAAATCGTCATCCCGAGGCGCGGAGCGACGAGGGGCCTCTTGTCAATTGCCGCCGCTTCCCGCCATATTCCCAACTGCAGATTCCTCACATTCGTTCGGAATGACAGCGGGAAAGGGTGTCATCCCGAGGTGCGGCCACCCCTTCTGTCATCCCGAGGCGCGGAGCGACGAGGGATCTCTTGTCAATTGCCGCCGCTTCCTTCCGCGAAATACCGCTGCCGGCACTGGACCCCGGCATGCTGGAACTCCTCGTAGAGCAGTTTCAGCCGGGCGTCGGCGATTTCCACGGCCCGCCGGCGGTAGGCCTCCCCTCCCTCGGTGGGATGACAGGCGAAGCAGCGTTCGCAGCGGCAGGGCACCTCGTCCACCGTGGCGTCGAATTCGCCCATCAGATAGGTCTGCGGCTGGTCGCGGCGGTCGAAGTGTTCCACCGCCGAGATGAACGACAGGGCGAGGGCGACCTTGACGCGGCGGCCGTCCCGGGCGGCGGCCACCAGGTCGGGCATGGTCCAGATATCGACCCCGGGGGCAGGCGGCTGGTCGAAGGCCACCATCATGTCGGCCAGATCGAAAAGGCGTTCCTCGACTTCGATACCGGCGGCTTTGAGTTTGTGATAGTCGCGCTGCAGGTACCGGTTGGCGATGAGCACCGCCTGGGACACGTGGGGGCAGAGATTGTTGGGACACCCCCGGGCGTAGCACTTGCGAAAGACGTAGTCCCTTCCGTCCACGGTGCCGGTAAAGCGGCACAGGAAGATGTGGGCGCGAAACGGGTTGGCCCGGTGCCGAAAGTCCACCGGCAGGATCTCGAAAGCGGTGCGGCAAACGATTTCAGCACCCTGGAGCTTGAGGGTCACCAGGTCGGTGACTCGGCAAGGGGACTGTGTTGAGGACGATCCGGTCATGGGGCACCTCGATGGTTGCGGTTGACCGCCGGCGATGACAAGCGACCGGCTCAATACGTAAAGACGGCGTTGGCTTCCATGGCTGCGATGTTCACCTGGGCGGCGGCCGTCACCCGGGCGCCGTCGATCAGATCGGCCTCCTCGATATTGCGGACCTTGATGCACGGCCCACAGACCCAGATGCGGCCACCCAGTTCCACCAGGTCGTCGATGAGTTTCTTCAGCGGCGGCAGGCCGCCCGCCGCCGGCACCGTTTCGGCGAACCCCTTCCTTGCCAGGCGAACGGCGTTGCTTTGCAGCACGATGGTCACCTCGACGTCCATCGCCAGGGCGGCATTGGCCAGCACGAAGGGAAATGCGGCCTTGTCCGGGTTTTCGTCGCCGTAGGTGGTGATGTAGAGGATTTTTTCGGTGTTGGTGGTCATGAAGGGGCTCCTTTGCAGTGTAGAATTTGGGAGTGACTAAAGTTACGAGTGACTAAAGTGACTAAAGTTGTGGTGTCGCTGCGCTCCGGTTTTTATATAACTTATTTTTATTCCTTAACTTAAGGCACTTTAGGTCACTTTAGGCACTCGCAACTCATTGCAATGTTTCCGCCAGCACGCTGGACAGATCCTGCACGTCGGCCCCCAGTTTGCGCAGGTTGCCCAGGCAGATGGGGCACATGGCCACGATGGGCGCGCCGGTGGCCTCGAGTTGGTCCAGACGCCGGCGGCCCACTTCGACGGCCAGGCTGGGCGATATGGATTCGGCCGGTCCGCCGCAGCAGTGGGTGTAGGCGCCGGAACGGTCCAGCGGCGCGCAGTCGATGCCCAGGTCGGCCAGGGCCCGGGCCGGCACGTCGGACAAACCGAGGTAGCGGCCGTAAAAGCAAGGATCGTGGAGGGCCACGGTACGCCGGCCGTTGCCGCCCTTCAGGCGCAGCAGTTCGAAGTAGGGGTGCACCTCGAAGCGCGCCCCCGTGTACTCGGGAAACAGCTCCTTCAGGGCGTAGGTGGTATGCGGGTCGACGGTGATGAGCTTTTTCACGCCGGCCTTTCGCAGTCGATCGGCCAGCCAGCGGGCGTGGCGGACGAAACCCTCCTGGTCGCCGAGGTCGTAGAGCAGAATCCCGCTGTAGCGGTCCAGTTCCGGGCGGTAGCCGAAATCGACGCCGGAGGCCTTCAGGAGCTTGACGATGTCCTGCAGGATCCGGTCGAATTTTCGCTTTTCACGCCCCGGGGTGATCGTCGCCAGGCCGAGGCCGGAAAAATAGCCCGGCACGTATCGGGCGTAGCGCAGATAGGCGTTGAGCGGGCTGTCCTCGTACTTGGCCAGGTAAGCCGTCGATGTCTCGATATACGGGATGAACTGGTACATCAGCCCGGTGAAGAGGAGGGCGTCGCCCCCGGTGGTCAGACCGGACTTGCGCCACCAGCGGTTGACCATGAAGTGGGGGATGCCGAAGGGGTTGCGCGTGGTGCGCAGATTGGCGGCGATGGCTTCGATGATGTCCCGTGGATGATACATGTCAGGATTTCCTCCAGTGAGCGACGACCATGCGCTTCAACCCCAGGATGATCTCGCCCGGATTGGCTTCCCGCGGGCAGGTCTGGGTGCAGAGCCCGCAGTGGAGGCACTTCCAGAGTTCCGGTGCGTTTTCCAGAATGCGGTCCTTGGCCCCGATCTGCACGTAGCGGATCATCCGGCGCGGAAAGTGCTCGTCGATGAGCGGGCAGATCGCCGTGCAGGTGCCGCAGTTGAAACAGGCCAAGGCCGTGTCGTGGCTGTAGCGTTTCATCTCTTCGACAAAATCCGGGCTGAGTCGGGTCATCTCTTTTCTCCCGGGCGGCAGGGATCAGGCCTCGGCTTCCGCCGTGTCGGCTTCCGCCGGCTTGCCCGCCACCAGTGCGTAGCGAAAGTAGCTGTCGTCCTGTCCGGCCTCGACGATCTGGCCGTACTTTTTCATCCCGGCGACGAACCAGAGCACGGTGGCTGCGGGCAGGTCGACGGCGGCGGCGATTTGCGGCACGGTGGCCGGATCGTTTTCCAGGAACTCGCGGATCGCCTGGATGGTCTTTTTCTGGGATCGGGATGCCGCCGTGGCCTCGTCCACCCAATGGCGGCGTGCGGCCCGCAGGTCCTTGAAGGCTTGCTTTTTGGCAGAGTCAACGGTCATCGGTTTACCTCGCTTTTAAAAATTCGAAATCCGAAGCACGAAATTCGAAACAAATTCGAATGATCAACATTCGATTCCCCAAAACAGCGGCAGGGCGAGGCTTCTCTGGGTTTTTTTATTTTGAATTTCCGTCATTTGAATTTTGATCATTGTTTCGGATTTCGAATTTCGTGCTTAAAATTTTAGTTTTCCACAATGGCATCCACCATTGCCTCGTACTGCCGCAGCGTCATGCCGCAGACGTCGATGGCGTTTTCCGGGCACACGGCGACGCAGGCCCCGCAACCGAGGCAGAGGGCCGGGGTGACCCGTGCCCGTTGCACCGTTTGCCCGTCGATCTGCATCTCCACCAGGCTCAAGGCGCCGGGGTTGAGGCAGGCCTCGATGCAGGCGCCCGTTCCCCGGCAGCGGTCTACATCCACTTCGGCCACGAAGGGGTCCAGTTCGACCTGACCGGCGCCGAGCAGGGCCGCGGCCTTGACTGCCGCGGCGCCGGCGGCGTTGCAGGCCTCCCCCACATCGAAGGGCGCCTGGCAGGTGCCGGCGACAAAGATGCCGGCCACCGGCATTTCCACCGGCCGCAGCTTGGGGTGAACTTCCAGCAGAAACCGGTCCGTGCCCACCGGCAGCTTCATCATCTCCACCAGATCCGACACGTCGTTGGGTTCCATCCCGGTGGCCAGCACCACCAGGTCGGCCGGCACTTCGAGGGTTTCGCCGAAGGTCAGGGTGTCGGTGACTTTGACTTTCAGGGCGAATCCGTCGCCCGGATCGGCCGGCAGCACTTCAGGGGCGTTTTCGGCCTCGAAGCGCAGGAAGACCACTCCGTTGCGGCCGGCCTGCTCGTAGAGTTCCTCCTGGTCCCGGCCATAGGTCCGGATGTCCCGGTACAGCTCGTAGACCCGGGTGCCGGGATAGGCCTGGCGGATGCGGTCGGCGGCGTTGAGGGTCGCCGTGCAGCAGACCCGCGAGCAGTACTCGTTCAGATGGCCGTTTTCGTCTTCCGGGTGGATGCCGGGGATCTGGCGGCTGCCCACGCAGTGGATCATGGCCACGGCGCGCACCTGGCGGCCGTCGATGGTCAGCATGTTTCCCGGGACATGCCGCTCGGCCATCTTGCGGATCAGGTCCGGCAGGGTGATGACGGGGGAAAAATCGCCGAAACCGTATTCCCCCTGGCGCGGCCGGTAGGAGCGAAACCCGGTGGCCAGGACGATGGCGCCGGTTTCCACGGTGAGATCGCCGGGCTTGTCAGCGCCGGTGCCGGCCGGCTGCATGCCGGAGAAGGGGATGTAGCGCGGTTCTGTGGCGGGCTCGACGGCGGGCTGCCCGCGGCGCACGGTGAGCTTGAAATTGCCGATATAACCCTCGAAACCCACCACTTCGGCGTCGGTGAGCACCGTGATGTCCCGGTGATTCAGGACGCTTTCCACCAGTTGGCGCACCAGGTCGGCGGCCAGGTCGCCGGTGGGAGCGATGCGGTCGAGTCGGGCCAGCTGGCCGCCCAGAAAGGACGATTTTTCGATCAGGGTGACCGGGATGCCGCTATCGGCCAGGTCGCGGGCCGCGCTGAGCCCGGCGGCCCCGGCGCCGATGACGGTGGCGTGGCGCAGGGCCGGCACCCGGATCGGCGTCAGGGGTTTGAGTTGTCCGGCCTTGGCGGCGGCCGCCGCCACCAGAACGGTGGCCTTGTCGGTGGCTGCCTGGCCGTGGTGGACGCAGCTCACCTGTTCGCGGATGTTGGCGTGCTCATAGATGAAGGGATTGGCGCCGGCACGCTGGATGGCACTGCGGAACGTTTTTTCATGGAGGCTCGGGGCGCAGGAGGCCACTACCACCCGGTCCACGGTGCCGCTCTTCAGGTCTTCGGCGATCATTTCCTGCCCCGGGTCGGAGCACATGAACATGTTGGTGCGGGCCACCGCCACGCCGGGCATCTTTTCCACGCGCCGGCGGACGGTTTCCACGTCCACATGGTCTGAAATGTTGCCGCCACAGTGGCAGATGTAAACGCCGATCTTGGCGGCGAGGGTTTCCGGCTTTGGATTGTCCTGGGTCATCTCGATGGTCTCCCGCAACCCGGGTGGGTCATTGTGCCGCGACGGTTTCCTGGCCTTGACGGGACAGGGCCGCCAGATATTTGCCGGCCGCCATGGCCGCGTTGCCGGCCTCGGCGATGGTATCGACGATGTCCTTGGGGCCGATGGCCGCTCCGGCGGCGAAAAGTCCCTCCATGGCGGTCTCCACCGGGGCCAGCTTGGGACGGCGGCTCTGGATGAACCGGTCCGAAGCGGTGGCCAGCGGACAGACACCGGCCGGGTTCCAGGCGGGAATCAGCCCCAGCGAGAGCACGACCAGATCGTGCTCGGCCGTGGTGACCCCCTCGCCGTCCTGGGCCTCGTAGCGCAGCACCACCGCGCCGTCCGGGCCGGGTTCCACCGCCGCCACCTTGGCCTTGACGAAGTTGATCCCCATGGCCTGGGCGTTCTGAAAGAACTGCTCGTAGCCTTTGCCGAAGGCCCGGATGTCCATATAGTAGATGGTGATGTCGGCCAGGGGCAGGGAGCCGGAGAGGAGCATGGCCTGCTTGATGGCGTACATGCAGCAGACCCGCGAGCAGTACGACTGGCCCATGGACTTGTCCCGCGACCCGGCGCACTGGATGTAGGCGATGCTGTCCGGGGCCTTGCCGTCCGACGGCCGCAGCACCCGATTGTACGGGCCGTGGGGAGCGAGCAGGCGCTCCATCTGCAAGGCGTCGATGAGGTTGGGAATCTTGCCGCGGCCGTACTGCGGCTTGTCGGCCAGAGTGGTCATCTCGAAGCCGGTGGTGACCACGGCGGTCCTGGCGGTCACGGTGAAGGGCTGCGGCTGCTGGAAATAGTCCACCGCCCCGGTGGGGCAGACCCGCTCGCAGCGCCCGCAGAGCATGCAGTGGTTCGGGTCGAGGACCGCGATCTGGGGAATGGCGTTGGAAAAGGGGATGGCGATGGCCTTGGTCGGCGAAAAGCCCCCCTGCTCCCGGTCGGGTACCAGAACCGGGCAGGCGTATTCGCACTGGCGGCAGCCGATGCATTTGCGGGCATCCACGTAGCGCGGCCGCTGGATGACTTCGGCCCGGAACCCCCCGTTTTCGCGCTGCAGCGAGATCAGGTCGCAGTAGGTCAGGAGGGTGATGCGGTCGTGGTGGGCCGCGGCGGCCATCTTGGGGGTGGTGATGCAACTGGCGCAGTCCAGGGTGGGAAAGACCTTGGAGAGCCGGATCATCTTGCCGCCCACCGAGGCGTCCCGTTCGATCACGGCCACGGTGAAGCCCTGATCGGCCAGGTCCAGGGCCGATTGCAGGCCGGCGATGCCGCCGCCGATTACCAGGGCATCGAAGTTGCGATCGTTATGGTCATCCATTGGCGTTGTTCCCCTTGAGGCGGAAAGAAGCAAAAAAGTGCCTAAAGCGATGGGTGCCCAAAGTGAGCTAAAGTGAACTAAAGTGACTAAAGTTGTGGTGTCGCTCCGCTCCGGTAGTTTATATAAATGGTAATTAATTCCTTAACTTTAGGCACTTTAGGCACTTGTCACTTTAGTCACTTCAGTTATTCAACTCCCCCACCACCGCATTCATCTGGTTGACTTCGTTGAGAAAGGCCCGGTTGCAGACCGTGCAGATGGCCGTGAGACGCAGGCGGCGGATATCGATGTCGCGGGCCTTCATCTCCTGGTAGACCCGGTCCAACCGTTTGGCCAGCGCGTGGTAGGCCCCGTCGTAAGGGCATTCCTCGCCGCAGGACATGACGACGATGCCGGCGATCCCCTTGTCGAAGCAGTCGATGTAGAAGCGATCGGGAAAGAGCACCGGGGCCTTGACGCGCAGGATGTAGACGTTGGCCGGATAGCTCGAGTGGGCCTGGCCCACCGAGTCGGCGCCAGGGTAGGCGCAGCTTTCGGTGGCCAAGACGAGGATCTTGTTACCCCTGGACCGGGTTGCCGTGGTCATGATTTTCGCTCCGCGTCCGGTTTCAGCCGTGGGTGGAAGTTCAAATTCGCCCCAACATCACTTCTTGCGGCGCACGAAATGCTTGTCGTAGCCGTCGGCTTCGACAAACCCGATGTACTCGTGGCCCACCTTGCCCGCCCAGGCCGGTATGTCGCGCCGGGTGCCGCTGTCGTTGGAGAAAATTTCCAGCACCTGGCCCACCTTGACTTTGCCAATGCCTTTCTTCGCTTCCAGCAGGGGGCCGGGGCAGGCGCTGCCACGGGCGTCCACGGTGTTGTCGGCTTTCATACTGCTCAGATCGGTGGTCATCTCGGATCTCCTTTCGCTGGAACGGGCGTTCCCACCCGGTCCAAATCTGAATGAGGGGTTTGTCGGCACTTCAGTCGGATGCAGTATCCCGCCGGATGCAGCCGGGCCTCGGTGACGGTGAAACGGGCTTCGGGAAAAAGTCGCATCAGGGCCTGGAACGTGCTCGGATCGGCCCCGCGGATGTCCAGCCGGTCCCCGGTGCGCATGGCCCGCAAGGTCTGATTGACCTTGAGCAAGGCCAGGGGTTGGAGGCTGTCGTGGAGGTCGAGTTTCAATTCGGCCATGGGCCCATCCGGTAGTTGTTTGGATCATCGCTGCCCATCGGATTGAGCAAGGCGGATGCCAACCGGGACAAGAGCGGTTCGGGAAATGGTTACCAGTCGAGACAACTAACTGAAAAAATGACTGTTGTTCAGCTCCTGAGCCTTGGCAATGAGCTGGGGCAACCCAAGAGGCTTGCCTGTGAGTTGAAAACCGACTATGTAGGATATTTAGACAGGTGTCTAGAATGCAAACAGGTAAGAACGATGCTTGAACAGGAATTGAACACTTATTGGCGGACCGTGGTGGATACCATCCAGGACGCCGTGATGATCGTGGATACCGACGGGACCATCGTGACAGTCAACGCGGCCTTTGCCGATGTTACGGGGTACGCGATCGAGGAGGTGGTGGGGCAGTCCTGCACCATCTTGCAGTGCCCGACCTGCAACCGGGAGCGGGGTCAGAGCGATGGCCACTGGTGTCCGCTGTTTCGCACCGGCAGGGTGCGGCGACATCGTTGCACGATCCGCCACCGCTCGGGCCGCGATGTCCCGGTGCTCAAGAACGCCGCCGTGCTGCGCGACAAAAACGACCAGGTGCTGGGCGGGGTGGAAACCTTGACGGACATCAGCGCCTTGGTGGACCGGGAACGCCAGATCGAGGCCTTCCGGCGTGAGCTGTCGGCCCAGGACGGGTTCGAGGGAATCATCGGCCAGTCTCCGGCCATGCAGGCCGTGTTCGCCATGATCGAAAACGCCGCCGACAGCGACGCACCGGTGATCATCTTCGGCGAAAGCGGCACGGGCAAGGAATTGGTGGCCCGGGCGATCCACCATCGCGGCCCCCGCCGGGCAAAGCCTTACGTCAAGGTGAACTGCGCCGCCCTGGCCGAGACCCTGCTGGAAAGCGAACTGTTCGGCCACGTGCGCGGAGCGTTCACCGGCGCCGTCCAGACCCGCCAGGGGCGTTTCGAGGCGGCTCACGGCGGCGACATCTTTCTCGACGAAATCGGCGATCTGCCCATGACCACCCAGGTAAAACTGCTGCGGGTGCTGGAGGAAAAGGTCATCGAGCGGGTGGGCGACAACCGCCCCATCCAGGTGGACGTGCGCATCGTCACGGCCACCAACCGGGATCTGGTGCGCATGGTGGCCGAGGGGCGCTTCCGCGAGGACCTGTTTTATCGGATCAACGTCATCCCGTTGATGCTGCCGCCGCTGCGGGAGCGGATGGAGGACATTCCGCTGCTGGCCGAATCCTTTTTCCGCCGGCTTCAGCTCAAGAGCGACAAACCGGTGGAGACCATCGCCTACGACACCATGGGGAAGCTGATGGCCTATGGCTGGCCGGGAAACGTGCGCGAGCTGCGCAGCGCCTTTGAATACGCGTTTGTGGCCTGCCCGGGGGGGGCCATCCAGCCGATGCATCTGCCTCCGGGGATCGTGGCTCGGAGCGCCACCGTTCCGCCCGTGACCGCCGCCGTCTCGATGCCGGCCGCGGCAAGGCCGACAACCCATGCCGGTTTGTCGTCCAAGGACATCCTGATCTCGGCTTTGACCCGAGCCGGAGGCAACCAAAGCCTGGCGGCGCGTCTGCTCGGCGTGTCCCGCGGAACGGTATGGAACCGCATGCGCAAATACGGGATCAACCCGCGGCAGGTACTGATTTCCCAGAGCGAATGATAGAAAAGAGAAAAAAGGTTTTTCTGGCATGAAGATTGCTTGGATTTTCGGACATACCTCCTGTGCAGTTGTATTCCATACTGCCGACAAACCGGTTTCAGGCACCGTCACCTGAAGCCGGTTTGTTTTTTTGAGGATGGAATGGCATTGCCAAAAACCGATGCCGGATCTGCAAAATTAATTTTGCGCTGGCAAGATTTTGTTGGCGGTGATGCCGGAAGCCGAGATAGACCGGTTTCCCGGGGCATGGCGGCTTTCGGGGCCGGCTGAAGCACCGCCGGCAGTGCAGTCGCAGGAATCATGGACGCATTCGAAAGCAAAGGGGATCACCCCGTCCAAAAGCCGGAACGCGCTCCAGACGAGATTTTTTTGACCCTCGATGAGGCGCTGGAGGCCATCCGCCTCGATTTCGCCCAGTACGCGCCCCAGACGGGACTTTTCTGCAGCCTGGTGCCCTTGGTTTTCGGGGACCAGGCCCTGGTCACCCCGGGCGCGTCGCGGGATGAGCTGTGGCTGCGTATCGGCGCCGCTGGGCGGCCGGAACGCCTCGACGCCCGGATGCTGGGGGACATTCTGGTGGCCCGGCTCAAGGAAGCACCACCGCCGTTGGAACAACTCGCCGCCATCTGCTACCGGGTGTTTCACGGGCGGACGCGGGTGGGGGAAAAGGACGGGCGGCGAGGCCTGTGGGTCGAGACCGGAATGGGCGATTTCGCCTGCCGGCGCTGCGGCCACTGCTGCAGCGCACTGGATTTCAAGAATGCGGGCACCGCAGCCGACTGGGCGCGTTTCGAGGCGTTGGGCCGCCAGGATATCCTGGCCTGGATCGCCCCTGTCCGGCGTGAGGGGCGGGTCGTGGCCTGCCGCCTGTGGATCGATCCGGCCACCGGCTGCTTCACCGACGTGTGCCCCTGGCTGGTGGAGGAAACCCCCGGGCGTTTTGCCTGCCGTATTCACGAGATTCGGCCGGAAATCTGTCGCCAGTATCCCGGCAGCCGCAAGCATGCGGAGATGACCGGATGCATCGGGTTCCGGCGGCGGGAATTTGAAACTTGAAATTGGGGAATTCCGGGAATCTCCAGTTTGATAAAATGGCCCCGGAATTTGAAACCATCAAGCGCCGCTGACGCGCTCGCGGGAGACTGAAGATGGCCGAAGCCCGATTTGAAAAACTCGCCCACTCCGACGAGCCCCTGTACGGACCCCGCAAGCTGGTTTTGTGCGGATTCGGCCGCGAGGCCCAGCCCAAATTCAAGAAGGTCCTGGATGTCGCCGGCCTCGCCGGTGTGCCCGTCGTTTGGGCCGTAGCCGACGATGCAGCCGGGAAAGTGGGGGTCCTTTTTCAACATCCGGCCGATACCGGCTTCGGCGCCGGGTCGGCGCTCAAGCGGGCGGTGATCGTGGCCGGAATCACCGAAAACGAGCTGCACACCCTGATGAACGTCTGCAAGAAAACCGGGATGCAGGCGGCGCTTTGGGCCGCCTTGACCCCGACCTCCGAAACCTGGACCCTGAAAGCCCTGTTGGAAGAACTTTCCGCCGAACGCCGGCAGATGGGCGCCAAGCGGCGCTAACCGCCCAAGGTGTGGCGCAAGCCGCCTTGGCGCTTGACAGAAACCGCCGGCTGGGGGTAGATTGCACCGCCCCAAAGATGGGTGCCCTGGTGCCGCGGCGGTGTTGCCCGCCCGGCCGGCCCGGGCCGAAACAGAACCCGACAGCAAAGGAAGGACCCCCTGATGGACGGAGACCCTGGAACGTGTCCCCATCCAATGAATGACCCGGATGATCCGGTTCCGTTGAATATCTGGCTTGCCATTGCCCGGAGACCGTTCGGGCCGACCCCCGCCTCGCCTCTTCCCATGCATTGAGAGACCGGGCGCTTCCGGCCTGCAGCGGTTTCCAGCCGTGGAGACCCTTGCGGAAAGGAGGCGCCGTCATGACCTACGCGCCCTGCAACAATGCCAGCCGTGTGGCCGAGTCCGCCAGCACCGCGGGAACCAATCCCGAGTACGGGGATATAGAGTCGCTGCGCCAGCGGCATCCGTCGGACATTGCCGACATCCTCGAACAGGCCGACCTCGATCCTGACGAACTGGTGGAAATCCTGCTGGAAATCGGCAACTCGGTGGCCGGCGAGACCTTCAGCCGGCTGTCCATGGAGACCCAAAAGGCCTGCCTGGAAGCCGGACCCGTCAAGCGCATGCTCCAGCTTGTCGAGCACATGGAGCCCGACGACCGGGTCGACCTGCTCAAGAAGGTGGACCCGGAGGTGAGTGAAGCGCTGATGCCGCTCATCGCCCAGGCGGAGCGCAATGCCACCCAGCGCCTCTGGGAATACGAAGAAGGCACCGCCGGCGCCGAGATGACCACCGAGTACGCCTTCCTGCCCGCCCACATCACCGTGGGAGAGGCACTGGCCCAGTTGCGGCTGCAGGCGCCCAATCGCGAGACCATCTACTATGTTTACATCACGGACGCGGAGCGCCACTTGCTGGGCGTGATCAGCTTGCGGCACCTCATCATGTCCAAGCCCCGCCAACTGCTCTGCGAGGTGATGACCACGGATGCGATCTCCGTGCCCCACAACACCGGCATCGAAACCACGGTGCAGCAGTTGACCAAGTACGACTTCATCGCCTTGCCGGTGGTGGATCATGAGAATCGCCTGCTGGGCATCGTGACCTTCGACGATGCCATGGACATCGTCAAGGCGGAGAACACGGAGGACTTCCAGCGGATTTCGGCGGTGCTGCCCTTTGAGGAGGAGTACCTTCGCCGCCCTCTGGGGCGCCTGTTCTGGAGCCGCTTCTGGTGGCTGGCCATCCTGCTGTTCACCTCGATCCTGTCCACCTCGGTGATGGCCTACCACGTCGATGTCCTTCACCAGATGGTGGCCCTGTCCTTCTTCATCCCCATGGTCATCGGCGCCAGCGGCAATGCCGGCACCCAGTCGGCCACCATGGTTGTGCGGGCCATGGCACTGGGAGAAATCCGGCCGCGGGATTTTCCCCGGGTGTTCTCCAGGGAACTGTTCATGGGGCTGGCCCTGGGGCTGGCCCTGGGAGCGATGGCCCTGCTGCGCGTATTTTGGCAGGAAGAGAATTTGAGGCTGGGGTATATCGTGGGAATGGCCCTGCTGGTTACGCTGTTGACCGCCAATCTGGTGGGGTCGCTGCTCCCGTTGCTGCTGAAGAAGCTCAACCTCGATCCGGCGTTGACCGCCGGGCCGTTCATCGCCACGATCATCGATGCGGCGGGAATCGCGATCTATTTCCAGGTGGCGATCTGGCTGATGGCCGTTTGATGGCGAAATCGCCCGGGATGGACCGGTTGCGGCACGTCGGAAGGCCGTACCGGCGGGTGGCTTCCCGGCGAGATGCGAGCGACGACATTTTACTCGAAACGTGGAGAACTCCCATGGCCTTCCTGAAACCTGGAGACCAGGCCCCTGATTTCGCCCTGATGGATCAAGGCGGCCACCGTGTCGCGCTGGCGGATTTCGCCGGAAAGCCGCTGCTGATTTATTTCTATCCCAAGGCCGGCACCTCAGGTTGCACCACCCAGGCCGTGGCGGTGCGCGACGCCCTGACGGAATTCGCCGCGCGCGGCCTGGCGGTGGCGGGCATCAGCCCAGATGCGCCGGAGGCCCTGAAACGCTTCGATGAAAAGCACGGCCTCGGTTTCCCGCTGCTCAGCGATGCCGATCACCGGGTGGCCGAGGCGTATGGCGTCTGGGGAGAAAAGAAGCTCTACGGCCGATCCTACATGGGCGTGGTGCGCAGCGCCTTTCTGGTGGACCCCGCCGGCCGCATCGCGGCGGCCTGGTACAAGGTTAGCCCCAAGGGGACCGTTCCCGCCGTTTTGAAGGCCTTGGCTGAGCAAGGTCTGAAAAGCGCGAGGGAAAAGCACCACAACGGACAAAGTGGACACAGTGGACTGAGTGGACGCAGTGGACAAAGTGGACACAGTGGACTGAGTGGACACAGTGGACTGAGTGGACACCATGGACTGAGTGGACATCGTGGACCCATGGCCAACCCCCCAGTCATCGCAAGGAATCCGGAGCCAACCCCCTGTCATCGCAAGGAATCCGGAGCCAACCCCCCTGTCATCCCGAGGAGCAACGCGACGAGGGATCTCTTGGAGGCGGCAAGATTCCTCATTGCGTTCGGAATGACAGCGAACTACTGAGAAAAACATGGAATCTGAATTGGTTGCCTCTGTGCTCCCTGCGACCTCGGTGGTGATTTCCGATTTTTGAGAACTTGTCAATCCTTGTGCTGGTAAATGTGCACATCCTGCTGCGGGAAGGGGATGCTGATGCCGGCCTCGTCGAATGCCTTTTTCGCCTTCTCGGTGGTCTCGAACCAGAAATCCCAGTAATCGTCCGACTTGACCCAGGGACGGGCCACAAAATCGACGCTGCTATGGCCCAACTGGTAGACGGCCACCACCGGTGCCGGATTCTTGAGCACCCGCGGGTCGGCGTCGATGATGGACTGGATCACCTCGCGGGCCCGGTCGATGTCATCGCGGTAGCCGATACCGAAGACCATGTCCACGCGCCGGGTCCCCTTGACCGACCAGTTGACGATGTTGTCCGCAGTGAGTTTGGCGTTGGGAACGATGACCAGCTTGTTGTCCGGGGTGCAGAGGGTGGTGGTGAAGATCTGGATCTCTTCCACCGTGCCGGCCGTACCGGCGGCTTCGATGTAATCACCCACCCGGAAGGGACGAAAGAGGATCATCAGGAATCCGGCGGCAAAATTCGACAGGGATCCTTGCAGAGCCAGACCGATGGCCAGGCCGGCGGCGCCGAGGACGGCAATGAACGACGTGGTTTGGATGCCGAGCTGGTTCAGGGCGGCCAGAATGGTGAAAGCGAGCAGAGCGATGTAGGTCAGGTTGCCGGTGAACTTGACGATGGTGGCATCCAGCCGTCCCTTTATCATCAGCCGCTCTACGATGTGACGGACCCCTCGGGCGACCCAGCGCCCGACAATCAGTACGACGGCAGCCGCCAGGACCCGGAGACCGTAATGGAGGGTCAGCTCCTGGGCGGTGGACAACCATTCTTGCATCGGTGACCTCCTCGGTTCAGTTTTCGGTTGGCCGCGGTGCCTGGACAATGGCGGCATGTCGCGGCGGGGGCGAACCCGCGGCCGCTGATGGAACGATCGGCCTGTCGCCGGCATGCCGCCCGGACTGGCCTGATCCAATAACTGCCTGCCGCCCCCACTGTCAACCCGAGGTGCCGTGTCAGAGGTGTGAAAGTCTCGGAAAATTTCAAGTTTCAAGAGTCAAGGTTCGAGTTGCCATCCCGAGCGGCAGGGAGGGATCTTTGGATCCCTGCTGTCATCTCCCACTTTTCTTCTCAACTGCAGATGCCTCACTTCGTTCGGCATGACACGGAGGGGGGCACCGACGCGCCTGGTATCATCTTTCGGCATGACACGGAGGGGGCACCGACGCGCCTGGTATCATCTTTCGGCATGACACGGAGGGGGGCACCGACGCGCCTGGTATCATCTTTCGGCATGACACGGAATGGGAGGCACCGGCACGATTGGCATCATTTGCCGCTGAAAGGCGAGCGCCAGCCGGTGACGGGGGACGAGAAGGGGCGCAGGATCTTGCTGACGTCGCAGACCTGTTCGGTGATGTAAAAGGCGTCCGGGTCCTCCTGGCGCACGATGGGCAGAATCCAGCGCAGATCCCGGCGGCGGCAGGCGGCATAGAGTTGGATGACCTCGCCGCGCATCCCCTCTCCCTTGAAGATCGTCACGGCCTGTCCCGCGGTCCGCAGCCGCTGAGCGATCTCGGTGCCCTTGCAACGGGAAATGACCCGCAGGATGATCGATCCGAATCCCAGCCGCTTTTCCACCACGATGCCCACCACGTTGCCGGTGGCGAACCCCAGGGCGTAGAAGATCACCAGGATCGGCGTTTCGCCGATGCGGTGGACCACGGCGCTGACGATGGTGATCCAGATCAGGACTTCGAGAAAGCCCAGCAGGAAAGCCACCGGCGTCTTGCCCTGGACGATGACGATGGTGCGGATGGTGCCCAGGGACACATCGATGACACGGGCCCAGAAAATGATCAGGCCCAGAATCCAAGTGGGGGCGTCCAGCATCGGCAGGTTCATCGCATCCTTCCGTGGCAGTTCACGGGTACTTGTTCGAGCTTCATCCGGCCCTGGGAAGCGGCTCTGCGCCTGGCGGGGTATCCAGGGTGCTGAAAAGTCCGCAGCGCTGGATCGCCCGGGCCAGAGCCTGGTTGATCGGCATGGGATGGGCCGTGGGATCCAGTCCGAAGAGGCGCTGGCTGTAGCCGGTCAGCAGGGGCGCCGGGATGTCTTTGGCCAGGAGGGCTTCGGCGCGGGAAACGGCCTCGGGGAAATCCTGCCGGATGGGACGGCATGTGGAAAGTTCCAGTTTCCCCAGTCGATTGCGGATGGCGGCAAATCCGAAGAGCCGACATACCACGGGTCGGTGCTCGTAGATCCGGCAGTGGCCGCCGGTTTCCGGCAGGGGATCGGGGGAAAAGGCAACGCAGGTGCGACCGGCGTCCGCCAGCTTCGCCAACCAATGCTGAATGTCGCCGGAAGCGAGCAGGGCGGCGGCTGCCGGGAGCATTTCCACCATGGTGACCGCGATGGAGGCTTCGGGGCAGCATTGGCCGCACTGCGAACGGCAGCGAAGCCCGGTGGCGAGCTTGAACGCCGTGATGGCGCGATCAATTTCGGCATAGAGACCCTGCATGTCGGCGACGGGCAAGGGGGACATGGTTTTGAGCCTTTCTTGATACCGGTGGTCGTCCCGGACATCGCCGCATGACCGGTATTGCGCTGCCAACAATGCGAAGGATGTCATGATGGGGCGACGTCAAAAGGTAATCAAGAAACATGCCAGATAAAAATATGCATGAATTCGAAGTACTTGCCCTGGAATAACGCCAAATACCGGAACTGGCGGTTCTGAAGGCGGAGGATAGTCTCAAACGGTCGGACGTTGGGCTTCAAGATGGGTGATGTGCCTTTTTTCCTCGGCAATGATGGTTTGCAGATGAGCAAGGATGTCCGGGGCCTCGATGAAGCCAGAGAGCATTTCATAGAACAGGATCGTGTCTTTTTCGAATTCCACCATCACGTCGATGAGGGCGTCGAGATCCGTCAGGGCCTCGAAATCGACCTGCCTGAGGGAAAAGCTCTGTTCCCCGATCATCTGGGCGAGCATCTCGCGGTTCATGGCCCGTGAGACAGGATTTGCCATGATTCCGGCCTGCTGGCGCAGACTGTTGAACCAGATGGCATGTTGTTTTTCTTCCTCGATCATCCACTTCAGGACGGACTTGAACGCCTGCCCGTTCACCCGCGCCATGGCCTGGCGGTACACCGCGGCGGCGTTTTCTTCCAGGCGCACGGCGATATCGATGATTTCCTCCAGTTGAAACATGCTTCCTCCGGTGCTGTCAGGGTGCTGCGCTACCCGGGAACAGGGTCAAGCCGGCTGGTCGAAAAGGCAGGTCAACACCACGCAGCCTTCCTCGACGTGCGTCTGGACCTTGAAAGGCAGGTTGTTGAACAGTTCGATCATGCGCCGGTTCGCGGGCATGGTGAAGGCGGTGAGGCCGTCGACGCCGTTTTCCCGGGCCGCCTGGAGCAGTTTGGTCAGCAGCAGTTTTCCGATTCCCCTGCCTTGCCAGGGGCGGCTCACCGAAAAGGCGATTTCGGCGATGTTGCTCCCCGGGGCGCAGAGGTATTCTCCCAGTCCGATCACCCGGCCGAAGCCGAATTCGCCCACCAGGGCCAGCATGGTGAGGTTGTGCACGTAGTCGATCTGGGCCTTGTCCTCGATCTCGTCACGAGAAAAACGTGACTTGGCATACATGAAGCGGGCATACACGTCCGCGTTGTCCAGGTTGTAGTAGTGCTCCTGGATCCGGCGCAGGTCCACCGGCTTGACCGGGCGCAGGGTGACTTGCGTGTCGTCGACGGTCAGGGTCTGCTCCAGGTGAAGCGGATAGATGCCGGTGATCGACTCGCTCAGCTTGCGTTCCCGACCCAGCAGGCCTTTTTCCTTGGCGGCGTTGAACAGGGCCTCACGGAAATCCGGATGGGCGATGCCGATCATGGCCATGGCCCGCTCCTGCAGACTCTTGCCGTGAAGGTTGACCGCGCCGAACTCGCTGACCACGTAATGGACGTCGGTGCGCGGCACCACGATCACCGTGTCGCTGAGCAAGGGTACGATGTGGCTCTGGGTGCCGTCGGCCGAGGTGGCCGTGAGCATCAGAATGGACTTGCCGCCAACGGCCTGGGATGCTCCCCGGACGAAGTCGAGCATCCCGTTGACCCCCGAGTAGAGGCTGTGGGCCAGGGCGTCGGTGGCCACCTGCCCGGTGAGGTCCATCACCATGGCCACATTCAGCGACACCATGCGATGGTGGGCGGAGATCACCCGGTGGGCGTTGACATAGTCGGAGGGGTGGAATTCCACCATCGGATTGTCGTTGATGAACTCGTAGAAAATCTCCGATCCGATGGCGCTGCTGGCCACCATCTTGCCGTCGTTGAGCCCCTTGCGGCGGTTGTTGACCACGCCCAGGGCCGTCAGCTCCATCAGGCCGGTGGTCAGGTACTGGCTGTGGACGCCGAGGTCGTTCTTTCCCGAGAGGGCCTCCAGCACGGCGTGGTGGATTTCTCCCAGGCCGGTCTGAATCGTGGCGCCGTCTTCCACCAGCCGGGCCACGTGGCGGGCGATGGTGCGGGCCGCTTCGCTCACCGAAGCCTCTTCCACGGCCAGGATCGGCTCTTCATGGTCGACGATGACGTGCACGTCGTTGGCGTGGATGAAGCTGCGTCCCATCACCCGCGGCATGCGCGGGTTGACCTGGGCGATGACCAGATCCGCGCTCAGGGCCGCCGCCCGGGTAATGTCCACCGAAACCCCCAGGCTCATCCAGCCGAAGTCGTCCGGGGGGGACACCTGGATCAGAGCCACCTGGATCGGCAGCTTGCGCGTGGCGAAGAGGCGCGGGATGTCCACCAGGTTCAGCGGTGTGATGTGGCGCATGGCCTGGGCCAGCCGCTTGGGAATCCCCGATCCGATGTAGAAGGAACGGATGTTGAGGTTCCGATCCGCCGTTTCGTCGGCGATCCGCGACAGCGGCGTCTGTTCCAGAGACAGCAGCCGCACCACTTCGATATCCGAAAGCCCCCGGGCCTTCCGGGCCAGGGCGCGGACCAGCTCCTGGGGCTCACCGCAGGAGGAGCCGATGAAGACCCGTTGCCCCGGCCGGATCAGGGCGATGGCCTCGCTGGCGCTGCGGCGCTTTTGACGGCAGGCGTCGGCCCAGGATGGTGAACTCGACTTCATCAAGTTGCCTTTCGATTACCCGCACTTGGAATAGCCGCAGAAATGACAGGTCATGCAGCCTTCCTCGAAGCTGATGGTTTGGCCGCATTCCGGGCAGACGGCGCCGATGAGCGCCGGGGTGCCGTTTCCGCGGCGGATGCGCCGGTCGCCGAGGTAGCGCCGCTCCAAAACCCGGGCGATGGCATCGGGGATCGACAGCACCAATCCGCCTTCCTGGAAAACGGGATGCTCGCCGCCGATGCCCTTGAGCTGGTCGATGACCTTGTCCACCGTGACCCCCGAGCGCAGGGCCAGGGACACCAGGCGGCCGATGGCTTCGGTCTTGGCGGTGGTGCTGCGACCCGATTTGCCGATGGTGGCAAAGATCTCGAAGGGGCGCCCATCGTACTCGGTCACGGTGACGTAGAGCTGCCCGAGGCCGGTGCGGATCTTGGTGGTGAACCCATCCAGGGTTTCGGGGCGCTGGCGCACAATGGCGGAGAAGCCGGAACCGGTTTCGGGGGGAGGCGTCACGCTCAGCACCTGGTTGGCCTTGCTCCCGTCCCGGTAGATGGTCACCCCCTTGCAGCCCAGCGCGAAGGCCAGGTCGAAGATCCGCCGGACGTCTTCCACCGTGCTGTCTTTCGGCAGGTTCACGGTCTTGGAGACGGCGTTGTCCGTGTGATGCTGGAAGACGGCCTGCATGCGCACATGCCATTCCGGCGAGATGTCATGGGCGGTGACAAACACCTGGCGGACGTCCTCGGGGATTTCCTCGATGGCCTTGATGCTGCCGCAGTGGGCGATACGGTCCATCAATTCGGGGCTGTAGAAGCCACGCTGGCGGGCGACGGCCTCGAAGTGCGGATTGACTTCCAAGAGCCGGTCGTCGTCCATCACCCGGCGCACGAAGCTCAGGGCAAAAAGGGGTTCGATGCCGCTGGAGCAATTGGCGATGATGCTCAAGGTGCCGGTGGGGGCGATGGTGGTGGTGGTGGCGTTGCGGTAGCGGGCCTCGGGCCGGTCCTTGAACACGCTGAGGGAGTGGTTTTTGAAGACCCCGCGCACCTCGGCCAGCGCCCGGGATGCCTGGTGACTGGTCTCCTGGATGAAAGCCATGACCGTTTCGGCGCAGGCCAGGGCTTCGGGGGAACTGTAGGGAATCGACAGCCGGAAGAGCAGGTCGGCGAATCCCATCACCCCCAGACCGATCTTGCGGTTGCCCTTGACCATCCGGTCGATTTCCGGCAGCGGGTAGCGCGACACGTCGATGGTGTCGTCCAGGAACCGCACCGCCAGGCTGACGGCTTCCGCGAGGCCGTCGTAATCGATGCCCGGCCCCTGATCGGTGTCGACGACGAACCGGTCCAGATTGATCGACCCGAGGTTGCAGGCTTCCATGGGCAGCAACGGCTGTTCACCGCAGGGATTGGTGCTCTCGATGTCCCCTAGGGCCGGGGTGGGATTGTCGCGGTTGACGCGGTCGAGAAAGAGAATGCCCGGGTCACCGTTCTTCCAGGCTTGGAGAATCAGGGCGTCGTAAACTTCGGCGGCCTTGATCCGTCCGCTCACATGGCCGTCGCGGGGATCGATGAGGTCGTACTCCCCGTCATCACGCACCGCTTCCATGAAGACGTCAGTGACGGCCACCGAGATGTTGAAGTTGTTGAGGGTGTTGTTGTCCTGCTTGCAGTGGATGAACTCGATGATGTCCGGGTGGTCGACTCTCAGGACGGCCATGTTGGCCCCCCGGCGGGTGCCTCCCTGCTTGACCTGCTCGGTGGCCGTGTTGAAGATTTTCATGAACGACACCGGCCCCGAGGCGACCCCGCCAGTGGTGCCCACCTTGCTGTTCTTGGGACGCAGCCGGGAGAAGGAGAACCCGGTACCGCCACCGCTTTTGTGGATGATGGCCGCCTGTTTGAGGGCGTCGAAGATGCCTTCCATGCGATCTTCCACCGGCAGGACGAAACAGGCGGCCAGTTGCCCCAGGCGCCGTCCCGCATTCATCAGGGTGGGGGAGTTCGGCAGAAACTTCAAGTCGGTCATGAGGTTGAAAAACCGTTCCTCCATCGCGGCGGCGGTTTCTTCGTCACCGTATTGCTTTTCCGCCCGGGACACGTGGTGGGCCACCCGGCGAAACATTTCGGCGGGCGTTTCTACCGGATTGCCCCGATCGTCCTTGCGCAGGTAGCGGCGGGCCAGGACGGCCCGGGCATTGTCGGAAAGGACGGGTCGGCATTCCACGAAAATCGATTTTATAATTTTTGGCGCAATGCCGCCGGGAAGATCGAGTTCCGCCAATCTAGTTTTCAAGATCTGGTCCACCACCGCCGTCGTGATGATCGGTTCGGTCAGGCCGGCAATGGCTTGGCGCACGGAGCGACTGACGTTCAATGCCTGGTCCTTGGCGATGGGGTGGTGCCGGGCGAGCATGCCGGAAAACACCTCGTCGTCCCAGTGATAACGGCTGAGGTCCACCTGGTGGCCCTCTTCGGTAATCAGGACCTTCGCCTTGTGCGCCATCTGGCAACTCCTTGATTTAAATGGGTGTTCAGATTTGGTCCAACCCTTCGGCGCCGGCTTCGCGCGGATTCGGGGACAAAGGGGGGCGAAGATCGACGCCGTTTTGGATGCTCCATATTTTAGATACAACATGTAGCGTGTCAATCAATTTTTGATTCTGTATCTTGGGGGTGTTTCCTGGCCGGATTTCGGACCAAAACCAGGTTGACAGTTTTGGCGTGCATCGAATAATAAACAGAAACGGAGAGTTCTAACTCCGCAAAAGAGGACGATCCGCCATGAACGTGAACATTCCTGAAAAATTGTTCTTCGATGTCATCGATCTGTTGGTGGAGCCCCAGTCGCTCCGTCCCAACGAGGGGACCTGCGTACTGAGTCTCGAAGCGCGCAACAAGGTTCTGGATCGTCTTCTTCAGATTCGTCATCAGTTTCTGTTCGATCCGCCTCCAGCGCCCGCCAAGGTCTGATCGGGCACCTCACCCTACCCATCGGGCGTTCTTGGGGCGCGATCCTGACCGCAGGGCTTTGGATTTGCGCCTGGCCCATTGCGGCAACAGCGGAGCTGCGCCTCACGGATCCCGCGACTGGATCGTGGGCGACGCGACGGTCGCCTTTCACGGAGAAGAGGACATGGACGAATCCCGATCCGAGTTTTCGCTCACCGAGGCCCAGGGGCAGCTCCTGGTGCGGCTGGCTCGCCAAACCATCGCCCGGCGGCTGGGACGAGCCGTGGACGCCGCAGGGATCGGTGCCCGGGCTGAAAGGGAGCCGGCTTTTCAACGTCGCAGCGGAACCTTCGTCACCTTGAAGATCGGCGGGTGCCTGCGGGGATGCATCGGGTCCCTGGCCGCCGAGGAGACGATTGTCGAAGGCGTGCGGCGCAACGCGCTCAACGCGGCCTTCAGCGATTGCCGCTTCAGCCCCCTTACCGTCGAGGAATTCGAGCAGGTCACCATCGAGGTGAGCATTCTGACCCCTCCGGTGCCCCTGGCCTACCGGGACGCCGATGACCTGCTCGCCAGGCTTCGCCCGGGGGTCCACGGCGTGATCTTGCGCCAGGGGCGGTGCGGCGCGACCTTTCTGCCCCAGGTGTGGGAGCAGCTTCCCCGGCCGGATGCATTCCTGAATCACCTTTGCCTCAAAGCCGGGCTCGGGTGCGACGCCTGGTGCCGGGGAGATGTCCAGGTGTCCACCTATCAAGTGGTCTATTTCGAAGAATCGTTCGGCGACGATCCTCTTCCCTAGCAGGGCGCCACGACGGCGAGGCCTCGGGGCGCGGCAGTTTGGCGGCGGGCCTGCGCCACCAGACGATTCTGGCCGGCCTCATCAAGCCGGAACCCCTGCGCCAGCCCTGCTCCTGGCCCCTTCTGAAACCCTCCATGAAGCCGGGGTGCCTTTCGACCCGGCCAACCTCGCGGTCCCCGGCTGTACCCACTTTGTTTGCGGTGCCCACAGCGCCCCCTTGTGTCAGAAGGGGCTTGACGGCAAGTCCGATTGGCTCTATCGACCGATGATTGAGGCTGGCGAGCGGCAGGTCCGGCCTGCGCGCGCCGGAGCGGCTGGCCGCAGCGGCCTTATCGATGAACGAATGGATGGGGAGCGATGCCATGATCGCCGAGATTCTATCCACTGGAGACGAAGTGCGCACCGGCGCCGTGGCGGACACCAACGCCGCCTTTATCGCCCAGAGCCTCGAAGGCGAGGGGATCGAGGTCACCCGCCACCAGTGCGTGGGGGATGACGTGGCCACCATTGCCGCCGTGATGGTCGAAATCAGCCGGCGTGCGGCGGTGGCGCTGGTCACGGGCGGGTTGGGACCGACGGCCGACGATGTCACCGCGGAAGCCGCGGCCCGGGCGCTGGGGGTCTCGCTGGCCCCGGACGCCGCTGCCATGGCCGTGGTGGAGCGGTATTTCGCCCGCCGCGGGCGACCGGTCACCGCCACCAACCGCAAGCAGGGGATACTCCCCCGGGGGGCCTCCTGCCTGGACAATCCGCTGGGCAGCGCCCCGGGATTCGCTTTCACCCTGGGCAACTGCCGCTTTTTCTGCCTGCCCGGGGTTCCGGCGGAGATGCGCGCCATGATCAGCGATGTAGTGCTGCCCGACATCCGGCAACGCATGGGTGGCGACCTCGGCGCGCGGCGGGTGCGGGCGATCACCACCTTCGGGATTCCCGAGTCCACCATGGCGGATCGGCTGGCTGGCTTCGAGGCGGCGTTCGAAGGGGTCCGGCTCGGCCTGCGGGCCCATTTCCCCGAGATCCATGTGCGCCTCTACTTTTCAGAGGCCGATCCCGAAGATCTGGCCCGGCGCGAACCGGCGGCCGTGGACTGGGTGCGCCAGCGGATCGAGCCTTTCGTGGTCTCCGATGATGGCCTGTCCCTGGCCGAGGTGGTGGGCCGGGATCTGAAAGCCCAGGCGGCCAGCCTGGCCGTGGCGGAAAGCTGCACCGGCGGCCTGATTTCCTCCTGGATTACCGATGTGGCCGGAAGCTCGGACTACTTTCGACTCGGCGCCGTCACCTATACCAACGCGGCCAAGGAGGCGATTTTGGGGGTATCCGCCGAAACGTTGAAGCAGTACGGGGCGGTGTCCCGGCAAACCGTGATGGAAATGGCCGCCGGGGCGCGCCGCTGCACGGACGCCACTTACGGTCTGGCCACCAGCGGGGTCGCCGGGCCCACCGGCGGCAGCGCCCAAAAACCGGTGGGCAGCCTCTGCCTTGGCATCGCCACGGCACAAGGCGTGCGGGCCGCGGCCTACCGTTTCGGCGCCAACTGGCGGCGCGCCAACAAGGTCGCCTTCGCCGCCGCCGGGCTCAATCTGCTGCGGATCGTCATCGGCCAAGGTCTGGTGGCGGACCTGGAGGATCGGGCCAAACCGATCTATGCCGAGCGTCTGGAACTGGACGACGGGGTGAACCAGGCCCCCGGAGACGAGGCGCCCAAGTGATGCTCTGGACTGTTGCCGCCGTTCTGGGGACCGGCTATCTGGCCGTCACCCTGGCTCTGACCTACTTCGTTCACCGCCTGCCGCGGCGCCCGGTGGTCGATCCGCCCGATTGGGGCGACGTGCTGGATACGTGGGTGCCCACCCGCGGCGGCGGCCGCCTGGAGGTCTGGCGCATCGTCCCGGAGGGGGAGGTGCGCGGCACGGTGGTGATGATCCACGGATGGAGCCGCAACCGGGACCGGATGGTGGCCCGGGCGCGGCATTTTGCCAGGCTGGGGATGGTCACGGTACTGTTTTCCGTCCGCGACCACGGCCGATCGAGCCGGTTCCGATTCATGAATGCCGCCGAGTTCGCCGAAGACGCCCTGGCGGTGTTGGACTGGCTCGGCCACCCGGCGATCCTCTACGGCCACAGCGCCGGCGCGGGGGGAGCGATCATCGCCGCTTCCCGCCGGCCCGGGCAGGTGGCGCTCCTGTTCCTGGAAGGCTGCTACGCCGACAGCCGGGAGGGACTGCTGAGCCTCTATCGATGGTTCAACCCCTTTTTCGGCCGGGTTTTCGGGCCGATGATCCTCAACTGGATGAACCTGTTCTATCGCTTCCAGATGAAGGCCGTGAGCCCGGAACGGCTGGCGCCCGGTCTGCCGATGCCGGCCATGGTGATCCACGGCGCCGAGGACCGCCGGTTTTCGGCTGCCTTCGCCCGCCGCCTGCACCGCGCCTTTCCCCGGGGGCGCGCCCGGCTCCTGGTGGTGCCCGGGGCCGGCCACAGCGAATCCAGCCACCATCCCCAATACCCTGAAGCGGTGGGAGAATTTCTGGCCGCTCATCCGGAAGCGTCCGCCGCCACCATCCCGCCGGCCGGGCGGACCTGGCGATGACGACGGACCGCCGCCTCCTCCAAACGGCGCCCGACCGCCCGGGAGCCTTTCACTGCGGCTGGCTGCTGGACGGCAGTGGGGCCGGCCCCCGGCGGGATGTGATATTGACGGTGGCCGGCGGCCGCATCGGTGCCGTCTTTTCGGCCGACGAGGGGCCCCATGGCCTGAAGCCACTGGATTGGCGAGACTTTACGGTGCTGCCGCCCCTGGTCGACGCCCATGTCCACCTCTTTTTGTCCGGCCGCAGCGACCCTGCCTTGCGCCGGATGCAGTTGAGCCCCGATCCCGAAGAAATTTTCGACCACATGACGGCCAGGGTTCAACGCCACCTGCGCCGGGGGGTTCTGGCCGTGCGCGACGGCGGCGATCACGGCGCTCTGGCCCTGGCGCTACGCGGCTGCCGCGGGCAGCGGTACCCTGACGAATTCGTCCTGCGCGCCTCGGGGCGGGCCTGGCACCGGTCGGGGCGCTACGGTGGCGCTTTCGGCCGCAGCCCGGCTGAAGGCCAGAGTTTGGCCGATGCGGTGGCCGAGGATGGCGGAGGGATCGACCAGGTCAAGATCATCGCCTCCGGCATCAATTCCCTGATCGATTTCGGCCGGCCGACCCGCCCCCAGTTCGATGCGGCCGATTTGAAGGCTGCCGTAGCGGCGGCTCACCGGCGGGGGCTTCGCGTGATGGTGCACGCCAACGGGGAAAGGCCGGTGGCCGACGCCCTGGCCGCCGGATGCGACAGCATCGAGCACGGGTTCTTCATGGGGGAGGCCAACATGGTGCAAATAGCCGCTCGGGGAACGGTTTGGGTCCCCACGGCCGGGACAATGGCCGGGTGCCTGGATGCCTTGGAACCCGGCAGTCCGGCGGCGGATGGGGCCCGGCGACTCCTGGATCACCAGGTGGCACAGCTCGCGCGGGCCCGGGAGCTGGGCGCAACCGTGGCCGTGGGCACCGATGGCGGCAGCCCCGGGGTGCGCCACGGCCGGGCCATGGCGGTGGAGCTGGCGCTGATGTCCGCCGCCGGCTACCGCACAGGGGAGGTGGTCCGCTGCGCGGCGGTCCACGGCGCCAGGCTCCTCGATCTGGAACGAACCGGTGTTTTGCAGCCGGGGGCGCCGGCGGATTTTATCGCCGCCGCCGGCCCGCCCGAGGCCCTATGGGGGAGCCTGGAGCAGATCCAGGCGGTGTACCGCAAGGGATTGCCGGTGGTTTGGGGCGAGGGGATTTGAGGCGTGCGGTGTTTTTTCTTGTCATCCCGAGCGTAGCGAGGGATCTCTTCGAAATTGTCGCCGATTCCCGCTTTTCTGCTCAACTGCGGATTCCTCACTTCGTTCGGAATGACAACGGGAACGGGGCGTTCGGAATGGCATGGGGAATGGGGGGATCGGTATGACAACGGAAACGGTGCGTTCGCAATGGCATGAGACCCGAGATGGGGTAAGCGTTTCCAGTTTTCCTCTTTTATGATAACGATTATCGAAAAACCCACTTCCCCAAAAGGAGGCACCGATGGCAGCACCTGAACAGATGTGGCAGTGCCAGACGACCAATTGCGGCTACATTTACAACCCGGACAAGGGGGATCGAAAGGGAAAGATCGAGAAGGGGACCGCCTTCGAGGATTTGCCGGAAGATTGGAAATGCCCCATTTGCGGGGCCAGCAGGAAGGCGTTTCGCAATCTGGGCACCGCTTGAAAAACGGCCGTCACCCCGGCCCCCGGATCCGTCCAGGGCAGGCCCTGTAGCAGGACTCTTCATCCGCCGTCGCCCCGGGCACCGGCCCGGGGTCCATGCCATAGGGCTGAATAACTCCAAAAAAAATAAAGAGGTTCAGACCGCCATCAGGCCATCCGGTCATTCTTTCCCGGCCAGTCGTCCGCTCGGGCCACCGGCGGGAGGGCATGCTCCGTCGTCACCACCGCAGGAACCGTTCCCCTCACCATCGCCAGACTTTCATCAACGTTGGCTTCCATGTCGACGCAGCGGCCCACCAGCCAGGATGGCAGGTGGGGCAGGCCGCTGATGACGGCTACCAGGGCTGTCGCGGCGTAGGGGAGGGACTGCACCAGGAGCATGATGACCCAGAGGTAGGCGTCCGGGTTGATCAACTGGGTTGACCGGGCCACCGCCCAGGCGGCGAGCCACAGGGCCGGAGCGAGGAGAATCTCCTGGCGACAGGCGACCAGGGCGCCCACCAGCCGGTTGGCCCGGGCCATCTTGGGCGTGCGGAAAAATGCCCGATCCCGGCGTACCATGCCGTTGAGCATCGCCCGGCCGATGGTATGGGTCAGGGCCAGCCCGGCCAGGGCGGAGGCGAATGTCTGTCGCAGGCCGGCCCCCACCCGGGTCCGGTAGAGATGGGCCATCTTGACGACCTTGAAGCTGAACAGCGCCATGGGCAAGGCCGCAAAAACCATCAGCGGCGCATCAATTTTTTCCGGCAGCGCGATCATGGCCGCGGACCAGGCCAGGGCCGTGAAGGTGAAGAACAGGTTGAAGCCGTCGGCCAGCCAGGGGAGCCAGCCGGCGATAAAATGATAGCGCTGGCCCGCGGTGAGCCGGCTCGGGCCCAAGAGCGCCTCCCGGTGGCGGCGCATGATCTGCATGGCGCCGAAGGCCCAGCGAAAGCGTTGCTTCTGGTAGTCGGCGATGGTGTCGGGCATCACGCCCCGCCCGTAGCTGCGGGGCACGTAGACCGCCTCATAGCCCTGCTCCAGGATGCGCAAGCCCAGTTCGGCATCTTCGGTGATGCACCACTCGGCCCATCCCCCCACTTCGTCGAGCACCCGACGCCGGATCAGGGTCATGGTGCCGTGCTGGATGATGGCGTTGCGCTCGTTGCGGGTGATCATGCCGATGTAGAAAAAGCCGCGGTATTCGGCATGCATCATGGCCTTGAAGGCATTGAGGTCCCCGTCGTGGTAGTCCTGGGGCGCCTGGACGATGGCCGTGTGCGGCGCATTGTCGAACAGTGGCACCAGGTGGGCCAGCCAGTCGGGATGAACGAGGTAGTCGCTGTCGATCACTGCCACCACCTCGGCTTCCGGGGCGGTGCGGGCCAAGGCGTAATTCAGGGCCCCGGCCTTGAATCCGGTCAGTGGATCGACGTGAAAAAACCGGAAACGCGGCCCGAGCTTCTCGCAGTGGGCCTGCACCGGCTGCCAGACATTCGGGTCACGAGTGTTGTTGTCCACCACGATGACTTCAAAGTTCGGATAGTTGAGGTCCGCCAGGGCGTCCAGGGTGGAACAGAGCATCGTCGGCGGTTCGTTGTAGGCCGGCACATGGACCGATACCATGGGCCGCGGCGCATCGGCCGGCGGAACAACGGGAAGGGGCAGGCGGCGCCGGTACAGCGCCCAGTTGGCCTCCGCCCATTCGTGGGCTTCGGCCAACAGCACCAGCATGACGCCGATGAGCCCGGTAAAGAGCAGCAGGCCCACCGAGAGCATGTAGGGGGTCCAGTACTGGCGGCTGTAGTCGTAGACCACCCAGACGGCCGCGGTGGCCGCGCCGAAAGCGGTCACCGCCAGGAAGCTGCGACCACGTTTTCTCATGGCGCGGCTGTCGAAGAGGAGCAGCGTCATGATGATCAGGGCCACCAGCACCGACAGGCCGGCCACGATTTTCCAGTGCGCCACCGGCACTACCGGCGCCGAAAAGGGGAACTTCGGCTGGCGCTCGGAATTGTAGACCCCCCAGTAGGCCCCCACGCCGCCTTCGAAAAAGGTTTTCCAGGGCTGGTCGAAGGCCTCCATCACGTAGTAGACCCAGCCGCGCTGCTCGGCTTCGTGAATGAAGCGGCGCAGGAACAGGGCTTCGTTGGCCGGAGAGGCCACCGCCCCCATCCGGGTGCGGCCGTTGCTGGGCCAGCCCACTTCGCCGATGACAATCGGTTTTCCGGGGAAGGTCCGTTCCAGCAACTCGATCTTGTCGATGGTGTAGGTGACCGCCTGCTCGACTTCGACACCCTCCCAGAACGGCAGCATGTGCACCGCGAGAAAATCCACGTGTTCCGCCAGCTCCGGATGCTTGATCCACACATGCCAGGGTTCGGCGGTACTCACCGGCTGCCAGACGGCCTTGCGAACCTCGTCGATGTAGGCGCAGAGGTCTTCCTTGGGGATTTCCTCCCGCAACAGCGCCTCGTTGCCCACGATGACCCGCACCACGTTGCGGTGGGTCCAGGCCACCATCTTGCCCAATTCCACCTCGCGTCGGTTGCGGACCAGGTCATTGCTGATCCAGATGCCCTGGGCGACATTGATCCCCATCGGCTTGGCTATCGAGGCGATCAGGGCCAGGGGGCCCTGGACGGTGTAGGTGCGCACCGCGTGGCTTTTGCCGGCCAGCAGCCTCAGGTCCTCCCTGATTTCCTCCTGGGAAGGATGGATCCCCGCCCGGCCATCCTGGCCGATCCGATACGGCGAAAAGGAAAATCCCTGGATGCGTTCCGGCCAGGGCGGCTCGGAGAGGGGACGGTTGAAGAAGGCCCAGAGGCTGAAAGTGACCACCGCGAAGGCGACGGCGATGAGCAGGTCGGCAAATATTTTTGCGTGTTTTTCCATGTTTCTGTCAAAATACCATGGCACCGCAGGACGCGCTGGGTCCGCGATGCCATACTTGGGAGAAGAAGATATCCGAGTTCCGAATCGGAGCGCTTATTTCCGACTCCCCCAGCGCTCGAGGGGAAGCCGGCGAGTCGGTCGCTGTCTCATCCCTTTGCCCCGACTACCGGCATGCAATTTTATTGACTGATTATAATCGACAAATTTCAAAAATCAAAGTCTCCGCGGGAATCGTTGCCGTCGCTGCAGGCGTCCGGAAAAAGAAGCAAGAGGCGGGCCAACGGGATCTGACGGCCGACGGGGTTTGACAACGGCAGGGCGCCGGTGGTAGAGGCTCGACCGTTGCCCCGGGGGAGTCGATGCCAATCGGCTGAGAGGAAACTGCAACGCGTTTCGACCCCGATACCTGATCCGGATCATGCCGGCGGAGGGAAGCGGACCATGCCTCTTTATTCCTGGTTCACCTACTGTGCGGCGTCGTCGGCGGGCGCCGTTTCTTGCTGACGGTTGCTGATCTCACCAAGCGTTTCGATGCGGCGCCGGTTCTGGATGGTTTCAGCTTCACCCTGCCACGCAACGGGTTCACCGTGTTGATCGGGCCGTCGGGTTGCGGCAAGACGACCCTCTTCGACGTGCTCACGGGAGTGGTGCCCAAGGACGCCGGAAGCATCCACTGGAACGGGGAGGCGTTGCCCCACCTGGGAAATGTGGCCGCCTACATGCAGCAAAAAGACCTGCTGCTCCCCTGGCTGACCTTGGCGGAAAACGCGCTGCTGCCGGCCCGCTTGCGCCGAAGAGAGGATTTGGCGCCCGCGCGGCGGCGGGTGGCCGCTCTTTTTGCGCGCCTGGGGCTGGCGGGTTTCGAGCATCATCGCCCTGCGACGGTGTCCGGCGGCATGCGGCAGCGGTGCGCCCTGGTACGCACCCTGATGTTCGACCGCGAGTTGACGCTGCTTGACGAACCCCTGTCGGCCCTGGACGCCATCACCCGGCGGAGCCTCCAGTCGCTGCTCCTGATGCTCCAGCGCGATTTTCAGCGCACCCTGCTCATGATCACCCATGACGTGGAGGAGGCTTTGCTGCTGGCCGACCGCGTCCTGGTGGTGACTGGCGCCCCGATGCGGGTCATCCAGGAGCTGGTGCTGACCGCCCCCAAGCCCCGGCGTCCAGGCGAGCCGGCGCTGGTCGCCCTGAAGGAAAGCGTCCTGGCGCGCCTGGAGGCGGAGTTGGGTCATGTCGCGGCTTAATATTTTGGTGTTATTGATTATTGTTGCTCTATTGGGCCTCTGGGAGCTCGCCTGCCGCTCTCTCGACCTGCCGCCGTACATTCTTCCGCCGCCTTCGCGGGTGGCGTGGGTTGCCGTGGCCAGGTCCCTTGTCATCGGTCCCCATGCACTGGCGACGGCGCTGGAAATCGTCGCCGGCATCGCCCTCGCCTTGGCCGTGGCGGTGCCCCTGGCCGTCGCCATGTTCGCTCGTCCTGTTTTGGAGAGGGCTCTGGCACCTTTCCTGGTGGCCAGCCAGGCCGTGCCGGTCTTCGCCTTGGCGCCGCTGCTGGTGGTCTGGTTGGGATACGGCATGGCGAGCAAGGTGCTGATGGCCGCCGTGATCATTTTCTTTCCCATCACCGTGAGCCTGCTGGCGGGTTTCCAGAGCTGCGACCGGGATTTGCGCATCCTGTTCAGGTTGATGGGGAGCGGTTTCTGGGGCGCATTGCGCCTGCTGTACTGGCCCTGGGCGTTGCCCCAGTTTTTTGCCGGGCTCAAGGTCGGGGTGTCGGTGGCCACCATCGGCGCGGTGATCGGGGAGTGGGTCGGGGCCCAGCAGGGGCTGGGATACCTCATGATCCAGGCCAACGCCCGGCTCCAAGTGGATCTGGTCTTTGCCGTGATCCTGTGGCTTTCGCTGATGGGGCTGGGACTCTGGGCCCTGGTGGGGTGGATCGAACGGCGGGTGGTGACCTGGCGGTGAGGGGTTTGAAACTGGAAACTGGAAACTGGAAACTGGGTTCTGCAACGCGTAAGCCGAAAGGTCTGCGCGGTATTTGCAGGAGAGGGTTTAAAACCTGTCCTTGACAATATCGGTGCATTTCCAAATCGTCGGGAGGTTACGAATGAAACGGTTTTTGTTTGTCCTCATATTTATTGTTACTGCCGCCGGTCCGGCCGCGGCCGAAAAACTGACACTGATGCTCGACTGGTTTCCCAACGTGGATCATCTTCCCATATACACGGCCGCCCAAAAAGGGTTTTTCAAGGAGGCAGGGCTCGACGTGGAGATTCTCAGCCCATCCGAAACCACCGACGGGCTGAAACTGGCCGCCGCCGGCCAGGTGGACCTGGCGGTGTCGTATCAGCCCCAGGCCACCATCGCCGCGGCCTCGGGGCTGCCGCTGCGCGTGGTGGGGCGTTTGGTCGGACACCCCTTGACGACGCTTTTGTTCCTGAAGGACAGCGGCATCGAGAAGCCGGCCGACCTGTCCGGCCGGCGCATCGGCTACACGGTGCCGGGGGTGATGGACGTGCTGCTGGCGGCCTTCGCCAAGGTCAACGGGGTGGGGAAGTACCAGGCGGTCAACGTCGGCTTCGCCATCGTCCAGTCCCTTTCCGCCGGCAAGGTGGATGCCGTCATGGGGCCGTTTAAAACCTACGAAACCGTGGAGATGGCCCACCGGGGATTGCGGGCCGGATACTTCGAGCTGGAGCGGTTTGGCATCCCCGACTACGACGAATTGATCTTCGTTTGCGGGGCCACGACCCTGGAAAAACGGCGATCCGAGGTCGATGCCTTCGTCGCCGCGGTGGCCCGGGGGATTGTGGCGATGAGAGAAGATCCCTCTCAGGCACTGGATCTGTATTTTAAAGCGGTGCCGGATGCCGACCGCCAGACCGAAACCGAGGCCCTGGCCCTGACGCTGCCGTTTTTTGCCGGCGACCAGACCCTCGATCCCGCCCGCTGGCGGCGCTTCGCCGATTTTGCCCTGGCCCACGGGCTCATTGAGACGCCGGTGGAGGTGGAACTTCTGCTGGTGCGCCCGTGAAGACACGGACCGGCGGGTCGTCAAAGATTTTCGGAAACACGTTCTGCTTTCAAAAATCTTCAGCCCTTCGACATGGACCCCGGATCAAGTCCGGGGTGAGTGCTGAAGGAACCCTGATTCGTCCGGTCCTTTTTCCGTCATTCCTGACCCCGATCAGGAATCCAAGTCGTAAGGCGGAAGAATTCCTCAGACCCCAAAAGCCTTTTTCCGTTTTGATCATTTGAATTTGAATGCTTTGAATTTGTTTCGAATTTCGTGCTTCGAATTTCGAATTTTTCTCCCCCTCTTCATCCCTCCTGCCTCCGATGCAGATGATGCCCGTGGGCGAACTCCCAGCGCTTGTCCATGTAGTAGAGGATTGGCACGGTCATGCGTGAAAAGACCAGGGAGGCCACCTCACCGGCCATCAGGGAGATGGCGAGGCCCTGGAAGATCGGGTCGAAGAGAATTACCGAGGCCCCCACCACCACGGCGGCGGCGGTGAGCATCATGGGGCGGAAGCGCACCGCCCCGGCGTCGATCACCGCCTGGTCCAGGGGCATCCCCTCGGCGATGCGCAGCTCGATGAAGTCCACCAGGATGATGGAGTTTCTCACCACGATCCCGGCTCCGGCGATGAACCCGATCATGCTGGTGGCGGTGAAGAAGGCGCCCATGGCCCAGTGGGCCGGCAGGATCCCGATGAGGGAAAAGGGGATGGCGACCATGATCGCCAGGGGGGTGGAAAAGGACTGGAACCACCCCACCACCAGCACGAAGATCAGGACCAGCACCACGCCGAAAGCCAATCCCAGGTCGCGGAAGACCTCATAGGTGATGTGCCACTCGCCGTCCCACTTCATCGCCAGGCGCCGGTCCGTGTCCGGCAGGGCGGCGGTGTGCTGTTCCAGGCGGTAGCCCTCCGGCAGGTCCAGGGCCTCGATCTTCTTTTTCATTTCCAAAATGGCGTAGACCGGGCTCTCCTTGGCCCCGGCCACGTCGCCCACCACGTAGACCACCGGCATGAGGTTCTTGTGGTAGATGCTCCGGTCGGCCGCCGTCTCGCGGAAGGTCACCAGGGCTGACAGGGGCACCATCCGGCCGTCGGCGCCGGCCATCTGGATGGCCGCCAGCTTTTCCATGCCGGCCCGGGCCGAGAGTTCGGGGCGCAGCACGATGGTCACTTCCTCTTTTTCCATGGCCTGGTGGAGCCAGCCCACCGCCTGGCCGCTGAGCGCCATCTGGAGGGTCTGGGCGATGCGGGCGGCGGCGATGCCGTTCAAGGCCGCCTTTTCCTTGTCGATTTCCACCACCAGGCGACTCCGTTCATCCTCCATGAACCAGTCCGTGTCCACCACCCCTTCGGTCTCCTCGAAGATCCGCCGGACCTCCAGGGCGATTTCCCGCTGGCGGTCGTAATCCGGTCCGTAGACTTCCGCCACCAGGGTCGAGATGACCGGCGGACCGGGGGGCACCTCGGCCACCTTGATGCGCGCTCCGTAATTTTCAGCGATGGCCGCGAGCGCCGGGCGCACCCGCTTGGCGATGTCGTGGCTCCGGTGGGCGCGCCGCCCCTTGCCTGCCAGGTTGACCTGGATGTCGGCCAGGTGCGGGCCGCGACGCAAGAAGTAGTGGCGCACCAGACCATTGAAATTGAACGGGCCGCTCGTGCCGGCGTGGATCTGGTAGTCGACCACCTCGTTGACCGTCCCCAGGTAGTTGCCCATCTCGATGCAGGCCGCCACGGTCCGTTCCAGGGTGGCGCCTTCGGGAAGGTCCACGATAACCTGGAATTCGCTCTTGTTGTCGAAGGGGAGCATCTTGACCTTGACCATACCGACGGCCACCATGGCGCCGGCCGCCAGCAACAGGACGGCCACCAGCAGCAAAAATCCATAGCGCACCGCCGGGTGGTGCAGCAGCGGACCCATCACGCGCCGGTACAGCCGCGTGGCCCAGTCCTCGCCGCCGTGATCGTGGCCGCCGCGGGCCGGGCCGTGGGGCCGGATCAGGCGCAACGACGCCCAGGGGGTGACGATGAAGGCCACGATTATAGAAAACACCATGGCCGCCGAGGCGCCCACCGGAATGGGCCGCATGTACGGTCCCATCAACCCCCCCACGAAGGCCATGGGCAGGATGGCGGCGATCACCGTCAGGGTGGCCAGGATGGTGGGGTTGCCCACCTCGTCCACCGCCTCCACGGCCACCTGGAGCCGGGGCCGGTCGGCGTTCTGGGGCAGCCGGTAGTGGCGCACGATGTTTTCCACCACCACGATGGCGTCGTCCACGAGGATGCCGATGGAAAAAATCAGGGCGAACAAGGTGATGCGGTTCAAGGTGTACCCGTAGAGATAAAAAACGGCCAGGGTGAGGGCCAGGGTCACCGGAATCGCCAGGGCCACCACCCCGGACTCGCGGCGGCCGAGGGTGAACCCGATCAGAATCGTCACCGAGACCACGGCGATGGCCATGTGAAAGAGCAGTTCGTCGCTTTTCTCCTTGGCCGTTTCCCCGTAGTGGCGAGTGACGGTGACCTGCACCGAGTCGGGAATCTTGCCGCCGCGCAGATCCGCGATGCGTTCCAGGACCCGCTCGGCCACGGTGATGGCGTTGGTCCCCTTGCGTTTGGCCACTGTGAGGGTGACGGCGGGAAAGACGCCGGCCGCCGGCGGCGCCAGAGACGGGATCTTTTTTTCGGCCGCCGCCGGGCCTGTTCCGAAAAAGACGTGCTGGTCCGCCTCGGCCGGTCCGTCCTCGATGACGGCCACGTCCCGCAGGTACACCGGCCGCCCGTCGGCCACCTGGACCACCACGGCGCCCAGGTCGGCGGCATCGCGCAGAAAGCCGCCCGTATGCACCCATATCTGTTCGCCCGGGGTGGGAAAACTGCCGGCATCCAGTTCGGCGTTGGCGGCGCAGATGGTATCGGCCAGGCGGCCGGCATCGAGGTTGTAGGCGGCCAGGCGCACCGGGTCGAGGCGCACCTGGAGGGTGCGCCGCTGGCCGCCGATGATCTCGGTGAGCGAGACGTTGGGCTCGCGCTTGATGCTGTCTTCCACTTCGGCGGCCACCCGCCGCAGGCTGAAGTGGTCCAGGGCATCGCTCCAGAAGGTGACGGCCAGGATGGGCACGTCGTCGATGTAGCGGGGCTTGATCAACGGAGGGCTCGTGTTGCAGGGGATGCGGTCGGCGTTGGCCATCAGCTTGGACTGCAGGCGGACGATGGACTGCTCCTCGGGCTGGCCCACGTAAAAGCGCACGATGGCCATGGACATCCCGGGGCTGGAGGTGGTGTAGACGTACTCGACGCCGGGGATTTCCCACAGCAGTTTTTCCATGGGGCCGGTGACGCGCTGCTCCACCTCCTCGGCGCTGGCGCCGGGCATGGCGACAAAGACGTCGATCATCGGCACGATGATCTGGGGTTCTTCCTCCCGGGGCAGGGCCGCCACGGCGGCGATGCCCAGCAAAATCGCCGCCACCGCGATGAGCGGGGTGAGCTTGGAATCGATGAAAGCCCGCGCGAGCTTGCCGGCGGTGCCGGAGCGGCCGGCGCTCATGACGCCTCCTGGACATGGCGGCCGTGGTGCAAGGCCGAAGGCGGATCCACCACGACCCGCTGGCCGTCTTGCAGGCCCGAAAGAATCTCGATGCGTCCGTCCCGGGCCACGCCGGTGCGCACGAGGGCAAAGCGCGCCGTGAAGTCTTCGCCGATCGTGAATACCCCGGTGAGCTGGCCTTGATGCACCACGGCGGTTTCCGGCACGCGCAAGGCCCGGGTTTGCCCCACCGGCACCCGGACCCGCGCAAAGAGGCCCGCGGCGAGATCGTTCCGGGGCGGCAGCCCCAACCGGACGGCCACCGACCGCGTCGCCGCGTCGGCGGTGGGCAGGACCGCCTCCACCGCGGCCGGGAACCATGCCGGTCCCAGGGCGGGCAGGTTCACTTCGAGGGACTGGCCGGGGTGAACGGCGCCGCGGTGGTCCTCAGGCAGCCGCATCAGCACCCGGAACCCCTCGTCGGCCTCGAGGGTCAGCAGCGCCCGGCCTGGCGCGGCCAGATCCCCGGGCTCCACCAGGCGGGCGGTGACCCGCCCGTCGAAGGGGGCGCGCACGAAGGTGTCTCCGCGGTCGGCGCCGGCGGCTACCAGGGCGGCCCGGGCCTGCATCACCTCCTGTTCCGCGGCTTCAAGTCCTGCGTCGGCCCGGTCTCGGGCGGCGGCGGCGGCATCGCGGCGCGACAGGACCTCGTCGAGTTCCTGGGCGCTCACCGATTCTCCCAGGGCCAGGGAATGGTAGCGCTGGTACGTGGCGGACGCCAGGCGGGCCTGGGCTTCAGCCGCCAGGCGGGCAGCCGCCGCGGCGTCGCGGGCCTTGATGGCGGCTTCCAGGCCGGCGCGGGCACCGGTGAAGCCGGCGTCGAGTTGGCGGGACACGATGGCCACCAGCACGGCGTCACTGGCCACCGCATCCCCCTCGCGGGCGTTGACCGACTGGATGGTCCCCATCACCTTGGCCGCCAAAGTGGCGTTCTGGCGGGCCTCGACGGTGCCCACGGCCTCGTAGTAGCGGACAGCGGTTTCCAGACGGACCACGGCGGTTCGCACCGTCAGCGCCGGACCGTCGTCCCTGGCCGCGGTGCCGGGTTGGATCTTGTCCCCGCAACCGGCGAGCACCAGCGCCATCACCAGGGGCCAGAGAAGCAAATAACGATGCAGCATGGGAGGTTTCCCTTTCAAGGCGACGCCAGAGCCTCGGCGGCCAGCACGCCGGCGGCCAGCAGCAGTTGGACACGGGCCGCGCGATAGTCGTAGATGGCTTGAAGGTGGTCGAAACGGGCCTTTTCCGCGGCGCTCTGGGCCTCGAGCAGGTCCACCACGGTCACCAGGCCGTTTCCATAGCGGTCGGCCACGATGCGCAGCGCCTCATCGGCCTGTTCCACCCCCGCGGCCGCCAGCGGCATCCGCTGCCAGGCGCTCTCCGCGGAGAGATAGGCTGCGCGGGTTTCCACGGCGATGCCGGCGGCCAGTTCGCGGCGCCGGGCTTCCAGTTCCTGGAGGCCCGCTCTGGCTTCCTCGGTGCGGGCCGTTCGGCGCCCGCCGGTAAACAGATCCCACTGGACCATGGCGCCCACGGTGTAGTTGTTGCCCGCATCTTCGAAAGCCTCGGTGTGGATTTCATAGTCGCCGAAGAGGCTGAGGCTGGGCAGGCGGGCGGAGCGGCGTTTGTCGATCTCGGATCGGGCCATGGCCTCGCGGTGGCCCAGTTCGGCCATTTCGGGCCTGGAATCCAAAGCTCTGGCCTCCCATTCCCCCAATGTTCCCGACGGTCCGGGGCCGCCCGTCAGCCCGTCGGCCGCCGTCCAGACGGTGGCGGGATCCTCCCCCATGGCGGCGTTGAGGCGGGCCCCTTCGATGGTGACGGCGCTCCGGGCGGTGAGGCGCTGCTGTTGGAGTTCGGACCGGTGCAGCCGGGCGCGCAGCAAGTCGCTTTTGACGACAAAACCCGCTTGGTGGCGTTCAGCGATCATCTTTTCATGGGCCTGGGCCCAGGCCAGGGCCTGGTCGATGGTCTCCAGTCGCTTTTGTGCCAGCAGCCACCCGTCGTAGGCCCTGGCCGCATCGGCCATGGCGGCCTGCACGGTCCGGCGCAGGTGCTGGCCTGCCGCCGCTTCTCCCTGGCGGGCTTGTCGGAGGCCATGGACGGTCTGGCCGCTGTCGTAGAGCGGCCATCGCACCGAGATGGAGGTGGCAAAGTCGTCGATGGAATCCGGGTCGTTGAGGCGGTCCGGATCGAAATCCAGCATCGTGATGCGCTCCTGGTTGAGCCGGGTGCCGAAGGCCCTCATGGGATTGTTGGTGGACGCGAAGCGTTCGCTGAGCGCCAGGTGGGGTATGAAGCCGGCCCGTGCCTGGCGGATCTGCTGGGCTGCGGCATTCTGGCGGCTGGCGGCCGCCTCCACCCGGGGATGACGGCTGGCCGCTGCAGTCACCGCATCGGCTCTGGTGAGGGGCGCGCCTTCCATGGCGGGGGATTCGGGTGAAGGCAGCAGCGCCGCGCAAAGGGTCAACGCGAGCAAAAGATGTCGCTGGCGCATGGGGCGTCAACCTCCTCATGAAACGGGGGGCCGGTAACAGGGCGGATGTCGTGGCAGTATACCGTCGGGAGAGGATTTTCGCAAAGACTTGGCGCGCCAACTCATTCCCGGGATTGGACCCGAAGCCGCGACGCGTGGCGGGCGGATCTTCCCGACTTGATCCGCTCCGGGGGTTCATGCTACTTTGCGCATGATCGCTTGCCATGAATTCATCTTCAAATCGTGCGAAACGCTTCATGTCCCGATCTCCCCTCACAGATGTCCGCAATGAAGTGGCGGCCCTGAACATCGGCACCAAGATCAAACACCTGCGCCTCAAACGGGGACTGACCCTCCAGGCGGTGTCCGACCGCACCGGCCTTTCCAAGCCCTCGTTGTCGCAGATCGAGAACAACAGCGGCGCCCCGCCCATCGCCACCTTGATCAAGATTTCCAACGCCCTGGGGGTCAAGATCGGCTATTTCTTCCAGGATGCGCCGGACCAGCAGCGACTGGTCGTGGTACGCCGCCAGGAGCGTCAGGAGATCAAGAAGCGAGACCACCCGGATCGCTATGCCAGGACCGGATATCGCTACGAGTCCCTGGCCCACCCCATGGTGGACAAGCAGATGGAGCCGTTCATCGTGGAGATCGATCCCTGCGGGATCGAAGAGATTCCTTACAACACCCATGACGGCGAGGAGTTCATCTTCGTTTTGAACGGACGCCTCGAGTTCCGATCCCCGGACCAGGTTATCGAGCTGGCGCCGGAGGACAGCATCTATTTCGACTCTTCCATTCCCCACGGCTTGAGGGGCATCGATGGCCCAACCCGGGTCATGGTGGTGGTGTTCACCGGATAGCCTTATTTTACCGTGAAAATATACCCCGCTCGCCCTGACCCTCTCCCCCCACTGGGTGGAGAGGGGATGATTTTCATGAGTGGGGGGGGACCAAATCCCGGTCATGATGGTTTGGCCTTGACTTCGCCGCCATGGGCTCGTAAGGGTTTGGTCAAGCTGAAATCCTTTTCGGTTTAGCCTAACACTTCAAGCCTCAAGGGGGCCTCCGGATGCAGGAAATCCGCTTCCACGGCCGCGGCGGCCAAGGCACGGTCCTGGCCTCCATCTCCCTGGCCAAGGCTTTCTTCGAAGCCGGCTGGGAGGTGCAAACCTTTCCTCTTTTCGGTGTGGAGCGACGCGGGGCTCCGGTGGAAGCCTACCTGCGCATCGCCCACGAAAAAATCTACCTGCGCAGCGGGGTGTACACGCCGGACCACATCGTGGTGATGGACGCCAAACTCATCGGCGCCATCGACGTCACCCGGGGGCTCAAGCCCGGCGGCTGGATCCTGGTCAACAGCCCCGTCCGACCCCATATCGACGTGACGGCGGGGGGTTTTCATCTGGCCTGGGTCGACGCCACCGGCGTTGCCGTGGCCCATCGGCTCGGCACCCGGACCCATCCCATCATCAACACAGCCGTTCTCGGGGCCTTTGCCCGTACCTTCGGGATGCCGGAGCTGGGGCATATCGAGGCCGCCATTCGCCAGGAAGTGCCCGTCAAAAAGGAAGAAAACGTCGCCGCGGCCCACGCCGCATACGACCAGGTCCACTTTCTCAATGGGGAGGAAGCATGATCGCATCCCTGCGTCCGACGCTGCTCTTTCCCGTCACCCGCATGAGCACCGAGCCCAACCGCACCGGCTCCTGGCGCTTCGTGCGGCCGGTCTATCGTTTCAAGACGGCGCCATGCAGCGCGGCCTGCCCGGCCGGCATCGACATCCCTACCGTGGAGATGCTCGCCTCCCGGGGGCAGATGCACGACGCCTGGGTGCATATCTGCCGCGAGAATCCTTTTCCCTCGGTTTGCGGCCGGGTCTGCTTCCATCCCTGCGAAGACGCCTGCAACCGGGCCGAACTGGACGCCCCCGTCGCTATCAACGCCCTGGAACGGTACATCGGTGACGCCGGTCTGGCGGCGCGCAGTCCGCTGCCGTTTTCAACGGCAGCGCCGCTCCAGCGCCAGGTGGCCATCGTGGGGGCCGGGCCGGCAGGGCTGGCGGCGGGGTATTTTTTGACGCAACTGGGAATCGCCGCCGAGGTCTTCGAAGGCAGCGAGGAACCCGGCGGCGTCCTGCGCTGGGGCATTCCGTCCTACCGGCTGCCCAAGGCGGTGCTGGCGGCGGAAATCGACCGCATCGAGAAGGCGGGGGTGACGATTCATCGCGGCCGGGCCATCACCCCGGACACTCTGGCCGAGCTGGCCGCGCGCTACGACGCCGTGCTGGTGGGTTCCGGCCTGGCGGCCACCCTGCGCCTCAACATTTCCGGGGAAGCGATCATCGGTGACGGTCTGTCCTTTCTGAAACAGGTGCAGACCGGATCGGCGCCGGCGGTCGGCGGTGCGGTGGCGGTGATCGGGGGTGGCAACACCGCCATCGACGTGGCGCGGACCCTGCTGCGCCAGGGTGCCCAACCGACCATCGTCTATCGTCGGCGGCGGCAGGACATGCCCGCCTTCGGTCACGAAATCGCTGCCGCGGAGGCCGAAGGGGTCAAAATCGTCGAGCTGATGGCCCCGGTTTCAGCGGCAGCCGAAGGGGATGGCGTTCACCTGGAAGTGCAGCCGATGACGGCTGCCGAAGTGGGGGCCGACGGCAGGGTGCGGGCCGTACCGGCCAAGCAGCCGCCTCAAACGATGCGTTTCAATGCCGTTTTTTCGGGTATCGGGGCCGAGGTGGCCGAGCCCTGGCACCGGCCCTCCGGCGAAGCCGACACCATCCGCCTGAGCCACTGCGCCATCTCTTGCGCACCGCGCACCGTGGGCTACATCGGCGATCCCGTCACCACCGAAAACAGCGTGGCCCACGCCATCGGCTCGGGTAAACAGGCCGCCATCGCCCTCCATGCATTGTTTACCGATGGCCCGGAGGCCGTTGTGCCCGCCGTGGACCGGTGCCGGGTAGGGCCGGGGCCGGCCCTGTCGCTGGAGATCTACCTCGACGGTGAAAGAAGCCATCGCACGATCCGGATGGTCGCCTTCGCCGACATCAACACCGATTATTTCTCCCGCACCTCCCGCTGCGCCATCCCGGCCCTGGCGCCAGCCGCGGCGGCCGCCGGCTTCCACGAGGCCGTGTCCACCTTGAGACCCCGGGAGGCATTGGCCGAGGCGGCACGCTGTTTCAACTGCGGGATCTGCAACGACTGCGACAACTGCCGCATCTTCTGCCCGGAGCAGACCATTTTGGTGGATGAGGGAGGGCGGCGCAGCGTGGACCTGGACTATTGCAAGGGGTGCGGGATCTGCACCGTTGAATGCCCCCGCTGCGCCATGGACATGGAGGAGGAATCGGCATGAGGCAGGTTCTGGAAGGCAGCCACGCCATCAGCGAAGCGGTGCGACTGGCCAAGGTCCAGGTGGTGGCCGGCTATCCGATCACCCCCCAGACCCACATCATCGAGGCCATCAGCCAGCACTGCGCCGACGGGTCCCTCAAGGCCCGGTTCATTCCGGTGGAAAGCGAGCATTCCTCCATGGCGGCGGTCATCGGTGCGGCGGCCACCGGGGTGCGTACCTTCACCGCCACCAGCAGCCACGGCCTGGCCCTGATGCACGAGGTGCTCCACTGGGCCTCTGCTGCCCGGCTGCCCATCGTCATGGGCGAGGTCAACCGGGCCCTGGGACCGGGGTGGAACATCTGGATGGACCAGAGCGACAGCCTGGCCCAGCGCGACACCGGTTGGATCCAACTCTACTGCGAGGACGCCCAGGACGCCCTGGACACCACCCTTATCGCCTTCCGCCTGGCCGAGACGGTCAACCTGCCGGCGATGGTGGTCATCGATGCCTTTTACGTGTCTCACACCTTCGAGCCGGTGGACGTTCCCGCGCCGGAGACGGTGGACCGCTTCCTGCCGCCCCTGGAACCGCGTTTCCGCATCGACGTCGATCATCCCCGGGCCCTATACCCCATGGTGGGACCGGCCTTCTTCATGGAGATGCGCCGCAGCATCCAGGACGGAATGGATGCGGCCGGTCCGGCCTTCGATGCCATTGCAGGGGAGTTTGAAAACGTCTTCGGGCGCCGCCACGACGCCGTTGAGACCGTGGGGTGCGAAGATGCCGACCTGGTCCTGGTGACCACCGGTTCGGTGACGAGCACGGCCCGCATCGTCATTGCCCGGCAGCGCGAAGCCGGAAAACGCGTGGGGTTGTGCAAGATCAAGCAATTTCGCCCCTTTCCCGCCGAGACGATCCGTGCGGTCCTCGGGCCGGCGCCGCGCATCGCCGTCATCGACCGCAACGTCTCCTTCGGCAGCGGCGGGATCTTTGCCCGGGAAATCCAGGGCGCCCTGTGTCCGCTGGAAAAACGTCCCGCGGTGTACAGCTACATCGCCGGCCTGGGCGGCCGGGACATCACCCCGGAGACGATCGCCGAGGTGCTGCGACTGGCCGAAGAGACGCCGATGCCGGCGGCCGAAAGCTGCTGGGTGGGGCTCAACCCGGAAGTAAGACCTTAAGTTTTAAGATGGTATTGACCAAAGACGACAGGATTGAGGGGACGCCATGAGCGAGCCGATCAACGCCGACCGGGGACTGACCTACCCTGGCAACCTGGGTTGCCCGGGATGCGGGGCGAGCATCGCCATCAATCACGCCCTGAAGGGCCTTGGCGAAAAGACCGTGCTGGTGATCCCGGCCTCGTGTTTTGCCATCATGGCCGGGCCCTATCCCATGACGGCCCTGAAGGTGCCCATTTTGCACACCGCCTTTGCCAGCGCGGCGGTCACCGCTGCCGGCGTGCGCGCCGGGCTGGACATGCGCGGGGACGCCGAGACCACCGTGGTGGCCTGGGCCGGCGACGGGGGCACCTTCGACATCGGCATCCAGTCGCTGTCGGGCACCGCCGAGCGCAACGACGACATCATCTTCGTGTGCTACGACAACGAAGCCTACATGAACACCGGGGTGCAGCGCTCCTCGGCCACGCCCTACGGCACCCGCACCACCACCACCCCCGGCAGCGGATGGAAGCGCACCCGCAAGAAGAACATCATGGAGATCATGGCGGCCCACCGCATCCCCTATGCCGCCACGGCCAACATCGCATTTCCCGACGATTTCATCCGCAAGTTCGCCAAGGCCCGCGAGACGCGGGGTGGCACGCGGTTCATCCACGTCTTCTCATCGTGCCCCACCGGCTGGGGCGTGGCATCCTCCCTGTCGATCAAGATCGCCCGCCTGGCCACCCGGACCAACATCTTTCCGCTCTACGAGATCGAAAACGGCACCGACTGGACGCTGAACATGGAAGGCGACCTGCCGGTGGGCGATTACCTCGCCCCGCAGGGCCGGTTCCGGCATCTTGGCCCGACGGATCTGGAGCAGATCCAGCAGGAGGTGGACGCCAACCTGGCCCTGATCCAGGAGCGTGTGGCGGCCACCCGGGTGCGCCAAGCCCATTTGAAACTTGAAATTTGAAACTTGTTGCGATCGTAACAAGTTGATTTTAATCACAGAGGACACAGAGAAAAGACAAAATTCAAATGGGTTGCCCCGGTGATCGCTCCATGCTCGGGGGTGGTTTCGGATTTTTTACGATTTTATCCAATTCGGACCGGATGACAAGTCGAGTCCCCTACCGCCGATTTTTTCCCAATTCCAGATTTCTAGTTTCAAATTTCGAGTTTACAGTCTCAAGTCTCCAACCCCCAATCGGTGGCCACCGGCTCGCGCAAGAGCAGATCCACGGCCTGACCCGCGGCGGCGGCCGTTTCCGGAAAAGGCTCGGAGAGGCTCCGGATGTGGCGCAGGTTGTCGGCGGTGCGCAGGATGAGCATCACCAGGTCCCCTTCGGCCATGGCCGAGCGCCGGAGGACATCCGGCCAGTCCTCGCCCCGGGCCCAGGTGTAGACCGTCGCCGCCGGCTGGGGCATGAGGGGGCGCACGGCAAAGCCCCGATCGAGCATCTGGCGGGCAAAGGGACGCAATGTGCCCTGGAGGGTCAGGCAGGCGCGCATCAGTTCGCTGCAGCGGTCCATGGTGGCGGCGTTCTCGTCGATTTCCTTCTCTTGCACGAAACTGGCGATCATCCCGGCCAGCAGGGCCGGATCCGAAACGGCCAGCACCCCCTCGCGCAGCCCTTGGGCGATGATCAGGGGCTGGTCCACCCGGAGCCGGGAGGCCCATCGCCCGTCGGCGGTGAGCCGGCCGGCGTCGTCCACGAAGCCGTGCTCCTGGAGAAAGGCGAGGTGGCGGCGGAAATCGGCCGCCAGGAGCTGGGCCGGACCGTCGATGCGGCGGCGGTCGAGCCGCCGGGTCTTCTCGCCGATGGCAAAGGCGGCCAGGGATCGCGCCAGCAGTTCTTCCACCTGGCCGGGAGAATGGGAGAGCAGGAGGTTCAAGACCATGGAGAAGTCGATGCGAACCTGGCTTTCCACCGTCGAAGGCGGGGCGGCAAGCAGCTCGGCGGCCAGGGCCAAGTCCATGTAAGGACCGGGAATGGCGAGAATAAAACCGATGCGGTCCATGCCGCGACGGCCGGCCCGGCCGGTCATCTGCTGGATTTCGGTGGCCGTCAGGGGGGCGAAATCCTTGCCATTGAAGCGGTCCGTGTTGAGGAAAGCCACCGTGCGGGCCGGAAAGTTCACCCCCGCGGCCACGGTGGAGGTGGCGAAGACCGCCGTGAGCAACCCCTCGGTCATCAGGGTTTCCACCACCAGCTTCCAGGCGGGAAGCTGGCCGCCGTGATGCGCCGCCACGCCCAGGCGCGCAGCGGCGAACCGGTGCCGATGCCGGGCGATGTGGACACTGGCGGCGGAAAGCTCCGCCAGGCGCCGGCGCCTCCGCTCGGTTTGCCGCGGATCGGTTTCGATTCCGTCGCAAAGGGTCAGGGCCCGGTCGCAGTCGGCGCGGGATTTGAGAAAAAAGATCACCGGCAGCAGGTCGTAGGCGGCCAGAACCCGGATGATCTGGTCGAAGGGCGGCAGCCGCCGACCCGGGGCCAGGCGTGGCGGCCGGCGCTGGGTGGCATAGTCGAAGACCTTGCGGTAAAGCCGGGGCTGGCCGTTTTTGCCCTCTCCGCCCGTCAGCGGCATCAAGGTTCCGGAAGGGTGGAGAAACAAGGACTCGAGAGGCACGGGACGCCGCCCGGCCTGAACCACGGCGCAGGGACGGCCGCGGATGGATGCCAGCCAGTCGGCGATCTGCCGGGCGTTGCCGATGGTCGCCGAGAGCAGCAGCAGCGGGACCCGCGGCGGCAGGTAGATCATCACCTCTTCCCAGACTACGCCCCGATCCGGGTCGCCGAGGTAGTGGGCTTCGTCGAGGACCACGAAGTCGGTGTCGAGGCCCACTCCCCGGTCCATGGCGTCGTAGAGCTGGTTGCGCAGGATCTCGGTGGTGCCGGTGGTCACCGGGGCCTCGGTGTTCTCCTTGCGATCTCCGGTGAGGATACCCACCCGTTCGGCACCGAAGGCGGCGCCGAATTCACGGTACTTGGCGTTGGTCAGGGCCTTGAGCGGCGAGGCGTACCAGGCCCGCCCCCCGGCCTTCAGCACCCGGGCGATGGCCTGCTCCGCGATCCAGGTCTTGCCGGCCCCTGTGGGGGCGGTGACGAGGCAGTCGCCCTCTGCCACCCGGGCCAGGGCCTCGATTTGAAAGGGGTCGGCAACGAAGGGGCCTGGAGCGGGGATGCCGATCCGGGCGAAGATCCGCCCCAGGCGGCTGTCGGCCCCGGGTTTCAACGTCCCGGCCGGCTTCCGGTGCTCGGCCCCGCGATGGGGCGGTCGTTTGGGAACGAAGCGGCGCTGGGGCATCAGATCCGGTCGATCATGTCGCGCACCACGACCTTGGCCTGGCTGTCCACATCGAAAGGTGAAGCCCCGTTCAGGTCCGCCTCGATCAAGGTGTCGTCATAGGGAATGGCGCCCAAAAAGGCGAAATCGGGCAGGTTGGTCTTCAAGAAGGCCACGTCCTTGTCAGAGCGGATCTTGTTGCCGACGATGGCGATGTTGCGCAAACCGATCTCGCCGGCCAACTGGCGGATGTGCCCCGCGGTGTCGATGCTGCGCCGTCCCGGCTCCACCACCACGATGAGCCGATCCACCGCCTGGGCCGTGCCGCGTCCCAGGTGCTCGATGCCCGCTTCCATGTCCATCACCACCACCTCGTTGCGGGCGAGTACGATGTGGGTGATCAGGGCCTTCAGGAGGGTGCTCTCCGGGCAGATGCAGCCGGCGCCGCCTTTCTTGACGCCGCCCAGGCGCATCAGTTTGATGTTTTCCAGGCGGGCCGAGAGGCTGTCGGGCAGATCGTCCACCTTGGGGTTGAGCTTGAAGAAGCCGCCGATGGTACCCGGTTGGGCGCCGGTGCGCTCGAAGATCATGGACTTCATTTCGGCGATGGGGACGATGCGTTCGGGGTCGGGGATACCGACGGCGGCGGCGAGGTTGGCGTCCGGATCGGCGTCGATGGCCAGCACGCTGCGGCCCTCGGCGCTGAGGGTGCGAATCAGCAAGGCGGCGAAGGTGGTCTTGCCAACGCCACCCTTGCCGCTGACGGCGATTTTCATAGTGCGGTCCTTTCCACAAGAATTTCTTCGTTTCAGGCCACCTAACTAGTGCCTGAACGAAAAGTCATGTTCAGGCAAAATCCGAATATCGAAACTCGAAACTCGAAACAAATTCGAATACCAAATGACAAAATGACTAAAAGGAACTTGTTGAAATTTCATTGTTTTGGTCATTGGAACATTTCTGTTTTGGTCATTGTTTCGGATTTCGAAATTCGGATTTCGAATTTTTTACCGAAAAACCGGGGTTTTCGTTCAGCCACTAACTATAACACAGCCCGGCCGGGCGGCAAGGCCGGCAGTGCCTGCCGGCGGTTGACCGGGTGTTTGATCCAGGATAGAAAAAGCGCCAGATTCTAATTTGAGACGAGGCATCGACGTGACAGCAAGGACGCGAACAATCGAGGCGGCGGTCTCTCCCAGCGGCTCGCAGATACCGGAAATTCTGGCGCCGGCCGGCGGGCGGGACAGTTTTTTGGCCGCCCTGGCCGCCGGCGCGGATGCGATCTACTGCGGACTGAAACAGTATTCGGCCCGCATGGCGGCCGAAAACTTCACCCTGGAAGATCTGGCCGGGCTCGCCGCTCTGGCCCATTCGCGCGGGGTGCGCGTCTACGTTACCCTCAACGTGATGCTCAAGCCCGGAGAGCTGGATGACACCGGCCGGCTCATCGCCCTGCTGGACCGCGAGGTGGCGCCGGATGGGATCATTTTCCAGGATTTAGCGGTGGTCGAACTGGCCCGCCAGGCGGGTTTCGGCGGCGAGCTGCACCTGTCGACCCTGGCCAACGTGAGTTTCCCCGAAGCCCTGGCACTGGTGCGGAAACAGTTGGGGGTGGACCGGGTGGTGATCCCCCGGGAGCTGTCCATCGACGAGATCCGGTCCATGGCGGCCGCTTGCCCGGAGGGACTGCGCCTGGAAACCTTCGTCCACGGCGCACTGTGCTATGCCGTCTCCGGCCGCTGCTACTGGAGTAGCTACCTCGGAGGGCGTAGTGGGCTGCGGGGGCGCTGTGTGCAACCGTGTCGGCGGCGGTATGAGCAGAACGACCGATGGATGCGTTCTTTTTCCTGCCAGGACCTGAGCCTCGACGTGCTGACGAAGGCCCTCAAGACCATCGACCAGGTGGCGGCGTGGAAGATCGAGGGGCGCAAAAAAGGGCCGCACTACGTCTACTACGCCACCACCGCCTACCGGATGCTGCGCGACCAGGGGCAGGACCCGCAGGTCAAGCGAGACGCCCTTTCCCTGCTGGAGCGCGCCCTGGGAAGGCCCGGCACCCACTATCGCTTTCTGCCCCAGCGGCCCCGGCACCCCGTCGCCGAGGGAGAGGCCGGCGCATCGGGGCTGTTGGTGGGGCGGGTGCGCGGCGGAGCCGGCGGTGCTTGGCTGTCGCCGCGCGAACCGCTGCTCACTGGCGACATGGTGCGCATCGGTTACGAGGACGACCCCTGGCACGCGTTGGTGCGCATCGGCAAGGCGGTACCCAAGGGCGGCCGCTTTCACCTGAAACCGGTGCGCGGCAAATGGCCTCCCAAGGACGCGCCGGTTTTTCTCGTCGACCGTCGCGAACCGGCCCTGGCCGAAATGATCCAGGAGCTCAAGGAGGCGCTGCCGACGGTTTCCATCGCGGCCGGCGCGGCTTTCAGGAGCCGCCTGCCGAAACCGCAGCGCTCCCGGATGCCGCTGGTGCGTCAGCGCATCGGCCGGCAATGGAAGGCCGGAGGCGACGGATGCTGGCTCGACGACGCCTGTCTGAAGGCCGCTGAACGAAGCCGGCAGCGCCTCTGGTGGTGGCTGCCGCCGGTCGTGTGGCCCGACGAGACGTCCCGGCTGGCCGAACGGATCCAGGCGGCCGCAGCGAGGGGCGCGGCCGGGTTCGTGCTCAACGCGCCGTGGCAGCGGGCGCTTTTCCCGGATCGCCTCCAAGCGCCCCTCTGGGTGGGTCCCTTTTGCAATCTCGCCAATCCACTGGCTTTCCAGGCGGCCGCCCGGATGGGTTTCGCCGGCGTCATCGTCAGCCCCGAACTCGGCGCGGCGGAGCTGTTGGCGCTGCCGGCAGGCAGCCCCCTGCCTCTGGGGATCGTCCTCGGCGGCCACTGGCCCCTGTGCGTGGCGCGCAGCGCGCCCGCGGGCATCGAATTGGGCGAAACCTTCCGGAGCCCCAAGGACGAGACGGCCTGGGCGGTGATGCAGGATTCCAACCTGTGGCTTTATCCCAACTGGCCCCTGGACTTGAAGGCGCACGAGGAAGCCCTGGTGAAGTCGGGATATCGGGTTCTGGTCCAGTTGGAGGAGACGGTACCCGCGGGCATATCCCTCAAGTCCCGTCCCGGGCTGTGGAATTGGGATCTGACGTTGCGCTGAGGGGGAGGATGGAGGCCGGATGACACTGGTGGGGGAGAGATCAGTCGGACGATTTTCGGACCAGCTTCTGGCGCAACTGCTTTTCGATTTCGGCGTGCAACGCCTTTTTCTTCTCCGCCTGCTCGGCTTTGATGGCGTCCACCTTGCGTGTCAAGGACATTCGTTCTTCCTGGAACTTCTTGATCGCATCGGCAAAGGCGGGCGTCTGGGCCTCGTCGGGAATTTCTTCCAGCTTGGCGTAGTCGCGCACGAAAAGGCGGGTGCCAAACCCGCCCTCCAGCACTTCGATGATTCCCAGTTCATGAAGCTTGCCGCAGATCAGGTTGGCCTGTTCGGAGGAGAAATTCAGCATTTCGGTCACGGCCTCAACCGAGGGCGGACCGTTGCGGCGGTGGGTCAGAACCCGTATGGCGGCGACGACCAAGTGCCCGTTTTGATGCAGGCTTGCCATGGGCCAATCCATCCTGAAGGGTTGCGAGCATTCCTTGACAGCAATCGACGAGGAGGGTATCATCCCTTTCCAATTTGTCAAGCGGATCGCCATTGCTCCTCTGTCGCCACCACTTCCCCGGAAGTGGTTTTTTCTGTGTAGTGGCAAGGTCCCCTGCCCGCCCCGGATTCCGAAGACGGCATCGGTGCTTGCCGAACCAATGACCAGATTTCAATCGAGGGGGAAGACGCCATGACCGAAATCATCGAAGTCAATGCCAGAGAGATTCTTGATTCCCGCGGCAATCCTACCGTGGAAGTCGATGTCAAGCTCGCCTGCGGGGCGGTGGGCAGGGCGGCGGTTCCCTCCGGGGCCTCCACCGGCAAGCGCGAAGCCCTGGAACTGCGCGACACCCGGGCCAAGCGTTACGGGGGCAAGGGGGTCACCCGGGCCGTGGCCAACGTCAACAAGGAGATCGCGCCGACGGTGCTGGGGATGGACGCCATCGATCAGGCGGCCATCGATCGCCACCTGATCAACCTTGACGGCACGGAGAACAAATCCAAGCTGGGGGCCAATGCCATCCTGGGGGTTTCCATGGCGGTGGCGCGCAGCGCGGCCGATGCGCTGGGGTTGCCCCTGTACCGCTATCTGGGCGGACTCAACGCCTGCTGCCTGCCCATGCCGATGATGAACGTCGTCAACGGCGGGGCCCATGCCGCCAACAACCTGGACATCCAGGAGTTCATGATCATTCCGGTGGGCGCCACATCCCTTGCCCAGGCGGTGCGCATGGGGGCCGAAACCTTCCACAGCCTCAAAAAGACGCTCAAGGATGCCGGCCACAGCACCGGCGTGGGGGATGAAGGCGGTTTCGCTCCCAACCTCGAATCCAACGAGGCGGCTATCGCCTACATCATCGAGGCCATCAAGGCGGCCGGCTACACTCCGGGAAAGGAGATCGCCATCGGGCTGGACGCGGCGGCCAGCGAGTTCTACGAGAAGGGGCGCTATGTGCTCAAATCGGAGAACAAGTCGCTGACCAGCATCCAGATGATCGACTACTATGCGCAGTTGATCGAAAAGTATCCCATCGTGTCCATCGAGGACGGTCTGGCCGAGCAGGACTGGAAGGGGTGGCACAAAATGACCGAGCGTCTCGAAGGCGCCATTCAGATCGTCGGCGACGACGTTTTCGTCACCAATCCCAAGATCCTGGCCAAGGGCATCGAGGATGGCATCGCCAACTCGGTACTGGTCAAGCTCAATCAGATCGGCACTCTCACGGAGACCCTGGAAACCGTAGAAATGGCCAAGCAGGCCGGCTACACGACGGTGATTTCTCACCGCAGCGGGGAAACCGAGGACACTTTCATCGCCGACTTGGCCGTTGGGCTCAACGCCGGCCAGATCAAGACCGGCAGCATGTCCCGCAGCGATCGCATCGCCAAGTACAATCAGTTGATGCGCATCGAAGAGGCACTGGGGGCCTCGGCCCGTTTTGCCGACGACCTGCTCTGATTTTTATCCGACGGTCGACTTTTCACCGAACCAATCAACCACGCACGACGGGAACGACAGGATGACGAGCCGGGCGAAATACATCTTTGTGACGGGAGGGGTGCTTTCATCCCTGGGCAAGGGGTTGGCGTCGGCGTCCATCGGGGCGCTGCTGGAAAGTCGGGGCTTGACCGTGACGCTTCAGAAACTCGACCCGTACATCAACGTCGATCCCGGCACCATGAACCCGTTCCAGCACGGCGAGGTCTTTGTGACCGACGACGGCGCCGAGACCGATCTGGATCTGGGGCACTACGAGCGCTTCACCCGGGCCAAGCTGGGCAAGAACAACAATTTCACCACCGGCAAGATTTACTATTCAGTAATTACCAAGGAACGGCGGGGGGACTACCTTGGCGGTACGGTCCAGGTCATCCCCCACATCACCGACGAGATCAAGAACAGCATTCGTCTGGTATCCAAAGACGTGGACGTGGTCATCGTGGAGATCGGCGGGACGGTGGGCGACATCGAGAGTCTGCCGTTTCTCGAGGCCATCCGACAGTTCCGGGCCGACGAGGGGAAGGAGAACGTGCTGTACGTTCACCTGACCCTTGTCCCCTACCTCGGCACCTCCGGCGAGGTCAAGACGAAGCCGACCCAGCACAGCGTCAAGGAACTGCGCGGCATCGGGATCCAGCCCGACATTCTCCTCTGCCGGTCCCACCGCACCCTCGACAAGGACATCAAGGCGAAGATCGCGCTGTTTTGCAACGTGAGCATCGATGCCGTGATCACCGCCAAGGATGTGGCGTGCATCTACGAAGTCCCCCTGAATTTTCACCGTGAGGGGCTGGACGACAAGATCGTCGAACTGTTGCACATCTGGACCCGCGCCCCGCGGCTGGAGGTGTGGGAAAAGGTCGTCCAGGCGTTCAATTCCCCCAAGGCCGAAGTGACCATTGCCATCGTCGGCAAGTACGTCGACCTCACCGAATCTTACAAGAGCCTCAACGAAGCCTTGCGCCACGGTGGATTTGCCAACGATTGCCGGGTCAGTCTGACCTTTATCGACGCGGAGACCATCGATGAGGCCAACGTGGTCGAGAAGCTCGGCACGGTCGACGGGGTCCTGGTGCCCGGCGGGTTCGGCGCCCGGGGCGTCCCCGGCAAGATTCTGGCGGCCCGCTTCGCCCGGGAGAACGCCCTGCCGTACTTCGGCATCTGTCTGGGCATGCAGATTGCGGTGATCGAATTCGCCCGTAACGTCGCCGGGCTGCCCGCCGCCCACAGCAGCGAATTCGATCCGGAAAGCCCCGATCCGGTGATCTACCTCATGCGCGAGTGGTTCGACGCGCGCAGCGGCAGAATCGAACACCGGGATGTGGATTCGGACAAGGGCGGGACCATGCGCCTGGGGGCTTACCCGTGCCGTCTGGCCGGCGGCAGCCTGGCGTTCAAGGCTTATGAGACCGAAGACATCAGCGAACGTCACCGGCACCGTTACGAGTTCAACAACGCCTACCGCGATCGACTCGGCCAGCACGGATTGATCATCAGCGGAACGTCGCCCGACGGCAGCCTGGTGGAGATCGTCGAGCTGGAAAACCACCCCTGGTTTCTCGGGTGCCAGTTCCACCCGGAGTTCAAGTCCCGTCCCATGGCCCCGCATCCCCTGTTTGCTTCCTTTATCGGGGCGGCCATCGTTTTTCGGCGGCGAAAGGGTTGACTCCAATGGCCGGGGCCGACGTTTTCCCGAGCAACGAAAGTCCCGGAAATCGAAACCAGAGAGGCATTGCCGCGAATTCATGGAACGCCTGGAAACGTTTGTGCTTGAAAAAACAGCCGGATCTGGACGGGGCGTGGGTTTACCGCGGCCCATCAGGCTGATGCAAGGCTACTGAAGGCGTTCCCTTTAATGCGGTTGTAAAAAAAATCAAAAGTATTTCCTTTTGTATAATTTTACAATTATTACAATACCTTGTATTTTTTCGCCATAAAATTTCAATTTTGCCGATGATGGAATATCTTTGAAATAGTTGACCAAATTGCGTCGTTATATTAAGGAAGCTTACTAGACCATAGTGGGGGTGTGCGCCAAGCGCATGACAAACGCGTTGGTGGAGAAGGACTCACACCCGATCGCCAAAAAGAGGAAGCGGCTTTTGGTGCTAGGGCCAACGCATTTTTGATGAGCACTGGTGTTTGTCGTTCGCCATCGGAGCCGTCATTTTGTTTAAGCAAAGTTCAACCCACGCCAAAGTTCGGGCCAATGAGGTCAACGACATGTCGGGCGTTGTTCGGAATTGCGAACTTTGACGTTGACTGTTCCGTGTCGATCGGTGGATGCTGGAAATATTCTGTTCGGCTCTCAAAAGTGCGCCACAAAACAGATTTTTAACCGACATATCAAAAAGATGGAAGAAGGGAGGTGCTGTTCAAGGGAACAAAACGGCGATGTTGATGATGAGGTGTTGGCGTGTTGGTAAATTTTACAGGCGAAAGGAGCGAGAAAAGATGAAAAAGATCATTGGTGTGATTTTTTGCCTGGCATTTTTGGCGGCCAGTTTTCCAGCCTTGGCGGCCGACTTGAATGTCGAAGCGGTGAAGGCGAATAAAGTTCCGGCGAGCTACGCAACGGTCAAGGACGGCAAGGTCGTTTTCGGGGGAATCCCAACCGCCTACAGCCCGGACGCGACGGATGCCATATTGAAGGCCTATGGCGGCACTTTTCAAAAAGATGCCAAAGTTCCGGCGAGCTACGCAACGGTGAAGGATGGCGCTCCCGTCTTCGGGAAAAACCCCATCGCCTACAGCCCGGATGTCCTGCACCAAATCATTACTGCTTACGGTTTCAGCACCACTCCGCAGGCCATTGCCAAAATCGTGGATCCGGTCAGCTATGCAGCCGTAAAGGAAGGCAAGATCGTTTTCGGGAAACCAGGGATTGCCTACAGCCCTGATTCGTTTGACCGGATAATGGAGGCCTACAGCCTGCCGGTTGTCAAACCAGCGCCTGCGCCGGCCCCGTCGCCCCCGCCCCCGCCGCCTCCTGTTGTCAAGGCCCCGTCCAAGAAACCCACCTGGGTCTTCAAGGACATCAAGTTTGACTTCGATAAGGCGACTCTGCGGCCCGAATCCAAACCGATCCTCGACGGGATCTACGAAGCTCTGCGCGACAATCCGGAGCTGAAGGTCGAGATCCAGGGTCATACCTGCTGGATCGGCACAGACGCGTACAACATGGGTCTGTCCCAGCGTCGTGCCAACACCGTGATGAAGTACCTGAATGCCAAGGGCATCGCTGCGTCGCGGATGACGGCCAAGGGATTCGGCGAAAGCCAGCCCATCGACACCAACAAGACCAAAGAGGGCCGCGCGAACAACCGCCGCGTGGAACTCAAACCGATGCAGTAACCTGAATCGGTCGCCATTCCCTCCACGGGAGAACAGGGCAGCCCCCCCGGCCGCCCTGTTCTTCCGGTTCTCGCCATCTCAAAGTCCAAACGCCTCGGATCGGTTGCAGGCGTCCTTTGAGGTCTCTCCATTGTAAAAGCAGAAGAACGATTTTGAGGCTCGAAGAATTTTTATCCGCTCCCGTCTCCGCTCGGCTTCCGGGCGGAGACGTATCAGCTCGTGGATCCAAAAAGAATCAGGCTGCCGGGAGCCATTCGCTTGCGCGTGAATTGCCGCACCTTGGCCGCCTGTCAGGCTGAAAGCCCGCATTCATCGGGAGAAGTGAAGATGCATACCAGATATTTTTCGGCAATCCTGGTGTTGATCTGCCTACTGCTGGTGCCGCCGGCCTTGGCGGAGAAGAAGCCCGTTTCAAAAACCAAGACCTTGACGAGCGGCCAGATCATGCGGATCACCGGAGAAGCCGCTTTGGGCGGCGGCAACTACTACTGCGGGGATCTATACAACGGGAACCGCGACGTTTTCATCACCGAACTTTCCGTTTATGTCAAAACGCAAAAGAGCGGAGAAATCTTTCCGCGAATCTACCTGTGCAAAGTCGACATCGCACCCCTCGCGAAGGTGCCCTTCGGATTCAATATCGTCCCCGGAGACGAAAACGCGGACTACACCTGGGGCATTATCGAAGCCAAGGGCTATAAGGTCGATGGGGGGATGGCGGCCCTTCACTCCAAGCGGTAGGTCCGAAAATGAAGGCGCCGGCCTGGCGGGGATTTCATCCCTCGCTGCTTCGACCGCATCCACAGGCTCCCCAGCGCAGCCGGCCGGCGCCGATCCGGAAGACGGCGCGACGTCGTCGGCCGCTCCCCGGTGGGCCGTCTCGATTCGAAACGCTGGAGGCAGGTCATGGCGGACATGTCGAATACGTGGGTGAAAAATTTTCGACCGGTAATCGTCAAGATGAAGGATGGCACGACGATTAACGGAAAACTGAACATCGGCGATTATTCCAGGGTTTCTGATTTTTTCAGGCAGTCTCAGGACCAATACTTCGTACTTTCCGATGCCGAACATCGGGGAATCTCCGGCAAGGTGGTCATCGTCAACCGGAGTGAGATCGTATGGGCTGAACCCGAGGATGCCTGAGCCATTTCAACCTGTCGTATCAATCCGCCCCATCTTTTGACGATCGAGGCGCGGATGACGCCGCCGGCCGCCGCAGCGGTGCCATCCGCGCCACCGTCAACGTGGCCGCCTCCCAGTCCCGCTCGACCCGTCCATGGAGCAAATACGGCCGCCCGGTCTCCAGCAGGTGGCAGAAGCGGTCGTAGACCCGCGGGAAGAAGGTCGCCTCCAGAGTCCCAGTCTCGTCTTCGAAAGTAAGAAACTCCATCGGCTCGCCGCGCCGGGTGCGCACCACCTTGCCGGTGATCAGCCAGCCGGCCGCGCAGACGGACCGGCCCGCATGGCGGGCCAGTTCGGCCGCCGGCACCCGTTGCGTACCTTCCAGAACTGGCGCGAAAAGCGCCATGGGGTGCCGGTCGCAGAGAAATCCGAGCACGGCAAACTCCTGGCGCAGCCGGTCCACCGGATCGTCGGGCGGCAGGACCGGCAACACCTCTCCTCCCCCGTCATCGAACAGCCGGCCTGGCCGGGGACCCTGGGCCTGTCGCCGGAGCCAACGGGACAGGCCCCAGGACAAGGCGGCCCGGCCGGCGCCGGGCGCCAAGGTATCCAGGGCGCCGGCGGCGATCAGCGCCCGGGCCTCGTCCGCGGCCGGGCGCACCCGATCCAGGAAATTCTCCAGGCCGCGATACGGCCCTTTTCTCCGGCCTGAAATGATCCGTTCGCCCGTTTCCGCATCGAGGGCGCCCACCGAGAGCAGTCCCACCCGAAGTTCGTCGCCTTGCCCGGTCCATCGCACTTCGCTTCGGTTGACGTCCGGCGGCCGGATGGCCAGTCCGAGTCGCCGGGCCTCGGAGACATAGGCGAAGGTGGTATAGAATCCCCCCTGATTGCCGATCACCGCCGCCATGAAGGCCGCCGGGTGATGGACCTTGAGATAGGCGGCCTGGAATGAGACCCGGGCGTACGAGGCGCTGTGGGGTTTGCAGAAACTGTAGCCCGAAAAGCTCATCATCTGGTCCCAGACCGCCGTGATCACCGCCTCGTCCACCCCCCGCGCCCGGGCACCGGCGGCGAACCGCTGGCGAAAGTCGGCCAGCGCATGATCCCGGTCCTTCTTGCTCATCACCTTGCGCAGCCGGTCGGCCTCGGCGTCGGAAAACCCGGCCAGGGCCATGGCCGCCAGGGACACGTCCTCCTGATAGACCAGGATCCCGAAGGTGTCCTCCAGGACCCCGGCCAAGGCTGGATGGATCGGTTGCCACGGCGCGCCGTGGAGGCGTTTGAGGTATTCTTGGATGCAGTCGTTGGCCGCCGGCCGGATGATGGAGGAATGGATCACCAGGTGCTCGAAGTCGCCCACCGCCGCCTTCTGCTGCAAAAGGCGCATAGCGGGGCTTTCGATGTAGAAGCAGCCCATGGTGCGTCCCTGGGCCAGAGCCTCGCGGGTATCGAAATCGTCCTCCGGCACCCAATGGGTTTCATCGAAGGCGATTCCCGCCGCGCGCACTTCGGCGATGGCATCCCGGATCACCGCCAGGCTGCGGTTGCCCAACAGATCGATCTTGACCAGACCGGCCGCTTCCACGCCGTCCTTTTCCCACTGGAGAATCGGCACTCCCTTGGGCGCCCGCTGGACGGGCGCGTATCGATCGATGGGCGCCGGGGTGATCACCATCCCGCCCGGATGCACCGACAGGTGCCTCGGGATGCCGATGAGCCGCCGGGCCAGATCCAGGACCGCCGGCCAAGGCGCGGGAAGATCCAGGTGCCGGCTCTCCGGCCGCCGGCCCAGGGCATCGGCCAGGCCGCCCTCGGTCAACTCCGCAGCGCCAAAGGCCCACGGCAGGCGGCGGGTGACCTGGCCGATCTCGGCTTCGGTGAGCCCGAAGGCCCGGGCCGTTTCGCGTGCCGCCATGCGCGGCTGGAAGGCGATATGGCTGCTGACCATGGCCGCGTGGACGCCCCACTGTTCCAGAACCCCGGCGATGACCCGGTCGCGTTCGTCCCAGGCGAAATCCACATCGATGTCCGGCGGATCCGAGCGTCCCGGGTTGAGGAAGCGGCCGAAGTAGAGGTTGTACCGGATGGGGCAGACGTTGGTGATCGAAAGGCAGTAGGCCACCAGGGAGGCGGCCCCCGAACCGCGGCCGCAGGTGCGGGGGCTGGCGGCGACGATGTCCCGCACCACGAGAAAGTACGGAGGAAAACCCATACGGTCGATGACGGCCAACTCATGTTCCAGCCGTTCGACCACCGTCTCGGGCAGGTCGTCGCCGTAGCGCCGCCGCGCGCCGGCGTAGGCCGCTTCACGCAGGCAGGCCGCCGCCGGTCTGCCGTCCGGGCTGTGCCAGGGCGGCAGCACGATGCCGAACCGCGGTCCGGTGAAGGGCAATGCCTCGGCCAGGGACTCGGTGGCGTGAAGGGTCCGGGGCATGGCGGCGAACCGGCGCCGGTACTCCGTCGACGGGGCCAGAAACGCATCTTCGGGGGCCATGTCGGCATTCGGTACCCGGCCAAAAGCCAGACCGCCGTCGATGGCACGCAGCAGCCGGTGCAGATCCCGGTCCCGGGGCGTCAGCAGGAAGCTGTCGGGAACGGCCACCATGGGAAGCCCCAGGCGCCGGGCGGTCCGGCAGAGCGGCTGGGTCGCGGGCAGGGGACGTCGGGTCATCGCGGCCGCGGTGTGGCCGGCCTCGTGGACGGCGACCAGCAGCGCCGGATCGTCGCTGAGGATCGTCAGCCCTGCGCCGAGTTCGGCCAGGGCTGTCGGCAGATGGAAACTTGCGTCCAGATGGCGCCGGGTGATCAGGCGACAGAGGTTGGCATAGCCGGCCGCGTCTTGTACCAAGCAAACGGCCCGAAGTTGTGGCGCGGAATCCGGTTGGGTGACTTCGGCGCCGACGATGGGTGTGAGGCCTTCCTCTTCACAGGCGGACAGAAACGGCCACAGGCCGCAAAGGTTGTCGGTATCGGTAAGTGCCAGACGCCGGTAGCTCATCCGCCGCGCGGCCCGGCACAGGGCCGCCGGCGAGGCCGTGCCCCGGCCGAAGGAGTAATGGGATCGCACCACCAGAGGGATCATGACGGATGCATCCTCAGAGCCGGGCGGAGGCGTCGGCCGTCCGAAGGGTCCGGCCCATCGCCACCGCCGCGTCGCCGAAGCGCTGCCGGATCCGGTCGATGGCGTCCACGAGGGCTTCACGGCGGCGGTCGCCTTCGCGCTCGGGTTCAAAGAGGCTGAGCTGGGCCGGGGGAAACACGAGCCGGTCGCAGATCAGGCGCAAACGTCGCACCCGCACCCGGCGGGTCCAGGTCAGGGACAGCACTCGCCGGGCCAGGGCGAAAAGCGCCAGATCGTTGGCCGTGGCCGGATCGGCGCGCATCTGGCGGATCCGGCGCAGCCCGTCGGAATGATCCAGGAGCAGAATCAGGCGCCTGGCGACCCGGCGGCGACGGCGCAGATCGGTCCCGGCCTGCTCTACCAGCCGGTACAGGGCCGCCTCCAGCACCGCGTCGGCATTGGCGTCCTCGTCAAAGACGTGGTCCAGGACGACCGCCGGCGGTTTTTCCCCGACCGAGAGTACCTCCGCGGCGTCGATACCGCGCACCGTTTCGTAGACAAATCCCGCCCGGCGACCGAAGAGGACTTCCATTTGGCTGCGCGACAGGGCCGCCGCCTGGGCCGCCCGGCGCAGGTTCAGCTCGAAAAGCCGGGCCAGGTCGTCGGCTTCCAGGCCAGGCAACAGAGCCAAGGGCAGCGGCGCCAGAAACGGCGCTTCTTCTCCGGTGCCCACGATGTACTCGCCGCTGGGCTTGACCAGGCGAGAGGCCACCTTGGCCACGAGCTTGTTGGGGGCCACGGACCAGATGGCGTTGAGGCCCAGATCCCGGCGCACCTGCCGGTGCAACCGCCAGGCCACGTCCACCGGGGGACCGAACAGCCGGCCGGTGCCGGTGGCGTCCACGAACAGGTGGCCGTCGGCTTCGCCCGGCTCGATGCGCGGCGAAAAGGGCAGGGCCTGGCGAAACAGGGATGCCATGGCCCGTTCGTAGCGGTCCAGGTGCGGCGTGAGCACCACGGCGTCCCGGCAGAGGCGCCGGGCCCGGACCAGCGGCATCCCCTTTTGCACGCCGGCGAGGAAAGCCTCCTGGCTCATGTCGTACACCATGACCCGCGCCGCGCCGGCCGGCGCCACGATCACCGGGCGGTCGCGCAGCCGCGGTTCGATGCTTCGCTCGACGGCCACGGCGAAATCCGCCACATTGAGATGGATGATGCTGCGACCGCCAACCGTCATTTCCACGACCTTTGCGCGCTTGGCGCGAGAACCTGTCCGGGGCGTTGGACCTGCGGCATGAACCCTTCCCCTCGGTCCGGACGATCTGGCTTCGGATACACCGACCAAAATGTAAAAGTCAATGTAAATGTTATTCGATCAATTCATATTTACATTTTGTATCGGCGTGAAAGCGGGGGATGACGGATGGTGCGTGTGGAGGCCGACCTGGATATTTTCCGCTTTCGAACGGATTCCCCGGGAAGGAGTAGGCCAAGATGGCCTGCGGCATCCTGCGGGGGAGGGGATTGATCGCATTTGGGACCATGACGGGTGCACGAGGATCGAAGAAACGAAAAGGGGCCAACCGATCTATCGGCTAACCCCTTGATTTGACTGGCGCGCCCGGCACGACTCGAACGTGCGACCGACGGATTCGAAGTCTGCAAGAATAGGGATTTATTGGCATTGATTGAAATTGACAGTTGCGATGTTTTACCTTGAAAAATCAATCATATCCTCTTTATCATCTACAAAGTCAAATTGATTTATATTGACATGAATTGTCGAAATCTGATTACGATTTGATTACGACTTTACCGCCGGATTTTTTCGAATCCATGCACAGGGAGACGCCCATGACTGAAAATCGTAATCAGAATCGTAATCGGACCGCCGCAAAGCAGCGAGTAAATTTCACGCCCGGACGGGTTGCCGACTTCACGTGCCCGCCCGATAAGGAATTTGACATCCTATGGGATGCCATGGTCCCCGGCCTTGGCCTGCGCGCCACATCCAAGGGACGCAAAACCTTTGTGTTCCAGGACCGCCTGGCGGGCATAAGGGATGACGGCACGGGTGAACTGAAGGAGGGATCACTCCGCATCACGATAGGCCCCGTGGGTGCTGTTCTACTGGACAAGGCGCGGGAGCTGGCGCGGGAGTATGCCGCCCGGGTGGCCCGTGGCGTCGACCCCAGACGGGAAAAAAAGGACCGGGCCAAGGCCCGTGTGGAGGCCAAACGGGCTGAGTTGAGAAAGGCCGTTACCTTCGGGGACGCCTGGCCGGCCTACATCGAATCCAATCAAAAAAAATGGTCCGCCCGGCACCTGGCCGACCACCACACCATGGTGGACCCTGGAGGCCGGAAGGCAAAGCGCCGGCCACGAGGAACAAAAATCCTGCCGGGGCCACTGTCCGGTTTCATGGGGATGAAGCTGGCCGATATCGACGCCGAGGCGGTCAAGGCATGGTTGGAAAAGGAAACCGCCACCCGGCCGACCCGCGCGCGCCTGGCCTTTGCCCTGCTGCGCTCATTTCTCAATTGGTGCGCTGACCATCCTGATTACAAGGACGCCGCGATGCCTGACGCATGCGGCCGGCGGATCAAGCGTGACCACCTACCGGCGCCCAAAGCCCGCGACGACTGCCTCCAACGCGAGCAGCTCAAGGGATGGTTTGCCGAGGTGCTGAAGATTCAAAACCGGGTGGCATCGGCATATCTGCAAGCCCTGCTGTTGACCGGCGCCCGGCGCAACGAACTGGCGGCGCTGAGATGGGATGACGTTGACTTCCAGTGGCGATCAATGCGGATTCACGACAAGGTGGAAGGCGAAAGAACAATCCCGTTGACGCCCTATCTGGCGACCTTGCTTTATGGCTTGCCGCGAAAAAATGACTTTGTTTTTGGATCCATGGCCGCGAAAAGTGGACATCTTGAAGACCCCCGGCGCCTCCACACAGCGGCATGTCGAGATGCCGGCATCGAGGGGTTGACCATCCACGGCCTGAGAAGATCCTTCGGCACCCTGGCCGAATGGGTGGAGGTTCCCGCCGGCATATCGGCCCAACTCATGGGTCACAAGCCTTCGGCTTTGGCCGAAAAACACTATCGGCGGCGTCCGCTGGATCTGTTGAGGCTCTGGCATTCCAAGATCGAGGGTTGGATTTTGGAGCAGGCAGGCATCGCGCAGCCCGGCGAGGATGAAGCACTGGAGCCGTTGCGCGTGGTGAAATAGGGCCATCGCCACCCCAAAAGCCGTTTTTCGACCACTTCAAGCCCCAAACCCTCTTTTTTCAAAAATCCCACCAAAAGATATCAATCCACCGCTTCGAATGTAATTTCAGCATCTTAACCCTTAATTTCAATTAAACCGAAAGCACCCTGAAACTACTTTTTTGCTAGATACCGGTATCTAGCAAAAACCACCTTGCACCATTTTTGGCCCCTCCATACGCTGGAATCAGATAGCGAACACTTTATAACTACCAAAATCAAGGGGAAGAAAAATGCGTAAGGATCTAGAGGGTTTGAACGACTTTGTTACCACGAAGCAGTTTGCAGAATTACTCAGCATCCAGGCCAAAAGTATCCGGCATGCGCTGTGCCGGACCGGATCCTATTTCGGCGTACGCCCGGTCAAGCTCCCGAATAGTCGGCTGGCGTGGCGTGTCGAGGACGTCCGGCGGTTCCTGGAGGGGGCGCAGTCATGACGCGCCTCGGTCTGATGGTGCATTTCGGATTAATCACCCCGCTTGTCATGATCGTCCTTGGAATCCAGGACATTTTTCAGCGGCGCTTCGGCCGCCGATAGGTTCCGATCTATGGCGAAAAGGTTCCTGGTGATGGGGGCTTGCTGGAACTTGATTCCGCCGAGAATTGTGGAAGCACTGATACGACGATTGAAGCTGAGGAACGCGTAAAATGGAAGCAATGGCGAGGGCATGTATGGCAGAGGACCCGGTTTCGGAATTTCGGGACACTATCGAGGCGGCCGGCCTTCAACCTGGGGACATGGCCCCGGATGGCACCATCCATCGCTGCCCGACCGCGGACCACCCCCGAACCCAAAACGGCTGGTACGTCCTGCATCTGGACCCACCGGCCGGGGCATACGGCGATTGGGCAAGCGGGCTGTCAGAGACCTGGAGCATGGCCGGCGGGCCGCTACCGCCGGCTGATCGGGAGCGCCTGCGGGCGGACATTGAGCGCCAACGGATGGAGCGGGAAGCGCACCAGGCCGAGATATGGGAAGCTGCCGCGCAAAAGGCCCGGCAATACCTGGCGACCTTGCCCCCGGCGACGGCCGAAAACTCCTACCTGGCCAAGAAGGGGGTAAGGCCCTGCCCCGGCCTGCTGGCCGACGGCCCCCTGCTGGTAATCCCCGTCCTGAGCCCGGACGACAACCTGCCAATGAGCTATCAAAGCATCCTGCCCGGCCGGCAACCGCGAGAAAAAGACAACATGCACGGCGGCCGGATGCGAGGCGGCTATTTCCCAATTAAGGGCAATGATGAGCTGGCAGTCTGCGAAGGCATTTCAACCGGCCTGTCAATTCACCAGGCGGCCGGCTGCACTGTGCTTTGCGCCTTCAGCGCCGGAAACCTGGCGGCCGTGGCTTCGATGGCCCGGCGCCGCTATCCAGAACGGCTGATCATCGTTTGTGGCGACAACGACAACAAGTCCGGCAAACCGAACACGGGCGTTGAGGCTGCGACGGATGCGGCCCGGGCCGTCAACGGCTTGCTGGCAATCCCACCGGCCGAGGCCGGCGAAAAGGTAGACTTCGATGACCTGCGGCGGACGCAAGGCCCGGAGGCGATTAAGCAGATCATCGAGGCGGCCGAACCCGTGGCATCAACCGCAACTACCGCAGAAACCGCAACCGCAACCCCCGAAGATTGGCCCGAGTTCCTACCGTTGGCCCCCAATGAAAAGGCCGAACCCTACCCCCTGGAGGCCATGCCCGGAACCATTGGCGAAGCCGTGGCCGAGGTGACCCGCTTCGTACAATGCCCGGTGGCTCTGACCGCTTGCAGCGCGTTGGCGGCGGTTTCAACCGTGGGGGCTGGACTGGCCGACTGTAGAAGGGCTGGCAATCTGAGCGGCCCGATAGGGCTGTTTTTCCTGGCCTTGGCGGATTCTGGCGAACGGAAAACTACCGTCGATGGTTTTTTTACGAAGGCAATCCGCCAATGGGAGCTTGAGCAAGAGGAAGCCCACCGGCCCGTGGTCCAAGCCTGGCGGGCGGCTGATGATGCCTGGAAGGCCGAGCGCGACGGCCTGTTAACGGCGATCCGCGAAGCGTCCAAACGCGGGAAGGACACCGTCGAACTCAAGACCAAGCTGGCCGACCTGGAAACCCGAATGCCCGAGCGGCCAAAGGTTCCGCAACTGTTGATCGGTGACGCCACCAGCGAAGCCCTGACCTGGCGCCTGGCGCACAAGTGGCCCGTGGGCGGCCTGCAAAGCGCCGAGGCGGGGGTCGTGTTCGGCGGCCATGCGATGGGTAAGGATTCAGTTATGCGGAACCTGGGGACGCTCAACTCCTTGTGGGACGCGGAACCGATGAGCGTTGAGCGCAAGACATCCGAGTGTTTCACGGTACGGGCGGCGCGGCTTTCGGCCTGCCTGGCGGCACAGCCCGGCACGGTTCGCCAATGGCTTGAAAACTGCCGAGGGCTTGCCCGTGAAAGCGGTTTCCTGGCGCGGTTTCTCGTTGCACAGCCCGAGAGCACACAGGGGCGCCGAATGTTCCAGGAAGCCCCCGAGCATTGGCCCGCGCTTTCCCGGTTCCATCGGCGGTTGGCGGATCTGCTGGATCACCCCCTAAGGTTCGATGACATGGGCAACCTGGCCCCTGTGGTGTTGGACCTGGACCCGGAAGCCAAGGCCGTTTGGGTGGAATTTCATGACACCGTGGAAGCCGAGCTTGCCCCTGGCGGCGACATGGCCGAGGCGCGCGACGTTGCGAGCAAGGCCGGCGACAATGCGGCACGGTTGGCGGCGCTGTTCCATGTGTTCGAGCATGGCCCGGCCGGAAGCATAGGGGCGGATCTGATGCAACGGGCGGCCCGAATCGTTGCCTGGCACCTGTACGAAGCCCGGCGGTTTCTCAATCAAATTGCAGTACCCGAAGCCGTGGCCGACGCCATGGCGCTGGAAGCTTGGATGATTCAGCGATGCAAGTCTGATCACCTGGCGGCCTTGCCGATAAGCCTGCTGCACAAGTCCGCACCGAACCGGATGAGAAAAAAGGCACCGCTTGAGGCGGCCCTTGACGAACTCGAATCGGCCTATCGGATTCGACGGCGCCGGGAAGGCAAGAAAATTGAAATCGAGTTCAACCCTGAAATCATAGGGGGCGGCCATGGCGCTTAAGGACTGGATTCATGGGTCTGGGGGATCTGCGGTTGCGGTTTCTGCGGTTATTGCGGTTCAAGAGCCCCAAGACGAGAGAAAAACCGCAAAAACCGCAACTACCGCAACCGCAAAAGCTGGAAAGGTTGCGGTTGACTTGGCAACCCCGACCGGCACCCGAACCGTCACCGTTACCGTTACCGACAACCAAGCCGAGGGCCGGATCACCGAAGCGAGCATCTACACCGGCAAGCCGACCCCGGAAGCAATCGACCTGGCGGACGGCATGCTGGAGCACATCGCCAACCACGCCGGGCCGGTGCCCGAGGCCGACATCATCGAGGCCGTGGGCGGCGAACCGACCTTGGCGCGGAATATCCTGCATCGCCTGGCACTGGATGGAATTTGCGAAGCCCTGCCGGGTGGCCTGTTCGGCATATTGGACTACCCGCCGAAGCCGGCGGATCTGCCGCATGGTTGCCCGCTGACCGGGGTGCCGTTTCCGGGAACCGGATGCTGCGCTTTCGAGGGCCGGATGTTGCGGCGGTTGCTTAAGACCGGCGCCTTACCCCTGCCTGGTGGACGGTGCCCGTTGCGGGCGGTCTGCAAACTCACCGATTGAACCCCGGGCCCGGCCGCTCCTCCAGGCCCGGACCCGGCGCCGCCGGAAACGGTCTCCTCCGGTGGCGCCGGGAAACCATACAAACTATAGAAAGGACATACCGATGCAAAAACTTGCCAACGAGCTACTCACTATCTCAAACGAGACGCGCAGGAAATTATCCGAAATGCTTCCCGGCGCCGACGTATCGCCCGCCATCGATCAATCGATTTACGGGGCACTGGAGGGCCTGGACGGGCTCAGAAAGGCGTGTTCGGCCCACCTGCTGGCGCGCCGGGTGCAGGAGGCGCTCCAGGGCGATAGCGCTCTTTTGGCCGAATCGGTCGTGATCAACGAGGTGGGGTTCACGGTTGATCCTGTGCAAAAAACCATAAGCGAGGAGGTGACCGAATGACGACGCCGGAATATCGACCATGGGAAGGGGCCATGCTCCAGCTCGACCCGGCGAGCGGCCGGGTTCTGGCGATCACCGTTGCGGCGCAAACACCAGAAGCCCATGAGAGGATCACGACCATGATGAACACTTTGCTGGCAATTTTGAACAGCCCCCACGTTTTCAGCAACTGACCATGAAACCGACGCGCAAGCCCTCTATGATGCCCTGGCAAGGCTGCATGTTGGAAATCAGCCCCGAATCCGGCGCCGTCATCGGCCTGGCTGTTGTGGCCGGGGACACGGATACTGAAGAAACCATCAATCAAACCATCGATAGGATTTTACCCGGCTGGCGGGAAGCCGCTGGCCTAACCAACCACCACGAAAGGGAAAATTGAAATGAAAGCAAATGATTTCGAATTAAGACTCCACCGTAACTTGGCGCTCGCCGAGCGTGCCGCCGGCCCGCTGGAAATCAGACCGTGCGATTGTCCAGGGGCGTTCGGCGCGAAGACATCCTGTCATGTCGCCATCCGAGGCCCCGAACATTTGGCGAGGGTCGTTGCGGCGCTCACACGGGCAGGCGTCACCGGGATTGACCGCATGGGTTTCGACCCGGACGGCCGCTTCATCCACGTGGATACAGAAAACGAACGCGGCCGCCGGCGGGCGTGGCTCATCGGGAATTGCCACCCCGAAGGCGGAGATAAAATTTTCGAGAGCGATATCGAAAGATTCCGGGCTTTGTTGCGCGAAATCCGACGTCGCGGTGGGAATGCAAAGTCGCTGGTGATATCCACCAGCTTTTTTGGCGCCGATGAAGTTTTCATCAAACCCTGCACCAGCGCTGAGCCCGATCCAGCTTTTCAACGCCGGCAGGCGCGACAGGCGGCGGCGGCGGCCCGGATGAGGGCGATTCAAGAGTACGCTGCGACCAAGGGCCTGAGCCTGGCCCAGGCCACGCAATTGTTGGATGGTAGGGCGGCGTGACCACAAACCATGAAATCATTGTCGTGATCTACGACCGGGCCGCTTGTGACTGGAGCGAGCGAATCGAGGCGGTCCGGTCGGCGTTGCCGCCCGGCAGGATGGCGACCTTTATCGCAATGCCTGAAAACTGCATTTTACTGGCGCCAAAAAGTAAAAAACGAGACCCCGCCCCAAAAAGGGGAAAAAACCAATGACCGATAACACTTTTTACTATCATTCCGAGGTCTTGGCGTATCTAAAGCTGAAGGCGGGTGGTCAACGGCTGACACAGCAAGCCTATTGCGAGCGGCGAGCGGCCGAAACCGGATTTGATGTGTCATTGCAATACTTTAAGAAGGTTTTGGGAAAGGCTCGACGGGAACGGAACCCACGACTGAACTTGACCAAAAACTCAGCCGCCACCACCCCCTCAACGGCGGCGGCGGTCTTGCTGGCCGATGAGAAGTGGCCGGCGCTCCACGATGCCTTTGTGCAAGGCCGTTTCGCGAGTCTTTCAGACGTTGCTCGCCACCTTGGCCTCCGGCCCGATCATCGGGGTTTCCGCGAGGCCGTGAAAGGGTGGCGGGATGAACGCCGAGCACTGGCACCTGCGATATCCGCCCGGACCGCCGAAGCCCTGGCCAAGGATGGCGCTGCGGCGAGAATCCGCGACATTTATGCCGATGCTCTGGCGGCCCACTACAAGCTGTTGGACCTGGTGACCGATAGCGCCAACAACGCCATGCTTCGGTGGAAAAAGCGCGATGAAACGCCTTGGCATACCCAAATGGGGGCGGCGGCCGCTTTGGACCTGGCGCGGGCCATGGAGAGGATCCTGCCGGCGATCAAGGGCCTCGAAAACCTTCAAGGGATCCATAAAATCTTTGACGACCTGAGCGCCGGCGGGGACATCGTTACCGCGGCCCTGGAGCTGGCCAAGCTGGGCGTGGCCATGCCGAAACCCGTCGAGATCCTGCTGACCAAGCACAAGCCCGATGAGGTGCCGCCGGATGACGGCACGGTCGTTACCGACGAGGAGATCATGCGGCGGCGTGCCGAACTGCTGGAACAGATTCAGAACGAGCGGATTGAGTTCGTGCCGGCGCGGCGGCGGATGGTGGCAAAACTGAAGGCCGAGACCGCTGACAGCTTCCAGGCGCAAGCCGATATCGAAAAACAACCTAAAAAGGAGAAGTGAAATGGCATGGCAAGCCCCAAAACTCAATATCATTGGCAACAACGACCCGAAAATCAGCCCCTTTTTGCTCGCCTGGGTAATGCAGCGCACCGATGCCGGCGAAACCAGCGTGTGCGGGGTGATCGGGGAGGGAACTTCGCGGGAGCTTCAGGCGAATTGGACAACCCCTTTCGAACAAGAAAGCCTTGGCGGAAAATTCGAATTAATTGGCGGCATTGTGCAGGCCGGCACCGGATTGACATCCAAGGGAAAGTATTGCTCCCGCCAAGTTTGGGAAGGCAATAAGCCCCACACGTTCAATCTCGTGCTCAAGTTCTATGCGCTCTATGACGCCAAGAAGGAAGTGATGGAACCGCTTCGAGCCCTGGAAGAAATGGCCGCACCGCAAGTCAATGCTGTGGCTCCCGGTGGCCGGATTCCACAACTTGTCGCCTGTAATATCGGCAGGGTTGCTCTTTGGCCCGAGTGCCTGATCACGTCCATTTCCACCCCCCTGGACAAGGAAAAAACCAAGGACGGGGATTTGGTCCGGGCCGAAGTGACCTTGACCATTGAAACACTCACAATGCTCAACCGGTCCGACATCCGCCGGACGTTCGGGGCTTGATTGCCGTCAAGCGCTGAGATAAGAGGAGAGCCATGTCACTGTCAGATAATTTCAGATTCGCGGAAAAAGAAGACGTACCCTTTGCCATCGAACGATCCTGCGGCAAGGTGTTCCGGATGGACGGCAGGTCGATGGAGAAGTGGGTGGAGATTACCGATCCGGACAGCTTTGCCAGGATCCGGTCCAACGTCTCTGAAATCTCGGAATCCGAAGCGATGCTGCTGGCCGATGAGATGGAGGCAGACATCGCACTGTCTCACGGCTGGCGCCGGAGGGGTATTTTCTGAGGATTCCTAAACTGTCTCATACCTTGGCATGAAAAAGATTGAATGATATTGATGGGATAAAGCAACGTCTGATAAGATACAATATGTCAACTTTGAATGATTTCAGATACTTGGCTATTTTTTCTTGCGATTTTTTAGGCAAAAAACGGGGTTTGAGACAGTTTTCGTAAAAGCCCCTGAATGAGACACTTTTCGAACCCCGCCACCCGACGGCCCCCCGATCATGGAGGGCCGTTTTCATTGATGAGCGGTCTAACGTATCGTTAGACCGTGTTGGCTCCGGTCCTGCCCCCGGCGGAGGCCGTCTCGAATCCACCCGGCAACCGGGCCTTGGCTACCAGCAGCAGGTTGACATCTTAAATAAAGACGGTTTATCGTTGCCGGAAACAAAACCAAGGGAGGGGCACATGGACGCCAAGGGAGATTGTTCGACGCTGAGAGTCCAACGTTACCGCCAACGAAAGCGGGAATACACCAGGCTGGATGTCCATATCACGCCAAGGGCCTCGTGGCGGTTGAAGCGCTTGGCGGCGGCCTGGGGGGTTTCCAGGGCACGAGTGGTTGACCGTCTGATCCTGGAGGCCGACGAAAAATATCAATCGGTTCTTTTTCCAGACCTGGAGGACGATGTTTCCGGAAACACCGCCGACCAGGCCGACCAGGCCGTAAAGAAATAAAGCTTTAAAGCTTTCTTTATGATTTCAGATATTTACGCTTGACTTGGCGTCGCCGTCGCGGTATTGGGGAAACATCGAGCCAGCTCTAAACCTAAACCGCCTGGAGGCACAAATGATTGACGCACACGACATTAAAAGCGGGGACTTTTCGGTGGTCCTGGGGCAGATCGGAGACCGGATCACGGCGGTTTCCGAGGCCCTCACCCTATCCGCATCCGAAAACCCGGAGTACTTCGGCCCTGACACGCTAAACGGCCTGGGGCTGATCCTGGCCGAGGCCGTGGCCGACCTGGAAACCATCGGCGCCCGGCTCTATGGCGACGGCCGGACCGCTGATCCAATCCGCTGCACCGCGGCGCCGGCCGTGGTCGAAAATCTGGAGAGTTCGACCGGGCTTTGATCCGGTGCTTGTGGTATCCCGCACCGACATCCACCACATTCAATCATCAAGGAGGCACCACCATGACTGAGCTACAACCGACCTTTGGACCTGCGATCACTCCCGATGAAAGCCGGCGCCTGCTGGACGCTGCCAACGGCTACGGGGGGCATTTGAAGATCATGGCGCGGATTCTGTCCATGGACGGCGCCGAGCTTGTGGAGGCTTTTCGCAAGGATGTCGTGGAGGGCGACGGCGACATTTTGCTGGATGTCGTGGACGCAATGGAAGCTTTTCGCAAGAACCTGGAAGGCCAGATGGGCATGGCACAGGCGGCCGTGGCCCGCTTGTTCGTCGTCGGCGAAAGCCTGGAGGATGGAGCCACCGCCTGATCCCGCCGGCGCTGACCATGGCGCCGCTTCCCCACCACCCGGCCGGACCCTGAATGGGCGCCGGCCTTCTTTTTTGCCCGAGGGTCCCCTCCATGAACGCCCGAGGGGCCACCACCACAACGATCCCGCAACCCCACCCCCGGAAAAGCCCAACCGCCACCCCAAACACCCGACCTGGCCGTGGCGTGGTCGAATCCAGGGCGCTTTCGACTTGGCCGAGGGGCACGGTGCCCCGAATCTGCGATCTGCCCCATGCCCACTCATGCACTGGATGCTGAACGGCCCACCTGCGCGAACTGGAGGGGGCTTTGTTACCGGAAACGGGAATGGATCATCACGGGGGCCACCCGGAAAACGGCCCTGGCCGAAACCTGCGGGATTGATCGAATCCGATTACAATATGCTTACGACTGAACAGAAAAGAAAAGAGGTTGCAGCGTTCTAAGCTGTAACCCCTTGATTTGACTGGCGCGCCCGGCACGACTCGAACGTGCGACCGACGGATTCGAAGTCCGGCACTCTATCCAACTGAGCTACGGGCGCGTGGGATGGATCAATGATCGAGGTTTTATCCCGGGACGGGTCAAAAGACAAGGCCATGGTCGATGCGTCGGCCATGGCCTTGGAGAGAACGGAAGGTGGGGTGGATGATGGGACTTGAACCCACGACAACCGGGGCCACAACCCGGTGCTCTGCCAACTGAGCTACATCCACCACAGGCAGGAAGGAACTCATATCAGATCCCCGCCGGCGCTGGCAAGAGGAAATGAAAACGCCGGCCATCTCTTGACAGTCTTGGGCAACTTTCTTAAATATAGCCTTGCATTCAACGCGGCAAGAAGTCGCAATCTGCAGCGAAACCCGATTGTTCCGATCAACTCGACGGGGTTGGTCGGTTTTGTCGTCCCGGGACCAAGACGCGCGCCACGAAGGTTCGCCACCTCTCCCAAGGGGAGAGAGAACCGTCGTGGCGTTTTTGTTTTTCGGAAAGGAAATTCACATGAGTTGCCTGGATGGGGTTCGAAACAGGGGCAAAAGGCTGAAGGGCGTTCTCTTCGCGACGGCGGTGCTGTTGCTGACCGGCGGTGTTCAGGCCGCCGAAACACGCCAGATCCAGGATGCCGTCGGCCGAACCGTGAGTATCCCGGAGAAGGTGGAGCGGGTGATCTGCTCCGGGCCGGGATGCCTGCGGTTGCTGACCTACATCGGTGGCCAGGATCGGATCGTGGCCGTCGACAGCCTCGAGCTGGGCAATGCGCCGGTGGATGCCCGGCCCTATGCCATCGCCAACCCGCAGTTCAAGAAATATCCCATGTTCGGCGAGTTGCGGGGCCATGACAACCCTGAACTCATCGCCAGCCTGGACCCCCAGCCCCAGGTGATCTTCAAGACGTACGCCAATCGTGGCCTCGACCCGGACCAGCTTCAGGCCAAGACCGGAATTCCGGTGGTCGTGCTCGAGTACGGCAACCTGACCTACGGCCGCAGCCAGCTCGACCAGGCCCTGCGGCTCATGGGGGAGGTGATGGGGGAAACCGAGCGGGCCGAGGCGGTGATCGCCTATTTCAACACCCTTCAGCAGGACCTGGACCGGCGCACCCGGGATGTGGCCGACAAACAAAGGCCGTCATGCTACATCGGCGGCTTGGCCCAGGCCGGTCCTCACGGGTTCCAGTCCACCGAACCGTCCTTCGCGCCTTTCGCCTTTACCCATGCCAACAATGTGGCCGCCGCTCTGTCCAGCTCCGGCAAATACATTTCCCACGCCAACGTGGCCAAGGAGCAGATCGTGGTCTGGGATCCGGACGTGATCTTTCTCGACGTGTCCACCCTGCACCTGGACCGCAACGCCAATGGTTTGGCGCAGTTGCGTCAGGATCCCGCCTACCAGGCCCTGAAAGCGGTGCGCGAGGGGCAGGTTTACGGATTGTTCCCCTACAACGCCTACACCCAGAACTTCGAGGCGATTTTCGCCAACGCCTATTACGTGGGCAAGATTCTCTACCCGGAACGCTTTGCCGATGTCGAACCCATGGCCAAGGCCGAGGAGATCTGCACGTTCATCAACGGGGCGCCGGCTTTCGAAGTTCTCAACAAGCGATACGACGGCATGGCGTTCACCCGCGTGCCGGTGAGGCCCTCGTGACATGTCGCATCTGAATCACGGCCATATTCCGCAAGCCTATACGGCCTACGTGAGCCGCAAGACCTATTTCGTCACCGGCTTGGCCGTGCTGGGGCTGGTGCTGCTGGTGATGGCCATATCCCTGGGGGCGGTGCGCATTCCGGTGGACCAGGTGCTGCGATCCCTGTCCGGCATGGAGGCGGATCACCGGTCTCAGATCATCATCCGCAGTATCCGTTTGCCCCATGCCCTGGCGGCCCTGCTGGCCGGAACCGGCCTGGCCGCCGCCGGCACGGCCATGCAGTCGATCCTGCGCAACCCCCTGGGATCGCCCTTTACCCTGGGCCTCTCCCAGGCGGGGGCCTTCGGGGCGGCTTTTGCCGTGATGCTCCTGGGTACCGGCACCATGCAGTCCACCACGGTGGGGGCGGTGACCATCGCCAACCCCTACCTCACGACCCTGGCGGCTTTTGTCGCCTGCATGGCCACCTCTCTGGTGATCATCGCCATCGCACGGCTGAGAGGCGCCACTCCGGAGGTGATGGTCCTGAGCGGGGTGGCCCTCGGTTCGCTCTTTTCCGCCGGCACCATGTTCCTGCAGTACTTCGCCGACGACGTGCAACTGGCGGCCATGGTGTTCTGGACCTTCGGCGACGTGGGCCGGGCCGGTTGGCGCGAGGTGGCCTTCATGGCCGTGACCGTGGTGCTCGGGCTGGCCTATTTCATCGCCAACCGATGGAACTACAACGCCATCGATGCCGGCGACGAAACGGCCCGCAGTCTCGGGGTGCGCGTGGAGCGGGTGCGGATGTTCGGGATGATCGTCGCTTCGCTGATCACCGCCATCATCGTTGCCTTCCTGGGGGTGATCGGGTTCGTGGGGCTGATCTGTCCCCACATCGTGCGGCGCATCATCGGCGACGACCATCGGTTCGTCATGCCGGCCGCCAGCCTCACCGGCGCGGTGCTGCTGCTGGCGTCGGACACGGTGGCCCGGCTGCTGCTGGCGCCCCATGTGCTGCCGGTGGCCGTGCTGACGGCCTTCCTGGGGGCGCCGACCTTTCTTTATCTGTTGATTCGCGGACGGTGGCGATGATGCTTGAAGTCAAGGACATCCGTGTCGGATACAACGGCTCGGGCCTGGTGCTGGAAGACCTGGGTTTCACCCTCGGGGCCGGGGAAATCCTGGCCATCCTGGGACCCAACGGGGTGGGCAAGACCACCTTGCTGCGCTGCATCAACGGAATGATCCAGCCCAAGACCGGCAGCGTGATGGTGGAAGGGGCCGACGTGTTCGGCATGAGCGCCGGGCGGATTGCGCGCCGCCTGGGCTACGTGGCGCAGCGCAACGATGCCGGCCGCATGACGACCTTCGATGCGGTGCTGCTGGGGCGCAAGCCCCATATGGGCTGGAAGGTGAGCCACGACGACCTGCACAAGGTGGGCGCGGCCCTGCACCAGCTCGGCCTCGAACACCTGGCCCTGCGCGACATCGACCGTATGAGCGGCGGGGAGCTGCAGAAGGTCTGCATTGCCCGGGCCCTGGTCCAGGAACCGCGGGTGCTGCTCCTGGACGAGCCCACCAGCAGCCTGGACTTGAAAAACCAACTCGAGATCCTGGGCACCATCCGCCGGGTGGTCAAAGAGCACCAACTGGCCGCCGTGATGACCATGCACGATCTGAACCTGGCCCTGCGCTTCGTGGACCGGTTTCTGTTCATCCGCAAGGGCAAGGTGTTTGCCAGTGGCCGCCCCGACGAGATCAGCGCCGAGATGGTGGCGGCTGTTTACGGGGTGCAGGTGGACATTCTACGCCATGACGGGCAGGTGGTGGTGGTCCCCAATGGAAGGGAAAGTGCCTGAAGTCGGAAGTGACTAAAGTTACGAGTGACTAAAGTGACTAAAGTTACGAGTGACTAAAGTGACTAAAGTTACGAGTGACTAAAGTTACGAGTGACTAAAGTTAATGAATTCTGGCAGTTATATCAAAATAGGTTGGAGCGGAGCGACACCACAACTTTAGCTCACTTTAGGCACTTTAGGCACTTGTCACTTACTTTGTGAGGGTTCCCATGAACGTTGAAGAAGTTCTGAATCGCGAGGATTTCAAGCGCTGTCTGGCTTTTCACGGGCACCTGTGCCCGGGGGTGTCCATCGGCTACCGGGCGGCCCGGGCGGCCATGGAATACCTTGCGGCCCAACGGGCCGAGGATGAAGAAATGGTGGCGGTGGTGGAAACCGATGCCTGTTCGGCCGATGCGGTGCAGGTGCTCACCGGCTGCACCTTCGGCAAGGGCAATTTCATCTACCGGGACTACGGCAAGATGGTTCTGACCCTGCTGAGCCGCAAGACGGGGGAGGGGGTTCGCGTGGCGATGAAGCCGGATGCCTTCGCCCCGGATCCCGAGCACCTGGCCCTGATCCAGAAGGTGACCTGCGGGGAGGCCAGCGAGGAGGAAAGGGCGCGTTTCCACCGGCGCCACACCCGGCGCAGCCACGATGTGCTGGTCATGCCCACCGAGGCCCTCTTCAAGATCGAGGCGGCCAGGGTCGATCTGCCGCCCAGGGCCCGGATCGCCCCCAGCGAGGCGTGCGCCGCCTGCGGGGAGCCCACCATGGCCACCAAGATGGAAGCGGTCGAAGGCCGAAAACTCTGCCGGGATTGTTTCCGAGGCGTGACCGGTTAGCGACTGGCCCATGTGACCATCGAAGTCAACCCGGTTTCGGCGGCCAAATAACGCGAGGCGCCTGGCGCGGCCTGGGACGCCGTCGCCGGGACCAAGGATCGAAAAAAGCAACGGGCCGATGGACGAAGCGGCATTGCGTGATGGGTGAGCGTTCGGAAATGGTCGCCGTGGCGTTTCCTTCGGTGCGGTTCCTGCTTATGGAAGGTGAAATAGATGGCTCAAAAATCCGAAGCCTTCGACCGGATCGCCACCGATTATCTGGAACAAATCGCCAGCCTGGATTTGGCACCGCTGGCAGATCGCCTGGGAATCACGGTCGAGGATGGGCAGGCGGTGATTCCCTTTTTCGGTTTCGACCACCGGGTGACCCCCGGGGGGGTGCTCAGCCCCGGCGGACAACCGGCGAGCCACGCGGTGAGCGTCATCCTGTTCAAGTACCTGCTGTTGTGCCCCGAGACGGCGCCTCCGGGCGAGGACTGGGTGACGTACAAGGATTTCAAGGACGCCGCGCCGTTTGTGGAAGGGTTTCTCAACACCGCCGAGCGGCCCATTGCCCGGGACTTCGGCGGCCGGCACGGCGAGCTGGAAGCGGCCTGCCGGCGCCTAGGGGGCCGACCGGCTTCGCTGGGCATGACGGCCGACCTGGTGGTGCGTTTTGCCGCCCTGCCCAGGGTGCCCATGACCCTAGTGTTCAACGACCGCGACGACGATTTTCCCGCCGCCTGCACCCTGCTGTTCCAGAGATCCGCCCAGGGTTACCTCGACATGGAATGCCTGGCCATGACGGGCATGGTGATGGCCCGGTGGCTGCGCCGGTGTGACGCCACCCCGCCGCCCTGGGAGAGCGGTGTCGGGTTGCTGTAAAAGGAATGACGGCCCGGCGCCAAAGAAGATTTTCTCTTGAGAGGACCACGGCAAAATGGATGGCGCAAGTTTGGCCAGACCGGCCACAACGGTTTCGGGGGGGGGGCAGGGCTGAAGACCAAGAAATGGGTCAAGAAATTGACATTTCATGCCGGCGCCGATATGTTGATGGTAAGGCGTAAGAAGTAAAGAAGCAAAGAGGTAAAACATGCATGTCAGCAAAATATCGGCCAAAGGGCAGATCACCATCCCGGCCAAGATTCGTTTGGCCCTGGGGACACGGCCCGGCGATCTCATCGCCTACGAACTGGAAGGGAAAACGGTGCGACTTAAAAAGGTCGAACCCTTTGATGCGGCCTACCACGCCGCCGTGGCTGAGACTTTAGAAGAGTGGAACAGCCCGGAAGACGAAGAGGCCTTCCGTGATCTGTGAGCGCTATGACGTGGTGGTCGTGCCCTTTCCATTTTCGGATCGGGCCTCCGCCAAGCGCCGGCCGGCGCTGGTGTTGAGTGGCCGGCGGTTCAACCGTGAGGGGCATACGGTGATGGCGATGGTCACCACCAAGAAAACCCCTCCCTGGCCGGCTGACACGCCTCTTGCGAATTTTCAAAGCGCCGGCCTGAAGGTTTCCTGCCTTGTGCGATTCAAAATTTTTACCTTGGACAACCGGCTGATCCTGAAAAAAATCGGTCATCTGGCCGAGACGGATACTGAAGCGGTCGCCATTCACATGCATGCCGTTTTGGGCGCGGATTGATCATCCTCCAGGTGATCCAAGCGACCTGATCCGGATGATGAAGCAAAGTTGGCGGATGGGGGCTTTTCTGTGGAGATGGAAGAACGGTCGGCCGATTGAGAGGAGACATTCGCCGGGCCGATTTGAACCCGGTCATCGGTGTTGAGCAGGGCGGTTTTCTTCCTCTTCTGACGATGGAATCACGTCCAGGGCCTCGGCGACGTGGCGGCAAAACAGGGCGCCGATCTCCGGGCGCCGGCCGATGCCCTCGGCCACCGGTTCGACCTTGAAGCCGGCCGCTTCCAGGCGGCGCTGCCAGCACCGGGGGTCGTCTCCGGTGAGATCCCGCAGAAAATGGTTGCCGGCCGCAATCAGCAGCGGGACCAGTCTCACCCGGACGGCGCCGGCGGCCTTCAGATCGGCGACCACGTCGTCGATGCTCGGCCGCCCCTCCAGGACGCCGATGAAAATGCCGGCGGCGCCGCGCCGGTGTAGCATGCTCTGCAAGAGCGGGTAGCCCGTCCAGGTGGGATGATCCGTGCCGTGGCCGACGAAGACGGTGGCCGCGTCGGGTTCGGGCGCCGCAATGTCCACCAGCAGGTTGGCGATTTCCTCGAAGTCTGGCGGGTCGGTGAGCAGGGGAAGACCCATCGAAACGCGCAGGGGCGCCGCGGCGGCATGATGCAGCAGGCGGTGAAACTCGTGGCCGCAGAGCACATGGGTCGATTGCAGCACGGCCCACCGGTGGCCGGCGGCGTGGAGGTCGGCCAGCACGGCCTCCGGCCCGGGAGGCACCGGAACCCCCTGGCCTGATGCGATGCGGCCCACCACCCGGGAGGAGAAGGCCCAGTGCACCGCGTGGCCGGCAAACGTCTCGCGCACCTGGCGGTCGATTCGGGCGTAGGGGCCGCCGGCGGTCCAGCGGGTGCCGAAAGCCGCCATCACGATGGGCGTTTTCAAGCCGATGCCAATTCCTGTTTCAGCGCCTGGAGCCGCTCCAGGGTTTTCTCGGCCACCGTCTTTTCCTTGGTGAAGTGCTTGATCATGCGCTCAAGACATTTTCGCCGCTCCTCTTCACCGCCGAGATGACGGGCGCAGGCGTCCATGCACGACAAGGCCATGGCCACGTTGGCGTCCACCTCCTCGGGGATTTTCTCCCCGTCATGGCGTACTGCGCCCCGGGGGCAGGCATCGTGGCAGGTGCCGCAGCGGATGCACTCGTCCATGTCGATCACCGCCACCACGTCCTCCATCACGATGGCATCCACCGGACAGGCTGCGACACAATCACCGCAACCGATGCAATCCTCCACTTTGATCCACGGCATAAATCAACCTCCTTGCCGGCAAAATTTTCAGAATTACAACCCCTTGCGCCTTCTCAAAGTCACCGGCTCCCCGCCAATGCCCCAGTTGTCGGTGTCCACCTCCTCGATCACCACCACGGTGGTGGCCGGGTTCTTGCCCAGCACGCGCTGAAGCAGCTCGGTGATGCCGGCGATGAGCTCGGCCTTCTGCGCCGTTGTGGCGCCTTCCCTGGTGATTTTCACGTTGACGTAGGGCATGGTTCCCTCCGCTGGCGCGTTGTCAGGTCCCTGAAAGGTTGCTTCAGCGCCTTACCAAGGCCGGCGGGGGATGTCAATCGACCATTGAGTCAACTTAAAATGTACAGATGATCAGTAGGTCTGATGACCTGTGTTTTCCCTTGACAGCCACGGATGATATGGTAATAAACCATCGCTCCAAGCCGATCAAACCGCTGTTCAGCGGCGATAGCAATACGGACAGGATGCCGGCCGCTGCCTGAAGTCGAGGGTTTTCACATCCAACTTCTTCTACCATAAGGAGGGGCAAATCATGGGCAAACGTTTCATCACAGGAATGGCGGTTGTTTTCGCTCTTCTGCTCTGCGTTCAGCCGGTCATGGCCGCCGATACGATCAAGATCGGGCTGATGGCACCGCTGACGGGAGCATGGGCCAGTGAAGGCCAGGACATGAAGCAGATCGTGGATCTGCTCGCCGAAGAACTCAACGCCAAAGGCGGATTGCTCGGAAAGAAGGTGGAAATCATTTCCGAGGACGATGGCGGCGACCCGAAAACCGCTGCCCTGGCCGCCCAGCGTCTGAGCAACAGCGGTGTCGTGGCGGTGATCGGCACTTACGGCTCATCGGTCACGGAGGCCTCCCAGGCCATTTACGACGAGGCCAAGATCATGCAGATCGCCAATGGCTCCACGGCGATCCGCCTGTCGGAAAAGGGCTTGAAGAACTTCCTGCGCACCTGCCCCCGCGACGATGAACAGGGCAACGTGGCGGCCAAGACCGTGGTCGGCATGGGGTTCAAGAATATCGCCATCCTCCACGACAACACCTCCTATGCCAAGGGGTTGGCCGATGAGGCCAAGGGCCTGCTGGAAAAGCAGCCGGTCAAGATCGTTTTCTACGATGCCCTGACCCCTGGCGAACGCGACTACAACACGATTTTGACCAAGATCAAGGCTGCCAAACCGGATGTGGTTCTGTTCACCGGCTACTATCCCGAAGCCGGCCTGCTGCTGCGCCAGAAGATGGAGATGGGATGGAATGTGCCCTTCATCGGCGGCGATGCCACCAACAATCCTGACCTGGTCAAGATCGCCGGCGCCAAAGCGGCAGAAGGCTACTATTTCCTCAGCCCTCCGGTGCCCCAGGACCTCGACACCAAGGCGGCCAAGGACTTCATGAGCGCCTTCAAGAAAAAGTACAACGCCGAGCCCGGATCGGTTTGGGCGGTGTTGGCCGGGGACGGGTTCAATGCTGTGGCCGCCGCCATCAAGGGCAGCGGATCCACCGAAACGGCGAAGATGGTGGCTTACCTGAAGACCCAACTCAAGGATCTGCCTGGTTTGACGGGCAACATTTCCTTTGACGACAAGGGAGATCGGGTAGGGGATCTCTACCGGGTCTATCGGGTCGACGCCAGCGGCAAGTTCGTCCTCCAGCCGTAATGCAGGGTGTCGGTTGCATGAAGCGATGAAAAAATCATCGAGACGCCGGTCTGTTTTGGCCTCACGGCCGGGCCGGCGTCTTTTTTGGTGCGCGATCGATCCCCTTGTTCTCCCCCTGAATTCGTGGCCTACGGGGTGACCCCATGGAATTTTTCTTTCAACAACTGACCAACGGATTGGCCGTCGGCGGGATTTATGCCCTCATCGCCCTGGGGTATACCATGGTCTACGGGGTGCTGAAGCTGATCAACTTCGCCCACGGGGACCTGTTCATGATCGGCGCCTACCTGGGCCTGACGCTCCTGACGGCCCTCGGGTTGGCCGATTACCTGTCCCCTTTCTGCGTCATCGCCCTGCTGGCGGTGATGGTGCTGATCCTGGTGGCCATCCTCGGCGTTGTACTGGAACGGGTCGCCTACCGCCCCCTGCGCCAGGCGCACAGGCTTTCGGCCGTCGTGTCGGCCCTGGGCGCTTCGATTTTTTTCCAAAACATCGTCATGTTGATTTACGGGGCCAAATTTCAGGTCTATCCCCATGACCTGATGCCGCGTACCGTGGTTCACATCTTCGGGATGCCGGTCCCCCTGATCCGAATTTTGATCCTGCTGGCCTCGGTGGTCATGATGGTCGCTCTCTACACCTTCATCCAGCGCACCAAGGTGGGCACGGCGATCCGGGCTGCGGCCATCGACCAGGGCGCCGCCCGGCTCATGGGCATCAATGTGGACCGGGTCATCGCCCTGGTTTTCGTCATCGGACCGGCCTTGGGAGGGGCGGCCGGGCTGATGGTGGGGATCTACTACGGCCAGATCAACTTCACCATGGGTTGGATTTACGGGCTCAAGGCGTTCACGGCGGCGATCCTCGGCGGTATCGGCAATATTCCCGGCGCCATGGTGGGTGGTTTGATGCTCGGGCTGATCGAAGCCTTCGCTGCGGCCTATCTGTCCGTCGCCTGGAAGGACGCCTTCGCTTTCTGTGTGCTGATTCTGATTTTGATCGTGCGGCCCACCGGGCTGCTGGGAGAACGGGTGGCGGAAAAAGTCTGATCGGCCCCGTCGCCGGCGCCGCCTCGGCAAAGGAAGCTTGTCCATGAAGAACAAACGTTGGATCGTCTACGCCGCTTTTTCCCTTGTGCTGCTGACGTCGCCGGCCGTGCTCAATCGTTACTGGATCGACGTGCTCAACGTGGTCGGACTCTATGTGATGCTGTCCCTGAGCCTCAATATCATCTTGGGGCATTGCGGCATGTTTCACATGGGCCATGCGGCCTTTTACGCCGTGGGCGCCTACACCACAGCGATCCTCAATACCGTCTACGCCATTCCGGTGCTCTGGCTCATGCCCCTTTCCGGGCTTCTGGCGGGGCTTTTCGCCCTGGTCATCGCCAGGCCGATCATCCATCTGAGGGGTGACTACCTGCTCATCGTCACCATCGGCTTCGTGGAAATCGTGCGCATCGCCCTGATCAACAACGTCTTCGGGATCACTGGCGGGGCCAACGGGATTTTCGGCATCGACCGTCCCACGATCTTCGGCATGAAGATCAGCACGCCGGGGCAGTTTTTTTACCTGATCTGGTTCTTCGTGGCGGTGACGATCTATCTGCTTCGCAAATTGGAACACTCGCGGTTCGGCAGAGCCTTGAATTACATCCGGGAAGACGATGTCGCCGCCGCCGGCAGCGGCATCGACATTTCCCACTACAAGCTCATCGCCTTTGTCATCGGCGCCGTGTGGGCCGGTTTCTGCGGGACCCTCTTTGCCGCCAAGATGACCATCATCGCGCCGGAGTCGTTCAATTTCTGGGAGTCGGTGCTTCTGTTCATGATTGTCTTGCTCGGCGGACGCGGTTCCATTGCGGGGGTGATCCTGGGGACCTTTCTCGTCATCGGCCTGCCGGAACTCTTCCGGCAGTTCGCCACGGCGCGGATGTTGGTCTTCGGCGCCGTGATGATCATCATGATGATCTTCCGGCCGGAGGGGATTCTGCCGCCGCCGCCGCGTACCTACCGCCTCGATCGTACCGCCGAACCCGAGGAGGCCGCATGACCCTGCTGCACCTGGAAAACCTCACCAAACGTTTCGGCGGGCTGATCGCCGTAAACGATGTCAGCTTCGACGTTGCCGAAGGAACTATCGTCGGACTCATCGGACCCAACGGTGCCGGCAAGACCACCGTTTTCAACCTGATCACCGGCAACTACCGGGCCGACAGCGGGAAGATCGTTTTCGACGGCCGCCTGATAAACAACCTGCCGACCCACAAGATCGTCTCCCTCGGCATTGCCCGCACCTTTCAGACCATTCGCCTCTTTCACAAACTCACTGCCCTGGAAAACGTGCTGGCCGGATGCCACTGCCGCATGAAGTCGGGCAGCGTCGCCGCGATGTTCCAGCCGCCCTGGCAGCGCGCCGAGGAGAAAAAGGCCCTGGACAAGGCCATGGGCGAGCTGCGCTTCGTCAATCTGGAAACGCAGGCCATGAACCTGGCCGAAAACCTTTCCTACGGCAACCAGCGGTTGCTGGAGGTGGCCCGGGCACTGGCCACCGAGCCTCGCCTGATTATCCTCGACGAGCCGGCCGGCGGGATGAACGACCAGGAAACGGCCCAGCTCATCGACACCATCCGGCAGATCCAGGCCCGGGGGGTCACCGTCCTGCTGATCGAGCACGACATGAGCCTGGTGATGAAGGCTTGCGAAAAGATCGTGGTGTTGGAAAACGGGGCCAAGATCGCTGAGGGCACCCCCCCGGAAATCAAGGCCAACCGCCGGGTGATTGAAGCCTATCTGGGCACCGACGAGGAGTGAGATCATGCTGCTGAAGATCGAGAACCTGCACGTCAAGTACGGCAACGTGGAAGCGCTTCACGGGATCGACATCTCGGTCGAACAGGGGGAGATCGTCACCATCCTGGGTGCCAACGGCGCCGGCAAGTCCACCACCCTGATGGCCATCAGCGGACTGGTGAAGGTCAGCGAGGGATCGATCCTTTTAGATGGCGTGCCGCTACACAAGCTGCCGGCGCACGACATCGTGGCCCGAGGCGTGGCCCAAGCGCCCGAGGGCCGTCGGGTGTTCGGAACCCTCACGGTTCGTGAAAACCTCAACCTCGGGGCCTATACCTCCAACGATCAACAGAAAATTCGCCAGAACATCGACTGGGTTTTCGAGCTTTTCCCTCGCCTCAAGGAGCGCCGCAACCAGATGGCCGGCACTCTTTCCGGCGGCGAGCAGCAGATGCTGGCCGTGGGCCGGGCATTGATGGGCAATCCGCGTATTCTGTTGCTGGATGAACCGAGCCTCGGCCTGGCGCCATTGCTGGTCAAGACGATTTTCGACACGGTGCGCCAGATCAACCAGGCCGGCGTAACGGTGGTCCTGGTGGAGCAAAACGCCCGAGCCGCCCTGAAATTGGCCAACCGCGGCTACGTGATGGAAGTCGGCCGCGTCGTGCTCAAGGACTCGGCCGCCAACCTCCTGGCCAATCCGGACGTCCAGTCGGCCTACCTCGGCGGCAAGAGCTGAGCCGGACCGGGCCGCCTTTCCCCCCGTTCACTTTCCTTCCTGCGCCACAGGCGCCCTAAACCGCTGCCCGCCTCGATCCGGGCCTTCCCGGCCGAGGCGGTAGTCGGTGTGCCAATTGTCGGGCACGGGCGCTCTGCGGTACCACTGGGCCCTGTCCGCCTCCAGTAACAACCTGCGTTTTTTCATGTAATCGGCGGCACAGGGGATGTCGCGTCCTGCCGCGGCCGACAACTCGGCAAGCCAGGCGAGCCCTTGCCGGCTGCGCAGGAGGTGATGGTCGAGGATCAACGTCCCGACTCCCCTGGCCAGGCGCAGGCCGTTGTTCCAGGCCGCCTGCCGATCCTCCGGACCGATGACTTCCAGATAGAGTGGCGGTCCGCCGGCCAGTACGATATCCGGCCGCCAATCAAGGATTCGATCCACCGCTTCGTGGTTGAGCAGCTGGATGTCGGAGGCGTGCACGAAGACGCCCCGGGGCGTTAGGATGCGCGTCATCATGACGGTTCCGGTTTTGCCGCCCGGCTTTCCGTGGGGCACCGCTTCGGAAAAGGAGAGAGGACCGTCCTGGAGGCCTTCGGCTACGCGCAGGTTGGCGCCGAACAGCACCTTCAGATCCAGAAAGCGCTGGTGCATCGGACCGGCCGGATCGTCGGCTTTGCTCCAGCAGCGCAGTTCACCGGCCCGCGGGGGCAGATCCTGGAAGGACAGTTGGTAGGGGTTGGCTGCCACCAAGGGCACGTGATCGCCGTGAAAATGGCTCACGACGATGTCGGTGGCCGTTTCAAGGGCCCGGACGATGGCCTGGCGCACCCGCCGCCCCACAGCCACCTGCACCGGATGGGGCATCAGACCGCCGCGCAGGTATCCCAGCGCCAAACCCGGATCGATGACGATGGTGCGGCCCGGCAGCGTCACGCGGCAGCAGAGGCCCCGGACGCCCAGGGATTCGGCCGCGATGATGTCAAGCCAGGGGGCATGGCCTCCAGAGGCCTCGTCATCCGTCCAGCCGGTCGGTCTTTTCATCCGGCACCCCCAGCATGTGCAGCAGGCCGTAGATGCTCTTGGTGGTGATCATGCCGTTGCTGTACTGCTTGAGAACTTCCTTGGGGTTGAAGGCGATGGCCAGACCGGCATTCTGGAGCATGAAGCGGTCATTGGCCCCGTCGCCCACCGCCACCACCTGGTCGGGGGAAACCCCTTCCTGCCGGGCGATCTCCATGAGGATTTCGCCTTTTTTCTCGGCGTTGATGATGCTGCCGCGGATACTGCCCGTGACGACCCCGTCTGCGATCTCCAGTTCGTTGGCGAACACGTAGTCGAGGTTGAGACGTTCCTTGAGATAGTTGGTGAAAAAGGAAAACCCCCCGGAGATGACGGCGATCTTGTAGCCCATGGTGCGGAGCGCCGCGATGAGTTCCTCGGTACCCGGCGTCAGGCTGATGGAGCGGGCCAGCAGGTCGAGCTTGTCCACGGTGAGCCCCTTGAGCAGCTTCACCCGGCGGCGGATGGCCTCGTTGAAGTCCAGGGTGCCGCTCATGGCCTCCCGGGTCATGCGGCGCACCTCCCGGTCCACCCCGGCGATCTTGGCCAGCTCGTCGATGACCTCGGCCTGGATGATGGTCGAGTCGCAGTCGAAGACCACCACGCGCTTGGGCTTTTCCATAACATCGTACTCCCGCATGGAGACGTCCAGACCGTCGGCCTCCGAGTAGGCGTAGAGCTGGTCGCGGATGTTGGCCAGGTCGGCGACCTCGCTCATGTCCACCTTGAGTTCCATGGCGATGTAATCGCCGCGGGCGATCATCTTGATTTTTTCGATGTTGATGCGGTTGCGGGCCAGGATCGCGGAAATGGCCGCCACGATGCCGGGGTGGTCAACTCCCATCACCGTGAGAATCATCAGGTGCTTGTCCGACTTGCGTCGTCCGGCCCGGTAGGGTTCGGCTCGCAGACCGAGGTCGAAGCTTTCTCCTACCGGCTTCAGGGCGGCCATCATCCCGTCGTAGGTGCAGCCGGCGGTGCTCAGGTCCACCACGAGAAACATGGAAAAATGCCCCCGCACCGAGCGGGCATCCACGTCCACGATGTTGACGTTCAGATCCGCCAGCACCCGGGTGACCGAGTGCACCAGACCGGGGCGGTCTTTGCTGACGGCGGAGATGACGTAAAGCGATTCATTGTCCTTGGCATTCATGGGCGGCTCTGTGGGGTTATGGAAAAGGTGGCCAAAACACGCCGTGGCGATCTGGCCAGGCGGTTTTTATCCGGTGTAAGGGGAAATAACCGGGATGACGCGACTTTTGTTTTTCCGGTAAAACTGAAAGTCCGAATCAAGCGTCATGACGGCGCTGTCCGGAAACAGCTCCGCCATGCGCACCAGGCAGGCATCCGCCAGGGACATGGGGGCATCGGCATATTTTCGTACCAACCTGCCGATTCGATCCACATGATCGGCCAACCCAAAACCGATTTTTAAAACGTTTCGCTGGACCAGTGTAATGACGGCGTCCTGGCCTCCGGAAAAACCGCTTAGCAGAAAACAGGCTTCAGAGAGAACGGCTTCGCAGGTGATCAGTGGCGGCGGAAGCCTCTCCCACTGCATCATGGCCCATCGGTGGTGTTTGTCTTGCCGGTTGAGAAAAGCCACCAAAGGGCCGGTATCCAGGATGATGCAGCGTTTATTGACCGTAGCCACGCATCAACTCCTTGTTGCTGGAAAGATCCTCGGGCCCTTCAATGGATCCTGCCAGGTCTTTGGACAGGTCCAGGCAGGATCCATTCAGTTCTGAAGCGTTATGGGCAACAAAGCTTTCAATGGCTTCGCGAATGATGGTGGACTTGCTTTCCCCCCGCTTCTCGGCCGTTTGTACCAGAATCGCGAACAAGGATTCTGGTACCTTCAATGAGATGGTTTTCATCTTCTTCTGCTTTCCGAAAAAAGTAATACTTTTTGTTTTTCAAAATATTACGACAAGCTTTTTTTGTCAATTTCAATCCGAACTGTTCCCGACTCGGCATCCACCTCCACCGGTTGCCCGGTTTCCAGGCGGTCGAAGTCTTCAGCCGAGAGGGTTATCACGGGGATCTGCCGGCCGTAGAAATGTTTGATGACGATGGGGCCGGTGGCCAGGATCGGTTCGCAGCGGATGGTGACGATGGCGGCCGGGGCCAGTCCCACCCGGGCCAGTTCCAGGAGGATCAGCGATCCGGTGCTCGACCCCTTGCCTACCGGAAAGGCCAGCACCCGACCGGCGACGGATTGCCCGAACAGGTCGTGGCGCGGATCGACGATGCAGCCGGTGTGGGGATCGACGCCGCCCCAGAAACTGATGCTTTGGTCGCTTTTCAGCACTCTGCCCGCCGCGTGGCCGGCAACCACGGGGCAACCTTTCAGGATGACGTTCATGGGAACGCACTCCGCCGGAAGCGGCCGGTGACGGCAGTCTCCACGCAATCTGCCAAACTACCGATGGCCGCTGGCAGGCCCGTCTGGGAAGTGCAGTAGTTGACGAACTTGGCCGAATCGCTCAGGGCCGCGGTGAAGGGCCAGCTCTCCCCGGGGTACAGCAGGGGGCAGGCGTCGGTAAAGACCGTCACCCCGGCGTTGGTCAGGGCTTGCAACAGCCCGCTGTGCCGCATCCAGCCATACGCGCACCGGCCGGTAAAGGCCCAGAAGGCAATGCCCGGGTTCACCCGCCGACCGTCCAGCAACCGCGCCATGGTTGTCATTTCGGCATAGGCATAATGCGGGCAACCCACCACGATCAAGTCGGGCCGGCTCAAATCGGGATTCGAAAGCCTGGCCGCCGCTCCGGCCAAATCCTTGGCCGTGACGGCGTGGATCTCCTCCATCTTTCGTCCGCCGGTGCACATCTCCAGGCAGCGGGCTTCCGGCGTTACGCCGACCATGTGAAACAGCCCCACGGCGCCGGAGGAGGCCGCCGCCGCGCCGAACGACTTGAGGGCGCGTACCGGCACATCGGGCGGAATGCCGAGGACGGCGGGAATGCGGTCGCCGGCCAATTCGCCGACGATGTATCCCAACAGCGGGTAAGTTGCCGGATCATATTGGACGGAGCGGGGCAGGGCGCTGGCGTCGATCACCAGCTCGGCGTGCCGGTGGGTTTCCAGGTGCAGCCCGAAGCAGGGCGCCTTGCCGACGACGGCGGCGCAGATGTCCATGAGGTCGCCGTAGCGGTTGGTGCGTGCCCCGATCACCGAGTTGGCGAAGACGATGGCGTTGGATTCGGCCCAGGCGATCTGCTGCCCGAAGCGCGGGACCATTCCCTGCTGGTACGGCGCGCAGGTCCAGGTGGGCGCGGCCCCCATGGACAGGTAGGCTCGCTCGAGACGCCGGCTGTTTTCCAGCAGGTCGGGCGGCGGGCGCAGGGCCTCGGGGTGCAGCAGGTCCACCGCACTGGGATTCAAGGAAGTCGGCACGCGAAACCGCCCCCCCGTGGCGGCCATTCGCTCGGCGAATGCGACTCCGGCATCGACCATGTACAGGGTGGCATCGATGTGCACCTGGGCCACCGGAATCAGCCGGTCGGCGCCGAAGACGGCGCCCAGATCCACCAGAACGGCCATGGCGATCCGCGCCGCCTCGCCGTCATCGCCGGCCAGGGTGCGCTGCTCTTCTGAGGTGAGGTCCATGAGCGCTGCCGCTTTCGACAAAGTGGTCTGAAGACCTGATTTTTCCTGTTGACCATTCCTTATTTTATGCTACTGTTCCTGTCAATGGTGGAAAAAGGACTGGTGGTCTGATGACTATGGACGGAATCGTCTTCAAAATCAAAAAATACGCCCTCCACGACGGGCCGGGAATTCGCACCACGGTTTTCTTCAAGGGGTGCCCTCTGCGGTGCTGGTGGTGTCACAACCCCGAAGGCCAGCGCTTCGAGCCGGAACATATACCCTTCAAGGCCACCGCCGGGCTCGCCGGGCGGACCGAGATCGCGGGAAGGCGCTGGACCGTGGCGGCCCTGATGTCTGAAATCGAAAAGGACCGCATCTTCTACGACGAATCCGGCGGCGGGGCCACCTTTTCCGGGGGAGAGCCCCTGGCCCAGCCCGAATTCCTGGGCGCGATGCTGGATGAATGCCGCCGGAGGGAAATCCATACGGCGGTGGACACCAGCGGCTATGCCCCACCGGAAGTCATCCGGGCCGTCCTGGCCAAGGCCGACCTGGTGCTCTACGATCTCAAGTTGATGGATGATGAAAGCCACCGCCGGTACACCGGAGTCGGCAACCGGCGGATCCTGGAAAACCTTCAAATCCTTGACGGCCTAGCGCCGGAGATCGTCCTTCGCATTCCCCTGATGCCGGGAATCAACGACGATGCGGAACAGGTTGAGCGGATGGCGCAATTCGCGCGCGGACTGAATCATGTCCGGCAGGTGGATCTGCTGCCCTTCCACGCCATTGCCGATGGCAAGTATCAGCGGTTGAAAATGGAAAACCGGATGGCCGGGGTGAAAAGCCCCACGCGGCAGGACTGCGAGAAAGTCGGCGCGCAATTCGCCGCCGCCGGTTTGGCGGTGAGTTACGGAGGGTGAGGGAGGAAAGTGACTAATCTATTCGCTTGAAACTTTCTTTTTACGGAGGCTTCCCATGACACCCCGCATCCAGCGGTTGAGACAGCGCAGCCTGGACGCCCAGCCCAAGATCTCGGTGGAACGGGCGGTGCTGGTCACCGATTTTTACCAGAGCGCCGCCGCCCGCAACGCATCCGTGCCGGTCCAGCGGGCCCTGGCTTTCAAGCATATTTTGGAGAACAAGACGATCTGGATCGGCGAAGACGAGTTGATCGTCGGTGAGCGTGGTCCGGCGCCCAAGGAAACACCCACCTATCCTGAAATCTGCCTCCATTCCCTCGAAGACCTGGAGATCCTCGACTCGCGGCCCAAGATCCCCTACGCCGTGGATGATGACACCCGGCGCATCTATACGGACAAGATCATTCCTTTCTGGAAAGGCCGAACCATCCGCGAACGGATTTTTGCCCACATGACCGAGGAATGGATCGCCAGCTACCAGGCCGGGATTTTCACCGAATTCCAGGAGCAGCGCTCCCCGGGGCACACCGCCGGCGGGGACAAGATCTTCCGCCTCGGCATGGCCGATTTGCGCCTGCAGATTGCCGAGCAGATCCACAAGTTGGATTTCTTGAATGATCATCATGCCCTGGACCGGCTGGAGCAACTGCGGGCCATGGACATCGCCGCCGAGGCCCTGATCCAATGGGCCGTGCGCCATGCCGAGCGGTTGGAGGCCATGGCCGCCGCTGAAATCGACGCCGGACGGAGGGGGGAGTTGCTGGAGATGGCTGCCGCCTGCCGCAAGGTGCCGGCCCGGGCCCCGGAGACCTTCCACGAGGCTCTGCAAACCTACTGGTTCGTCCACGTGGGGGTCATCACCGAACTCAACCCCTGGGACGCCTTCAATCCCGGCCGCCTCGACCAGCACCTGTATCCCTTCTACCGGCGTGAGATCGATGCCGGCACCCTCACCGAGGCGCGGGCCAAGGAGCTGCTCGGCGCCTTCTGGATCAAGTTCAACAACCACCCGGCGCCCCCCAAGACCGGCGTGACGGGCCAGGAGAGCAACACCTATACCGATTTTGCCCTGATCAACCTCGGCGGGGTGGACCGCAACGGCGCCGATGCGGTCAACGATCTCACCTATCTCATCCTGGATATCATCGAGAAAATGCGCCTGCTCCAGCCCAGTTCGATGGTGCAGTTGAGCAAGAAGAACCCGGACCGCTTCATCCACCGGGCGTTGAAGATTGTGCGCACCGGGTTCGGCCAGCCCTCGGTCTTCAACACCGACGCCATCGTCCAGGAACTGGTGCGCCAGGGCAAGGACATCGGCGACGCCCGGGAGGGCGGGGCCTCGGGCTGCGTGGAGGCCGGGGCCTTCGGCCACGAAGCTTACATTCTTACCGGATACTTCAACCTGGCCAAACTGGTGGAGCTGACGCTCAACGACGGGAAGGACCCGCGCACCGGCCGGCAGCTCGGGCCGGCCACCGGCCGGGCGGCGGAATTCGCCGACTTCGCCGCCTTCTTCGACGCCTGGCGCCGTCAGCTGTCACATTTCATCGACATCAAGATCCGGGGCAACAACGCCATCGAGCAGATCAACGCCCGCTACATGCCGGTGCCGTTTCTGTCTCTGCTCATCGACGACTGCATCGCCAAGGGACGCGACTACAATGACGGCGGCGCCCGCTACAACACCTCCTACATCCAGGGAGTGGGTCTCGGTTCCACCACCGATGCCTTGACGGCCGTCAAGCACCACGTTTTCGATCAAGCCACCATGACCATGGGCGAACTCGAACAGGCCCTGTCCGCCGATTTTGCCGGCTTCGAGGATCTGCGCCGTCGGCTCCTGGACGAAACGCCCAAGTACGGCAATGACGACGAAGCGGCCGACGCGGTGTTGCGCGACGTCTTCGAGGCCTACTACGCGGCGGTCAACGGGCGGCCCAACGCCCGGGGAGGCGTGCACCGGGTCAACCTGCTGCCCACCACCTGCCACGTGTATTTCGGCAGCGTCATCGGGGCGTTGCCCGACGGGCGAAAGGCCGGGCAGCCGCTTTCAGAGGGAATTTCCCCGGTCCAGGGGGCCGACCGCCAGGGCCCCACCGCCGTGGTGCGATCGGCGGCCAAGATCGACCACCTGCGCACCGGCGGTACCCTGCTCAACCAGAAGTTCCTCCCCCAGGTGCTGGCGGATGAGACCGGGGTCCGCAAGTTGGGGCAACTGGTGCGCGGCTACTTTCGCATGGACGGCCACCACATCCAGTTCAACGTCGTGGACGCCGACACCCTGCGCGAGGCCCAGCGGCACCCGGAAAACTACCGTGACCTCATCGTGCGCGTGGCCGGCTACAGCGATTACTTCGTCGATTTGACCCCCGAACTGCAACAGGAGATCATCCAGCGCACCGCGCACAGCGAATTTTGAGACCGCCGGTGGACTCCCGGTCCGCGTTGGCATAGAGTGCCGGTGAGTCCATTCCCAAAAAATCGATCTTCAACCCCGGCATTCACGGCGGGTACAGATAAAAGCACTTTTATTTCAGATAACTGGCGGGATTGTCGACGATCCTTTAAAGACATTTTCAACCGCCGCGGGGAAGGCCAGGAAAAACGGGGCGCCGTCATGCCCGAAGCGCTGATGGAGTCCCTTGAGGAGCCTGAACACCATGGGTTTTGAGACCATTCGCAAGAGCACGGCCCCGGAAATGGTGGTCGAACAGATTTTGGACAAGATCGAAAAGGGCGAACTCGAAGCCGGCGGCCAGCTTCCTTCGCAACGGGAGCTGGCACAACTGTTCGGTGTGGGCCGCTCTTCGGTGCGCGAGGCCACCAATGCCCTGGTGGTGATGGGTTACCTGGAGGTCACCCAGGGTCGGGGCACCTTCATCCGCAAAAACCTGCCCGGAAGCGGGCCCTCCACCGATCGGTTGCACAACGCCCTGGCCGCCGGCAACATCTTCGATCTGATGGAAGCCCGCGAGCTGCTGGAATGCAAGAGCTGTCGCCTGGCTGCGGAACGGGCCGACGAGAGCCACATCCAGGCCATGGAAGCGGCCTTGCAAAAAGCCAGGGATGCCGCCGCCGACGATTATCCCGCCTTTCTGTCCGCGGACCTGCAGTTTCATTACGCCTTGGCCGAGGCGACCCACAACGCCGTGATCTGCGAAATGACGAAGCTGCTCATCGAGAAGGTGCTGGACCATCATGCCCGGTTGCGCACCCGCTACCTGTCCTCCAACTTCCGGAGCTTTTCCATAGACACCGCGGCCCGGGTGATCGACTCCGTCCGCTCCGGCGACGGAGACCAGGCCGCCGACTGGATGCGCCGGCATCTCAACGCCATCAACGAAGAGCTGCAATCCATCATTCCCGACGGCCGGGATGCGGCCAAACAACCCGGGTGATGCGACAGAAGCCCGCCTGCCTCGATTTTTCACCGGAGGATCCATGAAAATCCGCATCCTCACCGCCTCCCAGGTGCGCGCCGCCCTGCCGATGCGCCAGGCCATCGATGCCATGCGCAGTGCCTTTGGCCAACTGTCGGCCGGCCAGGCCGAGGTGCCGCTGCGTGGCCGGGTCGGCACGGGAAAAGGCGTTTCGCTCCTCATGCCAGCCTACATGAAACAGACCGCAGAATTGGGGGTCAAGATCATTTCCATCTACGATGGCAACCCCCAGCGAGGTCTGCCCACCGTGACGGCCACCGTCCTGGTCCTCGACCCGGAGACCGGGCTGCCGCGTGCCCTGATGGACGGTAGCAGTCTAACGGCCATTCGTACCGGAGCCGCCGGAGGCCTGGCCGCCGAAATCCTCTCGCGGCCGGATTCGCGGCGCATGGTGCTCTTCGGCGCCGGGGTCCAGGCGCGCAGTCAGCTCGAAGCGGTATTGACGGTGCGCCAGATCCAAGAGGTGGCAGTGGTCGATCAGATACCCGAAGCGGCCCGTCGATTGGCGGCGGATTATGACGGTCGCGCCGGCGGGACGCACGTCATGGTGGCGGATGATCCGGCGGCGGCGGTGCGCCGGGCCGACATCGTGGTGACGGCCACGACGTCCCGCACCCCGGTCTTCGATGGCAAGGACCTGCAGCCCGGGACCCACGTCACCGCGGTGGGCTCCTTCATGCCGGACGTGCAGGAGATCGACGCCGTCACCGTGGCCCGCTCTTTCGTGGTGGCCGACTCGTGCGCCATGGCGCTGGAGGAAGCCGGCGACCTGATCATTCCGGGAGCCGTGGTGGATGCCGAAATCGGGGAAATCGTCAACGGCGTCCGTCCCGGCCGGCAGAACGACGAACAGATCACGCTGTTCAAGACCGTCGGGGTGGCGGTTCAGGACGTCGTGGCCGCCGCCGCCGTCCTGAACCGGGCCGAGCAAGAGGGAATCGGGACGGAGGTGGATTTTGACGAGTGACTTAAGTGACTAAAGTGACAAGTGCCTAAAGTTACAAATGACTAAAATGACTAAAATAATTAGAGGGACTGAAGTGAGCTAAGGTTGAGGTGCCGCTGCGCGCTGGCTTTCATATCGCCATCAGTCATTGATCCTTTCAGAACCGCGAACTCGGTCTGATCTTCCGGGACATTCCAAAACGAGAGAAAAAATGAAAATCAACGACTGGGCTCCTCCCGCCGATTGGCCCCGAATCACGACCATCGATGCCCACACGGCCGGCGAGCCGCTGCGGGTGATCACCGGCGGGCTGCCGGAGCTGCCCGGAACCACCATGCTGGATCGGCGCCGCTACATGCGCGAGCACTTGGACCACTTGCGCACCGCCCTGATGTTCGAGCCCCGGGGCCATGCCGACATGTACGGATGCATCGTCACGCCGCCGGTTTCTCCCGAGGCCGATTTCGGGGTGCTCTTTACGCACAACGAGGGCTACAGCTCCATGTGCGGCCACGGGATCATCGGCATCGTCACGGTGATGGTGGAAACCGGGACCATCGCCGCGCGGGAACCCGAGACCGTGGTGCGGATCGACACCCCGGCAGGCCTGGTCACGGCCCGCGCCCGGGTGGCGGACGGCCATGTGGTTGGGGTCCGCTTCGAAAACGTCCCCAGTTTCGTCCTGGCTCTGGACCAGCAAGTCGAGGTGCCCGGATACGGTCCGGTGCGCTATGACCTGGCCTTCGGCGGCGCCTTTTACGCTTTCATGCAAGCCGAGGACCTGGACCTGCGCTGTGCCAGCGAGGATTTTACCGCGTTGGTGTCCGCCGGCCGCGCCGTCAAGCGGGCGGTCATGGCATCCCGGCCGATTTCTCATCCCTTTGAAGCCGACTTGAGCTTTCTTTACGGCACCATCTTCATTGGCCCGGCCTTGGAACCCGGCCATCACAGCCGCAACGTGTGCATCTTCGCCGACGGCGAGGTGGATCGCAGCCCCACCGGCACGGGAGTCAGCGCGCGCCTGGCCATCCATCATGCCCGAGGTGAGATCGGTATCGACCAGCCCATCGTCATCGAAAGCATCCTGGGCACCTGTTTTGCCGGGCGGGTGACGGCCGACGCCTCATTTGGTCCGTATCCGGCCGTAATTCCAGAAGTTTCAGGGACGGCTCACATCACCGGCCGCCACACTTTCGTCATCGATCCGGCCGATCCCTTGAAACAGGGATTCATGCTGCGCTGATCCGATGCTCATCTGAGATGGGCATCCCGCCAGTCTCCTGGACTGCGGATCCCTCGTCGTAAACTCCTCGGGATGACACGGGAGAGGAGGAAAGGGGTTCGGGATGACATCTTTTCTGAGTGACTAAAATTACGAGTGACTAATGACTAAAGTGACTAAAGTGGTGGAGTCGCTTCGCTCCGGTTTTTATATAACTGCCAGGATTCCTTCACTTTAGCTCACTTTAGTCACTTTAGCTCACTTGACACTTGAATTTTCCCGCGTCATTCCGAACGTCGGTGAGGAATCTGCAGTTGAGAAGATTGGCGGGAAACGGTGACATTCGGCAAGAAAAGTAGCAGAGACCCCTACTTTGACAGAACCATGAAATCCATCTCCACCGGCTTGACTTGACCGGTAAAACCCACTAAACACCGAAGCCGAAACCGTTGCCGGGCTTACGACGGCACGGTTTTTGGTTCTTGGCTCGCCGTTGCTTTTCCGGGCGCCTGCTGCGAACCGGTGATGCCCCAAATTCAACCGCGAATACCGGAATATTGAATGAAACAAGTGATTCGGGAGATGATCGGCGCCGCCGTGGCCCGGGCCCACCAAGCCGGGGCCTTGTCCAATGACCTCACGGGCGATTTTGTCGTGGAGGCCCCCAAACTGGACAACCACGGGGATTTTGCCACCAACGTTGCCCTGGTGTCCGCCAAGCAGCATCGCATGGCCCCCCGCCGGCTGGCCGAGATTCTGCTGACCCATCTGGAGGATAGCGCCCATCGCATTGAGCGCACCGAGATCGCCGGACCCGGCTTCATCAATTTTTTTCTTCGACCGACGGCCTGGCACCCGCTGCTGGCCGATATCCATCGCGCCGGGGGGAGTTACGGTGCCAGCGATGCCGGGGCCGGGCGGCGCGTCCAGGTCGAGTTCGTCAGTGCCAATCCCACCGGGCCGCTCCACGTGGGCCACGGCCGGGGGGCGGCGGTGGGGGATACGACCGCCAACATCCTCGATGCCGCCGGCTATCGCGTGCAGCGTGAGTATTACATCAACGACTCGGGCCGGCAGATCCGCACGCTCGGCCTTTCGGTGTACCTGCGCTATGCCGCCCTGTGCGGCCGAACGATCGAATTTCCCGAGGATTGCTACCAGGGCGATTATATCCGCGATCTGGCGGCGCAGATTCGTCAGGAAAAGGGCGATGCCCTGTTGGAAGGGGACGAGGCAGAGGCGGTAGACTACTGTGCGCGCCACGCCGCCGGCAGCATCCTGGAAGGAATCCGGAAGGACCTGGAAGACTTCGGCGTCCAATTCGATCGATGGTACAGCGAGCAGAGCCTGTTCGACGAGGGACGGGTGGAGGCGGCCCTGGACGACCTTCGCCGCCGGGGCATCGTCTATGAAAAGGACGGGGCCCAGTGGTGCCGCACCACCGACTATGGCGACGAAAAGGACCGTGTGGTGGTTCGTCAAAACGGACTGGCCACCTACTTTGCGTCGGATATCGCCTACCACCGGGAAAAGTACTCCCGTGGCTTCGACCGGGTCATCGACGTGTGGGGCGCGGATCATCACGGCTACATTCCGCGGATGACGGCCGCCATCGAGGCATCGGGGCAGCGACGCGACCAGTTCCAGGTTATTTTGGTACATCTGGTCAATCTGTTGCGCGGCGGCCAGCCGGTGGCCATGAGCACCCGGGCCGGGGAGTTCGTCACCTTGGCCGAGGTGGTGGCCGAGGTCGGCCGGGACGCCGCCCGCTTCATTTTCCTCACGCGGCACCATGAAAGCGCCTTGGACTTCGATCTGGAGCTGGCCAAGCAGAAGACCAATGACAATCCGGTTTACTACGTCCAGTACGTGCATGCGCGCATCGCGAGCATTCTGCGCAAGGCCGCCGAGGAACACGGGGTCGGCGAGGTCCTTTTCGATCCGGAGGCCGTGGCGTCCCTCACCGAGACCGAGGAAATCGCGCTGATCAAGGCCATGGCCGCTTTTCCAGAGACCATCGCCACTGCCGCCGCCAACCTGGAACCTCACCGGGTGACCTTCTTTTTGATGGATCTGGCCGCTGCCTTTCACGCCTACTACAATCGGCACCGGGTGCTGACCGAGGATCCGTTGCTGGCCCGGGGCCGGCTCTTCCTGGTGGCCGCGGTACGCCAGGTGATCGCCAGGGGACTGGGGCTGTTGGGGGTTTCGGCCCCTGAACGCATGTAACCCGGCCTCGGGAGAAGGGAAGCGGCGAGGAGGCCGCCTATGGTGGTCAAGGCCAACGGGTCGTCGGAGGAAGGAAGGCCGGCGCGGATTTCGCGCTTGTGGCTGCTGTGGCTGGTTCTGGTGGCCGGAGCGAACTTTTATCTGGGCGTGCTCGTCGGTCGTGGGACCTCTCCGTTGCGGTTTGACATCCAGGCGCTGCAAAAAGAGATCGCCGCCTTGCGCGATACGGAAATGAAGACAGAGGTGGAGCGTTTTCGTGCTCTCATGGACGGCTCTGCCAATAGCCAACCCCTGGATTTTTACACCGTCTTGAAGCAGGACAACAAGCCGCTGCCGGCGCCGGTACCGGCGGACAAAGCCGTTTCCCAGAAGCCACCGGCCGCCAAGCCGGCGCCCGTCGCTGCAGCGTTCCAGAAACCAGCAACCGCCAAGCCGGGACCTGTCGTCGGCGAGCCCCAGAAGCCGCCAGTCGTCAAGCCGGTGCCCGCCTCACCGGAGGCCGCGGCTCCGCCGACCCCAAAGCCACCCGAAGCCGGACCACCGAAAAAGGCCAAGGGGCCGTCGGTGCAGGTGGCGGCCTTGCGCGAAGCTGAAGCGGCCGAGCGGGTCGTGAGTCGGCTGGCCGCCCAAGGTTTTGCCGCTCGCAGCGTGCGGATCCAAACCGCCGAGCGGGGCGTCTGGTACCGGGTGCGGGTCGGCCCTTTCAACGACCGCCAGGCGGCCGATCAGGCCCGCGATCGCCTCTCCAGGCTCAACTACCAAGCGATTGTGGTGGAACCATAGCCGGCCATCCCGCCACTTTCCAAAATCGTCTTTGACCGTTGTCCCGAAGACCCCCGGGCGCCGGGGAAACCCAAGAAACGAGGTCCATTATGCCCATCACCCGTCAGGACGTCCTTCATGTGGCCGATTTGGCCCGTCTGGACCTGGACCCGGCCAGCATCGACGCGCATGTGGCCCAAATGGCCGAAATTCTGGCATATGTGGCAAAGCTGGATGAAGTGGATACCACCGGCGTGCCGTTGACCAGCCATGCCAGCGAGCGCACCAACGCATTCCGGGAGGATGAAGAACAGCCCGGGTTGTCGCCGGAGCGCGCCCTGTCCAACGCTCCGGGAAGCGAAGCCCAACAGTTCGTCGTGCCCAAGATCGTCGGGTAGTCCGACGGGCCGGGGAGAGAAAGGAAGGCATCATGCAGTTGTATGAGCTGACGGTCGGCCAGGCCGGCAAGCTGCTTCGCCGGCGGGAGGTTTCCGCCACCCAGATCACCCGGGCGGTGCTGGAGCGCATCGAGACCTGCGATCCGCGCATCGGGGCTTACCTTGCGGTCACGGCTGATCTGGCCCTGGCGCAGGCCGAAGCCGCCGATCAGGTCCTCGCCCGCGGCGAGGGGGGACCGCTCACCGGCATTCCCATCGCCGTCAAAGACCTGATCTGCACCGCCGGCGTGGCCACCACCTGCGGATCGCGGATCCTTGAACATTTCATCCCGCCTTACGATGCCACGGTGATGCGCATGCTTGCCGATGCGGGTGCGGTGATGGTGGGCAAGCTGAACATGGACGAGTTCGCCATGGGCTCGACCTGCGAGCATTCGGCCTTCAAACCGACCCACAATCCCTGGCGTCCCGGTCTGATTCCAGGCGGCAGCAGCGGCGGATCCGCCGCCGCGGTGAGCGCCGACATGTGCCTGGCGGCCCTGGGGTCCGATACGGGGGGCTCGATCCGCCAGCCGGCGGCCCACTGCGGCGTGGTGGGGCTCAAGCCCACCTACGGCCGGGTATCGCGCTACGGGCTGGTGGCCTTCGCCTCCAGCCTGGACCAGATCGGGCCGCTGACCAAGGATGTCGCCGACTGCGCCCTGGTGCTCGGCGCCATCGCCGGGCACGACCCGGCGGATTCGACTTCGGTGCCCCGGGAGGTGCCGGATTACACCGCGTTTCTGGAAACCGGCATCGAGGGGATGCGGCTGGGACTGCCCCGGGAGTACTACACACTCGAGGGTCTCGATGAAGAGGTGGCCGCCGCGGTCAGGGCGGCCGTGGCCAAACTGAAGGAAATGGGCGCCACCACCGTGGAGGTGAGTCTGCCGCACAGCGCCTATGCCGTGGCTGCCTACTACATCATCGCCCCGGCCGAGGCGAGCAGCAACCTGGCCCGATATGACGGGGTGAAGTACGGGCTGCGCAAGGGGGATACCGATTCCCTGGTGGAAATGTACCGGCAGACGCGTTCGGCGGGGTTCGGCGCCGAGGTGCAGCGCCGGATCCTCATCGGTACCTATTGCCTTTCGGCCGGATACTATGATGCCTATTACCGCAAGGCGAGTCAGGTGCGGACCCTCATCGGACGGGATTTCGATGCTGCTTTTGCCCACTGCGACGCCATCGTGGCGCCGGTGACACCGACGGCGGCCTTTGCCATCGGGGAAAAGATCGACGACCCGCTCCAGATGTACCTGTCGGATATCTTCACGCTTTCGGCCAACATGGCCGGGATCCCCGGCATGTCGGTACCCTGCGGCTTCACCGCCGACGGGCGGCCCATCGGCCTCCAGCTGCTCGGCCGCCGTTTCGACGAGGGGACCTTGCTGCGTCTGGCCTACAACTTCGAGCAGGCCACCGATTTCCATCGGCGCAAGCCGGCGTTGTGAAAGTGACTAAAGTTACGAGTGACTAAAGTGAGCTAAAGTTGAGGCGTCGCTGCGCTCCGGTTTTTTTATAACTGACAGGATTCCTTAACTTTAGTCACTTTAGATCACTTGACACTTTAGCTCACTTGGCATTTTATTCACTTTCCCCCCAAGGAGGAACCCCATGACTACCGTGATGCCCAAGGGCGATTCGCTGCGCCAGGCCGTGAAATGGATTTCCGAACTGCGCAAGGAGAACGATCCTTCCTCGGACAGCAAGCTGATCGACGAGGCTTGCCTGAAATTCAACCTCACCCCCAAGGATTCCGAATACCTGACGCGCTTTCTCAAGGGAGAGGTGGAATAGGGCGGTTTCCATGAGCCGGATCCGTATCCTGCCCGAGATTCTGTCCAACCAGATCGCCGCCGGGGAGGTGGTGGAACGCCCGGCCTCCGTGGTGAAGGAACTGGTGGAAAATGCCTTGGACGCCGGGGCGACGCGCATCCACGTGGCGGTGGAAAAAGGCGGGCGCGGCCTGGTGGAAGTGATCGACAACGGGAGCGGCATGAGCCACGACGATGCCCTGATGGCGATCGAGCGCTACGCCACCAGCAAGCTTCGCCAGGCGGCGGATCTGTTTGCCATTCGCACGCTGGGGTTTCGTGGGGAGGCCCTGCCCAGCATCGCCGCCGTGTCGCGGCTCACCTTGAGCACGCGGGAGTCCGAAGCCGAGGCCGGCACCGAACTCTTCATCGAAGGCGGCAGCCTGCGCCAGGTGCGCGAAGTGGGGATTCCTCCGGGAACCCGTGTCGCGGTGGGGCAGCTTTTTTTCAACACCCCGGCCCGGCGAAAGTTTCTCAAGACCGTGGCCACCGAGATGAGCCATGTGGGCGATGTGCTGGCCAGCATCGCCCTGGCTCACCCGGCGGCGGCGGTGCGCCTGGATCACGACGGCCGGATGCTGCGCCAGTGGCCGGCGGTGAGCGAGCCGGTGGTGAGGGCCGCCGACGTACTGGGCCGCTCCCTTCAGGATCTGTTGCTGCCGGTGCGCCACGAAGGCGAAACGATCGCCGTGTCCGGCTGGGTGGCGCCGCCGGTGGAAACTCGTACGAGCGGCCGGAGTATCTATCTGTTTGTCAACGGCCGTTGGGTACGCGACCGCACCTTGCAGCACGCCCTGTTCGCCGGCTTCGGCCAGCGCCTGATGAAGGGGCAGTTTCCTGTGGCGGTGCTCTTTGTCCGGGTCCCTTTCGACCAGGTGGATGTCAACGTGCATCCCACCAAACACGAGGTACGCCTGGCCGAGGCGCGCAGCGTTCACGACGCTGTGGCCATGGCGGTGTCCCGCGCTCTGTCTGCAGGCGAGAAGCGGCACTGGCAGTCCGCTGCCACACAGCCCGAACCGAGCCGGGTGGCCGAGACGCCGCCGTCTTTTTCCGCCTCCGCGCCTGAACCTCTGACGGCCGGGATGCCATTAGGAAAGGTGTTTCCGCCCTGGCCATCCGGGGCAAAGGGCGATGCGGCCGAGGGTAAAGGCGAAACGGTTTCACCGGCGCCGCGGCCCGCCGCTCCCGCACCCCAGGCGGCGCTCTGGCCGGCGGACCGCTTTTCGGCCCTGGAGCCCATCGGCCAACTGCACGGCACCTACCTGCTCTGCCGCAGCGAGACCGGGTTGGTGATCATCGACCAGCATGCGGCCCACGAGCGGGTCTATTACGAGGCTCTCCGGCGGCGCCTCGCCGAACATGGGCCGGCGCCGGCCCAGGTCCTGCTGGTGCCGGAAACCGTCGAACTGGGCTTCCGCGAAGCCGAGGCGCTTGAGCGCCTGGCCAGCGGCCTGGCCGCATGCGGCCTGGAGATCGAGCCCTTCGGCGGGACCACTTTCGTCGTCAAGACGATTCCTTCCTTCGTCTCCGGCGGCCGGCTGGCCAAGCTGCTGCGCGCCATCGCCGAGGATGCGGTGGAGACCGGTTTCGGCGAAGGGCTGGCGGCGGCTTTGGACAGCAGTCTGAAACTGGTCGCCTGCCACGGGGCCATCCGGGGCCATCAGCGTCTCTCGGAAGCCGAAATCAAGGCCCTGCTCCAACAGCTCGACGCCTGCGAAAACCCTTCGTTTTGCCCCCACGGCCGTCCCACCTGGATCCAGTTTTCCCTGCGGGAGCTGGAAAAACGTTTCGGCCGCATCGTTGGATAGACATCGCAGTAGCATTTTTGTAATAAATCGAACCCAAAAATGACGTTATTGTTTTTCCTTCCAAAAGTATGGACTTGCCCTGAATTCATCTAATATTTTGTGATTATTAACTATTATGGATATTTGGAATTGCTGGCACAAGGTTTGCTTTGTGTCTCCATGCCACCATCCGCCTAATTGATGATCTGGCGGCAGGGAGGCCCGTCCACTCCCTCTTGAACGAATCCCCAGCGGTTTTCCAAGGAGGCTGGCTTCATGTGTCGCTTGTTTGCCATCACCAGCAAGACCCCCCTGTCCCCAATGGTGGCCGTCCAGGCCCTGGACGTGATGCGCGAGGGGCACGACGGGTCCGGGGTCGGCCTTTTCCTGCGCGACCTGGGCGGTCCCTTCGAAGAGATCAAGGACGCGCCGATCCTCTCCGGCATCTTCACCGACGCCGGTCTCAAACGCCTGGACGCCTTCATGATGGATATCGGGTTCATGACCAAGTACAAGATCACCATCAAGGTGCCCAAGACCACTCCGCCCGGCGTGCCCCGGCGCGACGTCTACCTCATCCGGGCTTACGAGTATCCCGAGGAATGGGAGGGCCTGCCGGCGGCCGAGTTGGAGCGGCGTCTGCTGCGCACCAGGCTCCAACTGCGCCAGATGGGGGAGGAAAAGCAGGACATGATCGTTTTTTCCTTCTGGCCGGACGTGATCATGCTCAAGGAGATCGGCGACCCGCTCACCGTGGCGCGCTATCTCAACCTCGACCGCAAAGAACTGCGCGCCCGGGTGATCATGGCCCAGGGGCGCCAGAACACCAACTACGCCATCAACCTTTACGCCTGCCACCCCTTTTTCATCCAGGGCCTGGCCACCATGACCAACGGCGAGAACACCGCCTTCGTGCCGATCCGCGAGTTTCTTTCCTCCCGCGGCTTCGAAGGCTACATCGGCTACCAGAGCGACTCCGAGGTCTTCACCCACATTCTCCACTACACCCTCCACTCCCTCGGGCTTGGCATCGAGGCCTACAAGCACGTCATTACCCCCCTGATGGACGAGGCCATCGCGGCGCACCCCGACGCCATAATGCTCAAGCACCTGAAGCACTCGTGCCGACGACTGATCATCGACGGGCCCAACTGCGTCATCGGCTGCCTGGGCGATCACAGCCTCTTCATGGTCCAGGACAGGAAGAAGCTGAGGCCGGGGGTGGTGGGTGGAAGGCCCGGCATCTACGCTTTTTCATCGGAGGTCTGCGGCTTGGACGCCGCGATCCCCGACCGTGACAAGTCCAAGGATTTTCAGCCCATGCACCTGGATACGGTCATCGTCGGACCGGATCGACAGGAGATCGAGACATGCTCGCAGATCGACCCATTACCCCGAGTAGCCTGAGCGTCAAGGACCTGCCCTGGCAAATCGCCTGGGACAAGGAAAAGTGCGCCCTCTGCGGCCGCTGCACCGCCGTCTGCCCGGTGCAGGCCATCGAGCTGGGCGTTTTCCGCAAGCGCCTGCTGACCCCATCACTGGACCCGAAGCAGCAGACCGGCAACACCTTCGCCACCTGGTACGGGGTCCGCCAAAAAACCGATCCGGCCCACCGCTGCGTGGGCTGCGCCATGTGCGCCATGGTCTGCCCCAACGACGCCATCCTTCCGATGCGCAGCGACGAGGCCGACAAGCTGCGCTTTCACATCAACCAGGGCGGGCAGCCGCGCAACCGGGGCGGCCGGCGCAACATGCCCGGCGGGATTCTGGACCGGATCAAGTTCACCCGGATTTCCATGCTTACCGACCCGGCCCTGGACGCCGGGCGGCACGAATTCGAACTGCGCACTCTTTTGGGACGGGTCCTGCCCCCGGAACAGAACCTGCGCTTCCTGCGGGAAAACGGATGGATTCCACCGGTAAGGGACATCTATCCCCTCGTCATCGGCGGGATGAGCTTCGGGGCCTTGTCCCCCAACATGTGGGAGGGCCTGCAGCTCGGGGTGACCTACCTCAACGAGGAGCTGGGCCTTCCGGTGCGCATCTGCACCGGCGAGGGCGGGTGTCCGCCCCGGCTGCTGCGCAGCCGTTTTCTCAAGTACGTGATTCTCCAGATCGCCAGCGGTTATTTTGGCTGGGACGAGATCATCCACGCCATCCCGGAGATGAAGGAGGACCCCTGCGCCATCGAGATCAAGTACGGCCAGGGGGCCAAGCCGGGCGATGGTGGACTTTTGATGTGGTACAAGGTCAACAAGCTCATCGCCGCCATCCGCGGGGTGCCCGCCGGGGTGAGCCTGCCCAGCCCGCCCACTCATCAAACCCAGTACTCCATCGAGGAGTCGGTGGCCAAGATGATCCTGTCGATGTCCATGGCCTGGGGGTTCCGAGTGCCTGTTTATCCCAAGATTTCAGGAACATCCACCGCCCTGGCGGTCTTGAACAACCTGACGCGCAACCCGTACGCCGGCGGTCTGGCCATCGACGGCGAGGACGGGGGCACCGGCGCGGCCTACAACGTTTCCATGGACCACATGGGCCATCCCATCGCCAGCAACATCCGCGACTGCTACCAGACCCTGGTGGCCCTGGGCCAACAGAACGAGCTGCCCCTTTTTGCCGGCGGCGGGGTGGGAAAATCGGGCAACCTGGCCGCCAACGCCGCGGCCCTGATCATGCTGGGCGCCAGCGGGGTGCAGGTGGGCAAAGCCATCATGCAGGCGGCCGCCGGGTGCATCGGCAGCGAGGCGGACCGCTGCAACATCTGCAACATCGGCCAGTGCCCCAAGGGAATCACCAGTCAGGACCCGCGCCTCTACCGGCGCCTGGACGTCGACGACGTGGCCCAGCGCCTGGTGGACACGGTGCTCTCCTTCGACACCGAGCTGAAAAAGATTGTCGCGCCCCTGGGGCGATCCACGTCGCTGCCCATCGGGATGTCGGATGCCGTCGGGATTGACGACTACCATGCGGCGAAACGGCTGGATATTCGGTTTGTGGTTTAGGAAAATTTAAAATGACTAAAATGACTAAAGTTGTGGAGGCGCTGCGCGCCGGCATTTTTATATAACTACAGGAATTCATTAATTTTAGTCATTTCATTTTTGAGGAGTTCGGCTATGGATGCAATTTCCCCTCCCCAAGAAACCTCTTACCAGCTTGTTTCCGGCTCCAAGGACGGCCAGCGGGTCGATTCACGCCTGCTGGAAGAGCAGATCCAGGAGCTGGTGGCAGAGGGCCGGCGGCGCATCAAGGTCAAGGCCTTCGGCCAGCACGGAATCGGAGGGCGGTTGTGGCGGGCGGGCAACGAGCCGGTGGACGTGCTCGTGGAAGGTCACGCCGGCCAGCGCCTCGGATCTCTGGGCTTTCCCAACACCCGCATCGTATTACGGGGACCGGCCTCCGACGACGTGGGCTGGCTCAATGCTGGAGCTCATATCGTGATCCACGGCAACGCCGCCAATGGCGTGGCCAACGGCATGGCCCAGGGCCGGATCTACATCGCCGGCAGCATCGGTGCCCGGGGCATGACCATGACCAAGAACAACCCGCGTTTCGCCCCGCCCGAGTTGTGGGTCCTGGGGTCGGCGGGCGACTATTTCGGCGAGTTCATGGCCGGCGGTGTGGCGGTGATCTGCGGCATCGATCCCCAAAACCCGGACAATGTCCTGGGTCATCGGCCTTGCGTGGGGATGGTGGGCGGCAAGGTGTTCTTTCGCGGTCCCTTCAAGGACTTCAGCCGGACCGACGCCAAGCTGGAAGAGATCGGCGACGCCGACTGGCAGTGGCTCTGCGATCACCTCGCGTATTTTCTGGCCGACATCGAACGGCCGGACCTGGCCGGGGTACTCACCAAACGCCTGGACTGGCGGATGCTCCGGGCCCTGTCTCCCCACGAACGCAGCGGCCGGCGACTGCGTCCGGTTTCCGCCTTCCGCAAGGAGGTCTGGGAGAGCGAACTGGGGCGCGGCGGCCTGGTGGGGGATCTCACCGACATCGACCGGTCGCCGATTCCGGTGATCGTGAGCGGAGATCTGCGCCGCTGGGTGCCGGTGTGGGAAAACGGCAAGTACGCCGCTCCCTGCGAGGCCAGCTGTCCCGCCGGCATTCCGGTGCAGGCGCGATGGGCCCTGGTGCGCCAGGGGAAGATCGACGAGGCGGTGGATCTGGCCCTGAGCTACACCCCGTTTCCGGCCACGGTTTGCGGCTACCTCTGTCCGAATTTGTGCATGGCGGCCTGCATCAAACACTCGGCTCTGATGGCGCCGGTGGATGTGAGCCAGCTTGGCAGGGCGAGCATCGCGGCCCGCACCCCTGAGATGCCGCCCGCCGACGATCATCGCATCGCCGTGATCGGCGGAGGCCCGGCCGGCCTCTCGGTTGCCTGGCAACTGCGGCGCAGCGGGCACCGCCCCGTTGTCTTGGACGCGGCCGAGCAGCTTGGCGGCAAGATGACGGCGGCAATTCCGGAAAGCCGGATTCCCCCGGAAGTGCTGGAGGCGGAACTGGAGCGTCTTCGCAGCACGGTGGACCATCAGCGGCTGGAAAAACCGCTCGTCCCCGCTGACGTGGATCGGCTCAAGAAAGCGTATGATTTCATCGTGGTGGCCGTGGGCGCGGGGCGGCCGCGGAGCCTGCCGGTGCCCGGGGCCGAGCGGATGGTCACGGCCCTGGATTTTCTGGCCAAGGCCAAGGCCGGAACCTTCCGACCGGGCAGGCGGGTGGTCATCGTGGGTGCGGGCAACGTGGGCTGCGATGTGGCCACCGAGGCCCGCCGTCTGGGGGCCGAGGAAATCACCCTGATCGACGTCCAGGAGCCGGCTTCTTTCGGGAAGGAGCGCGCAGCGGCCGAGGTGGCCGGCGCCAAGTTCCGCTGGCCGGTGTTCACCCGGGAGGTCACCGAGGACGGGCTGATCACGTCGGAAGGGGAGTTGCTGGCTGCCGATACGGTGGTCGTGTCTATCGGCGACAGCCCGGATCTCTCTTTCCTGCCGGCTTCCGTCGCCGTGGATCGGGGGTTCGTCAAGGTGGATGAACATTTTCAGACCAGCGACCCGAAGATTTTCGCCATCGGCGATGCGGTGCGCCCCGGTCTGATCACCGACGCCATCGGTGCCGGACGCCGGGCCGCGGCGGCCATCGACGATATCCTGGCCGGGCGGCGGCCCGAAGGTGCCGCGCGGCCGATGATCGACAAGGAACGCGTCTCGCTGGCCTATTTCGACCCGAGGATCGTGGCCTACGAGGACGTGAACCAGTGCGGAGACCAGTGTGCCAGTTGCGGCAACTGCCGCGATTGCGGTATTTGTGTAGCGGTCTGCCCCCAGGCGGCCATCGAGCGGGTGGAGACGGCCGATGGTGGTTTCCGCTACCAGGCAGCCCCCGAACGCTGCATCGGTTGCGGCTTCTGCGCCGGGGCCTGCCCTTGCGGGATCTGGGCCCTGGTCCCCAACACGCCTCTGGGGTGAGTTTTGAAACTTGAAACTTGGTTCCTTTGTCCCTTGGGTCTTTTTGGTCCTTTGGGTCCCTTTTTCTCGATCCACAAGGTAAAATGTGAATGATGAAAGCCTTGCTCGCCCTGGAAGACGGCCGGACATTTAGCTGCCGCAGTTTCACCGGACCCGGTGAGGCCGCCGGAGAGGTGGTGTTCAACACCGGCATGAGCGGCTACCAGGAGGTCTTGACCGATCCCTCCTACCGGGGCCAAATGGTGACCATGACCTATCCCCTCATCGGCAACTATGGGGTCAACCCCGAGGATGTCGAGTCCGACCGGATCCAGGTGGCCGCCTTTCTGACCCGGGAATACCAGGCGCATCCGAGCAACTGGCGCGCCGAGCGGTCCTTGGCCGACTATCTGAAATCCCAGCACGTGATGGGCGTCGATGACCTGGATACCCGGGCCCTGACACGCCATATCCGCAACGCTGGCGCCATGCGCGCGGTAGTCTCCACCACCGATCTGGATCCCGGTGCGCTGGTGGCCAAGGCCCGGGGCATTCCTTCCATGGTCGGTCTGGACCTGGCGCGGGTTGTGACCAGCCAGGCGATCTATCGTTGGGAAGAAGGCCGGAGCGAACCCCTCAAGGCTTCTGAAACCGTGCTGGACCAGCGCCTGTGGCGCCACCGCGGCCGGCGTCCCTCTGTGGTGGCCTTCGATTTCGGCATCAAGTTCAACATCCTGCGCTGTCTGGAAACCCGGGGTTGCGAGATCCTCGTGGTGCCGGCGCAAACCGGCGCCGAGACCGTGCGCGCCCTGGAACCCGACGGGATCTTTTTGTCCAACGGGCCCGGGGATCCGGAGCCGGTGGTCTACGCCGTGGAGACGATTCGCGAACTGCTCGGCTACCGGCCGATCTTCGGGATCTGTCTCGGTCATCAACTCCTCGGGCTGGCTCTGGGCGGACGGACCTACAAGCTCAAGTTCGGCCACCGCGGCATCAACCAGCCGGTGAAGAACCTGGTCACTGGCCGGGTGGAGATCACCAGCCAGAATCACGGGTTTGCCGTGGACCTGGACAGCCTGGATCGATCCGCGGTGGAAGTGACTCACATCAACCTCAACGACAACACCCTGGAGGGGTTTTGCCGGCAAGATCTCGGCCTGCTTGCCATTCAGTATCACCCGGAAGCCGGCCCGGGCCCCCACGATGCCCACTACCTCTTTGCAGAATTTCGGTCCTTGATCGCGGGACGGTAGGCGCAGCCTTGGCAGGGCAGGGAAATTTCCGTCCGATCCGTCCGCTCCGTCCCATTGAACAGATCCGACGGATCGGACGGATCGGACGGATCGGACCGATTCCAACCCAACGAATCGCACCGAGTCCGGCAAAAGGCCAGTCGGGCGGGAAAATCTAACAATATCATGCCCAAACGAACCGACATCCACAGGATCCTGATCATCGGCGCCGGGCCGATCATCATCAGCCAGGCCTGCGAGTTCGACTATTCCGGCACCCAGGCCTGCAAGGCGCTGCGCGAGGAAGGCTACGAGGTGGTCCTGGTCAACAGCAACCCGGCCACCATCATGACCGACCCGGACACCGCAGACCGGACTTATATCGAGCCGGTGACACCGCAAGCCGTGAGCCTGATCATCGAAAAGGAGCGGCCTGACGCGTTGTTGCCGACCCTCGGCGGCCAGACCGGTTTGAACACCGCCGTTGAGGTCGCCCGCATGGGGGTGCTGGAAAAATACAACGTCGAGCTGATCGGCGCTTCCATCGAGGCGATTCAAAAGGCCGAGGACCGCGACCGCTTCCGCCGCGCCATGGGTCGCATCGGCCTGCGCATCCCCAGAAGCGGCATCGCCACCACCATGGAAGAGGCTCACCGGATTGCCGGCGAGATCGGCTATCCGATCATCGTGCGGCCCAGCTTCACCCTGGGCGGCACCGGCGGCGGGGTGGCCTACAACCCGGAAGACCTGGAGGTCTGGGCCAAGGCGGGCATCGACGCCAGTCTGATCCACCAGGTGATGCTGGAAGAATCGGTTCTGGGCTGGAAGGAGTACGAGCTGGAGGTGATGCGCGACCGCAACGACAACGTCTGCATCATCTGCTCCATCGAAAACCTCGACCCCATGGGGGTGCACACCGGCGATTCGATCACCGTGGCTCCGGCCCAGACCCTCACCGACCGCGAGTACCAGAGCATGCGCGACGGGGCCATCGCCATCATGCGCGAAATCGGGGTGGACACCGGCGGTTCCAACGTCCAATTCGCCATCCATCCCAAGACCGGCGAGATGGTGGTGGTGGAGATGAACCCGCGCGTGTCGCGTTCCTCGGCCCTGGCCTCCAAGGCCACCGGCTACCCCATCGCCAAGATCGCCGCCAAGCTGGCCGTGGGCTACACTCTGGACGAGATTCGAAACGACATCACCGGCGAGACCATGGCGGCCTTCGAGCCGACCCTGGACTACTGCGTTGTCAAGATCCCGCGCTGGACCTTCGAGAAGTTTCCCGAAACCGAGGATCTGCTCACCACCGCCATGCGCTCGGTGGGGGAGACCATGGCCATCGGCCGTACCTTCAAGGAGGCGCTGCAAAAGGCCCTGCGGTCCCTGGAGATCGGCCGCCACGGTCTTGGCGCCGACGGCCGCGACGGGGTGGAGCGCGGCGAGCGGGCCGAAACGCCGCTGACCGTCACCGAGATCGAGCAGAAGCTGGCCGTGCCCAACAGCCAGCGCCTCTTCTACCTGCGCCTGGCGTTGAAGGCGGGGCTCGATCTGGAGGCCATCCATCGGCTCACCGGCATCGATCCGTGGTTTCTGCATCAAATTCAGCAGATCGTGGCGTTCGAGGATGATCTCACGGGCCACCAGGGAGGCCATTTGGACCGGGAGGCGCTCTGGAGTGCCAAGCGGATGGGGTTTTCCGACGTCCAGATCGCCCACCTGACGGCAAGGGATGAAGACACCGTGGCCGAACGGCGGCGGGAGTTGGGCATCCGGCCGGTCTACAAGCTGGTGGACACCTGCGCGGCGGAGTTTCGTGCCCTTACCCCCTATTACTACAGCACCTACGAGGAGGAGAACGAGGCCCGGGTATCGGATCGAAAGAAGGTGATGATCCTCGGCGGCGGTCCCAATCGGATCGGCCAGGGCATCGAATTCGACTACTGCTGCGTGCATGCCTCGTTCGCCCTGCGCAAGATGGGCATCGAGAGCATCATGGTCAACTCCAATCCCGAGACGGTGAGCACCGACTACGACACCAGTGACAAGCTCTACTTCGAGCCGCTGACCAAGGAAGACGTCCTGCACATCGTGGAAACCGAAAGACCCCTGGGCATCATCGTCCAGTTCGGCGGGCAGACGCCGCTCAACCTGGCCGTGCCCCTGGCCCGGGCCGGGGTGAGGATCCTGGGCACCCAGCCCGAAAGCATCGACCGGGCCGAGGACCGGGAACTGTTCCAGGCCATGCTCCACAAGCTCGGGCTGGAACAGCCGCCCAACGGCACGGCCACTTCGGTGGCCGAAGCCGCCAAAGTCGCGGAGCGCATCGGCTATCCGGTGATCGTGCGTCCCTCATATGTGCTGGGCGGCCGGGCCATGAAGATCGTTTACGACCAGGCCGACCTGGAAAATTTCACACGCCTGGCCATCCTGGCGTCGCCAGGGCATCCGGTGCTCATCGACAAGTTTCTCGAAGACGCGGTGGAACTGGACGTGGACGCCATCAGCGATGGGCGCGCCACCATCATCGGCGGGATCATGGAGCACATCGAGGAGGCCGGGATCCACTCGGGCGACTCGGCCTGCGTGCTGCCGCCTTACAGCATTGACGCCGATCTCGCCGCGGAGGTGGCGGCGGCCACCAAATCCATGGCGGCCGAGCTCGGCGTGGTGGGGCTGATGAACGTGCAGTACGCCATCAAGGACCGGCGCCTTTACGTGCTGGAGGTCAATCCGCGGGCTTCGCGCACCGTGCCCTTCGTCTCCAAGGCCACCGGGGTGCCCCTGGCCAAGCTGGCGACCCGGGTGATGCTCGGATCGACGCTGGCCGAGTTGGGGTTGACCGGAGAGACGGTCCCTTCCCATGTCTCGGTGAAGGAAGCGGTGCTGCCCTTCGACCGCTTTCCGGGGGTGGACACCCTGCTGGGGCCGGAGATGAAGTCCACCGGAGAAGTGATGGGTATCGACGTGGATTTCGGCCGGGCCTACGCCAAGGCTCAGCTCGGCGCCGGCCAGCATCTGCCCGTTGCCGGCACCGTCTTCTTGTCGGTGGAGGACCGGGACAAGCCGGCCCTGGTGCCGGTGGCGCGCCAGTTGGCCGAGATCGGCTTCGCCATCGTGGCCACCCGGGGCACCAGTGAATTTCTGGCGGCCAGCGGGATCGCCAACCGGCCCATCAACAAGGTATCATCGGGACGGCCCCACGTGGTGGACGCCATCAAGAACCAGGAGATCCAACTGGTGATCAACACCGGCAGCGGACGCCGGGAGCAGACCCAGCGCGACGGTTTCGAAATCCGGCGGGCGGTACTCAAGTATCGCGTTCCCTACGCTACGACGTTGGCCGGCGCCAAGGCCATGACCCGGGGAATTGCGGCGCTGAAGGAGCGGGCGCTGAGTGTCAGGCCGCTCCAGGAGTATTTTTGAGGCTTGATATTGGAAACGGGGAGGTTTCAGGGCTCTCCGTACATTTCAGTTATAATACTGCGAAGTTCGGCCGCCTCGGCATCCGATAGATTGGCGATGCAACCGCGCAGACGTTTCTTGCTGATGGCGCGGATTTGGTCGACGGCAATTTCCGAGGGTTTTTCGGTGGATCGAATCTGAAGGCGGCTGCGCCATTGAGGATGCAGGCGTGAAGTCAAGGGGCAGACCACCACGGTTTCCAGGAAGCGGTTCATGGCATGCTGGCTGACGATGACCACCGGGCGGGTTTTTTGCAGTTCGCTGCCCAAGGCAGGGTTGAGATCGGCAAAATAGATCTCATAACGTTTCGGGGGCAAGGTCGTCCTCCGCAATGCCGTCGAGCAAGGTGTTATCCCAATCGTCCCAGTCTTCGGATTCTGCGGCCATGGCGCGGTAGGTTTCTTCCCACGAAAGCTTGGAGGTACTTTCACGGCCGCGGATCAAGATGCCTCGCTCGGTTTCTTCCAGAACGAGGGCGTGTTCAAGACCGTACTTGCGAATGAGACTCGGGGGCAGGCGCACGCCCTTGGCATTGCCGATGGGAACCAGCTTGACGGGACGTGCTTTTGCAGTGGCCGGCATCTTTTCACCTTTTTTGTGATGTTTCGGGCAACCTTTAAAACTAAAATACATATGGCCGACTGGCAGGTCAAGGCGGACAGAAGCGTGATCGCCTGGAACATAATGCCGAAAGCCAAGTTCAGGAGCACCAGGCAATGGCCACGGACACCGACCCCAATTTCCAATTTCCAGTTTCCAATTTCAACCATCCGAGAGAAGCCTGCGGCGTTTTCGGCATCTATGGCCATCCCGAGGCGGCCCAGATCACCTATTTCGGGCTCTACGCGCTGCAGCACCGGGGGCAAGAGAGCGCCGGCATCGCCGTGCACCAGGACCGGCGCATCCATGCCCACAAGGGGATGGGGCTGGTGCCGGACGTCTTCGACGCCGCCCACCTGGCCGAGCTGGGGGGCGGCAGCGCCATCGGGCACGTGCGCTATTCCACCACCGGCGGCTCGATCCTGGTCAACGCCCAGCCCTTCGTGGTCCAGCACCGGGGGCGCTTCTACGCCGTGGGCCACAACGGCAACCTCGTCAATGCCCACATCCTGCGGGCCGAGCTGGAGGCCGCCGGCTCGATCTTCCAGACCACCGGCGACAGCGAGATTTTTTTGCACCTGCTGGTCAGAAACCTGGACAAGGGGTTGGATCCGGCCCTGCGCGAGACGGTGGCCCGGCTCCGGGGGGCCTACAGTTTCGTGGCCCTCACCAGCCGCGGCGAGGTCATCGGCATCAAGGACCCCAACGGGTTCCGGCCCCTGTGCGTCGGCCGGCTCAACGGCAGCTTCGTGCTGGCCAGCGAAAGCTGCGCCCTGGACCTGATCCAGGCCGAGTACGTCCGTGAGGTGGCCCCCGGCGAAATCGTGATCATCGACGAGAACGGCCTGCGCAGCATCCCGGGGCCGCGCGCGGACCACGAGAGCCTGTGCATCTTCGAGTACATCTACTTCGCCCGGCCGGACAGCACCATCCGAGACGCCAATGTCTACCTGATGCGCAAGGCCTTCGGCCGCCAACTGGCCCTGGAAAGCCCGGTGCCGGCCGACCTGGTCATGCCGTTTCCCGACTCGGGCGTCTACGCGGCCATCGGCTATTCCGAAGCCTCGGGCATTCCCTTCGAAATGGGCATGATCCGCAATCACTACGTCGGGCGGACCTTCATCCAGCCCACCCAGAGCATGCGCGATTTCGGTGTGCGGGTGAAGCTCAACCCGGTCAAGGAAGTGCTGCGGGGCAAGGACATCATCATCGTCGAGGATTCCATCATCCGCGGCACCACGGCCCGCACCCGGGTACGGACCCTGCGGGAGCTGGGCGTCAAAAAAGTGCACATGCGCATCAGTTGCCCGCCTCACCGCTTTCCCTGCCACTACGGCATCGACTTTTCCACCCGCGGCGAGCTCATCGCTGCCGGCAAAAGCGTTTCGGAATTGAAGGACCATCTTGGCCTCGACTCGCTCCACTACCTGAGCATCGAGGGGATGCTGGCGGCCAGCGGCGTCGATCAGCCGGACCAGGTATTCTGCAAGGCCTGCTTCGACGGTTGCTACCCGGTGGATTTCGATGCCGATCTCACCAAGGATTGCATGGAGATCGGCCAGTGAGGGCAAGTCCTCCGACGTTCGGAATGACACGGGAAAACGCAACGAAGTGATCCCGGGACGTTGAAGAGGCCGCGAGGCGCAAGCGGTCGCGGATTGACAAAAGGGCGTTTGTAGCTTAGTCTGAGACTAAACTAACCTGGGAGGCGCCAAATGGAAATCGGCATCCATGAAGCCAAGACCAAGCTGTCCAAGCTCATACCGGCCGTGCTTTCCGGTGAGGAGGTCATCATTACCAAGTCGGGCAAGCCTCTGGTGAAACTGGTGCCCGTCTCGGACCCGGGGGGGGAAAGGCCCCTGGGCTGCTACGCCGGCAAGTTGACCCTCTCCGAAGACATTCTGGCACCGCTGCCCGAAGAGATCGTCGATGTTTTTTGGGCGCCTCAGGCGGACGATGGCATACCTGCTTGATACCCATGTTTTTCTCTGGATGGCCGCTGATACGGCCCGGTTGTCCGACCGGGTGCGAAAAATTGTGGCCCGCAAGGACAATCCCTTGTACCTGAGCGCTGCCAGCGGCTGGGAGATCGGCTTGCTGAGGCGTCTCGGGCGTCTCGATTTGCCCGATGAACCGGGGCGGTTTGTACCGGAGGCCATGCAGCGACTCGATGTGACCCCGCTTTCCATCGGTTTCCCCACTGCCATCGCAGCGGCGGAACTTCCCCTGATTCACCGGGATCCATTCGATCGCCTCCTCATCGCGGAAGCGGCCAGGGGGAAGATGACCATTCTGACCAAAGACCGTAAATTCAGCGAATACGGTGTTCCGGTGCTTTGGTGAAAGGTCGGCGTTGCCGCTCCAGGCCCTGCTTTTTTTCCCTTGACAAGCTTCCGGCAAATTTTCGATGGTGAACCACCTTTGTCCCCCCTCATCCACAAAAGGAGGCAGACATGGAAGGATGCGTCTTTTGCCAGATCGTCCAGGGACAGATCCCCTGCTTCAAGGTCTATGAGGACGACCGGGTCCTGGCGTTCGCCGACATCAATCCCATCACACGGGGCCATACCCTGATCATCCCCAAGGCCCACGCCGAAAACCTGTGGGAAATCGAGGAAGCGGACCTCATGGCCGTACAGCGGGCCGCCAAGAAGATCGCCGCCGCCATGCGCGACAGCCTCAAGCCCGACGGGATCGCCTGCCTGCAGCTCAACGGACGGGCGGTGAACCAGGTGGTGATGCACTACCATTTCCACTTGATTCCACGCCGCGGCACGGATCCGGAACTGAAGATGACCGCCTGGGAGCTCATCCCCGGGGACATGGACGACATCAAGCAGACGGCGGTGGCCATCGCCGCGGCCTTGAAATGATGCCGGCACCGAGGACGACTTGACCCTTGCACCCCTATCGCAGCGAGGGATCTCTGAACGGGAGAAGGAATGAAACTGACGGACGTGTTGCCCCTGGAAACCTGGAAGGAACTTGAAGACGAAATTTTCAACCGCTCCGGCCTGCAAGCCAGCGTGTTCGATGTGGACGGCATCCGCATCACCGACACCAAGCGATGGGCCAACCGGCTCTGCCCGGTGATCAAGGCCGACGACCGGGGGCAAACCTACATCTGCGCCGTAGCCCACATGAATCTGGCCAACGAGGCCCGGGAGACCCGCCAGCCGGTGATCGGCGAGTGCGACGCCGGTTTGTCCAAGCTGGTGGTGCCGATTTTCGTCGGAGACGAGTTTCTCGGCGCCGCCGGTGGTTGCGGGTTGCTGCTCGACGATGGCGAGGTGGACAGCTTCATGCTGAACAAGACGCTGGATCTACCCGAAGAAAAGACCGAAGAACTCGCCGAGGGCATCGTGAGCCTCAGCACGGCCCAAATGGAAGAGCTGGCCGATTTCATCAGCGACTGGCTTCGGCGGCACCTTCCCGCTTCGAAGTGATATTGTTGCGGTGGTCGTGGCGTGCCACGACCGCCGCTTTTGCGTTTTGACGCCACCGCGAGGCCCTTATGCAGGATGTCTGGATGGCGATGGGGTTGACCGTGTTTGCCGGCATGGCCACCGGTATCGGCAGCGTCATCGCCTTTACCGCCAAGAAAACCGATTATCGTTTCCTTTCGGTGGCCACGGGCTTCTCGGCTGGCGTGATGCTCTACGTCTCTTTCGTGGAGATCTTTTTCAAGGGGGTCGAAGCCCTCACCGGCCGCTACGGCGAGGTGATGGGCCAGTGGGTCAACGCCGCTTCCTTCTTCGGCGGCATCCTGCTCATCGGTCTCATCGACTACCTGGTTCCGGCGGCCGAGAACCCCCACGAAATTCCCTCTGAAGCCGAGACAGCGCCGCTTCATGACACCTCGGCGCCCGTTCCCGAGTGCTACCTGGACGCCGAGGCCTGCCGCCGCAATGTCGCCGACGGCATCGACGACCACGGGGCCAGCCGGCGCAAGCTGCTGCGCATGGGGCTCTTCACCGCCCTGGCCATCGGCATCCACAACTTCCCCGAGGGCTTGGCCACCTTCCTGGCGGCCCTGGAGGACCCGGGCCTCGGGGTGGCCATCGCCGTGGCCATCGCCCTGCACAACATCCCCGAGGGCATCAGCGTTTCCGTGCCCATCTACTATGCCACCGGAGAGCGCCGCAAGGCCTTCGTCTACTCGTTTTTGAGCGGGTTGGCCGAACCGGTGGGCGCCGGGGTGGCCTACCTGGGCCTGAGGCTGGTGGTGGGCACCGGCAACGGCGTGATGCCGCCCCAGGTGATGGGGATTCTCTTCGGCGGGGTGGCGGGGATCATGGTCTACATCAGCCTGGATGAGCTACTGCCCACCAGCCGGGCCTACGGCAAGGGGCATGACAGCATCCTGGGGTTGATCGGCGGGATGGTGGTGATGGCACTGAGTCTTTTGCTGATGAAATGAGGCACGTCCGGCATCGAGACGGCCTCTTGGTTGTTGCTTCGCTAAATTCAAGGGGACTTTGGACGCTGGCGCTAATCCTCAGGGTTCCGTCAAAGTAGGGCGATGCCTTTTCTTTTCACGAGTGCATCATGACTCCCGGATCAATTGCAGCAGCTCATCGGCCGTCATTTTCCCGCTCATGTCGGCTCCTTCCAGCAGGCTGTCGGCCAGGCCGCGCTTGGTTCGGTGCAGGGCCACGATCTTTTCTTCGATGGTGTGCCGGGCGATGAGGCGGTAGACGGTCACCGGACGCTGCTGGCCGATCCGGTGGGCACGGTCGGAAGCCTGGTCTTCCACGGCGGGGTTCCACCAGGGATCCATGTGGATGACGTAATCGGCGGCGGTGAGGTTCAGCCCGAGCCCGCCGGCCTTCAGGCTGATGAGAAACAGGTCCCCCTCCCCTTGCTGGAACGCGTTCACCCGGGCCTGACGTTCCTTGGGCGGCGTGCCGCCGTCGAGATACTGGTAGCGGATCGATTGCCCGTCCAGGTACTGCCGGATCAGATCCAGATGCCGGGTGAACTGGCTGAAGACCAGGGCCTTGTGCCCGTTGGCCCGCAGATCCTCCACGATCTCTCCAAACAGGGCCAGCTTGGCGGAATCGAGGGAGATTTCGGGGGACACCAGTTTCGGATGGCAGCAGGCCTGGCGCAGCCGCATGATCTCGGCCAGGACGCGCAGGTGCCTGCCCTGGCTGTCCCCTTCCTCTGCGGCGAGCCGTTCCAGCGCGTTGCGCCGCAGGGCCTCGTAGAAGGCCGACTCTTCCGGGCTCAGATCCACTTGCAGCAGGATATCCGTGCGCGGGGGCAGCTCGTCGAGCACCTGGCTCTTGGTGCGCCGGAGGATGTAGGGCTGCACCAGCTTCTTGAGACGCTGGCGGGCATTGCGGTCCTGGTTCTTTTCGATGGGGACGGCAAAGGTTTCGTTGAAGGCCGGCAGGGATCCCAGAAGACCCGGGTTGATGAAGCGGAACAGGTTCCAAAGCTCTCCCAGATGGTTTTCCACGGGCGTGCCGGTGGTGATCAGCCGGAAATCGGCCTTGAGTTCCATGGCGGCCTGCGAGCGCTTGGTGGCAAGGTTCTTGATGGCCTGGGCTTCGTCGAGTACGATGGTGGCAAAGTGCCTGGCGCAAAGCAGTTGCGCCACCTTTTCCTGTTGCAGCAGTCCGTAGCTGACCACCAGCAGATCGAAAGGCTGCAAGTCCTGCACGATCTTCTCCCGGTCCCCGTTTTCCAGCTTGACGGTCCGCAGGGAAGGGGCGAACCGGCGGGCTTCCGCCTCCCAGTTCAGGCAAACCGAAGTGGGGGCGATGACGAGGCACGGCCCCCGGGCAGCCGTGGTCAGCATCACGGCCAGGGCCTGGAGGGTTTTGCCCAGGCCCATGTCGTCGGCCAGACAGGCTCCCACGCCCCAATGGGCCAGGCGGGCCAGCCATTGAAATCCTTCCACCTGATAGTCACGCAGCTCGGCCTGCAAGGTGGACGGGACGTCGATCTTCAGGGTGCGGGCATCGTTGTAACGCCGCAGATGGTCCTTCCAATGGCCATCGCCGCGGAATCCGCCCAGATCCGGGGCCAGATTGTCCAGCCACAGGGCCGCCAGGGGATGAAAGCGCCGGCTCGCGCCAGATTGTTTCGAAAAGGCGGCCAGCTCCTCCAGCCGCTTGCGAAACGATCGGGTCAGGGCCAGAAACTGGCCGTCTTCCAGGCGCACGAACCGGCCGGGGGAATCTTGCAGCAGAAAGAGGAGGCGCTCCATGGAAAGCACCAGGCCGTCGTCCATTTTCAGTTCACCGGAGACCTCGAACCAGTTCTGCTGTTTTTCGACACGAATGGACAAGTTTTTCAGGTCGGCCTGTTGGCGAATCTTCAATCGTTCGCCTTCCGGCCATTTAATAACCACCGGTGGTGTCAGGGCCTGGATTTCGGTCAGGGCTTCGAGGCAGGTTTCCGGGTCGACCAGTTCCCAGGCCCATGCGACGTCACCGGATTTCTCCCGCGTGGCCAGGGTGGGACAAGCGGCGACGGCCTGGCCGGCGAGCTGCCGCTCCAGGGCCATATCCCGTCGAGTCCGAAGTAGATTGCCGCCGAGGTTGGCGATTACCGTTTCGCCCCCTTCTCCCGGCCTGAAACGGGGGCCTTCGTGGCCCAAGGGCTGAACCCACAGATCCAGCATCAGCCCGGCACCAAACGGGCGCAGATAGATGTTGGGAGTTGGGTCGGCCGGGGTTTCTTGGGCGCTGCCGCCCATGTCTTCGATCTGCGAATGCACGGTCACCAGGGGAGAAACGCGTTCGACGGCTTCCAGAAGACGCTTTTTCCCCGACGCGGGCACCGTGATCCCCTTGCCGACGATCTGGGCGATCTTGCGCACCGCGTCGTCGCTTTCGATGATTAGGATGCGCGAAGGCGATTCCCGGACGATTTGTACCGGCTGGTGCGCGTCGAGCGGCCGGGCGAAAGCCAACTGGAAAGACCCGCTGTCCTGGCTGCTGACCAGCAGTTGCGGCCGTTCCTTGACGACCTCCATCTGCAGCGCCGGATCATCGGCCGAGAAGACCAGCGGGTGTCCCGCCAGGGCGAGCAGGGCCTCGGGCGCGAAATCGTAGCTGACCTGCTCATACCCCCTCCACCGATAGCGATCTTCGCTGAGGGCGGCGCAAATCCGTTTGTCCTGGTCGGTCAGATAGTCGAAGGATTCGATTTCGTGGTAAAGCCGCTTCAGGGCGATCGGGCGCCCCTGGCTCCATGCGCCCCTGGCATTTTTCACCTGTTCCCGGGGGGAAAGGCTCCAATCCTCGTCATGTCCGCCCAGGTGCAGCCACCAGACCAGGCGCGAATTCGATTGGGTTTCGGCGCCGCGGTTGCCCGGCGCTTGCAGGCGCATCAGGGCATTTAAGGCCTGCTGCCATCGGCTTTCCGGCTCGATCAGATCGACGAGGCTGGCGATCCCGCGCTGTTGGAAAAAGTCCTCCGCCCGCTGCCGGTATTCCGTTTGCCGGGGTTTGAGCCGGGACAAAAGGGCCCCCGTTTCCGCAACCAGCCAAGCCTGGCCGTTTTCGATGGCCCGTGCGTGTTCCTGCTCCAGCAGGGTGAGGTTTTTCCTGGCGCGTCGCGGGTCGTTCCAATAAACGACCATGCACTGGACAAGGATATCGACAGGATGGACGCCGAGGCTCGCCACGCGCCAACCGTTCAGGGTTTCCATCGCCGCGGGATCGCCCTGGCGAGCCGCGATCAGGGCGGCAAGGGCGCCGAAGGCCCCCTGTTGCTTCAGGTGAGTGAGCCGGGCCGCCGTGGTCGCGTAATTCCCGGCTTCGGCAAGCCGTTGCGGGTCGCCGTCCTTGATGAGGGCCAGGATGTAAAAAAGGCCGTAGATGCCGTCGAAAAAGATCTTCCGTTTGCGCGTGGTTTGCTTCAGTTGCGCCAAGGCGCCGGCGAAACGGGCGATGGCGTCGGCGTTGCGGCCGCTCAAAAAGGCGGCCACCCCCGGGATGAGAAGGGCGGCCATCCCTTCATCGGCGGCAACCATCCGTTCGGCGGCATCCGGTCGCCCGGCCAGCAGCAACTGCTCGGCGAGAAAAGACCGGATCTCCCCACCATCGGCCGATTCGGCCAAAGAGGCCTGAAGGTTTTCGAAGAAGACGAGCATTTCCGGGCCGGGCAACAGGCCGGCGGTTTGAAAATGGACGATCAGGGCCCGGGCGATCTTCGCCTGCACCTCTGGAGGCAGGTGTTTGCGGGTCCATTCAGCATCGAAAGAGGCCGGGTCGAAGATTACCACCAAGGGGTGGTCTTCAGGTCTGACATGGCGGCTGAGATTCTCTTCGAAGTAATCCAGTAGATTGTGAACGCCATCGACATTCCCCCGGTAGGTTTCGATGCGAATTTCCCTGACCAGCTGATCGTAATCGGGGGAATCGTAGCGACCGGTAGGCAATTCGAAGGGTAACCCCCTCTGGACGGCCGCGGCGATTTCATCGAAGCGGTGGTTTTCCACAAGCAGCCGGCAGACGGCATCGGCCAGCAGTATAGGGCAGTGGTAGTAGATCTCATCCTGCTCGACAAGATCCTTGGCGATCAATTCGGCCAGAATCGGGTCCAGGTCGCTCACCGTGAAGCGTTTGATGTCGGCATCATGCCGGAAAAGCTTTTTCAGGCTGTTGACGATGCCGGTCCGGGCCGTTCGGAAATAGATGACGGCAAGGATGTGGAGTGTGGCCCGAGGCAGGGGGGCAAGTCCGTTGTAGGCGTCCATCCACTTCTTGTGCTCCGGGTGATCGCTTTTCGCACGCAACGGCAACGCGCTTGACGGCATTGTCGGACTCCTTCGCTAAAAATGATGCACTCGTAGAAAGTCGGATTTTGGATGGCAAAGAAGAAAAGTTCAAGATAAAGAGCTTCCGTGCATCAGACCGGACAGGAGACCACCGTGTAGCGTTCGCCTTCGGCCAGCGGGTGCCTCTCCAGCAGATAATGGGCCAGCAGGTAGCCGGAAGTCAGACCCGGGCAGATGTGGTTGTGCAGTTCGGCGCATTTGAGAAAGTCGTAAGGGGCCTTCGCGGCCCAGGCGTTGGCGATTCCCGCCAGGGTGAACATGTCCTTGCCGGCGGCGAATTGCTGGCTCTGGTCCCAGAAGGCCTTGTCGGCGATGGTCGTGGCACTCATGTTGAGTTTTTCGGCGGCATACTGACCGGCTGCGGCGCTGATGATCACCGCCTCGCCGGTTTTGCGGGCGAAGAGCAGAAAGCGCAGGGGGTGGTGCTGGGGACGCTGGAAGAAGAGCAGGTTGCCGCTGCCCACCGTGCAGCCGGTGAGCTTCTCGACCACGGCCAGCTCGGGCAGGGCGGATCTTGCACCCGGTCGGACGAAGGGCGCGTCGGTGAGCACCAGCAGGTCGGCGTCGGCCTTGACGGCCTTCAGGTGATCCATGGCCGCGGTGATTTCAACATCCAGGGCCCCGGCCCCGGCATGGCTGACGCCCAGCAGCACCAGGGCGCAGGTCGCGACGGCGGCGAGCAAGGGGAAGTTGCGTTTCATCTTTGGTTCCTTCCTTTTGTCCTGTATTAGCAGAAAGATAGCGTGAAAATCGGAGACCAGTGGCCGTAGGCGCTCAAAAGGCCATGGAAACCGTCAGCAGGGTAGTGAAGGGCGCGCCGACGTAGTAGCTGGTGGCGCCGGCCCGGCTGTCGTCCATGGCGTTGACCAGGGCGATGTACTCCTTGTCGAAGAGGTTGGTGAAATCCAGGGACACCTTCAGCTCGTCGATGGCGCCGAGGTTTTTTCGCCCGTAGCTGATTCTGAGGTCGGCCAGGGTGTAGTCGCCGATCTTCTCCGTGTTTTCCGCGTCCCCGTAGCGCTCGCCCAGGTAGCGCACCATGGGGACGATTTCGAAGTCGCCCAGGGTGAAGATCACCCCGCTCTTGACCATCCATTCCGGCGTGTCCACCACCTGGTTGTCCTTGGCTTTCAGGGTGGCGCCGGCGTAGGTCAGGTCGTTGTCATAGGTGAGATGGGTGTAGGTCGGGTTGACAAAGAAGGTGAGATTGTCGCTGACGAAGAAGTTGGTCTCCAGCTCGAACCCGTAACCGGTGGCCTCGCCGATGTTCTGGTAGTAGTTGAGGCCCACCCGCGGATCGTAGACCGTGGTAAGCAGGTTTTCGTGCTTGGCGTAGAAGACGGTGGGACGCAGTTCCATCCACCGGTTGCGCAGCCGGGCGCCCACCTCGACGCTGTCGCTGATTTCCATCTCGTAGCCGTCGAACATGTCGGCCAGGGTCACCCCGGCGGCCTGGAACGCGGCCCGGTTGTTGTTGTACAAGGTGATCAGCGGCAGGTAGGCATAGGGGCGGATCTGGTTGCGCCCGTAGCTGGCGTAGACTTCCATCGCGTCGGAGAAGCGGTAGTTCACCCCGAGGGTGGGCAGCAGCTCCTCGTAGGTTCGTTCCCCCCGGTACAGGTCGGCCCCCTTGACCAGGGCCGTGCCGTTCCAGGTATAGCCCTGGCTGGCGGGGTCCGTGTAGGAGAAGTACTTGAGCCCGGCCTGCCAGTCGAGGCGGTCGAGGCTGCCGGCCAGCTTGAAGAAAGGACTGTGGACGATGCCGTCGTCCTCGTTGACCGTGTACATGCCGTAGCCCTTGAACCCCTCGGTGAGCACATCGTAGTTTTGCGTCCGGATCACCATGTCGTTGGCTTCGTGCCAGTAGCCCAGGGATGCGGTGGCCCACTTGAACTTGCAGTCGATCTGGGAGATCAGGCCGTAGCGTTCGATGTCGCGGGTCCGCTTCTGGATTACCCCGCCCATGGAAGGGGTGCCTTGCCAGATTTCCGTGTCTTCCCTGGAGTAGTAGGGCTTGAAGGTCAGTTTGAGCCCATCGGAAAAGGTGAAGGGGACCAGGGCGAGAAAATCCTGGTTGGCATACTCGCCCCGGTTGTAGTCGTAGTAGTTGATGTCCTGGGATTTTACTCCGGTGAGCGTTGCGTTGTAATCCTTTTCGTAATTGGCGCCGAGATTTTTCGTTTCGGCCCAGGTCAGCGGCCGGTAGAGATTCTGCTCCAGCGAGTTGGTGTTGAACCAGATCTTGATTTCGTCGCTGTCCCGGATCGGTTGGCTCACCATGATGCTGGCGTTCTTGCGCGGGCCGAGGTCACCGGGGCCTTTCCATTTTTCCGCATCGGTGTACGACCCGGATACGGAAAAGCGGGTGCCCGTAGTCGGCAGGGCGCCGGAATCCAGGCGCAGGAAGGTGCGGCTGTAACTGTCGGCCCCGAAGCTCTGGCTGATGTCGGCGCCGGGCTCTTTTTCCGGCCAGCGCGGCCGCAGCTCGATGGCCCCGCCCCGGGCGCCGACGCCGGTGCCCAGGTCGGCGGGCACGGCTCCTTTGTAAACGGCGATGCTATCGAAATTCTCCGTGTCGTAGATGTATTCCCGGGGTCCCATGGGATTGCCGCCCCAGTTGGGGACCCCCGCCACGGTCATGGCGCCGGACAACCCTCGGATGCCGCGGATGCGGATATTCTTTTGCTCGGCGGCCAGGCCGTAGGGGTCCACGCTTTCCACGTTTACCCCGGGCAGCACGTTGACCGCCTCGTAGACGCTGACGGTGGCCTTGGTCCCCAGTGCATCCAGGCCTTCCCGGGTGATCTCACTGCCGGTATAGACGGTTTCGTTAGTCTGTTTGGTGGGCTGGACGAGTTTTTTCTCCGTCACCACCACCTCTTCGAGGGTGACGGTGTCGTCGGCCATGGCCGCCGGGCCGGTAATGGGCATGGCCAGGGCAAGGAACAGGGCCCCGATGAGGGCTTTCCAGCCTGGGCGAAGGCAGTGCCGGATGTACCGCGCGCTTTGTTTCCGATGTGCCGATGGGTCTCGTTGTTCATGCTGCATCTTGCTCCCCCTTTGTCTGTGGCATTGCCCTTGAAGTGGGCGGTTGTGCCCGCCGGCGGGCGCCTGGATTGACGCCGGGAAAGCTTCGGTGCTAACGTGCCAGACGAAGCGTCCCTTGCCGGAGGCTTCACACCGAAGGCAGCCGACTCGTCCGTGGCGGGGCAGCGGCTGCCTTCACGTTTTCAGGGCGCCTGCGGCGCCGTTCAAAGTTCAAGGTTCCAAAGGACGCAAAGGACCAAAGAGACCCAAAGGACCCAGTTTCGAGTTTCAAGTTTCCAATTTCGAGTTTCCCTTCAGTTGATCGCCTCGATCTGCTGGATGGCTGACAGGGCCGCCTTCTTGTGTTGCTTGAAAACGCTCGCCCGGCGAAAGGCCTGGCGGCTCGTTTCAAGATCGTTGTCCTGCCAGGCGGCGTAGCCGGCCATGAGCCAGGCTTGGCCCGCCGCGTCCTTGTTCTTGAGTGCCGCCCGGCGATACGCCTCGGCCGCTTCGGTGAAGCGGCGGGCGCTGTAGAGCAAGTCTGCCCGGAGCATTCCCTTGGCCGGGTCGTCAGCCCCGTTGCGGTCCAGCAGGGCCAGGGCCTCGTCGTAGCGCCCCTCCTGCCGGTAGGCGGAAATCAGTTTTTCGATCAATTTCGGATCGTTTTTATGTTGCAGCAGCCGGTCATACACCGGCGCGGCCCGACCCGGGATGTCCAACTGCAGGTTCAGGTCCGCCCAGAGTTGTTGCTCCGCTTCCGTCAGGGGCTGGAGGTAGCCGTACACGGTCAGGGCAGCCAGCGCCTCGGCGTGCCGGCCGGCCGAGAGTTCGACGTGGGCCAGGGCTTTCCACCAGCGGGCCGTGGTGGGCTCCTCACGGGTCAGATCCAGGGCCATGGCGCGGGCCTCGGCGTTCATGCCGGCCTGAAGGCACAGGTGCAAGGTCAGTTCCTGCCATCGGACCCGCGCCTCGCCATTGGCAATCCGGGCCAGTTCCTTCACCAGCGGAAGGGCGCGGCGGGGTTGATCGACGGCCAGGAGCGCATGGACGTAGTGCTCCTTCCACTGCGCTTTGACCTGGCCGGGATGGGCCTGAAACAGACGCTCGAAGGCGGCGACCGCCCCGGTGTTCTGCTTGGCGAGCATCCGGGCCGTGGCGCAGAAGTAGAGATGCTGCGGATCCTTCTCGGCGGAGTGTTCGTAGGCGGCGGCAAAGCAGTCGGCCGCCGCGCCGTAGTCCCCGGTCTCGTAGCAGGCCTTGGCCAGATTGAGCCACGCGTCGGGCCAAGCGGGCCGTTCAGCCACCAAGGGACGCAGGATGCCCTTGGCCCGTTCAAAATCGTTCTGCAGGAGATAGGCACTTCCCAGGACGAATCCCACCATGGGATGGCGGCCGTCGACCTCCGACCGAAACGCCTCGAGCCGGGCGACGGCCTGATCGTAGGCCTTGCGCTCCATCAGGGGACCGACGTCCGCCAGGACTCTGCGGACGGCCAGAGGCGGATCGCCGTCCGGCGCACCGGCCGCCCGGGCCGCCGGCAGGTTTATGGCGACGGCCAAAACCGCCGCGATAAAGACGACGAAAATGATGCGCGAATAAGGTTTCACGGCCAGTCTCCCTATTCCAGATCGAAGCGCACGGTGGTTTCGGCCCGGGCGCTGACCGGATGGCCGTTCACCGTGCCCGGTTTGAAGCGCCATGAACGCACGCTGCGCAGGACGCTGTCCTCGAAAACCCCCTTCGGTTTGGCCTCGATGACCGACACTTCCCGGACCTCGCCCCGGGGATCGACCACGAAGCGCAGCCGCACCCAGCCCTCGATTCCCCGGCGCTTGGCGCCGACGGGGTAGACCGGCGGCAGCCGCGACAGGGCGGTCAGCGGTTGGTCCAGGGTTTCCGCGTCCACCGCGCCCGAAACCGGAACGACCTCCGTCGAACCGAGGTTTTGGGACGGATCGTAGACCGCCGCCAACCGGCTGAAGTCGAACGACTGGACCGGAGGGGCTTCCACCATGGGAGGGCCGGCGGTCAAGCGGGGATTGATTTCAAAGGCCAGATGGAGTTTGTCCGGCGCTCGGGCCGGCGATTTCGCCTCGGGCCGCGGAACGGGCGTTACCTTGGGCGGAGTCGGCGGTGGTTCGGCAGAACGGCGCTGGACCGGGGTTTCGGGTCGCTTGGCCCGGATGACGCTGATCTGCGGGATCCGTTTTTCGAAAACCGGCTTCTGCTCCGACGGGCGGATCAGATAGGGCATGAGGGCGAACAGGGCCAGGTTGACCCCCAGGGTGGCCAGGGCGGCAAACAGCCAGGGCAAGGGCCGGCGGATCGGGGGATGGGCGCCTGCCCTCATCGCATCCGGTTGCGCATTCAAATTCAAATGATCGGCCGTTTTCATTGCCCCTCTGGCAGGCTGGCCGCCAGCGATACATCGGTGGCGCCAGCCAGGCGGCAGCCGTCCATCACCAGAATGGCCGTGCCGGTGTTGCTGTTCCGGTCGGCCACTACCACCACGGCGCTTTCCGGGCTTTCCGCCAGGGCGCGCTCCACGTTGGCGCGCACCGCCCGTACGTCGATTTCCCGCCGATCGAAAAAGATGCGGTCGTTTTCATCCACGGCGATCAGGATCGCCGCCTTGGCCTGGCTGGCGGCCGTGGCCGCGGTGGGCCGCGAGACGTCGATGCCGGTTTCGATGACCGCATTCATCGTCACCAGAAAGAACAGCAGCAGGATGAACATCATGTCGATGAGCGGTGTCATGTTCAGGTCGCTGTCCTTGCGCCGGCCGCGCCGGGCCGCCGTGACGTTCAACATGGCTCTATTCCTTGCATCCTATAGAGTGCGGCGCAGATGAAAACCGGCATTGCGCAGCGTCTGCTTCAGGTTGCGGGCCCGGCGGTCGAGAAACGACTGCATGTAAAAGCCGGGGATTGCCACCACCAGACCGGTTTCCGTGGTGATCAGGGCCTCGGAAATGCCGCTGGCCATGCCGTTGGGGTTGCCGGTGCCGAAAAGGGTCAAGACCTCGAAAGTATCGATCATCCCGGTCACGGTTCCCAGCAGGCCGAGCAACGGCGCCAGGCGCGAGAGCACCTTGATGGTGTTCAGATGGTCGTCCAGGCGATGGTCGATGGTCATCGCCGTTTCCTCCAGGATGAAACGGTCGATTTCGGGCTTTCCGCCCCGGCGCTGCAGAAACCTGTCCACGAGGGAAAAGACCACCCCCTGGTAGCGAGCCGGATCCGGCCTCCGGTTGCGCCGGATGTGATCCGCGGCTTCCCGGCGACTCATGTTCTTGCGGTGAAGCCTCCGGAAGTACATCAGCCGGTCGGCGATGAGCAGCCACATGGCCAGACTCACCAGCGCCAGCGGGAGCATGACGGGGCCGCCGGCCGCCAGGTAGTCGGCGACGTCGCGATACCGGGCGTCGAGGAAGCTAAGCATCGCACCCGCCGTTTTTCTGGACGATGTTGACCAGGGCCACCGCTTTTTCCTCCATCTGGGTGATGGCCGTATCGGCTCTGCGGCTCAGCAGGGTGTGAACGAAGAGAAACGGGATGGCGGTGATCAGGCCGAGCATGGTCGTCACCAGGGCCTCGGATATGCCCGCGGACATCAGGCGCGGGTCTCCGGCGCCGTGCATGGTGATGACATGGAAGGTGTTGATCATGCCCGTCACCGTTCCCAGAAGGCCGAGCAGGGGGGCGATGGCGGCCAGCATTCCCAACGTGGACAGGAAGCGCTCCAGGGACGGGACTTCCCTGAGGATGGCTTCCTGAAGCACGTTTTCCAGTTCCTCGCGTTGCAGGCGGCAGCCTTCCAGGCCGGCCATCAGGACGCGGGCCAGGGGTTTGCCGACATGGCGCCGGCAGGCCTCCTTGCAGGCTTCCCAGTTGCGCTCCGCCGCCAGGGCTTCGATGCGATCCAGCAGCGCTTGGCCGTCGAAGCTCTTGCGCCGGAATGCGATGAGGCGCTCGATGACGATCAGGAGCCCGGCGCCGAAGGTCGCCACGATGATCCATCCGATGGGGCCACCCTGGGGGATCCGCTGCCAGAAGGTGACGTGTTGAATGAGCTGGCGCAGTGCCCCGCCGCGGGAGATGTCCATGGGCACGCTGTCGCTGCGTCCGTCCATGAATGCGGCGATCTGGCGGGCGGTGCTCCGGGACGGGAGCCGCGATAGGGCGTAGAGGGATCGGCTGGCGGCCGAATAGCCCAGAAAGCCCACTTCGTCGGCCGTCCGGTAGGCTGCGGTGAAATCGCCGATGGTCAGCACCTCGGCCGGGGACTGGCGGCCTGCGCGGTCGACGATTCGGCCCTGGCGGACCGCCACTTCCCCGGCGCCGCGAGCTGTCGCCAGCAGAGTGGAGGCCATGCGCTCCATGGTTCCCATGTCCGGAAAACGGGACTCGCTGGCGATGTCCTGTAAAAACTGGATGTCCTCGGCCAGGAAGGCGGTCTGGAGACTTTGCGAGACCAAGGCGTCGATATCCTTGGCATTGGTCCGCACGACGCCCACCATCTCGCGCACCACGCTGTCGGTTTCGGAGAGGCGGCTGCCCAGGTCCCCTTCGGCCCGGGCCAGGGCTTCGGCCTTGGCCGACAGCCGGCGCCCCTGCGCCTCCAACTGTTTGACCTCCGTTTCCAGTTCCGCCACGGCTCGCTGGAGGCTGTCGCGATCGGCGGCGATCCTGGCCCGGCTTTCCGCAGCGGCCTGCTCGGCGGCCCGTTTTTCGGCCTCGGCCTTTTCTACCAGGGCCTGGCGGGCGTCCCGGGCCCGGGTCTGAAGTTGGCGCATGTCCTGCCCAAAGACCAGGGGCGCCTGGAGAGCCAGGGTTATCCCCATCGTCAGAAGCCATCTTGCGAGGGGGCTCATCGCGGCTGGATCCTTCCTATCGGCATCGCAAGGAGCTGCACCGGCCGTTGTTTGGCGCCTATTTCGATGGCGTTCTGAAGGGTGCGGTTCTCCCCGTCGTCCAGGGGTTGCCAGGCGGCGGTGGCAATGTTGTAGAAGCCGCAGGACCGGTGGTCCAGGCTCTGGTAGTAGAGGCCGAGGCGCCCGAGGCGGAAGATGTTGGCCAGGATCGGGCTGCCCGCCACGGTGACGGTTTCCTGGCTGACCTCGATGGTGTGGCCGTATTCGGTCTCCACCAGCAGCGCCTCGAACACCTTGCGCAGCTTTTCGCTGGCGGTCACCTGCGGGTCGTTCTGCAACGCCTGGAGGCGCTCCAGACGCTGGCGCCGTTCGGCGGCCAGAAACGGCAGATCCTCCTCGATGATCCGGGCGAGCTGCCGGATCAGGTTCTCGACGAAGGGCTGGACCCGGGCGGCCATTTCCTCGACGGCCGCCAGCTCGGTCTGCCTGGCTGCGACACGGGCCTCGGCGGCGGCGGTTTGTTCGGCCAGGACCTGGTTTTGGGCCTTCAGGCGCTCCCGATTCTGCCGGAGACTTTCGTAGGCCGCCAGCAGGCGCTCGCGTTCCTCGCGCCACCCGGCCTCGGATTTCTGGGTGTCCTGTTGAATGGCGATGGCCTCCCGCACCTGGCGCTGGACCTGCGTTCCGAGGTCCGAAGTTTCGGCCTGGCCCGACGGCGGCGGTATCAAAAATCCCAGCAGCGCCAACAGCGTGCCGAGGACCTTCCAGCGATGCCTCACTTCATCCTCCATCTCTCGGACGGCGGTTGGCCGCCGTTTTGCTTCAGGCTCTGGCCCGAAAAAGAAAAAGCCCGAAAAGCCGCCGGTGGAATTCTTTCCCCCAGAGACCTTCCAGGCCTTGTTGGATGGGCCATCCGCGTCAGGGATGCGGTAGTCCCATGGATCAACCGATTGTCCAGTGGCAAAACGCCGATTGACCACGGTGTTTTCCTAACACCTGTTGAAAGGAATCGGCCGGCGATGCCCCTGCCTTGAAACGGGAAGATCTTTGTCATGATTGCTTCGCGACTGTCAAGAGGGGAAATAGAAAAAGCCCTTTGCGCGTATGATCCGCTCAAAGGGCTGCACCCGGTTTTCTTGGCCCCCGGACTGCCTTCCCCCACCTTTCCCCGCGGGAGGGAGGCATCTGACTTCGACGGCAGGTCTTCTGGCTCACCCGCCCGCCGGGCGGCCTTCCCACCTCGTTTGGCGGCGAGGCAGTGGCGTTGGTTTTGCCCGAAACGGGTTCCGCGCGCCGGATCGGCGCTGCGGCGGGATTACAGCGGCGGGACCGCTTCCGATTTCCACGGAATTCCCTGTTGGGCCTTTCGGCACCGTCTAATTCTTTATAAAATTAGAGAAAACCGGCGCTCCTGTCAAGTCGCAGCGGCCCGGCGATCAGGGCTCTGTCAAAGCAAGAGCCTATGCCACTTTTTTGCCCAATGTCACCGTTTTCCGCCGATCTTCTCAACTGCAGATTCCTCACTGACGTTCGGAATGACACGGGAAAATTCAAGTGTCAAGTGAACTAAAGTGACGAAAGTGAGCTAAAGTGAAGGAATCCTGTTAGTTATATAAAAACCGGAGCGAAGCGACTCCACCACTTTAGTCACTTTAGTCACTCGTAATTTTAGGCACTCCGAAAAAGTGTCATCCCGAGGAGTTTACGACGAGGGATCTGCAGTCCAGGACACCGGCGGGAGGAAACTCATTAACCGGAAAGATCCCTCCTAAGTGCTCATGGATGTTGGCAAAACTTTGACGGGGCCGCGGTCCGGCGGTGAGTCGTCCCACCAGCACCAGGGCGCAAATCGGGGCTGTCGGTGCATTCGCAGGACGGCTGGCGGCGGTCAACGGGGTGAAGGTCCATCCCGCGGCGGCCATGAGGCGGGCGACATCGACGCCGAAACCGGACATCGACGGCCTGGCGCAGTCGGGATGGCGGCAGGGGGCGCCGTGGGCGATGACGGCGCAATCGGGATCTCCGGCGCAGAAGAGCTGCTTGCAGGCGCCTCCGGCAAAGGCCATGGCATTGCCAGTGCCCCGGGCCGCGGCCTGCCGTTCAACGGCGGCGGCGATGCAATGGAGCCGGCGAAAATGCGTCTCGCAGCGGCCCGTGCGGAGCAGTGCGGCAGGGACGTCGATTCTGATGACCAATCCTGTGGAGAAAGCTTTCAGCCAGGAACGGAAGGCGTACGGACCGGAAACGTGGGGCGGGCAGCCGGCCGAACGGCCGTAAAACGGGCAGGCGACCGGGGCACAGCGTCCGGCGAGGGCATCGTCGACGACGATGGACGCGGCGGCCACCGCCGCCGCGTCGCTGGCACCCAGGTCGCGGGCAAGCCGAACCAGGGCTTCGTCGTCCATTTTGTTCTACTTGCCGGCCATCATGGCGGCGATGTCATCCTGCACCGTACCGATGGGCTTGATGTCGAACTTGTCCACTAGAACCCGGGCCACATTGGGCGACAGGAAGGCGGGCAGGGTGGGGCCGAGGCGGATCCCCTTGACACCGAGGGCCAGCAGGGCCAGCAGCACGGCCACGGCTTTCTGCTCGTACCAGGCGATGTCGTAGGAGACCGGCAGCTCGTTGATGTCGTTCAGGCCGAAGGCTTCCTTGAGCTTCAGGGCGATGACGGCCAGGGAGTAGCTGTCGTTACACTGGCCGGCGTCCAGCACCCGGGGGATGCCGCCGATGTCGCCCAGGTTGAGCTTGTTGTAGCGGTACTTGGCGCAGCCGGCGGTGAGGATCACCGTGTCCTTGGGCAGGTTTTCGGCCACTTCGGTGTAGTAGCCGCGCGACTTCTGGCGGCCGTCGCAGCCCGCCATGACCACGAAGCGCTTGATGGCGCCGGATTTGACCGCCGCGATCACCTTGTCGGCCAGGGCCAGGACCTGGTTGCGGGCAAAACCGCCCACGATGGTGCCGGTTTCGATCTCGGTGGGCGGCGGGCAGGTCTTGGCCTTTGCGATCAGGGCCGAAAAGTCCTTCTTGCCGCCGGCCGGCCGGTCGGGGATATGGGTAGCGCCGACGTAGGAGACCACGCCGGTGGTGTAGAGACGGTCGAGGTACGTATTCTCCTTCTTCAACGGCACCAGGCAGTTGGTGGTGAGCAGGACCGGCCCGTTGAACGACTCGAACTCCTTGTTCTGATGCCACCAGGAGGAACCGTAGTTGCCCACGAAGTGCTTGTATTTCTTGAAGGCCGGGTAGTAGTTGGCCGGCAGCATCTCGCCGTGGGTGTACACGTCCACGCCGGTGCCCTCGGTCTGCGCCAGCAGTTCGGCCATGTCCTTGAGATCGTGGCCGCTGATGAGGATGCCCGGGTTCTTGCCCACGCCGATGTTCACCTGGCTGATTTCCGGGTGGCCATAGGTGGTGGTGTTGGCTTCGTCGAGCAAGGCCATGGTGGACACGGCGGTGTTGCCGGCCTTCATCACCATCCCCACCATTTCGTCCACCGAAAGATTTCGGGTGGTCGATTCCAGGGCCTCCATGAGGAATCCGTTGATCTCGTCCTTTTCGTAGCCGAGGATCGCGGCATGGTCGGCGTAGGCGGCGATGCCCTTGAGGCCGATGACGAGCAGCTCGCGCAGGGAGCGGACATCCTCGTTTGCGGCGGCGGTGATGCGCACCTCGTCGGACAGGGCCTTGTCAAGGATCGCCTGGCGGTCGGTGGCCGCCCAGGTGGCGCAGTCGGGAAGGTTGCCGGAAACGGCGCCGGCCTTGGCCTTGACCGCATCCCGGACCTTGAGACCCTCACGGATCCGGTCGATCAGCACGTCGTCGTTCCAGGCCACGTTGGTGATGGTGGTGAACAGGGCCTTGGCGATGAAATGGGCCGCCTGCTTGTCCACCGTGCCGGCCTGCTTGAGTTTTTCTCCGTAAACGCCGATTCCCTTGCATACGTAGATCAGCAGGTCCTGCAGGTCGGCGGTCTCTTCCGGCTTGCCGCAGACGCCCTTGATGGTACAACCTTGGTTCTTGGCGGTTTCCTGGCATTGAAAACAAAACATGGTCGATCTCCTTTCGTTGGTCATTGGTCTGTCGTCATTTGTCCCGAGCGTTTCAACATGGCCCCTGGACGGCGTTTTCCAGGCGGCGCCTCAAGATGCACAGCAGTTCGGCAAGGTCGCGGTCGTGTTCGCGGGCCGCATCGGCCAGGGTGTGGAAAGCCGCCACCGGGCAGCCGACGCACATCAGCCCGAGTTCGATGAAGGCCCTGACCGCTTCCGGGTGGCCGTCCAGGACATCCTTGACGAGGGTATTGGAGCTCAGTGGTTCTGACATCAATGGTTCCTTGGCGATGGGGACGCGGTCCTCACCTGCGTCCGTAAGCTCGACTCGTAAAATAGAGACAAAATCAGGACCGGTCTTTGCGCCGGCGCAACCAACGAAAAGTTTTTTTGACGGTTACAAGGTGACGTTCTTCTTGCCGCCGAAATAGCGCATGAACTGGGCCCGCTCGAAGACGGCGGGATCGGCGCTGTGGGCCTGGCTCAATTTTCCTTTGAAGTCCGCCAGGTTGCGGAAGCGTTTGCCCGCCATCCAGCCTTCGAGCCCGTCGCGCAGGGTTTTGATGTGCGCGGGGCCGTTCTGGTAGAGGCCGGAGGCGGTTTGCACGGCATCGGCGCCGGCCAGCAGCAGCTTGATCACCGCCGTCGCATCGTGGACCCCGGTGGAGCCTGCCAGGTGGCAGTCGACCTTGTTGGCCATGATGGCGATCCATCGCAGCGGCATGGAGAGTTCCGCCGGCGTGCTGAAGACGAAGGAGGGTTTGACTTCCAACTTGTCGATGTCGAAGTCCGGGCTGAAAAAACGATTGAAGAGCACCAGGGCTTTCACGCCGCTGTTGGACAACCGTTTGATCATCGGCCCCAGGTTGGTGAAATAGGGGCTGATTTTCAGCGCCACGGGGATCTTGACCGTCTCGGTGACCTTCTCGACGATGGTGAAGTAGAGCGCTTCCTTTTCCGCGGCCGAGTGCTCGAAATCGGTCGGCGGGAAGAACATGTTCAGCTCCAGGGCGTCGGCTCCGGCACGCTCGATCTGGCGCGCGTAGGCGAGCCATTCCACCGAGTGGAAGAAGCAGTTTATGCTCGCGATCACCGGGATGCCCACCGCCGCCTTGCAGCCCTGAATCAGGGAGATGTACTTTTTCAGATTTTCTTCACGGATCAGGTAGTCGTAGTACTCGATGGGGCTCAGTTGGCCATTGTGCTCAAAAAAGGGCGGCGCGCCGGGGATCTCTTTGAATTCCTTTATGAAGTCGGCATACTCGTAGTGGATTTCCTCTTCGAAGATCGATTTGAGCACCACCGCTCCGGCGCCGTTATCGGCCAACGCCTTGACCTTTTCCACCGAACTGGTGAACCCCGAGCTGCCGGCGATGATGGGGCTTGCCAATTTCAGCCCCATGTAGTTGGTCGACAGATCCATGCGTGCCTCCTTCCGTTATCGGTTATCGGTTATCGGTTGTCGGTTATCAGTTATCAGTTAACAGTTATCTGTTATTGGGTATCTGCGATTTTTTGAAGGTTGCCGCTAAAACCAAAACATCGGAAACCGGCATCCGCTTCCCTGGAATCCCTGAAACCGTTGACCCCTTTTTTTGGGGGGTCAACCCGTTTTCAAGTATCGCTCCCTCAGTTGCTGCGCCATCTGCCGTACCGCACCGAAGGCGCGCTCCACCGTTTTTTCCTTGTCCGGGTTCACCAGGCAGCAGGTCGCCGGCGAAATCATGCTCCGGGCCAGCATTTGTTCCCGGTCGATCCCCTTCGACCACAAGGTTTTCCAGATGGTTTCGAGGCGCTGGACCAGGGACGGAATTTCCTCCCGGGCGAAGGCCTCGAAGCCGGTGGGGACGATTCCCCACACGATCACGGCGCCGCGGTCGAGAAACTTCTTGATGGACGGGCCGTAGGAAGCAAAAACCTCCGCATTGGTGTACACGTCCAGCGAGAGAACGTCCAGATCCAGATTGAGCAGAAAATCCCAGTCCGGGTTGCCGCAGAGGTGGATTCCCCGGGGTCGGTCGATCTGGCTGAAAAAAAGGTCCATGTCCCCTTTGGCCTTGAGGTCTCCATAGCCGGCCAGGGCCGAAAAGATGAACTGCAAGCCCGGCTCGTCCACGAACATGAAGGCGTTGGGGTTCAACTGGCGCAGCCGGTCCAGCTGCACGTTGATCCGCCGGGCCATGAAGTCGAACAAAAACGGCCGCACCGTGTCGTCAAAAAGGATGGGCCGGTCATTTTCGTCCACCACGTTGAAGCCGAAGCTGATGGGCCCCTCCAGCTGGCCCCGGATGGCGGGCCGGTCTGCCAGATCCAGCGCCAGAAAGCGGTGGTAGACGGCCGAGTAAGTTTGGCCGATGTCGAAGATTTCCGGGTCGTCGAAACGCGCCAGGACATCTTCCAGCTCCTGGAGAAACTTGTCCATGGAAAAACGCAGGGTGCGCTTTTCCAGGTCCAGGACGATGCCGGGGAAATGTTCGCCCGCCTGGACGTACATGTCCTCGTAGTAGCTGTAGTTGGGAAGCTGGGGCCAGAAGGGCACGTCCAGGGACAGGGCCATATCCAGGGCCCGGTCCACGTCGGTGTGCGGCATCACGGCCATGGCGGTGGTGAGCAGGTTCCCGGGAATCTTTGCGCTCATGGCAGTCCTTTCAAGAAGCGGTTTTTTCGGCGGTCGCTTGCCAGAATTCGATGCGGTGCCCCTCCGGATCGCGGAGGTAGAAGACCTCGGCGTTCCATGGATGGCGTCGCAGGGCGGTGGGGGCCAGCCCGGCGTTTTCGGCCCATCGGTGTGCCGTGCGGATGTCTGCCACCTCCAGGGCCAGGGTGATGCCCTGGCCGCCGGCGCTTTTCACCGAAGCGCTCCGCTCGTCGGCGATACTCAGGCGCGAGGTGCCGGTCAAGGAGAATTCGACGAACCAGTCGCTGGCGAAATGCACCGGCAGGGCCAATCGGTTCTGGTAAAAATCCACCGTGGCCTGCCAGTTGCGGCAGTACAGGATCGTGTTGGCGGTTTTCAGCAGGGCGAGCATTGTCGTTTGCTCATTGATGATTGACAATCCAACGACGGTTCGTATAATGGTCATTATTCAGACCTGGAGGATTTATGCAACCCATTGACCAGTTTATTCCCGTGACCCGCGCCAAAGCCTCCCTGCTGGACCTTGTGAGAAAAGCCAGGGAGCAGGACCGCACCATTGCCATCACCCGCAACGGCGTGCCGGAAGTCGTTCTGATGAGCCTGGAGCGATTCGACGGAATGCTGGAAACCATCGAGATTCTCGCCGACCATCAAACCACGGTCTCCCTTCGCCGGTCCATGGCTCAGGCCGAAGCCGGACAGTGGATCGAAGGCTCCGATCTGCTTCGCGATGACTGATCCCGGCCTGCGGCTGACACCGGAAGCGCATGCGCTCTATCGGCACCTTTCACCGGAGGTGAAGCGACACATCAAGTGCGCCTTGCGTGAGATCGTCTGCGATCCCTTGGCCGGAAAGGCCCTGCAAGCCGAGTTGAGCGGGTATCGGTCGTACCGTATCCTCCGTTACCGCATCGTCTATCGCTTTAACGAAGCGGAAAACATGCTGGAAGTCATTCATTTCGGCCATCGCAGCCACGTTTACGAGAAACTCAGGGCGATGGTGAATCGATCCATACTGCGTCCGGAATGACACCGGGAATAGGTGTCATTCCGGGGCGCAGTGACGAGGAATCTCTTCGAGCCTGCCCCTGTTTTCCGTCCACGCTTTTCAATTTGATTCCGGGGATTGGCATGAGGCACCGCCTTGTTCCGGGGTTCAAGTTGTCCCTTCCACTTTGGTCCATCCGGTCACGTCCCGTCCTTCCCCGGCCATCTCTTCGGTGCGGCCGTCACGGATGTGGTAGATCCGGCGAAAGGTCGGGATGATCTTCTCGTCGTGGGTCACCACGATGACGGCGGTTTGATAGCGTTCGGCCATCTGGTTGAGGATGGTGATCACGGCCATGGCCCGCTCGCTGTCCAAAGGGGCGGTGGGCTCATCGGCCAGAATGACCGGTGGCCGGTTCACCAGGGCCCGGGCAATGGCCACCCGCTGCTGTTCGCCGCCGGAAAGCTGGGACGGCATGGCCGCGGCCCGGTGGGCCACGTCCAGGGCTTCCAGCAGGACCCGGGCTTCCTCCCGAGCTTCGGCGTTGGCGCGACCCGCGAGCATGGGCGGCAGGGCCACGTTGTCGGTGACGTTGAGGAACGGAATCAGGTACGGGGCCTGGAACACGAAGCCGATCTTGTCGCGCCGCAGGGCCCGCAGGTCCGCGATGCGCCAGGCATCGTCGTAGATCGTCTCCCTGCCCAGGGTCATGCGGCCGCCGGTGGGCTCGATCACCGCGCCGAGGCACTTGAGCAGGGTGCTCTTGCCCGATCCGGAAGGGCCGATCAGACCGACCACCTCTCCGGGCGCCACCTGCATCTCGACCCCCTTGAGGGCTTCGACGGCCGTGTCGCCCTGGCCGTAGGTTTTACGCAGCCTTTCGATCCGGATGCCCTTGTCTTCGCTCATTTCAGCCTCCGATGGCTTCGGCCGGGTCCACCTTGAGCGCGACCCGGATGGCCACGGCGCTGGCCAGCACGCAGATGACCACCACCGCGGCGAATCCGCGCACGGCATCGCCGGGCATCAGGAGCACGTACTTGGGAAAGACCGGGGCCCAGAAGGTGGCGGCGATTTTTCCCACCACGAATCCGATGGCGCCCAGGCCCACGGCCTGCTGCACGATCATGGCGGCGATGGTGCGGTTGCGCGTGCCGATGAGCTTGAGGACCGCGATTTCCCGGATCTTGCCCATGGTGAGGGTGTAGATGATGAAGGCGATGATGGCCGCGCTGACGATGGCCAGAATCACCAGGAACATGGCGATCTGCCTGGCGGAGGTGGCGATGAGCTTGCCCACCAGGATCTCCTCCATCTCGGCCCGGGTGTAGACCTGGAGCCGCTTCCAGCGGGAGATGGCCTGGGCCACGGCCTCGGGATCGCGGTACGGTTCCAGTTGCACCAGGACGGCGTTGACAAAGGCGTTGGTGGTCTGGGAGGCGATCACCGCATCGAGCAGGTCCGGGACCGCCGGACGGTTGAAGGCCGGGTTGGCCGCCGTCCGCCGGCGCTGGGCCACGATGGCGTCGTTGTCCTTCAGGAACTGCGCTTCCCGGGCGTCCTTGAGGGGGATGAAGACCATGGGGTCGCCTCCCGAGGAGACCATGCGCCGGGTCAGGCCTACCACGGTGTAACGGTTGCGCCGAATGCGAATCCGATCGCCGATGGCGAACCCGGTGGCCAGGTCGGCCACGGCCTCGTAATGGTTCCTGGTGATGGGCCGTCCGGCCACCAGGTATCCGGGTTGACCCGGTTCCCCCGGCCCCCAGGGCACAACCCCCACCACCATGGCCCGCACGTCCGTGTCGCCACGGCGCACCTGCATGGTGAGGTAGGTGACGTTGGCGGCCCGGGCGATGCCTTCCATGGATCTGATGCCCCGGTAGACGTCGTCGTAGACGCTCGACGATTCGGCGTAGGGGCCCAGGGTGTCCTGCTGGACCACCCACAGGTCCGCGCCGCTATTGTCCAGCAGCACCTTGGCGTCCTCCACCATTCCCCGGTAGATCCCGGCCATGGACAGGGTCACGCCGATGAGCAGCCCGAGGCCGATGCCGGTGAAGACGAACTTGCCCCAGGCGTGCTGGATGTCGCGTCCGGCCAGGCTGATCATGGCGCCGTCCCCGGGATCCGCTCGACGATCTCGATGCGGCTTTTTCCGCTCAGGGCGCGATGGCTGTAGACCACCACCCGCCTCCCGGCCTCCAGACCTTCGAGGATCTGGATGCGGCCCTCCAGGTCCGAGGCGCCGGTTTTCACCGGCACGAATGCCAGCCCGCCGTCTTCCACCGCCCAGACCCCCAACCGCCCCTGGTAGCGCTGCACGCTGGCCGTTGCCACCGTCGGCCGGGGCGGCAACGGCGGCAGGTCTACCGTCACTTCAGCCAATTCGCCCAGCGGCGGCAGGGGATCGGGAAGGACATCGAAGGTCGCCTTGGCCAGCATCTCTTCGGTGACGGCGTCGGCCAGCGGCTCGATGCGCAGCACCCGGCCGACCGACGGGGCGTCGGGCCGCGACCGCATGACGATCCGTGCCGGCAGGTCTGGCCCCAGACCGGCCGTCTGAAGCTGATCGAAACGCGCCTCGATCCAGAGCGTGGACGGATCGATCACTTCCACCACTGTTTGGCCGGCGACCACCGTGGTCCCCGGGTCCACCGCTCGCTGGGTCACCAGGCCGTCCACCGGCGAGACGAGGTCGAGGTTTTCCCTCTGGCGGATCAAGGCGTCACGTTCCGCCCGGTACCGGGCCAGTTCATGCCGGCTGGCGGACAGATCGGCCCGGACGGCCGCCAGGCGAGCTTTGGCCACCTGCCTTTCCATCTGCTTGGCTTCCATCGTGTCCCGGCTGGTGGCATGGACCTCCACCAGCGACTCCTCCCGCCGGGCGCGGGCTGAAGTGTAGGAGAAGGTCGCCTCGGCATCCACGATGCGGGCTTCGGCGGCCGAGAGGCTGGCCCCGGCGCGGGCGATGGCAGCCTCCAGGGCCTGGATCCGTTCGTCCAGATCGATGCCGTCCATCCGCCCCAGCATCTGACCGGCTGCGACACGGTCGCCCACGTGGACTTCCAGGCGCTCGACGCGGCCGGCCACGGTCGGGCCGATGCGGTGGATGAAGCGGGCCTGCACCGTGCCGATGCCGAAAACGGCCGGGGCGATGGCGATGTTTTCCACCGCCGCCACGGTCACCGGGATCGGCGCCAAAGGCCCGGAACGCAGGGCCGTGTAGGCGAACAGCGCCAGGATGGGCACCAGTACGGCGATCAGAACCAGGGTCCGGTTCTTGAAAATTTTTTTCATCGATTACCCCTTGGTCGTCTTCGCATTCTTCCGGTTGTGATCATGAACTCAAGCTATGCCCAGGCGCCTGACGCGTCGTTGCGCCGGCGCAAACAGGGGCAAAACCTGCCTCGAACTCGATCCGGTTTCCTCCAGCCCGGTCACCCCGGGCCCAGACCCGGGGTCCATGTGAGAAGGCTGAAGATTTCCGGAAGCTTAGAGGAAATCGACGCAGCCCAATCCGGGTTTTGCGGGAAACAACGCATCCAAACGACCGGTCCGCGGCGAACGATCAATCCGTTTCGCCGGTTTCGGAAAATTTCACCAGGGCGTGGGGGTCGGTGATGGTGATGCGTTCACGGCCCGAGACCACCCAGCCGTTTTTCTCCCAGGCACTCAAGGTGCGGCTGACGGTAAAAAGGGTGGTGCCGGTGTAGTCGGCCAGTTCCTGGCGACTGAGGGGAAAGTCGATGAGGATGCCTTCAGGGGTGCGGCGTCCCGAATGCTTCATGATGCGCAGCAAGGCCCGGGCCAAGCGCTGCTGCACCTGTTCGGCGTTCAGTTCCAGGTAGCGGGTCTGCACCTCGTCCAGGCGTTCGACGACGACCTGGAGCAGGTGGATGGCCAAGTCGGGAAACTCGCGTAGCAGGGCCATGATGGTGGCCCTGTCCCAGCCCGTCACCATGGTCTCCCCGATGGCAACCGCCGTCAGCGGATACGCTTTTTCCTTGAAGACGGCGACCGCGGCGGTGATGTCGCCGGGGCCGATGTATCGCAGGACGGCTTCCTTGCCCTGCTCATGCAGCTTGACGAGCTTGAGGCGCCCGCTGATTACCATGTAGCAGCGCCGGGCAGGGCTGCCCTGGTGAAAGAGGGTCTGGCCTGCATCGAGGCGGGTGGGGCGGCCGCGGGCCAGGATCGCTTCCTTGTGCCGCGGATCGATGCCGTTGAACCCGGGCGTTGCGGGCCGCTGGGACGGCGGATTTGGGGTGCCTAGTTTTTCGAGCATGGTGGCAAGGGGCAACGTGGCGTCGTGAAAGACGATTTTTTTCTTTTTGAAAGCTACTATAGCCTCAAGGCCGCGATGATGCAACCGGGTCGAAAAGGGGCTCTCTGACCTGGTCGGCCAGCCTTCAAAAAGGCCGGCGCGGGCGCTTGACATCGGTTCGGCCGTGATTATCATAGCAGCCAACTGTTGGAAAAATATGCCTTTTTATCGATTTGAGCGGGTGAAAAAGGGGAAAGGAACGGCGAAAGGGCATTGCGGGCATGGTTTCCGGCAGACGCTCTCCGGTAAGGCTCGGACTTCTCCGCACCTGAAAATTCTGGCTGAATGGGTTTCGGATGCCCCGGCATGTGGCGCGGATCCTTTTGGACCGCGACCCGGATTTCGAATGCCGGGGCCGTACGTTGCGCCGGTCCGTCATCGGCGAAAAGATTATCAAATTCAAACGCTCGGAGGAAAGTTGACATGAAGATCAGACCGTTGAACGATCGAATTCTGGTTGTGCGCGTCGAGGAGGAGCAGAAGACCGCTGGCGGGATCATCATCCCGGATACGGCCAAGGAAAAACCCCAGCAGGGCAAGGTCGTGGCGGTGGGCCCCGGCAAGATGGGCGATGACGGAAAGCGGATCGCCTTGGACATCAAGGAAGGCGACCGGGTTCTGTTTTCCAAGTACGGCGGAACCGAGATCAAGATCGACGGTGTCGAGCACCTGTTCATGCGCGAAGATGACATCCTCGGCGTAATCGACTGAAGAATCCAAGGAGGAACGGCAAGATGGCGGCAAAGATGATCGTTTATGGAACCAAGGCCCGGGAGAAGATGCTCCAGGGGGTCAACCAACTGGCCGACGCCGTGAAGGTGACGCTGGGACCTCGGGGGAACAACGTCGTGCTGGAGAAATCCTTCGGCTCTCCGGTGGTGACCAAGGACGGCGTGACGGTGGCCAAGGAGATCGAGCTGGGCGACAAGTTCGTGAACATGGGCGCCCAGATGGTCAAGGAAGTGGCCAGCAAGACGAGCGACATGGCCGGTGACGGCACCACGACGGCCACGGTTCTGGCCCAGGCCATCTGCAACGAGGGTTGCAAGTTGGTGGCCGCGGGCGCCAATCCCATGAGCCTCAAGCGCGGCATCGACAAGGGCGTGGAGGCCGTGGTGGCCCAGCTCAAGAAGATTTCCAAGCCCACCAAGGACAAGACCGAGATCCAGCAGGTGGGGACGGTGTCGGCCAACGGTGACGAAACCATCGGCAAGATCATTTCCGACGCCATGGAAAAGGTGGGCAAGGAAGGCGTCATCACGGTGGAAGAAGCCAAGAGCATGGAGACCACGCTCGAGGTGGTCGAGGGGATGCAGTTCGACCGGGGCTACATTTCACCGTACTTCGTCACCGACGCCCAGAAGATGATCACCGTGCTCGAGGAGCCGTTGATCCTGATTCACGAAAAGAAGATCGGCAGCATGCGCGACATGGTGCCCCTGCTGGAGCAGATGGCACGGATGGGCAAACCGCTTCTCATCATCGCCGAGGACATCGAAGGCGAAGCCCTGGCCACCCTGATCGTCAACAAGCTGCGCGGCACCCTGAAGGTGGCGGCGGTCAAGGCCCCCGGCTTCGGTGACCGGCGCAAGGCCATCCTGCAAGATGTCGCGGTCCTCACCGGTGGCCAGGTGGTCAGCGAAGAGCTGGGTATCAAGCTGGAGAATGTCTCCATCAACGACCTGGGCAAGTGCAAGACGGTGCGCATCGACAAGGACAACACCACCATCGTGGACGGCGCCGGCGCCAAGAAGGACATCGAGGCCCGGGTACGCCAGATCCGCACCCAGATCGAAGACACCACCAGCGATTACGACCGCGAAAAGCTCCAGGAGCGTCTGGCCAAGCTGGTTGGCGGTGTGGCGGTCATCAACATCGGTGCCGCCACCGAGACCGAGATGAAGGAAAAGAAGGCGCGGGTGGAAGACGCCCTGAACGCCACCCGGGCCGCGGTGGAAGAGGGGATCGTGCCGGGCGGCGGCGTGACCCTGGTGCGCTGCATGGACGTGCTGGACAAGGTCGGCGCCAAGGGCGACGAGAAGCTGGGCATCGACATCCTGCGCCGGGCAATGCCGGAGCCGCTGCGGCAGATCGCCGCCAACGCGGGTCTGGAAGGTTCGGTGGTCCTGAACAAGGTGCGCGAGGGCAAGGACGATTTCGGCTTCAACGCCGCCACCGAGACCTATGAGGATCTGGTCGCCGCCGGCGTCATCGATCCGACCAAGGTGGTGCGTTTTGCCCTGCAGAATGCCGCTTCGGTGGCCGGGCTGATGCTCACCACCGAGGCCATGATCAGCGACAAGCCGGAAAAGAAGAAGAACGCGCCGGCCATTCCGGGCGGTGGGATGGACGAAGACATGTATTGATTCGTTCCGTTCGAATCGAAATCAAGGCCCCGTGCGCTTCGGCTCACGGGGCTTTTTTTATGACCGAATCCTTCGCCGCGGCGCTTTACAATTCCCGGGGCGGTAACGTAGAATGCGGGCCAAATCGGAAGGGTGGCCTGACCGGGGACTGGAAAGCCCGGCCTGAAAGGATCGCCTTCAGCCGAATGGACAACCTGTGAGAGGAAAAGGTCTGCCATGAAAACCATCGTTTCCACCCCGGCGGCGCCGGCGGCCATCGGTCCTTACAGCCAGGCGGTGCGCCCGGGGAACTTACTTTTCGTATCCGGTCAGATCCCCATCGATCCGGCCACCGGGAACATCGTCGGGGAAGGGATCGAAGCCCAGACCCGCCAGGTGCTCGCCAACCTGACGGCGATTCTTGAGGCGGCCGGGTTCAAAACCGCCGACGTGGTCAAGTGTACCTGTTTCCTCAAGGACATGGAGGACTTCGCGCGTTTCAACGCCGTTTACGGGGAAGTCTTCCGGGACCAGCCGCCGGCCCGCGAATGCGTCCAGGTGGCCCGGCTGCCCAAGGATGTGCGGGTGGAGGTGTCGGCGATCTGCGCCGTATAACAAACCCGCAGCACGGTGGGTGAGTGCGGCTACAGGCCACGCCAGTTGTCCAGCGCCTTTGTGGGAGCGGCTTTCAGCCGCGACCAGAACGTTTGCACACCAACCCATTCGCGTTTGCGCTCCAAGGCACCCATGACCCGCCCCCACTGCCCCAGCATCGAGCAATGCCACCGGATGATGGCCGCCATGGAGATGCCGGACCACATCGTGGCCCACAGCACCCAGGTGAGCCGGGTGGCCCTGTGGCTCTGCGACGCCATCAACGGTGTGACCCCAAGGCTGGATCGCGACCTGGTTCAGGCGGCCGGCTTGCTCCATGACATCACCAAGGCCCGCAGCTTTGCCACCGGAGAAAATCACGCCGCTTCCGGCGAGACCTACCTTGCGCAGCATGGGTTTCGGCGGCTGGGCCGCATCGTGGCCCAGCATGTCGAACTCGATGTGTTCGACCCGGCGGGATCGCCCACCGAAGCCGAGGTCGTCAACTATGCCGACAAGCGGGTCCTCCACGACCGCATCGTATCCCTCGATGACCGCATGGCCTACATCCTGGAGCGCTACGGCGCCGCCGACCCATCCCGGCGGCGGCGCATCATGGCGCTCTGGCAGGAAACGCGCCTGCTGGAAGGCAAGCTGTTCCGCCCATTGGCCTGCGGTCCCGAGGATGTCGAAGGATTGGGACCTGTCGAGAGATTGGATAAAAGCGGATGACAAACGAAGGCTCTTTTTTCAACCAGGCCTTTGCGCTCGAAAACCCCATTCAGACCTATGCCTGGGGATCGCGCACCGCCATCGCCGAGTTCCTGGGGCGGCCCTGCCCTTCGGACACGCCCCAGGCGGAAATGTGGATGGGCGCGCATCCCAAGGCGCCTTCGCGGATTTTCATCAATGGCGCCTGGCAGCCCTTGGACCGGCTCATCGAGCAGTTCCCCGAAGAAATTCTCGGACCCGGCGTGGTGGCGCGCTTCGGCCCCCGGTTGCCTTACCTGTTCAAGGTGCTGTCGGCGGCCGAACCGCTGTCGATCCAAGCCCACCCGGACCTGGCGCAGGCCCGGGCGGGTTTTGCCCGCGAAAACCGGGCCGGCATTCCCGTCGACGCGCCCACCCGCAACTACCGTGACGACAATCACAAGCCGGAGCTGATCTGCGCGTTGTCCGAATTTTGGGCGATGAACGGGTTCCGTCCGGCCGGCGAGATCATCGCCAACCTCAAGGCCATGTGCCCCGCCACCCTCAAGGCGGAAACCGGCGTTTTGGAAAAAGCGGCCGATCCCGACGCCATGCGGACCCTGTTTTCAAGATTGATGCACCTGGATACGGTGCGGCGCAGGGCGGTGGTGGAGGAGGCGGTGAACCGCGCCCGGCAGGGGGAAGGGGAAGTGGCTGTTTCCCGCTGGGTGACGATTCTGGGCCGACGGTACCCGGACGATATCGGGGTGCTGGCGCCGGCCCTGCTCAACCTGATCCGCCTGGCGCCCGGAGAGGCCATGTTTCTTCCCGCCGGCCGGCTGCACGCCTATCTGGAGGGCACGGGAATCGAGATCATGGCCAATTCCGACAACGTGCTTCGCGGCGGCCTGACGGCCAAGCACGTCGACGTGACCGAGCTGCTGCGGGTGCTGCATTTCGAGGGAGGCAAGCCCGAGGTGCTCCATGTTGGCGATGCCCCGGCGGGGCGCTTCGATCTGCCCGCGGCGGAATTTGCCCTCTGGGTGCTGTGCATCGACGGGGGGAGGCCCTGGATCAGTCCTTCCGGGCGCCGGGTGGAAATCCTGCTGTGCATCGAGGGCGAGGGCCGGCTGACGGTGTCGGGCGGTCGGTCCGTGGAATTTGCCCGGGGAACCGCCATTCTGGTTCCGGCGGCCGCCGGTGCCTACCGCCTCGACGGCCAGGCGGTGTTGCACCGGGCGGCACTCCCGGATGTTTGAAACTGGAAATTTGAAATTTGAAACTGGAAATTTGAAATTCAGGTCTTCCCTGTCCCTGTTGATCTTGCCTTGGCTCGCTCCGGCATCATCCGCCCCACCACCTTTCACTGCATCGTATCGGGGGTCAGCCTCGGGTAGTTGGAAATGTTGTTGACGTAGGTTTCGAAATCTTTTTCCAGCAGAAAACGGGATACCATGTGGCTGACCAGATCGGCCGTATCCACGCGGTAGTGGCCCTTGGCATCGGGCCCCACCAGTGCCTTGGCATTGGCCACGATGGTCTGCAAGGCGGACGTGGTCATTGTCACAATGGCCCTGACTTCAATCGTATCTCCCGCCGACATCAGACACTCTCCTTTCTGTCTTGGCGCTGGGGACGCTGGCTGCCAGCGTCCTGCGTCGGCGCCATGTCTTTGAATTGATTCGCGGCGTTTTCGAAAGGCTTTGACCGCCCTCACGGCGGTGTCAAAGCACGCAAAGAAGCAACGCCAGTAAACCTCGTCGGCCCCTACCATCAACAAATCCTTCGCCACGGTCAAGCGTTATTGCGCGGGGATGACCGATCCCGAGAAGCGGGGATGTCCGTGCCCATCCATGCTGCCCCGGCGCCTGGGCAGGGTTTGCATGGAAACCTGTGCAATTTCCCGAGCCCGAGATTTGGCCCCGGAGCCGGACCCGAGAACGGCCGAGCGTCCGAAACAAGGCCAGTCCACCAGAAAAATACGGAAAAACGGGAAGGTAGATAAATCCCGCCACCGGGCAACCGCCTTTGCCGCCGGATTGGTGGACGACCTGTCGGCAATTTTTAACCCTGGCACGCAACTTGATAAATGGCACGCGGGGCTCGCATCATGGGGATGCGAACTCGCCGGCTGTACTCGCCGCGAACCGGCACCGCCGGGGGATGGACAGAGACCCTGGTGCCAAGGCCGGTTTGGCGGCGGGTCCTTGTTTTTTCATCAGAGGAAAGGAGAAAGGGATGCAGAGGAGACACGCATGGTGGACATTGGTGGTGGCGTTGGGGGTGATCCTGACCTTTGCCGCGGTGGGAGTGGCCGCGGAGGGGGCCAAGATCGACCTGAACAAGGCCTCGGCGGAGGAACTCAAGACACTGGATCGAATTGGTGAGGCGGTGGCCCAGCGCATCGTGGAGTACCGGGAACAGAACGGGCCGTTTGCCACCATCGAGGACCTGAAGAAGGTCAAGGGGATCGGAGACAAAGTTTTCGATGCCAACAAGGATCGCATCACCGTTTCCACCCAGGCCAAAAAATAGAAGCCGATCCATCCCTTGGCGCCGAAGCGCCGGCGCCAAGGGGTTTCGTTGCCATCCAGCACGCCCCCCTCCCGCGAAAGACATCCGCACGGGATTCGAGATTTCCACTTGACCAACCCCCTCGGATAGTGTTCAATAGCCGAACACAAGATTCATAAAATATTGTTTTTGTTTAGTTTTTTCTTGTCATTTCGCTCGGCCGGAAGTGTAATTGACCCGGCGGAGCTGTATCCCCCCTCCCCGGCATGCACCCCAACGATATCCGCACCCTGAAGATGCTCGAGGCCATCGAGACCGACCCGGCGCGCAGCCAGCGCGACCTGGCGCGGCAGCTCGGGGTCTCGCTGGGCCTGGCCAACGCCTTCGTCAAGCGCCTGGCCAAGAAGGGTTATTTCAAGGTCACCCGGGTGCCCAAAAGCCGCGCTCGTTACATTCTCACCCCCCGCGGAGCCGTTGAAAAGACGCGGCTGACCTGCGAATATATCCAATTCTCCTATAATTTTTACCGGGAGGCGCGGCACCGGCTTGGCCGCACCTTGGCTGCCCTGGCCCGTCAGGGGACGCGGCATATCGTCTTTTACGGCACCGGCGACGTGGCGGAAATGGCCTTCCTCTGCCTGCATGAGGTGCCCATCCGTCTTCAGGCGGTGGTCTGCGACGGCGATTGCGCGAACAAGTTTTTGGGGTTCGAGGTCCAGCATCCGAACCAGGTCCACTGGGCCGGTGTGGAAAAAGTGCTGCTCACCGGCACGGCACCGGTGGAGCAGGCTGTGGAGCGGCTCGTGGGCCTTGGCCTGGCCCGGGAGCGGATCGTGTCGCTATAAGCGGACCCGGAGCGGGGTGGAAGATAGTATTTGTTATCTGTTATCAGTTAAGAGGAAAAAACAGAAAAGCAGGCAACGGACAACCGGCAACCGCCTGATAATAGACAACCAATAACCAATAACCGATATCCAATAACCCAACAAACAGAGCGTCATTTGACCGCTAAGACCTACCACCTGGAACCATCCCTCATCAGCGCCATCACCCGCGTCCTGGAGGCCGATCAGCAGGTGGTCTTCGCCTACCTTTACGGCTCTATGCAAACGGAAGGGCATGGCCGGGATGTCGACATCGCGGTTTACCCGGTGGATCATGTTGACGGCAACCGGGTGGCCTTGGACTTGAAAATCGCCCTGTATCACGAAACCGGGATGCCGGCGGACGTGTTCGATGTGCGCCCGATCCGGGAGGTACTGGCGTCGGGGGACATTTTCGGCTTGCTGTATCTGAAAAACGTCCTGGAAGGGGGCCGGCTTTTGGTGGACAAAGACCCCGCTGTGCGGGCGGAGTTTCTGGAGCGTTACGGATTTCGCTACCGGGAGTGCGCCGGAATGATCCAGGAGGTGCTGGCGTGAAAATTGACGAGATTCGGATTCAAATGTATCTGTCCGAGATCCGTAGAAACGGTCTGGCGCTGCGGGATTTGCTGGAGCGAAACGAGTTGGTGCCGGATTCCGTTGCCCTCAAGGCGGCCAAGTACATCCTGATCGAACTGGCGGAAGCCATGTCCAACACCATCCAGCACCTTTTGGCCAAGGACAAGGGCGTCGCGGTATCCGGGTACGTCGATGCGGTGGTAAAGGCCTTTGAAAACGGGCTTGTCGACAAGAACCTCTTCGACCGGCTGAAGCCGTTTTTCGATTTTCGCAACAGCCTGGTGCATCGCTATTGGCGCATCGACGACCGGCGTTTGATCGACAACATCAAAAACGGGAAAGACGATTTCGACTTGTTCATCTCTCAAGTCGAGTCTTACCTGGATAAAAAGCGACTGAACCAATGAAGACGCCTTCATAAAAAATCCGAATTGTCATCCCGAGCGCAGCGAGGGATCTCTTCGTAGAAAAAGAAATGTATCATAATAGCGGATGCTTGAGATTCCTCGTCGCAAGCTCCTCGGAATGACAATGGCTGTTTTCGGTTTTTTTACGACGTTATCAATGAAAATCTCTCCCACCCAAATTTCCGACGTACTGCTGATCCAGCCCCGGGTGTTCGGCGATGCGCGCGGCTTTTTTTTCGAAAGCTACAATGAAAAGAGATTCCGGGAGCTGACCGGTCTGTCGCTGGCCTTCGTGCAGGACAACCATTCCATGTCCCAGAAGGGCGTGCTGCGGGGGCTGCACTACCAGATCCGCCAGCCCCAGGGCAAGCTGGTACGGGTGGTGGCCGGCGAGGTGTTCGACGTGGCCGTGGACCTGCGCCGCTCATCGGCGACCTTCGGCTATTGGGTGGGCGAGCGGCTCGGCGCGGAAAACAAGCTGCAGTTGTGGGTACCGCCCGGCTTCGGCCACGGGTTTTACGTGCTGAGCGAAACGGCGGAAGTGCTCTACAAGGCCACCGACTACTACGCTCCCGAACACGAGCGCTGCATCCGCTGGGACGATCCGGACCTGGGCATCGGCTGGCCCCTCGAGGGCGAGCCGCTGGTGTCCGAAAAGGACCGCCGGGGCGTCTCATTCAAGGATGCGGAGGTGTTTCCATGAAGGTGCTCATCGCCGGCGCCAAGGGCCAGCTTGGCCGAACACTGGCGGACACGGCGCCCCAAGGCGTAATCCTGCATCTGCTGGATCTGCCCGATTTCGACATCACCGACGAAGCAAGCGTGCGCCGTCATGTGAACGAGGTCGGGCCGGATCTCATCGTCAACGCGGCGGCCTACACCGCGGTGGACCGGGCCGAGGAGGAGCCGGCGCCGGCCTTCGCCGTCAACGCCGCCGGGGCCGGACACCTGGCCCGGGCCGCCCGGGAAACCGGCGCGCGCCTGATTCACGTTTCCACCGATTACGTCTTCGACGGCGGTGCCAACACCCCTTATGCGCCCGATGCCGAATGCCGGCCGCTGGGGGTTTACGGGGAGTCCAAGCGCCAGGGCGAAATCGCGGTGCTGGAGGCCATCGATAATGCGCTGATCCTGCGCACCGCCTGGCTCTACAGCCGCTACGGGGCCAATTTCGTGCTCACCATGCTGCGCCTGATGGCCGAAAGAGAGCAACTGTCGGTGGTGGCCGACCAGATCGGCGCCCCCACCTGGAGCGGCACGCTGGCGGCTGCCGTTTGGGCCGCAGCCGCCCGGCCTGAAATCAGTGGCATCTACCACTGGACCGACGCCGGGGTGGCCAGTTGGTACGATTTCGCCGTGGCCATCCAGGAGGAGGCCTTGGCCCTGGGCAAGCTGGCACGACCGGTTCCCGTTGTGCCCATTCGAACGGCGGATTATCCCACCGCCGCCCGCCGTCCGGCCTACAGCGTGTTGGACTGCACGCGGTCATGGAGCGATTTTGGGCTCCCCCCGATCCACTGGCGCGAGGCACTGAGGCGGATGCTGCGGGGGGTTGAAAAAAAAGATTGAACCGCGAAGACCACGAAGAACGCGAAGAAAAACAAGTTGTTGTTGGCCCTGCGGGCCAAAAAAGACTTTCTTTCTTTGCCTTTGCGCAGTTCTTTGCGATCTTGAGCGAGCAAAGCGAGCGGGCGGTTAAAAATATGAACCTCATAACGAACAGGTTTAGCGAGCGACGGTTTGAAAAAAGATTGAACCGCGAAGACCACGAAGAACGCGAAGAAAAACAAGTTGTTGTTGGCCCTGCGGGCCAAAAAGACTTTCTTTGCGTTGTTCTTGGCGCTCTTTGCGCTCTTGAGTGAGCGCAGCGAGCGGGC
>DCWA01000045.1 GCA_002327445.1 Desulfobacteraceae bacterium UBA2174 | reverse complement strand
TACCTTTATTTATTTACGCCGCCTTTGTGTCTTTTGCACCTTCAGGGTGCCGCCGCAGGGGCAAAGCCGATCCGGGGGTCGAAAATCGACCACCGGCGGCTGCGGGAACAACGCCGACGGGCGCACCTCCCGGTGCAACTGCTCGTTGAGCCGGATCAAAACGCCGATGGCAGCCCCGGCGGCGTTTTTTTTAAACCGTGGCTTTCGAACAAGGCCCGGATCTGGTCGGCCCGGATGCGCACGGCGGTTTTGGCCGACACCCGGCGGGCCAACTCGGCGGCTGCGGCCGACGGTTGCCGGATGAATTCCGCCAGCACCAGCACCGCGATCTCGGCCGGCAGCACGGCAGACACCGATGGTGCCATGGCCCGGCGCTGGGCGTCGGCGGTCTGCGCATCGCACGACAGGTAAACGTGCGCTCTTGCACTGCGCTGGCGCTGGATGAGGCCCCGACGCCACAAGCCGACCAGGACGCCATGACAACGGCAGCGCAGCTTTTGGCCCAGCTCTCCGGCGCTCATCCCGGCCCGGCTGGCATCGATCAACGCCACCAGGGTGCGTGTCAGGCTGCCGGCCCGGGAAAAACCGATGTCCCGGTAAAACCAAAGCCCGTCGCGGGAAAATCGCGGTATCGAGGCCAGCGTGTACCAGCGTCCGTTGTGGGTAAAGCTGCTGTAGTAGCCGATTTGCGCCAGAAAGCGACGCATCGAGGGAATCGAGTAGTTCATCTGCCGGCTCAGCGGTTCGATCATCCAGCACGGCTCTTTTTGGAACAAGTCCGTGAGCCGTCGGATGACGTCGGTGGAAGCGGTCATGTCGCCCTTCCGATAAAGTATTGCAGATATGCCCATCAAGGCTGTTTGCGTGCAATATATTATCAGAAACCGGACGGCTTGACAAGCATGCGTAAGATGATGGGAAGACCCGGCAGTTTTCTACTATTGATTTTGTTTTCAATCGGTTGGACGAAATGAGGGGCAAACCGGAGCGAAAATTGGAAACTGAAAATGACTCTTCGAATTTGATCGAGTATGGCGGGAGATGTCTGCTAACACATTGATATTACAGAATCCAACCGAATTGTGGTTTCATAGATATTATCGCTTCCTGGAGGCGGCAATGCGCGATAATTTTACGGCATTTGGCAAGGTTATGCGTAAATCACGAGGGGGTCAAAATTAGGTTGTCGCAAGGGGTCATTTTTCGGTTGACGTTTCGAAAGGCAGAGCAACCCCTGAAACACGGGCAAGCTTCACCTGGCCCGTGGCATCCGGCGACGCCTTGAACTTTTTACTTTGCCGTCTTGTTCCTGGCTTTTTATGATGGCATAAAAAACCGGGGCAAGCTTGAAAAGAAGAATTAAGGGTGGTATCATCCATGCAAATAGATAGCAGAGGTATCGAATATGCATGGTTATATTCCAAGGCTTATTGAAGCGGATATTCACCGGTCTCTTGCCCGCTCCCCGGCCGTAGCTATTCTCGGCCCCCGGCAATGCGGAAAATCCACCACCGCCAGGAAATTGCTTGATCCGGCGACCTCTATTTATCTGGATTTGCAGGACCGGGTGGACAGAAACAAGCTTTCCGAGCCGGAACTGTTTTTTGAGCAATACCGGGACAAACGGATTTGTCTGGATGAAATTCAACTGCTGCCGGAATTTTTTTCCGTGCTGCGCTCGGAGATCGACAAGGATCGACGGCCGGGCCGTTTTCTGATTTTAGGGTCGGCGTCCCGGGATCTGATCCGGCAGTCCACCGAGTCCCTGGCCGGGCGGATCGCTTACCATGACCTCACGCCCTTTTTGCTGGCTGAAACGGCCGGGAAGTTGTCGTGGGCGGACCTGTGGCTTCGGGGCGGATTCCCGGAAAGCGCCCTGGCCCATGACGCTCAGGCCAGTTTTGAATGGCGCCTGGATTTTATCCGCACGTTCATGGAGCGCGACATTCCGGCCCTGGGGTTTAATATTCCGGCGCCGGTGATCGAACGGCTGTGGCTGCTCCTGGCCCACTGCCACGGCCAGACCGTCAACTACCAGAAACTGGCGGCGTCGGCGGACCTGGCCGTGCCGACCTTAAAAAAGTACCTGGCCCTGCTGGACCAGACCTATATGATCCGGCTGCTGCCCCCGTTTTCCGCCAATCTTAAGAAACGGCTGGTCAAGTCGCCCAAGGTGTTTCTCACCGACAGCGGTATTCTTCACGCGCTGCTGGATATTGAGTCCTATGATTACCTGCTGGCCCATCCCTCGGCCGGGGCCTCCTGGGAAGGGTTTGTGATTGAAAATCTCATTGCCCGGTATCCCCGCTGGCGGCCGTCGTTTTTACGCACCTCCAACGGCGCTGAAATCGACCTGGTGCTGGAGCGGGCCGGACGATGCCATGCTTTTGAATGCAAGCTCTCCAAGGCACCGCAACCCTCCCGGGGCTTTTACGAGCTGGTGGACGGCCTGAAACCCGAAACCGCCTTTGTGGTCGCGCCGGTGGACGAGCCGTTTGAAATAAAAAAAGGCATCCGGGTCTGTTCTCCCCTGCAGTTGATTGAGGAGGGGAAATAATCGGCGTGGGATAAGGGTTTCAGGATCAGGCCGCGTTAAGTGGCGCCAGCACCGTCACTCCGGCCCCCGAGCCGGAGTCCAGCGAGGGGATGACGATCACGATCAAGAGTAAGATCAAGAAGAATAATGGGGACATTCTATATCCCCCTTGTCAAGAACTTTTTTAAATGTTATTATTTTAGATAGTTAAATGATTACTCGAACATTCGGACGCACCTCGCCACCCGGTATTTTGAGGGGCCGGCGAGTTTCTCTCCTTTCGGCGAACTCACAGCCTGATCGTTACGTTTATCCGACATCCGGCGAGGAAATTCCTGCGCCGCCGTCCATCATTCCTTATCCAGGCTTTTGAGTTCAGAGAGAGGCCCGGGATTGTCCCACCCGGCGTTATTTCACTTTGAAACGGCGGCAGACCGCCTCGATATGCGCCTCGGTCTCCTTGACCTTTTCCCGCTGGTTCTTCATCCGCCCGGCGATCATCTTCGCCTCGAAGCGCGCCTCTTCGTCCATCGGACAGCCCAGCGACGTCTTGGCAGCAGCGTAGATCTTCTTCAGGCGCTGGAGCTGACGCTCTCCGCGATCCTTGCTGGTCACGGTATCCACAAAGCTATGGCCACACAATTCGGTTTGATTTTACCCCATCGGGCATGGCCGAGGCAAGTTGAGCGATTCGAATCGGCAGATCCGGCATTTTGGTCAACGCTTTAAATCCCGTCAGGATGCGGTCGGCCTCAATGCTCGGCTCAAGATCGTCGGCTGCTGCGGCTATATCCAGATCGGCAAACAGGGCTTCGAGACTCGGCCGGCCGTCGAGCAGGATCTGCATGTAGTGCAGGTTTGACAAGTTTTTGACCAGCGGGGTGTCGGCCAGCATGGTTTGCAGTGCGCGGTGCATGCGGTTGTCGCCGGTGCGTCGCCGATGGTCCCGGCGCAAAGAGCGAAAGAACTGTTCCAGGATGTTGTTGGTACGTTGGGGGTAAACGAGAGCCGGCCCTGAGGGGGTTTGCACCCGTGATCGGATCGCCGTAGTCGGTTTTGATCTTTTCCAGAAAAGGGACAATCCGGTCGGCATGTTCGGTGGGCACCTTGACGTTGGCCAGCACCAGAGAGCTCAGAGCGTCGATGCCGGACATCAACGCGGGGGCATCGTCTTGGTGCAGGCCGTCGATGTGCAGGATATAGCCGCCGTTTACGGCCATGGCCTCTCGGATGCGCGGTGTGGCCCGGCGGTGGGCCAGCGCCAGGTAAAGGATGAACTTGCGACCGAGCTTGCCGCCGTGGCGGCATGACTTCGTGGGACAACTCGTTAAGGTGTCGCACTCTGGGCAGAGCGCAGGGCGTGTTCTACTTCTGCAGGAAACTCCACCACGATGAAATGGCTTTTGTGATACAAATAATCCTCTCCACTTTCATCGACAATTCTTAACAGATCATCTCTGGCGCCCCGTTCATCTGGGATGATCTCATAGATTTTTCTTACGATCAGAGAGGCCTCATAATCTGAATTGTCGACACAGATGGCGAAATGTCTCTTACGTTCACTCATCCCTCTGTGCCAATGTAGGTGAGACACCCACCCCTTGATAAATTAGTGTAGGGCGGATAGGAGATCACCTATGAGAACTTTACATAGTCCCATCGCATCCGGGGCCACTCTTTTGCCCCCAGCCGCAGCGTCAACGCAAGGAGCCCGTAGGGCGACTGAAGTTGACGCTGCGGCTGGGGACCTTTACCCGCTTATCACCCCGCCACCGGACCCTGAAGTCCCTGAGGCAAAGCCTCGGCGCCGATTCACCGCAGCCTACAAAATGCGTCTGCTCGATCAGGCCGACCGGTGCGCGGAGCCCGGACAAATCGGTGCCCTGCTGCGAAGCGAGGGGCTGTACTCTTCTCACCTGACCAACTGGCGCAAGCAACGTGAGCAGGGCATTCTCAATGGCCTGACGCCGGCAAAGCGCGGCCGCAAGGCAAAGTCTCGCAACTCTCTTGCCAAACGCTTGGCTGAATTGGAACGCGAAAACCTTTACCTGCAAAACAAGCTCAAGCAGGCCCGGATTATCATTGAGGCTCAAAAAAAAATTTCAGAGATCCCGGGCATCGAGCAGAGCCTGGAACAGAACGCAGAAATCAAATGATCCAGGAAGCCACCACCTTGAGCTGTGACGTCGGCAAGAAGGCCGCCTGCGAGGCTCTGGCGCTCTCCAGGGCCACCTTCTACCGACAGCTTACCCCCCCCGACCGACGCCCGCAGCGCAAGTCGATCGGCCAAGGCCGCCATTGGCGTTGGCGCCACCGGAAAGACTGGCGGTGCTCGACGTGTTGCATAGTGACAGGTTCCAGGATAAGGCGCCCCTGCAGGTCTATGCCACCTTGCTCGACGAGGGCTGCTACCTGTGCTCGCCTCGAACGATGTATCGGATACTGACCGCCCAACACGAGGGTGTCAAAGAACGGCGGCGGCACGTCCCGCACGCTCATTACAGCAAACCTGAACTGCTGGCCACTGCTCCCAACCAAGTCTGGTCCCGGGATATCACCAAGCTTAAGGGACCGGCCAAGTGGACCTACTTTTACCTGTACGTCATCATCGATATCTTCAGCCGCTACGTCACCGGCTGGATGGTCGCCCATCGCGAACAAAAAGCACTGGCCAAACGCCTGATCGAGGAAAGCTGCCGCAAGCAGCAGATTGAGCCGGGCCAACTGACAGTGCATGCCGATCGCGGATCGAGCATGAAATCCAAAGTCGTCGCGCAACTGCTTTCCGATCTAGGGGTTACAAAAACCCACAGCCGACCACATGTCAGCAATGACAACCCGTATTCTGAGGCCCAGTTCAAAACCCTCAAGTATTGCCCTCAGTTTCCGGATCGCTTCGGCTGCATCCAGCACAGCCGGTCGTTTTGCCAGGATTTCTTCTTCTGGTATAACAAAGAGCACCGCCACAGTGGCATCGCGCTGCTGACACCGGAACAGGTGCACTATGGGCTTGCCACCGAAGTCATAGGGCGCCGTGAGGTCGTTCTCGCGGCGGCCTTCGAAAAATATCCGAGCCGGTTCAAGCACAAGGTTCCGGTTCCAGATAGGCTACCGGAGGCGGTCTGGATCAATCCGCCTTCGACACAAAATATTGGAGCGTAATTTTTTTGACCCCGTGTCTCATTTTCATTGACACGTTCCGCTGCCTCTTAGCTTATCGCACCCAACAGGCTGTCCAACCTTTGGGGTCCACCACCGACATAGTGAATTGGTGAAAAAAATGATTGTCGCCGGCATGAAGTTGACCGTCCTGGGAATGGTGGTGGTGTATTGTTTTTTGTTGCTGTTGATTTTGTCCGTTAAGATTTCCCAGCGGTTTTTGTCGGCGGGAAGCGTCCGGGAGCTGGCAGAGATGGAGGCGGGCGATCTGAGGAGACGTCGGCGAGCGTCGCCAAAGACCGATGATAAATCACTTGTCGTCGTCATCAGCGCGGCCATCGCTGCCCATCGGGCTCGCATGCAGAAGCGCAAATAGATCTTTTTAACTTTTGACTGTCTAAGGATTCGCGACCGTCATGAAAAAAATCCAATTCATGGACACATCTCTTCGAGATGGTTTTCAATCGGTGTTTGGCGCACGCGCGCTGACCGATGATTTCATCCCCGCCGTGGAAGCCGGCGCCCAAGCAGGCATTACCCACATGGAAGCCGGCGGTGGGGCCCGCTTCCAAGCCCTTTTCATGTATTGTGGGGAATCGGCTTTCGACATGATGGACCGTTTCCGCGCCGCCGCCGGGCCGGATATTAAGTTACAGACTCTGGCCCGAGGCATCAACGTGGTAGCGCTTTCCGCCCAACCGAGAGATATGATCAATCTGCACGCACGGATGTTCAAGAAGCATGGCATGACCCACATCCGCAATTTTGACGCCCTCAACGACGTGCGCAACCTTGTCTACTCAGGCCAGTGCATCAAGGACGCCGGACTGCATCACCAGGTCTGTGTCACAATGATGGAATTACCGCCCGGATGCACCGGTGCCCATGACGTGCCGTTTTATCTCAAGACCTTGCGCGAAATTCTTGATACCGGTCTGCCCTACGATTCCGTCTGTTTCAAGGACGCCTCGGGCACGAGCCACCCGCGAAAGTTCTACGAGACGATCAAGGCGGCCCGTAAACTGTTGGGCGACGACACCGTCATATGGGCCCATACCCACGAGACCGCCGGGGTGGGCATCACCCAATACAAGGCGGCAATCGAGGGCGGCGCCGACGGGGTGGACGTGGCACGCACGCCGCTGTCCGGCGGCACCTGCCAGCCGGACATCCTGTCGCTGTGGCATGCGCTCAAGGGTACCGACTACATCCTGGATATTGACGTCAAAAAGATCATGGAGGCCAACAGAGTGCTCCAGGACTGCCTCCAGGACTACTTTTTCCCCCCGGAGGCCCAGAAGGTCTCATCGGAGGTGATCCTGTCGCCCATGCCCGGCGGCGCCCTGACGGCCAACACGATGATGATGCGCGACACCGGCACCCTGGACTTGTACCCCAAGGTGATCGAGGCCATGAGCGAATGCGTGGCCCGGGGGGGCTTCGGTACATCCGTGACCCCGGTGTCGCAGTTCTACTTTCAGCAAGCCTACGCCAACGTTACCCAAGGGCCATGGAAGAAGATCACCGATGGCTACGGTAAAATGGTGCTGGGCTACTTCGGACGCACGCCGGTGGAGCCGGATCCGGAGATCGTGCGCATCGCTTCGGAGCAGATGGGAAAGCCGGTCTTCAAGGGCGATCCGGTGGACGAGATTGAACCCGGTATTCCCAAGGCCAAGGCCATTCTGGAAAAGGAAGGACTGCCGGTAACCGATGAAAACATCTTTATCGTCGGCGCTCTGCAGACACCCGGAGGCAACAAGGGGCTCGATTTTTTGAAGGGCAGCCGGCCTATCAATGTGCGCAAGGTCAGTCACGGCGAGACACCGGCAACGACTGCGGTCCCGAAAACCAAGGCGGAGACGGGCGATTTTCCCGGCGAGTACACTGTGACGGTGGAAGGCAAGGCCTACCAGGTCAGGGTGGAGGCGTCCACCGGCGCGGTGCAATCGGTACAACTGACAGCCACGGCCCCAAAACCCATCGAGACCGTGGCTGTCAAGGCCAAGTTGCAGGGCATCGTCTCGGAAATTTTCCTTGCCACTGGAGATGCGGTGCGCCAAGGAGAAACCCTGCTGATTCTCGAGGCGATGAAAATGGAAACCCCCGTGGTAGCCCCCTGCGATGGCAAAATCGCCTCTATCGAGGTGGAAAAGGGCCAGGTGGTCAAGCCGGAACAACTTGTGGCCACCATTCTATAGGCGGGGAGACCCTGATATGCCAGCGAGAAAATTCTCTGCAGGGAAAGTGTTGGGGGTTGGTGCGCTCCTGATGGCCATCGCGGTTCCCGTCATCGCCACTGCCTCGGTGGGGACCTCCGGCGAGGAACTGGCGCCCATGAGGGCCATGATCGCCGAATTCGCCAAGACCACCGGGATTTTCGGATTTTTGTTCCCGGCTTCCGGGCAATTGACCGACGGCCTCGGCGGCCTGCTGATGATCGCCGTGGCCCTGTTGATGCTGTATTTGGCAATCGGCAAGCAATTTGAGCCCTTGCTGCTGGTGCCCATGGGGTTCGGATGTCTACTGGCCAACATCCCTTTTGCGGGAATGACCGACCCGGGCGGCATCATCTATTACATTTACGAAGTCGGCATAAAGACAGGGATTTTCCCACTGGTGGTGTTCATGGGGGTGGGGGCCATGACGGATTTCGGCCCCATGATCGCCAATCCCAAGACAGCGCTGCTGGGGGCTGCGGCCCAATTCGGCATCTTCATCACGCTTATCGGCGCTTTGGTTCTTTCGGAACTTGTTCCGGGGATCGATTTCGATCTGTTCGATGCCGCATCCATCGGCATCATCGGCGGGGCAGACGGGCCCACGGCGATTTTTTTGACCAGTCAGCTTTCCCCTGACCTGCTGGGCGCCATCGCCGTGGCGGCCTATTCCTACATGGCGCTGGTGCCACTTATCCAACCGCCTATCATGCGCGCTTTGACGAACCCCGAAGAGCGAAGGATCCGAATGACCCAGTTGCGCTACGTGGGAAGGGTGGAGAAGATCGTTTTCCCCATCGTTGTCCTGGGCCTCTGCATGCTGCTGCTGCCCTCGGCCTCGCCGCTGATCGGTTTTTTCATGTTCGGCAACCTTATGCGAGAGTGCGGGGTTGTGGAGCGTCTTTCCAAGACCACCCAGAATGCCCTGATCAACACGGTCACCATTTTTCTGGGGCTGGGGGTGGGCTCCAGGCTTTCGGCGGATAATTTTCTCAATCTCGAAACGCTGGGGATTCTTCTTCTGGGGGTGTTTGCCTTTTCCATCGGCACCGCCTCCGGGGTGATCATGGCCAAGGTGATGAACCGGTTTTCAAACGACCCGATCAACCCACTGATCGGATCCGCCGGGGTTTCGGCCGTGCCCATGGCGGCCCGGGTCAGCCAAAAGCTAGGAATCGAAGCGGATCCCGAGAACATGCTGCTCATGTTCGCTATGGGACCCAATGTCGCTGGAGTGATCGGTTCGGCAGTGGCCGCCGGCGTTCTGTTGACCTTGAAAAATCTTATGGTTTGACGCCAAGGCCTGCATGAGCGATAAGCTCCTTCGCTAGGGGAGAAGTGTCATTTTCCACTTTGTTGGCATGTTCACAAAATTTTGCAAAAGGTTAAAAATGAGGGGGCGGAGGAAACATGTCGATTCGCGTGCTGATGTTCAGAAGAATGCCCCGATTGTACGGGGGGTTGGAAGCCGATCTGCTGCCCCAGTTGGGTCCACTGCTCGTCCAAGCAAGGCAATTGGCGTTCCGGCAGTCAGGGTATATCTCCGGCGAAACGATGCGCAACGTTACCGATCCGTATGAATTTTTGGTGATCAGCACTTGGAAGTCGGTTGAAGACTGGGAACGGTGGTTTGCCAACCCTCAGCGCGCTGACATCGAGGGAAAAATCGATGCGCTGCTGGGACATCCTACTGAATACCGGGTCTATTCCTACGATTAGCCACTCGTGGTCAAGAGAAGATGTCTTCGAGTTTTCGGTCTATTGGCAGGCCTCCGCCTGAGAATCCCTCCAGATTTTTTCTGCGCCAAAGTTGATATATGGCGCGGCGAGAAAAACCCGGCCAAGGTGTCATGGCCCAGTCAAAAAAATCCACCTTCCGGATATCCGAATTTTTGGTTCAAATTTATCTATTTTTAAGATATGGGAACAATCGTTGATAGTTGGCGACAAATGGGCTCGTCTGTGCCTGATTACGCTCATTTTTCGATCTTGAAAACTGAATGGATCAGGTGGTTGATGGCAGGGTCGAGACTCTTAAAATAGAAGTGGTACTAAAAATAAATTTTGGCACATTTTGGCACAAAATATTGGTCGAAATCGACAAATTTTGGCACATTTTGGTTCCACCCCATGACTTCGGGGAACTTGAAAAAATATATAAAAATTAGTTATTTAAGTAAGAAGCCCGGGTGGCGGAACAGGAAGACGCAAGAGACTTAAAATCTCTCGGTGCAATGCACCGTACCGGTTCGATCCCGGTCCCGGGCACCAGTCAAGCCAAAACCAACCCGTTTGCCATTTCATTTTTCCAAAGCGGCGGCTATTTTCTTGAGCAGCTCCTCGAAGCGCATCGGCTTGAGCAGGTAATCGAAAGCGCCCAGCTCCATACCTTCCATGCTCGTTTCCAGCGAGGCATGCCCGGTGAGCAGAATCACCGCTGTGTCCGGTCGCTGCTGCTTGATTTCGCGCAACACTTCGATGCCGTCCATGCCACCGGGCATCTTGATGTCCAGCAGCACCACATCGAAGGGTGCCTCTCCGATCCGCCGGACGGCCTCCCGGCCGCTGGCCACCCCCTCGGCGGTCATGCCGCGCTTGCGCAGCCGGTTGACGATGGTTTCCAGAAAGTCGATTTCGTCGTCGACCACCAGGATCCTTCGTGGTTCCATGTTCAGTCTCCCTGTCACAGACGGTTGATGGACACCTCATTTGCGCTCCGGGATTACCACCGGCAGGACCACGGTGGCCCGGGTGCCCCGGGGGGCGGCGTTTTCCAGCAGCAGGCGTCCGCCCATCTTTTCGATGATCTGAAAGCTGATCGCCAGCCCGAGCCCGGTGCCGCGCCCCGGCTCCTTGGTGGTGAAAAATGGATCGAAGACCCGTGGCAACTGCTCGGGGGGGATGCCGGGGCCGTTGTCGGTGATGGCCACCCGGATTTCCTTGTCGATTTGGCGGGTGGCGCAGGTGATGAGGCCGTCCTTGCCAATGGCGTCGATGGCGTTGTTGAGAAGGTTGAGGAAAACCTGTTGCAGTTGGCTCTGATCGCTGGCGATGATGGGCAGGCCGTCGGCGAGGTCCAGGTCGATGCGGATGTCGTTGATCCGGGCGTGGTTTTGCAGCAGTTCCACCGTTTCGCCGAGCACGCGATTGACGTCCACATCATCCAGGCGCGGTTCCATGCGCCGGGCGAACCCGAGCATGCGATGGGTGATCTTGCGGGCCCGCTCCACGTGGTTTTCGATCTTGTCCACCGAAGCGACCAACTCGGGGTGCACAGGGCTTTCGCGCAGGGCCGGATCGTCGAGTAGGTCTCTGATCCAGCCGGCCTTTTCGCCGATCACCGCCAGCGGGTTGTTGATTTCGTGGGCGATGCCGGCAGCCATCTTGCCCAGGGCGGCCATCTTGTCGCGCTGAAGCAGCTGGGCGTTGAGCTGATTGAGATCCTGGTCGGCGTGCTCGAGGCGCGAGACGATGGTCCGGGTGGTGACCACGGTGGCGATCACGATGGCCAAGCACCCCAGCAAGATGATGAATATCTCGGTTTCGCGGGTGCGAATGAGGCTGTTGATCTGGTCGGAGCTGTCCTGGCTGACGACCAGCAGCCAGTCCTTGCTCTTGAGCCAGGCCCCGGCCACGTAGCGGGTGGCGCCGTTTTCGGCCGGCAGCCGGATCACGGTGGCCTCTTCGCCGAAGAGGCGCGGCGCCAGGGGGGAGCGGTCCAGGACCTGGCCGGCCAAGCGGGCATCGGTCTGGAGGAAGCCGTCCGGGTTGATGATGTAGGCGTCTCCGGATTCGCCGACCCGGACGCTGCGCACCAGCCGGTGGAAAACCTGGCTGTCGATGGTGGCCCGCAGGATCCACGGGCCCCGGGCGCCGTGGCCGCGAATGGCGATGATGAAGTGCGGCAGTTGGCGAAACCCGGTGAACACGTCGCTGACGTAGCGGCCGCGGCTCATCGTTTCGCGAAACCAGGCTTCGCGGGAGTAGTCTAGTCCCCTCAGGGCGAAGGGGCCGGCATAGGCCACGTGGCGGCCGGTTGCATCGATGACCCCCAGGTCCACGAGCCCCAGCCCGTCGGCGGTGCGGGTGATGACGTCGAACAGCGCATCCAGGCGGGGTTGTTCCCCCAGCTCCTCGAAGCTGCGCGTGGTCACCAGAACGGCCAACAGGGCGGTGCGGTCATTGAGGAACACGTCCACCGCGTTGGCCTGTGAGCGCGCCAGATGCCGGATCTGGTCCTCGATGCGGGCCTCGAACACCTTGACGTACTGGTGGTAGATCACGGCCGCCAGGGTCAGCAGCGGGGCGATGGAAACCGCCAGGGTAATGGCGATGATCCGCCGTCGCAGGCTGCGGTAGATGGGTGCTTTGGTCATCGTTACGGTTCGCCGGCGACGGCCGCCGGTCCTGCCTCCGGCAGCATGCGGCCGGTGGCGAGCAGGGTGCGGTGCAGCTCGAAGCAGCGGGACAGGTCGTGACGGATATGGCCCGGCCGGGCCTTTTCCAGACAGTCCAGCAGATAGCCTCGGTAATGCGGATGGGCGCAGTTGGCGATGCAGCGCAACGCAGATATTGGACTTTTTGCGAAGCCATCATCTTTCAACCATCTCACAAAGCAGCAAGCCGCATGCCAGGGTTGCCGCTGGGCAACGGCTGTTGAAGATGGATGCTTCGGGTTGAATTCGGGAGCGGTCCTGTCCGGCTTTTTTACAGGCTGTAAAAGGCGCGGCGAAACCGTCTCGGTATCAGCTTGGAGAATCAGGGGGTCGGGGTGAGGGAAGATCTTCGGATGGCGCAGGCGGCCGGCAGACCATGAAGCCCGGGCCGAGCTTGACAGCGGCATCCACCACGGCCTCGCCGGACTGGCGGCCGACATGGAAGGCCACGATCTCACGGCCCACCGGGCGTTGGTGGGGGTCGAGAATCTGGAGCGTGTCCCCGTTGCGCAGCCCGTGGTCCCTGCCCAGACCGAAGAGAATTTCCCAACCGGTTTTGCGGTAGGCCATCCGGTAGATGGGGCCGATGCCGCGGGCCTGAAGGGCGGAGATGGTCCCTTCGGCGGCCTTGAAGGTGAGGTAGAGCAGCCAGGCGACCAATGGCAGCAACGATGCGGCCCCGGCCCAGGGGGCGATGCCCAGATGACGTCTGAAAAAGGAGGCGTGGCTGGCCCGCAAGGCCTCGGCATCGGCGAAAATGCGGACCTTTAGATAAGGCACATCCGTTGCCGGAGGATCGGCCCGGGGAAAGACGCGCATCTGATAATCACCGGCCGCGGCAGCCGTATCGACGGCCAGTTCGGCCCGCCACATTCGGCCTTTGAGCTCGATAAACTTCAGGGTGAAGGCAGGATCGCGAGGGGCGTAAGTGAGTATCCGATCCAAACGGTCCGGATGATCGATCCGGTTGGACAAAACGGCGTTGGGCGGGGTGTAGGGCCTCATGTCGCCCATCAGTTTGCCGCTGATCTGTTCGCTGTTCCCGGCCACCACCTTGAACACCTGGCCGCGATCCAGGATGCCATCGACCAGAATGTCCACCATCGCCAGGGCAAACAGCACAAAGACGACGATTGTCAGTTGAAGGCGCCAGGATCGCATCTCAGGTTCTCGGGGCAAGGGTTTGCGAGTCGGTGGATGGGGCCGCAGCGGTCTGCCAGCGGCGGATCAGCCACCGCGATCCGGCCACCGTCAGGATCACGGCCGGAACGAAGTTTTTCAGGAAAACCAGGGTCACGTCTCCTCCCGTGGTGACGCCCAGGTAGATGCTGTAACCCAGTTCGGCCAGCAGCATCAGATCCATGACCAGTACGACTATCTTTTGTTTCAGGTTGAAATCGTTCATGGCGAAGTCTTTCCCGTCGAAGAAGGGCCGGGGCGGGACAGCCCCCGACCGCTTCTTTGACGGCGAAATGGTTATTTCTTGCGCAGGTCCTGTTTGGAAACGTTCATCACCTTGATGGCCACCTTGCGTTGGCCGTCGATGTCATAGGCGATGCGTACCACGTCGCCGTTTTCGGGGATGATGCCCACTTTGGCTTGCGACAGGTCGTACTCGCTGATGATCCCGGTGGGCTGTCCGTATTTCGCCTGGGCCGTGAAGTTGGTGTCGTACTCTTCGATTTTCATGGTCTTGGCCGTGCCATCGTAGGCCAGGGTTTTGCCCTGACTCACCTCGCCCGCCAGGGCACCGATGGGCAGAGCCAAGAGGGCGGCCAGAATGGAGCACAGGAAGATGGTTCGTGTTTTCATCGTTGGAACGCTCCTTTTGGTTTGAGGGTTTCAGGAACTCAGGCGCCGGCTCGGTCGCTGGCCTTCTTTTCACGCAATTCCTTGGCGGCCCCCTGGATCATGACGCGCATAATATACAGGCAGATGATGGTGATGGTGCCCAGAATGACGACGGCCGAGGCCGCCGAAAAGGCGAACTGTTTGAGGATGATCGAAATCATTACGCACAGCACCGCGATGCCGAAGACAACGCGGATCCCGTAGCCTTGGGAATACTTTGTGGCTACGGTGCCGATCTGGGCGCCGATGGCCGCTCCGGTGAGCATGACAAATACCGCCACCAGTTCGATGCGGCCTTTCAAAGAATAGGTAAAGGCGCCGTAGAGGCCGGAGATCATCACCTCGAACAGATCGGTGCCCACGGCGATGTGGGTCGGGCAGCCGACGAGGTAGATCAAGGCCGGCATACGGAGCATCCCGCCGCCGATTCCCAGAAAGCCGGCCAGCACACCGGTGAGGAAGCTGACGAAGATCGGCAGCCAGATGGAGCAGACAAGTCCGGCATGTTTGAAGTGCATCACGGGGGGGATGTTGATTTTTTGCAGGGTCTTGTACCAAGTGATCCCTTCGCTGCCACGCTCGCTGTCCACCACGCCGGACTTCTTTTTGGAATGGGCCTTGTAGTAATCGTAAAACACTGTCCAGGCGATGAAGGCCAGCAGAAGCACGTAGGCCCAGCGCACCACCGATCCGACCTTGCCGATCCGTTCCAGGTACATGATGATCTGGGCGCCGCACTCGATGCCGATCATGGTGCCCACCAGCATCACGATGCCCAACTTGTAGTCCACGTTGCCGAATTTGCTGTGGCGCATGGTCGAGATCATCGATTTTCCGGCGATATGGGCGATATCCGTGCCGATGGCGAAGGCCATGGGGAAACCAAGAATGTTGAGTCCCGGCGTGACCATCCAGGCCCCGGCCATGCCGAAAAACCCGCCGACAACGCCCACGGCGAATCCGAGCAGGACCAGGCCTGGCCAGAAGATGTTCATCCCCGCGATGGGCATATACATGTAAAGCCAGCTTGTGGTGGAAAGATCCATGGGTTCATCCTCCTTGTTGTAACGGGGCAGTCACCGCTTTGGCAGTGGCTTGCGCCGGATTCGGCAGTTCCTCAGTGCTCGACGATCTTGCGGCTGGTCAGGTCGATGCCTGTGCGTTTCATGATGAAGTCCATCAGGAATCCCAGAGCGCTGCCGTAGATGGCGGTCAGCACGACGGCCCAGGTGGCGAATACCGTGACGTTGGTGTTGTAGAGATTGGCCAGATATTTCAGGAAACCGAAACCGATGATCCGGGTGTCGGCTACCACCACCAGATCCTGCCCCCCCCCGCCGCCGCCTGCGGCCCAGACCAGTCCCGGGGCCAGCAGCAGGATGGCGACCAGGGTTGCCGCCGTTGTCTTTGCGTATCGTTTCATGCCGTTGTCCTCTCTTTTCTTTTTGATTTTCGTGAGTTGATCTTTCGATTGGATTCCTGCGAGCGGGCGCCCGTCTCTCACAGAATCGTCGTTTTGCGTCGATGCCAAAGCAGGAAGGATGCCATTGCGCGATTTTTGCACGATAATTGCTTTCCCTTAGCGACTGAATCTCATCTGTGACCAAGGTTTCTGGCTGTCCTTCCGAGCAACGCGATAAATCTTGCAGCCTTTTTGAGATCCCTCGTCGCTTCGCTCTCGGGATGACAAGGGGGAGCTTTTCGGGATGACAAGGGGGAGCTTCTCGGGATGACAAGGGGGAGAGCTTCTCGGGATGACCAGGAGGGGCTTCTATGGATGACAGCGGTGGGTAGGTGTCAGAGTGATTTGCTCAAACCGGCCACGCCAGCGGCCGGCGGCAGTGCTCATGGAGAACCGGCACGAATATTTGTTCCGGCTGGTTTTCGGACAGTCGCTCAGGGAGGCAAAGCATGTCATTTCTGGAACGCTATCAACGCCTTATCACCAAACTGCCCCTCATTACCCCTCTGCTGCCCAACAGCCTCAGGGCCAAGTTGGTTCTCTGGGGAATCCCCCCGGTGGTGGCCATCATTCTGATCACCGGCTTCGTCTCCAGCACGGTTTCCCACCGGTTCATCGGGCTGGCTCTGGAACGCTCGGTCAAGCTGCAAACCCGGGCCATGGCCCGGGAATTGGAGCTGGAGTTGGCGCAATACCGGCGCGATTTGCTCTTTTTGGCGCAAAATCCGGAAGACCGCACCCGCTACGGAGCGTTTTTGGCACGAATGGCCTCCACCGGATCGACCGCTTATCGGGCCGTGGGGTTTGTTTCCCGCGATGATGGCGGCCATCTTTTTTGGGTTGCCGAGCAGGGACAGATCGTGCAAATCGCGCCAGGCGAGATGGCGCAATTGCGGCCCGATCCGTTCACCTTGATGGATCGTTTTCAGCAGCTCGGTGCCGGAGAAGTGTGGCTTTCGCCCATCAACGAGGCCCTGTACGTCTTTCCCACGGCGGAAAATCCCAACCGTAAAATCCTGGCCAACGTCATCCTTCTGGTCACCCCGCTGAGGCCGGGAAACGGCCGGTCGGCGGGGTATGTGTTGCTGGCGGTGGAACTGAGCCGGCTGCGCGATATCCTGTCGCTCTACAACAGCGATCAATCACCGATCTGGTCCTACCCGCGGACCCCCGAGATTCGCTACAGCTACCTTTTCGACCTGGACGGCTGGATCCTTTTTCAAAGCGACGACCCGGAAAAGCCCGAGGCCGCCTTTTCCACCTGCCAGGCCCGCGCCGGGCTCGAAGGGACCCTGGGCCGGCCGGACCTTCCCGGAGCCTTTCGACCCGCGGCGCGCTATGGCTATTTCTGGAAAATGGTGCGCGAGATTCGCGAGGGGCATTTCGGGATCAAGGGCCCCGAAGACCACGGAGACCTTCCCGTCGGGCAAAAGACTCATTACTTGGCCTACAGCCCGATCCGCTTTTTCGCGGCTCCGGAGAAGACCCCATCGGTCTATGCCGGACTGGCCTACGTGGATGTGAGCCGCCTGCCCATGGTGGCTGGCGAACGACAGGTGGATGTCATCTTTCTGGTGAGCCTGACCGCGGCGTTTCTGGTGGCCCTGCTCCTTTATTTTATAGCCCGCACCATCACCAATCCCATTCTGCGTCTGGCACGCGAAGTGCAGACAATTTCGGAAACCGGGCGGTTGGAGCCCATCCTGCTGCCGACCGGCGGGCTGGAAATTACAACTTTGCAAGGGGCCATCAACCGCATGGTGGCGACCCTCAAGGCCCAGTTGGAAGAAATTCGTCTCAAGGACCAGGCCATCGCTTCCGCCCGGATGTCCCAAGTGGCCGTGCAGATCGAGGCCCCGGAGGCGGGACGGGCCGATGATCCGTTGCCCCGTCTGGTGGGCGGCGGACCCGTTTTGGACCGCTTGAAGAAGGAAATTCTCAAGGCCGCCGAGGTGGACGCCGACGTGTTGGTGCTGGGTGAGACCGGCACCGGAAAGGAGCTGACGGCCGAGGCGATCCACCATTTGAGCCGCCGCCGCGAGCGTCCTTTTTTGACCATCAACTGCGGTGCCTTGGATGAAAACCTGCTCCTGGACACCCTCTTCGGCCATACCAAAGGCGCATTTACCGAGGCGCGCGGCGAGCGCAAGGGGGCTTTTCTGGAGGCCGAGGGCGGTACCTTGTTTTTAGATGAAATCCAGGCCGCCTCGACGCGGGTCCAACAGGCGTTGCTGCGCGCCCTGGCGGCCCGCCGGATCAAACCCCTGGGCAGTGATCGGGAGGTGGCGGTGGACGTGCGGATCATCGCCGCCTCCAACGCCGACCTGCGGGAATTGATCGAGGACGGCCGGTTCCGCGAAGACCTTTACTTTCGCCTCAAGGTGCTCACCCTGCACACCCCGGCCCTGCGCGACCACCGGCAAAACATCGAGATTCTGGCCCGTCACTATTTGAGCGATATCGGCCGTCGGCGCGATATCCCGGCTCTGGCGTTGAGCCGCGGGGCACTGGAGAAGCTGCGCGATTACCACTGGCCGGGAAACGTGCGGGAGTTGGAGCATTGCCTGCTGAGGGCCGCCGTCATGGCCGACCGCAGTGTGATCCAGGCCGACGATCTTCAATTGGACGGGGTTGCGGAGAGCTCCCCTGAAGCGGCCTCGAATTCCAAGACACCGGATCCGTCACCCGCCGATTCGACGATGCCTATGGTTGCGGCCGGGAGCGCGAAGCGGGCCCAAGCGGCCGTGCCCTTGCACCTCAATCCCCGCCAGCGCAAAGCCCTGCCCGTCATTTGCGCCAAAGGAGAGATCGGTCGCGGCGAGTATCAGGAATCGGCCGGCGATGTGCCCCCGCGCACCGCGGTGCACGACTTGAACGATCTGGTGCAAAAGGGAGTGCTGGAACGCGTCGGCAGGGGACCGGCGACACGCTACATCTGGACGGGTCGATGGTCGCCGGCCGATTTCGTCGAAAGGGGGGACATGTGAAACGGATTATCCGCTGGATCAGCGGCTGCCGGGGCAGCGCGGGAAGCATGCAGATGCAGCCCGGGGCTCGGGTGCCGGACCGGTTTCGCCAAAAATACGAAAATTTCAAGGTATTGCTCGAATCCAACGCCGAACTGCTCGGCATCATGGCCGACATCGAAGCCAAGCTCCGGAGCCGTCTCGCCTTCGGTCCCGGCTATATCGAGGCGGTCTGGTTGCGGTCCCTGTTTCACACCGGTCGCATGATTCGCAGCTTCGCCGCCATCTGCGGGCGGCCTCAGGCAGAGCTGGGAGCTCGTTTGAATGCCATCGGCAAGGGGGTGGATTCGGACTCGGCGGTGGCACCGGGGACATCCCCGCCGGCCCTGGTGATTCAATATGATGTGTTGAGCGCGGAGGCGCTTCCGGCGGTGGGCGGCAAAAACGCCAACCTCGCCGAGATCGGCACCCGGCTTGGCCTGCCCATTCCCCGGGGGTTCGCCATCACCACGGCGGCCTTCGAGCGGTTCCTGGCCCATAATCGCCTGGCCGAGGCCATCGCCGCCCGCAAGCAGAAGCTCGATATCTACGAGACGGAAACCATCGTGGCCGTGGGGGCCGAAATCCGTCGCCTCATCATGGCAGCCGAAGTCCCTGAAGACCTGCAAAGGGCTATCGCCCGGGCCGTAGATGTTTTGGGACCGGCGCCCGATGGGATGCCGCGGCGGTTTTCCGTACGCTCCTCGGCCATCGGCGAAGACGGCGCCCTGTCTTTTGCCGGCCAGTACGCCACGCGCCTCAACGTCGCCGGCGAAAAAATCGTCAATGCCTACAAGGAGATCGTGGCGAGCCTCTTCACCGACCGAGCCATCGCGTACCGGCTGCACATGGGGTTTGTATTTCAGGCGGCGGCCATGGCGGTGGCCTGCCAGGAGATGATTTCCGCCGAGGCCAGCGGGGTAATGTACACCCGCAGCCCCCTCGATGCGGGCGACGACCGGATTCTCATCCAGGCCGTCTGGGGGCTGGGGCCCTATGCCGTTGACGGGGTGGTGCCGCCGGACCGGTTCGTTTTGAGCAAAGGCCCGATACCGGCGCTGCTGGAGCGGGAAGTGGGCGCCAAGCCGGTCATGCTGACGGTTGCTGCCGATGGGAACCTCCGCGAGGTCGGGGTGGACGCTCCCCGGCAGTCGGCACCGGCGCTCTGCGACGAGGCGGCCGTGCGCCTGGCGGGCCACGGGATGGCCATCGAGGCGCACTTCGGCTCGGCCCAGGACGTGGAATGGACGCTGGAGCCAACCGGTCGTCTGGTGATTCTCCAGGCGCGCCCCCTGCGCATCGATCCGTCCGCCGGCCCGGCGCAACCGGAGGCGGCGGCGCCGGCTGAAGGGTACCGGGTAATTCTTAGCGGCGGCGAAACCGCCTGCCCCGGTGTCGGCGCCGGGCCAGTGGCCATCGTGAGAAACCAGGCCGATCTCGTCGCTTTTCCGGAAGGCGCGGTGCTGGTGGCGCCCCACAGTTCCCCGCAGTTGGTGATGGTGATGGACCGGGCTCGCGCCATCGTCACCGAGGCCGGCAGCGTCACCGGACACATGGCCTGCCTGGCCCGGGAATACATGGTGCCGACCCTCGTTCACCTGGCCGGGGCCGCCGAACGACTGGTGCCGGGAACGCTGGTCACCGTCGATGCCGACCACGGCCGCATCTACGAGGGCCGGGTGGCGCGCCTGGTGGAGCGGACCCCGGCCGATGACGATGCTGCCGGCGATGGTGCCGCACACCGGGCCCTGAAACGACGCGCCGAGCGGATCCTGCCCCTGCACCTGGTGGATCCCGGGTCGCCGGCTTTCGTACCGCGCAACTGCCTGACCATTCACGATATCATGCGTTACATCCACGAAAAGGCCTACGAGGCGCTCTTTCAGCTCGGTGACCAGGTCGCCGAAGCGGGCCAGGGGGCCGTGCGCCTCGAGGCGCCCCTGCCCATCGATTTGTATCTCATCGACCTGGGTGGTGGGTTGTGCCGGGAGGCGGCGGATCTGCGGGCGGTGACGCTGGATCAGGTACGCTCGGTCCCCCTGAGAGCGCTAGTGATCGGGATGCTTGAAGCCCGCACCGGTGAGCACAAGGAGCCCCGGCCGGTGAATCTGGGCGGCTTCTGGTCCGTGATGGGACGCCAGCTCTTGGACCCGCCCCGGCTCGGCAGCGAACGTTTCGGCGACCGCAGCTACGCCATCGTCAGCGACGTCTATCTCAACTTCAGCTCCCGGGTGGGCTACCATTACAGCATTCTGGACAGCTTCTGCAGCGCCAACCCGGCCAAGAACTACATCAACTTCGAGTTCAAGGGGGGGGCCGCCGACGCCCAACGACGTCATCGGCGGGTGCGGGTGATCCAACGGGTGTTGGTGGACCTGGGCTTTTGGGTGGATGCGGTGGGCGACCGGGTCACGGCGCGCCTGTCCAAGCAGCCGGCGGATCTGTTGGTCCGGCGCCTCGACACCCTGGGGCGGCTGTTGATCCAGACCCGCCAGATGGACATGCTCATGGCCGACGACGCCATGGTGGATCCGGTGGCCATGGCGATCCAGAAGGAAAATCATGGATAGATCAGGTTGGCATGCCGATTGCTGGCCTTGGTGAGGTATCTGCGAAAATCATCTGAACGGGGAGGCCGATTCCCCCGAGATGCTGAACCGATGCGGGAGACAGTACGCTGGCGTTTCAGCTCGGCGCTGAAAACGGGACGACCATGGACGAAACCCGACAGATGCACCCCGAATACACGTTGCTGGCGCGTAAAATGTTCCTGACCATTCTCGTGGTCTCCTACGTTCCGGTGTTGCTCGTCAGCCTCACCATTTATCTTCAGTTCCGCGGCGTTTACCGCCAAAAGGTGGAAGATCACCTCGTGGAGATGGTGCGCAAACACAAGCAGCAGATCGACGCATTTCTTCATGCCCGTCTGGCCGATGTCCGCTTTTTGGCCCAGAGCTTCGGCCGGGACACGCTTTCCGAAGAAGCCTTCCTGCAACGTCAGTTGGCGTTTCTGCAGGGTGCCTACGGGGCCACCTTCGTGGATCTGGGGGTCATCGACGCCCGGGGGCGGCAGATCTCCTACGCCGGCCCTTTCAAACTGGGCCAAGCCGAATATGCCGGGGCCGCCTGGTTTCAGCAGGCCATGGCGGAACGGGCGGTCATCAGCGATGTGTTTCTCGGTCTGCGCGGATTGCCCCATTTCATTGTGGCCGTGTGCAGCGGCGAGGGACAAGATGCCTGGGTGCTCCGGGCCACCATCGATTTCGAGGCCTTCAACAAGCTGGTGGGCGGCATTCATATCGGCGCCACCGGGGTGGCGTTCATCGTCAATCGGGACGGGGAATTCCAGACCACCGGCCCGGCGTCCCCCATCGCCGCCGAGAAGGTTTTTGGCGGGTATCAGACCTGCGCGGTGGACCCGTCCCGAAAGATCCACGTCTATTCCCATCCCGATGAAAACGGGGTGCGCAGCATCTATGTGACCGGGCTGCTCAAGGACCGCAACTGGCTCCTCGTCTATCGTCAGCAGGCGGCCGATGCCTTTCATCAACTCCGTCGGGCCGAGAAGATGTCCCTGTTTTTTTTCATCCTTGGCGGGATGCTGATCGTCGTCATGGCCCTGGTGATCTCGCGGCGCATGGCCTCCCGGGTGACCAAGGCCGACCGTGAAAAGGAGATCATGCGCCGGCAGGTCATCGAAACCAGCAAACTCGCCGGAATCGGGGAGCTGGCCGCCGGGGTGGCCCACGAGATCAACAACCCGGTGGCCGTGATGATCGAGGAGGCCGGTTGGATCCAGGACCTGATGGAAGACGAGCGGATCAGCGAACCCGAGGACCGGGCCGAAATCCAGCGGGCCCTCCAGCAGATCCACACCCAGGGCAGGCGGTGCAAGGAGATCACCGCCAAGCTGCTCAGTTTCGCTCGCGGCAGCGATGGCAGCATCCGTCTGCTGGATATCAACCAGATCATCGAAGACGTCATCCGCCTGGTGGCCCAACAGGCGAAGTTCACCCACATCGAGGTGGAAACCGTTCTGGCGCCGGACCTGCCGCCGCTGTCGGGGTCGGAAACCGAAATGCACCAGGTCGTCCTCAACCTGGTCAATAACGCGCTGCAGGCCATGGCCAAGGACGGCGGACGGCTCACGGTGTTCAGCGAGGTGGACGGTCCGTGGATCGTCATCGGGGTGCAGGATACCGGACCGGGGATTCCCGCGGCCAATTTGGAGCGGATATTCGATCCGTTTTTTACCACCAAGCCCGTCGGGCAGGGCACGGGGCTGGGACTCTCGATTTGCTACGGCATCATCAAGAAGATGGGGGGCCGCATCGAGGTGGACAGCCGCGTCGGCCAGGGGACCACTTTCCGGGTGGTGGTGCCGGTGCCCCCGACAACCTCGTGATGGACCATCCGCTGAGCACACGGAAGGAGAAAGAGACCATGGCGGTAGCAACGGTATTGATCGTCGACGATGAGATGGGGTTCGTTGAGGCGCTGGCGCGCCGTTTGACCCGACGGGACGTGGAGATCCGGGAGGCCTGCAGCGGCGAGGAGGCGCTGAACCGTCTGGCCTCCGATGGGGACATCGAGGTGGTGATCCTGGATGTCAAGATGCCGGGGATGGACGGGATTGAAACCTTGGCGGAAATCCGCCGTCGCTTTCCGCTGGTGGAAGTGATCATGCTCACCGGCCACGCCACGGTGGAATCGGGTATCGAAGGGATGAAAAAAGGCGCCTTCGACTATCTGATGAAACCCTGCGACATCGAGGTGCTGCTGGCCAAGGTCAACGAAGCGGCCGCCGTCAAACGCCGGCGGGAGGAACGGATCGTCGAGGCCCGGGTGCGGGAGATTACGGCGCGCCGGGCCTGAAAAGTCACCAATGGGCACTTCCTGCCGTGATCCAAGGCGGTCCTCGCCCTTTGGCGCGGCCACGGATCATTAGCCGGGGTGCTGGAAAACGAGTGCTGTCCATGAGCGACACCGTATCACTGCCCGCGGCCATTCGTCTGCTGATCATCGACGATGAAATCGTGTTCGTCGAAGTGCTCGCCAAGCGCCTGTCACGGCGCGGGCTGTGCGTCGAAAAGGCGTTCAGCGGCCAGCAGGGGATTCAAAAACTGCGTCATTGCGACTATGACGCGGTGCTTCTGGATCTGAAAATGGTCGACATGGACGGCCTGGAGGTCCTCAAGGTCATCAAGATCATCGATCCGGACCTGCCGGTGATTTTGCTCAGCGGGCACGGGGCCAGCGAAGCCGCCCAACGGGGCCTGGCCGGGGGCGCCTTCGATTTTCTCGCCAAGCCTTGCGATCTGGATCGGCTGATGGAGAAAATCCGGACGGCCGTGGCAAGCCGGTTCCGCAAGGAGCCAAACGGCTGAACATTTCAGAGGGGCATTTTTCTCCTGTCATCCCGAGCGCCAGAGTGGGATCGCTTCCGCATTTGCCGCCCCTTCACGTCCTATTCCCCACCGCGGATTCCTTTTTACAGGCTGGAAAAAATTCCGACAGCCGCTGGATTTTTCCAGCGTCCCACCGATCCCCGTCATCGACGGCCAGCGTTTCAGACAAAGGCGTTCGGGAATCGAAGGCCCATGGCATAGGGGTTGCTTTATCGATGGCGGAACCTGAACAGCATTCCGGAGAACGACCATGGACCCATACCGCCAGCCGCTGCCGTCGGAATCGACTCCCCTCAACGGGTGCAAGGTTTTGATCGTCGATGACGAAGCGGATTTCCTCGACACCCTCATCAAGCGCCTGCGGCGCCGGCGCATCGATGTCCGGGCCGCCGAAAGCGCCGGGGAAGCCCTGACCATCCTGGAAAGCGAACCGATGGACGTGGTGGTGCTGGATGTCCGCATGCCCCAGATGGACGGCATCCGCCTGCTGGAGCGCATCAAGGCGCGTTACCCCGGGATCGAGGTGATCATGCTCACCGGCCACGCCAGCCTGGAGGCGGCGGTGGAGGGGATGGGCCTGGGGGCTTTCGACTACCTGATGAAACCGGTGGACATCGACGAGCTGATCTACAAGCTCCAGGACGCCTACCGGAAACGGTGCTTGCTGAAGAAACAACATTCACACCAAAGAACGCCCGGGGCGCTAGCAGATTGATCCCGGGGCAAGGAGACACCGCACCATGAACTTCTTCAGACAGTGGGGCCAATGGATGATGGCCGGGGCCAAGGCCCATGCCCTCTGGGAAATCGAGACTTCCCGGACCATTCTCGGTGATCGCCGCCGCCTGTGGCTGCTCGGGGCCTTCCTGCTGCCGGCGGTGCTGGGCGGCATCGTTTTCGCGGACGAGATCGCCGGCGCCCTGCCGGCGGTGCTGGGCGGCAAGAGCGCCTACAGCCCGGCCTATTATTCCACCGGGATCTTCATCGTCTCGATCCTCATCGGCGTCGGCGCCGGGTTGATAACCGGCTGCATCGGCGCCGGCGGCGGCTTCATCATCGCCCCCGCCCTGATGAGCGCGGGCATCAAGGGGATTCTGGCCGTGGGCACCGACCTGTTCCACATCTTCGCCAAGGCGATCATGGGTAGCGTGATCCACCGCAAGCTCGGCAACGTTTCGGTGCCGCTGGCGGTGGTCTTCCTGATCGGCGCGATCATCGGCGCCACGGTGGGCGGGGTAGTCAACCGGGTCCTCTACGAGATCAATCCGGTGCTCTCCGATGCCTTCATCACCACGATCTATTCGTTGATCCTCGGTTTTCTGGGCACCTACGCCATGCTCGACTACCTGAAGGCGCGCCGGATGGGCGCCGGTGTGCCGGCCAAGGGGAGCAAGACCGAAGGCGCCGAGATGGGCAGCCTGCCGAAACGCCTGCAAGCCATGCGGGTGCCGCCGATGGTCCGCTTCGACCATGATCTGGTCCCCGGCGGCCGGGAGATCTCCTGGGTCTTTCTCGTGCTCTCCGGCGCCCTGGTGGGCATGGCGGCCGGCATCATGGGGGTGGGCGGCGGCTTTCTCACCTTTCCCATTTTCGTCTACATGCTCGGCGTCTCGTCCATGACCACGGTGGGCACCGACATCTTCCAGATCGTCTTCACCGCCGGCTACGCCGCCATCAGCCAGTACGCCATCTACGGCTTCATCTTCTACACCCTGGCGATGGGGATGCTGCTCGGATCGTTGATCGGCATCCAGATCGGCGCCATGGTCACCAAGGTGGTGCCCGGGGTCACCATCCGCGGGTTCTACGCCATGAGCGTTCTGGCCGGGTTCGTCAACCGCCTGTTCGCCCTTCCCGGCAAGCTGGCGGCCATGGAGGTCATCCCGCTGAGCAAGTCCGCCGCCGCGACGCTGGACACCATCGGCATTTATGCCTTTTTCATCGTCATCGGCGGTTTCGGCGTCTGGGTGATCGGTACTTTCTTCAAGAACATCGGCGTGCTCAGGGGCCGGGAGGGGGTCTGATGGAAGCCAAGGACAGAAAAAAAGAATTCAGGATCGGATTGGCCATGATGGCCGCCTTCACCGCGGTTCTGGTGGTGATGTTCGTTCCGCTCTTCGGCGACCACAACGGGCTGCAATACCTCGATGCTCTCTACAATTCGATTTCCAAGGGGTCGGCGGATTACATCCCCGATACCCGCAGGCAGGTCGCCGCCTTCCAAGGCGCGCCCGTCGAGCTGGAATTCGATCTGGGCGAGGCGGCGCTGGCAACCGGGGCGGCGGTTCAGCTCAACGCCGCCGGGGCGATGGTCAATGTCAGCGGCACCCGGATGAAGGTCGCCGGCGATCTGGGCGAAATGCTCAATGCCTCCCTGGATGACGCGGCGGCCATGTACCGCAACGACGGCAAGGCGTTGGAAGCCCGTTACGGGATCGAGGGACGCCGGGCGATGTACAACTGGTGGAAGACCATCGTCGCCATGAGCAAAGCCCTGACCAAGCAGGAGCGGTTCAAGGAAGCCAGGCTGCTGGACCTGGTCAAGTCCCGCGCCGTGGAGACGGCCTACAACTACTACGGCATCGAGGCCCAGAAGATCTCGGAACGCTGGGCGGTGGTGTCCTTCTCGCTCGTTTTCTACGTCATCTACACCCTCTGGTACGGCTTCGGCATCCTCTACCTCTTCGAGGGTTCCGGCATGCGGCTGGAGCACTGAATGAAATTTGAAATGACTAAAATGACTAAAATGACTAAAATGATTGCGCAAAGGCGATGGACAGCAGGCCCTTTCGCCGGAGCCGAGCGCTTTTTCCATTTTAGTCATTTTAGATTATTTTAAATTTTAGTCATTTCTTATGCCTTCGATCCTCGACACCCTGAGACGCTGGCTGGGGCGGACCGCCCCTAAGCCGCCGCGCCCGCCCGCGGAGGTCGAGGCGTTGAGGATCGCCTTCCAGACCCGCTACCACCACTTCAAGCTCCTGCTCGCCGCCAACAACAAGGCCCTGGAAATCATGGCCGAAATCCAGGCGGTCTTGGCGGAGCAGGCGCCCTTCGGCATGACCTTTGTGCGCTCCCGCTGCACCCGCCTTTCGGCGACGGTGTTCGCCATCGTGCGGCACCTCAACGAATTGGCCCCGGGCGCCTACACCGCCCTGCCGGAGCGTTTCCGGGAGATCGAAGCCGAGATCAACCGCCTCGTCGCGCCGCCGCCGCTATCCCGGCAGGGGCCGCTGGTCCTGGCTCTGGCCGATGTCCGGCCGGAGCAGGCGGATCTGGTGGGAGCCAAGATGGCCAACCTGGCGGACCTGGCCAGCCGGATGGGGTTGGCGCCGCCGGGGGGCTTCGTGGTCACCGCGGCCGGGTTTGCCCGCTTCATGGCCCATTCGGACTTGCAGACCGAGATCAACCGCCGCCTCCAGGCCGCCGACATCCGGCGGCCGGACGAGCTGTACACCCTCAGCGCCGACTTGCAGCAGTCGATCATCCGGGCCGAGGTACCGGAGGACCTGCAGGCCGCCATCACGGCGGTCCTCGCGCCACTGGCGGCGGAAGAGAGTGCCCTGCGCCTGGCGGTGCGTTCCAGCGCCCTGGGGGAAGATGAGGCCGGCACCTCCTTCGCCGGCCAATACCGCAGCCAGCTCAACGTGAGCCCGGACAATCTGCTGCAAGCCTACAAGGAGGTGGTGGCGAGCAAGTACGGGGTGGCGGCGATGCGCTACCGCCTGGCCCGGGGAATCCGCGACGAGGATGTGGCCATGTGCGTCGGGTGCATGCCGATGGTGGACGCGGTGGCCGGCGGGGTAGTGTACACCCGCAATCCCTTGAAGCCGGACGCGGACGAAATCCTGATCCACAGCGCCTGGGGACTGCCAAAGTCGGTGGTGGACGGAGGCGTGGCGGCCGACCTGTTCGTGGCGCGCCGGCATCCGGAACCGGCGCTGGTGGCCCGGCAAATCGGCGACAAGGCGATCCGGTTCGTCCGCCATCCCGACGAGGGGCTCATCCGCCTGGAGAACGACCCCGCCGACCGGCGTCGGCCTTCCCTCGACCCGGACCGGGTGCGCGACCTGGCTCGCCTGGCCGCGGCCGTCGAAGCCGACCAGGGCGGGCCCCGGGACCTCGAGTGGGCCCTGGATCACCAGGGACGGATCCACCTGCTCCAGTGCCGGCCCCTCCAGCTTCACCCCCTCGAGGCCGAAGCCCCCACCGCGTCTCCCCCACCGGAAGCGCCGGTACGGCTGCGCGGCGGACAAACCGCCAGCACCGGGGCGGGAGCCGGGCCGGTGTTTGTCGTGCGCCGGGATGCCGACGCCCTGGCCTTTCCTCCCGGTGCGGTGCTGGTGGCGGCCCTGGCCCTGCCGCGATGGGCCTCGCTGTTGGACCGGGCCGCGGCGGTGGTCACCGAACAAGGGAGCATCGCCGGGCATCTGGCCAACGTGGCCCGGGAATTCGGCGTGCCGGCGCTGATGGGCGTCGAGGGTGCCGTGGCGGTGCTCCATGGGGCCGGTATCGTCACGGTGGACGCCGACGGGATGGCGGTCTATGACGGGCGCATCGAATCGCTGCTCGCCGCCAGGCCCCGGCCGGTCCATCCCATGGCGGGCAGCCCGGTGTACGAGGCCCTGCGCCGGGCGGCGGACCACATCGTGCCGCTCACCCTGCTGGATCCGGACAGCCCCGCCTTCCGGCCCCAGCGCTGCCGCACCCTGCACGACATCACGCGCTTCTGCCATGAAAAGGCGGTGCACGAGATGTTCTCCTTCGGCAAACACCACGATTTTCCCGAACGCTCCAGCAAGCAGCTCTTCACCGACATCCCGATGCAATGGTGGGTGCTGGATCTGGACGACGGGCTGGCCCGCCGGACGGAAGCGCGCTACGCTCGGCTGGAAGACATCGTCTCCATACCCATGCTGGCGCTCTGGGAGGGGATCACGGCCTTTGCCTGGGAGGGGCCGCCGCCGGTGGACAGCCGGGGGATGATGGCCGTGATGTTCCAGGCCACGACCAATCGCGCCCTGGTGCCCACGGTACGTTCGAGCCTGGCCAACCGCAACTACTTCATGATTTCCCGGCACTACTGCAGCCTCCAGTCGCGCCTGGGGTTTCATTTTTGCTCCGTGGAAGCCATGGTGGGCGATCGGCGCGGGGAAAACTACGCCACCTTCCGCTTCAAGGGCGGGGCGGCGGACGAGGGCCGGCGGGTTCAGCGGGTGACCTTCGTGGGGGAGATCCTCGAGGCCCACGGGTTCTCGGTTTCGATCCGGGAGGACGCGCTGGCGGCGCGCATCGAGGATGAAAAGCCGGAGGCGATGCAGCGCGCCCTCAGGATCCTCGGCTACCTGATCATTCACACCCGGCAGTTGGACATGGTGATGGCCAGCAGTGACACGGTAGCCCGTTACCGGCGCAAGCTTGAAGATCAAATCGGCCAGCTCGCCGGCGCGGGATCGCCGGTTCCGGCCTGAGGGAAAGGGCACGGGATGACACTGAAACAACGGTTTTACCTGACCCTGGTGGCCCTGACGGGGTTCAGTCTCCTCGGCGCCCTGGTGATGATCGGGTACACGTACCGCATGGAAGCCCTGCTCACCGGGATCACCCGGGAGGGGCTGGCGGCCTTCAGGGTGGCCGGCGAGCTCGAGGCGGCCCTGGTCAACCAGAAGGGGTTCGTGACCTATTACCTCCTCGATGACGATCCCACCTGGCTCCGGCAGCTCGGCCAGTATCGGCAGATTTTCATCGACCGGCTCGCCGAGGCGCGGCGCCTGGCCCAGAGCCCGTCCCTGCGCGACGGCATCGCCCGCATCGAGGACGAATACCGCCGCTACGTGGAATCCAAGGACCAGGTGATCGCCTACTACCGCGGCGGCCAGCGCGAGGCCGGGGCCCGGCTGCACCGGGAGGTGCGGCAGCAATTCTTTTCCATCATCGAGCTGTGCGAGGACTACAAGCGGCAGCACGGCGAGAAGATTGCCGGTCTCACCGCGGCCGCCGCCAAGGATGCCTTCCGGCTGCGGGTCATCGCCGCCGCCACGATTCTGGTCTGCCTCGCCTGCGCCGGGGTCCTGGCCTTTATCCTGGGCATCCAGATCCTGCGCCCCTTGCAGCAGCTCCAGCGGGCCACCGGACGGCACGCGGACAACGGCGGCGGGGAACTGGATGTGGTGGCGGCCCTCAACCGCGGCGTGCGGGGGCTCATCGCCGACGTGGACCAGACCCAGATCGAATTGGCCAAGAGCCGCGAGCACCTGCTGCAAAGCGAAAAGATGGCCATGGTAGGCAAGCTGGCCGCCGGGATGGCCCACAGCATCCGCAACCCGTTCACCTCCATCAAAATGCGCCTGTTTTCCCTCAATCGCACCCTGGACCTGACCCCGGCCCAGAAGGAAGACTTCGACGTCATCGGCCAGGAGATCCGGCACGTGGATACCATCGTGCAGAACTTTCTCGAGTTTTCCCGGCCGCCGAAGCTCAAGATGCAGCCGGTGAGCCCCTCGACGGTGGTGGACATGGCCCTGCAGTTGCTGGAGCACCGGCTCAAGGCCTACGAGGTGACCGTCACGGTGCACCGCCTGGCGCCGCTGCCCGAGATCAGCGGCGACCCCGAGCAGCTCAAGGAAGTGCTGGTGAACCTGATCGTCAACGCCTGCGAGGCCATCGGGCGCGAGGGGCGCATCGACATCCACGAGCAGACGGCGGTGGCGCCGTCCCGGGGGCCGGTGGCCCGGTTGCGGGTGGTGGACAACGGGCCGGGCGTTCCCGAAGGGCTGCGGGAAAAGATTCTCCAGCCGTTTTTCACCACCAAGGAGGAGGGAACGGGGTTGGGACTGAGCATCGCGGTGCGGATCATCGCCGAGCACGGCGGCTGGCTCGACGTGGAGGCCGGGCCGGGCGGGGGTGCCGCGTTTACCGTTTCCCTGCCGATCAAGGAGGCCGAGGGTGGACACGATCCTGATCATCGATGACGACGACCAGTTGCGCAAGAGCTTCGAGAAGTTGATGGTCGAGGAAGGCTACCGGGTGCGCACCGCCGCGTCGGGGGAGGCCGGCCTGGAGGAGATGCGCGCGGCGGTCCCGGACCTGGTGATTCTCGACATGCGCCTGCCCGGGATGGGGGGGCTGGAAACCTTTCGCGCGATCCACGCCCTGGAGCCGAAGCTGCCGGTGATCATCATGACGGCCTACGGCACCACCGAAACCGCCATCGAGGCCACCAAGTGCGGGGCTTTCGATTACGTGCTCAAACCCTTCGACATTCCCGGCATGCTGGCTCTGATCGCCAAGGCCCTGGAAGCCGGGCGCTTCATGCGCTCCCCGGTGGACCTGGACGCCATGTCCACCGAGGCCTCCCGTGAGGCCATCGTGGGGCGCAGCCCGGCCATGCAGGCGGTCTACAAGGCCATCGGGCGGGTAGCGGCCACCAACGCCACCGTGTTGATCCGCGGCGAGTCGGGGACCGGCAAGGAGCTGGTGGCCCGGGCCATCTACCAGCACAGCGACCGGGCCGACAAGCCGTTCCTGGTGATCAACTGCGTCGCCATTCCCGAGACGCTGCTGGAAAGCGAGCTGTTCGGCTACGAAAAGGGGGCCTTCACCGGGGCGGTGCACCGGCGCATCGGCAAGCTGGAGCAGGCCAATGGCGGCACGGTGTTCCTCGACGAGATCGGCGACATGCCCTTCGGCTTGCAGGCCAAAATCCTGCGCCTGCTCCAGGAGCGCAGCCTCGAACGGCTCGGCGGGCGCCAGACCATTCCGGTGGACGTGCGCATCATCGCCGCCACCAACCGCAACCTGGAGACGGCCATGGTCGATGGGCGATTTCGGGAGGATCTCTACTACCGGCTCAAGGTGGTCACCATCTGGTTGCCGCCCCTGGCCCAGCGCCGGGACGACATTCCGGCCCTGGCCGAATACTTCCTGGCCCGCCATGCCGCCGAGGCCGGGATCGAAAACCCCGGCCTGAGCGCCGAGGCGACCGCCCTGCTGCAGGGCGCGCCCTGGCCGGGCAACGTGCGCGAATTGTCCAACACGCTGCAAAAGGCCCTGATTTTCAGCCGGGGAGCGCCCTTGGCGGTCGAGGATATCGCCCAGGCCACAGAGGAGGCCGTCGCCAGCGCGGAACCGGCGCCCCGGGGGTCGGACCTGCGCGGGTGGGCAATGCAGATGCTCACCACCGGCAAGGACGAGGACCGCTTCGACCGCTGCATGGACGCCGTGGCCAGCATCCTGGTGCGCGAGGCCATCGACCTGTGCGGCGGCAACCGCTCCAAGGCCGCCAAGCTGCTCGGCCTCTCCAGGCCCACCCTGCACGCCAAGATCGACAAGTACGGGCTGCGGATCGAAACCGCCGTCAAGGAAGACTGATCGTTTCCAGCCTGTCAACCCGGCCGACACCCGCTGGCTTCCCATCCTTCTTTCTCATTTTTTATCTCTTTTGATATCAAGTACTTGGAAGTCTGGTCGCTCGGATTCGGTGGCATGAGGTTTGCTTGAATCCATGGCAGGGCGGTTTTTCGTGCCCTGGCGGCCGCAACAATGCAACCGACGGAGGTTTTTATGGCGCTCTACCAACGGATCATGGTGGCAGTCGATTTTTCATCCTACAGCCAAGCTGCGGTGAACCACGGGGTCGCGCTGGCACGACCGCTGGGGGCGAGCTTGACCCTGGTCAACGTGATCAACCAGCGGGATGTCAACACCATCGAACGGGTGCTCTACGGCCAGAGCGACTTTTCGTTGGTGGACTACATCGAGCAGCAGACCGAGGAGCGCACCCGCAGCCTGCAAGGCTTGTTGGCGGAAGCCGGCGGGGCCGACCTCCCGGTGGAGACTGTGGTGGTGGTCGGCGTGCCCTACCTGGGGTTGCTGGAACAGATCGTCGAAAAACGCGCCGATCTGCTGATCATGAGCACCAAGGGGCGCGGCAACCTCGCCGACACCGTCATCGGCTCCTGCGCCCAGAAGATGTACCAGCGCTGCCCGGTTCCGCTGCTGAGCCTGAGGCCGGAGAAAAAGAAAGGTTGAGATGCCCGGGCGGACCGCCCTGGTAATCGGAAAAGCAAGGAGACAAGACGATGGAGAGATTCGCGGTCAGGATGAAAACCGGCCAGGAAAAGAGCGATATCGGGGATCTGTACCGGATCAAAGTGTGCCGGATCATGATGCCGTCGAAGATCATTGTGCCGCCGGATTTTTCGGTGGCCGAAACCTTGGCGGTGCTCCGTCGCCACCGCTTGGAGGCCGTGCCTGTGGTCGACGGTACCGGCAGCATGATGGGGGTCGTCACCCTGGGACAGATCGACCGGACGCTGGCCGTATCGGCGCGGCAACGGGAAGGCGACCGGAGCGATCATGACGGGAAACCCGAACCCATGCCGTTGTCGCGCAAAGGAGGACGCCATGCTGGTCAAATACTGGATGCACCCGAAGGTTGAGACCATCGAAGCCGAAGACTCGATGGAAAATGCCATCAAGTTGATGAAGCAAAACGAAGGCCGTCTGCTGCCGGTGACCCGGCAGGGGCGCCTGGTGGGAGTGGTCACCGACCGGGATCTGAAACGGGCTTCGGCCTCCGAGGCCACCAGCCTCGAAGTCCACGAACTGCTCTATCTGCTTTCCAAAATCAAGGTGGCCAGCATCATGAGTTCACCGGCCATCAGCGTTCCACCCGATTTCACCGTGGAGGAGACCGCGGCGGTGTTGCTGCGCCACCGGATTTCCGGAGTGCCGGTGGTGGAGGAGGGGCAGATCGTCGGCGTCATCACCCAGGCGGAAGTCAACCGTCTGCTGGTCGTCCTGACCGGCCTGGGCGGCCAACATCAAGGGCTCCAGCTGGCGTTTCTGGCACCGGACCAGCCCGGGTCCATCAAGCAGCTCACCGACGAAATCCGCGCCTACGATGGACGCCTGCTCAGCATCCTGTCTTCCTATGACCGCGTCCCGGAAGGCTTTCGCAAGATCTACATCCGCGCCTACAACCTGGAGCGCAGCCGGCTGCCCGAGCTGCTGGCCAAACTGCGCACCAAGGCCAGGTTGCTGTACCTGGTGGATCACCGGCACAACCGACGGGAAATTTTCGATCAAGGAGTTTTTTCATGCCCAGAAACCAAACCCAGCGCGTCCTGATAGCTCTGGACGGATCGGCGCGCAGCCTGGAAACGGTGCGCCAAGTGGCCCGATTCTGTCCTCCCCAGAGCATTGATATCGTGTTGTTTCACGTCTTTTCCAACGTGCCGGAGTGTTATTACGACCTCGAAAGGGAGCCCAAGGCCGTCAAGGTTGTCCCGGCGGTGCGCGCCCGGGAGGGCGAGCAGCGAAAGCTGATCGGAACCCACATGGAAAAGGCGAAGGAAATCTCGGAAGCAAATGCCGAGTGCCTCGCCAAGGCGGAAAAGTCCATCGAGAAAGTTTTTGCAGCGGGGCACCGGATCCTGGAAGCCGAGGGCCTCGATCCGTCCCGCATCACCACCTGCGTGATCCAAGGGGTTTGGAGCCGCGCGGAAGCCATCGCCGAAGAGGCGAAAACGGGCGACTACGCCACCATCGTCCTCGGCCGCCGGGGGCAGTCGAGCGTGAAGGACGTTTTCATGGGGCGAGTCGCCCACAAGGTCATTCAGGCAGCCCGCCAGCACAGTGTCTGGATCGTGAATTGAGCGCGGGGAAGCGCTTGGAAAAAGAGGCGATGACTTCAAACGATGGTGCGTTTCCGGCCGCGGAGGCCGATCGGGTGGAAGTGGGCGGCATGGCGCTGTGGATTCGCCCCATCGGGCCCCGGGATGATCGTCGCCTGGTGGAATTTTTTCACAGCCTTTCTCCCCGGAGCATCTATATGCGGTTTTTTGCTCCCATGAAGCAGCTTTCGGAGACCATGGTGGCGCGGTTGACCCGGGTGGATCCCCGGCGCCACATCGCCTTGGCGGCGTACCCGGGCAGCGGTCCGGACGAACCGATGCTGGGTGTCGGCCGGATGATCGCCCAGACAGATCCCCGCCGTGCCGAGTTTTCCATCGTGGTGACCGACGCCTTCCAGGGGCTTGGCATCGGAGCGGCGTTGCTGCAGCGCTGCATCGATCTGGCGCCCAGTCGGGGGATCGAAAAGATCCGGGGGCTCGTGTTGGCCGAAAACACCCGGATGCTGGCCCTGGGCCGGAAGTTGGGGTTTACCATTCAACGCGCCGGAGGCGCCGAATACGAGCTTGCCATCGATGTGACCGTTGCCGCACCGGAGACCGAAAGGATGGTCCAGCGTGTCACGACCCTATAAAATTCTCGTGGCTGACCGCAATCCCCACGTGAGGCGGTTTCTGACGCGGGAGCTGAGCGCCGCCGGCTTTCAGGTAAACGCTGCGGAGAACGCTGGGCACTTGATGGAAGCCTTGGGCCAAGGCGCCGGGCCCGACCTGCTGGTACTGGACCCGGACCTGCCGGACGCCGACAGCACGGATCTGCTCGACCGCCTCAGGCGCTCCTTTCCGGCCCTTCCCGTCGTCCTGCATACCTTTCTTTACGAGATCAATGTTCCCGTCCAATCTTTGAATTGGGCTGCGGCCAAGGTTGAAAAAGGAGAAAACAGCAGCGATGCCATCATCCGGGAAGTCACCCGCCTGCTGGTCGCCGCGGTGCCGAGGGCGTAGCGGAAGCGGCCGGAAGCGGTCGCCACGGGCCGAAGCGGCAAGCCTGGGGGTGAAGACTGGAGCGCCTTCACGGCGGGGATCGGCAAAGGCCGCAATTCTCCTGGAAACCCTTTCGGTCAAGCCGAACAAGGCCAAAGTCAACATCGGCGAAAAAGCCCGAACATCCTTGGGCGGGCCTTTAAATAACGGAGCCGAATTTGTTTTCCTGAACGACCAAAACCCATCCGCTTCGCAGATCAGGCCCTTGGCGACCGCTGCTGGCCTATCTTGACGGCCTTTTCATGAATTGGCCGCTTTTCTTGACACTCCACTATCCTCGGGATACATATAAAAATATAACTTTAAAACAAATTAAGCCATATGAGAGCCTGAAAATGAAATCCATCCATTTGGGCAAATCGAAATCCGCTTTGGAAAAGTCCATCAATTACCATCTCCGCTGCTCTCTGTGCAAGGCGCCCAGCTCAAAGGAATCTCGGGATCTCTACCTCTCGACGGCTTTTTCCCTGAGGGATCGGATGACGGAAAGGATCCTTCAAACAGAGCGAAGATATCACGAGACGAAAACAAAACGAGTCTATTATCTGTCGTTGGAATTTTTGATCGGCAGATTGTTGAGCAACTCCCTCCACAATTTGGGGATGTTCGATGTCTTCAAGGATCTTCTGATGGATGGTGATATCGATATTGAAGAGGTTCGGGAACAGGAGAATGACCCCGGTTTAGGCAATGGCGGGCTTGGACGTCTAGCCGCCTGTTTTCTCGATTCCATGGCAACGCTTGACATTGCCGGTTTCGGTTACGGCATTCACTACGAATACGGTCTGTTCAAACAGGAAATTGATAACGGATATCAGAGAGAAAAGCCGGATAATTGGCTAGCCGAACTCAATCCGTGGGAAATCAAACGTACTGATGAGAAATGCATCGTTCCCGTTTACGGACGGATCGAACACTTTCAGGATCGCGCTGGAGAATACAATCCCATGTGGCTTGATTGGAAAGTGATCATGGGTATCCCTTTCGATATTCCCGTAGTTGGGTACGGGGGGGAAACGGTCAACTGGCTGAGACTTTACGGAGCAGGTTCCTCGAAGGATTTCGACATTCAGATTTTCAATGAAGGGGATTATTTCAAAGCGGTTGAGCAGAAGGTTTCCTCTGAAACCATCACCAAGATGCTCTACCCTCTGGACACGATCAAATCCGGTCGAGAACTGCGGCTTTTGCAGGAATACTTTTTGGTGGCCTGCTCCATTCGTGATATTGTCCGGCGTTATCTTGAGATCAATGAGAATTTCGATCACTTTTCGGATCAGGTCGCCATTCAGATGAACGACACGCATCCTTCCCTGGCGGTGGCGGAACTGATGCGGCTTCTGGTGGACGAATATGCCTTGCCCTGGAATCACGCGTGGCAGATCACGCAGGAAACCTTGGCCTATACCAACCATACGATTTTGTCCGAAGCGCTGGAAAAATGGTCCGTCCAGCTTCTTGAACGCGTCGTTCCGCGCCACCTTCAGATCATCTATGAAATCAACCACCGCTTTCTTGGTGAGGTGAGAAGACGGTATCCCGGCGACACGGACCTTCTGCGGAGGGTTTCGTTGATCGAAGAAAGCGAGAACAAGCAGGTCCGCATGGCTCACTTGGCCGTGGTCGGCTCTCATTGCGTCAACGGGGTGTCCGCCCTCCACACGGAGATTCTGAAGAAAGACAATTTTGCGGATTTTCATGCGCTTTGGCCGGAGCGATTCGTCAATATTACCAATGGGATAACTCAGCGGCGCTGGCTGCTGGAAGCCAACCCCCGGCTGGCCAGCCTCATCGGCGATACCATCGGTGATGCCTGGATCACCGATCTCGGCCACCTTCGACTCCTGGAGCCTTCTGCCGATGAGGCGGGATTCAAAGAAGCCTTCCGCCGCATCAAACGAGCCAACAAGGAAATGTTGGCCAAAATCATCTATGAAACGGTTTGGACGGCCGTTGATCCCGACGCCATGTTCGATATTCATGTCAAAAGGATCCATGAATACAAGCGTCAACTTTTGAAAATCATGGAAGTTGTTTATGAATACCTGAGAATACGACGGGGAGAAAAACAACCCACCGTTGCCAAAACCTATGTCTTTGCCGGAAAAGCCGCTCCCGGCTACTGGGTGGCCCAGCAGATGATCAAGCTCATCCATAACGTGGGGCAGGTCATCAATCAGGACAAGGCGCTCAGGGATGCCTTGAAGGTTGTTTTCCTGCCGGATTACCGCGTTTCCTTGGCCGAGAAAATCATTCCGGCGGCCGACTTGAGTGAACAGATTTCCATGGCGGGCACGGAGGCATCCGGAACGGGAAACATGAAATTCATGTTGAACGGCGCCCTGACGGTCGGCACACTCGATGGTGCCAATGTCGAAATACTGGAAGAGGTGGGAGAAGAAAACATTTTCATCTTCGGGCTAAAGGCTGAAGAAGTAGCGGACATGATAAAGAACAACGCCTACCATCCCGCTGAATATTATCGCCGCTTCCGGGAGGTTCGGATGGTGATGGATGCTTTTCGGGATGATACCTTTTGCGCCTCCGAGCCCGGGCTTTTTCAGTGGCTTTATCACCATGTGATGAATAATGAGGATCCGTATTTCCACCTTCCTGATTTTCTGCCGTACCTTCAGATTCAAGATAAAATAGAAAGAGAATATCAAGACACGTCATCTTGGACCCGAAAAGCCATTTTGAATGTGGCGCGGTCCGGAAAATTTTCCAGCGATAGAGCCATTTCGGAGTATATGCGCTTGATCTGGAATAAAACGCCATGAAATGAATGCCATGAGAGAAAAAATCCTCATCATCGATGATTCTCTGGAGATTCGGGCCCTGCTTGGCCGCTTTCTCAAGGCATCCGGTTATGAAATCGGGGAAGCCCGAAACGGCGAAGAAGGCCTGAGGCTGGTCTGCGAATTCATGCCGGATTTGATCCTCCTGGATATCATCATGCCCGATATCGATGGATTTCAGGTCTGCGAGAAACTCAAAGCCGATCCTGATTCCAAGGACATTCCAGTTATTTTCCTCTCCGCCCGGTCCGATACGGCGGACAAGGTCAAAGGCCTCGCCATCGGCGGCGCCGATTACATCACCAAGCCCTTCGATCGAGGGGAGGTGATGGCCCGAATCGAAAATCAGCTCAAAATTCGTCGCCTCACCGATGCGTTGATGGCCGCCAATGCGGAGCTGATGCAAAAGCAGAAGAATCTCGATGAAGGCCTTCAGGCTGCCGCCGGAATTCAACAAGGCCTATTGCCCCAAAAACTGCCCAAAATTGAACACCTCGATATTGCATGGAAATTTATGCCTTCTGAAAAAATCGGGGGAGATATTTTTAACGTGCTGCGTCTGGACGAAGATCATGTGGCGTTTTACATGATCGATATCAGCGGCCATGGGGTGCCGGCGGCTTTGGTGACGTTTTCCGTATCCCAGGCACTTCAGCCCCATACGGGCTGTACCGTCCGCCATCCGTCCGATTTATCCTGCGGTCACGAAGTGGTGCCACCCAGTGAAGTATTGAAGGCGTTGGATGCGGAATATCCCTGGGAGCGTTTCGAGAAGTTTCTGACCATTATTTATATCATCATTGATCTGCGCCAAGAGGATCTGATCTACAGCAACGCCGCCCATCCTCCGCCGATGGTGCTTCATTCGAACGGCTCATACGACCTCCTTGAAAAACGAGGAACGGTCATCGGGTTGGACGGCATCGTGCCGTTCGAAGATGAACAGCGAAAACTTCGCGATGGAGACAAGATACTCTGCTATACGGACGGGGTGTTTGAAATAATGAATGATAAGGGAGAAATCTTCGGTGAAAAGCGGTTCCACGAATTGGTCCAAAGCTTGATTCACCTGCCTGTTCATGCCATGTTGGACGAAATTCTGTCAGCGATTCAGGAGTTTGCCGGAGGTTCGAAGGTTCGTGACGACGTGAGTCTTTTGGGGATTGGGTTTAAAGATCAAATCAAAAATTAAATCTGAAGGTAGACACGATGCAACTGCAACAAAGACACACAGGGTCTGTTCTGGTGGTAAAACCATTGGAAAAAAGAATAGATGCGTCGACCGCAATGGACTTGAAACAAAAAATGAACGAATGGATCGATGCTGGTAACCGACGAATCGTGCTCAACCTCTCGCAAGTGGACTTCATCGACAGCAGCGGGCTTGGCGCCATCATTTCCGGACTCAAAAAAATAGGCAACGACGGGGACTTGGTGATCTGCATGGTAAAGGAAACCGTCATGAGCCTTTTTCGTTTGACCCGGATGGATCGGGTGTTTGATATCTTTACTTCAGAGGAAGCCGCCCTCGCGGCCCTTTCCCAAAAGGGGTAAAAAATTGGATGCGGCGGGCACGCTCAAGCTGATTATCGAAAGCAAGTTGGAGAATATTTCCCTGATCGGCAGTGCCGTCAGGGGAATCGCCGGGATGCTTTCCATGGACGCGATCAGCGGCTATCAACTTGAGTTATGCGTTGTCGAAGCGGTCACCAACGTGACGAAACACGCCTACCATGGTGAATCGGGGCATTCGGTGGAAGTGGACATCCTGCTTTACCCGGACCGCCTGACATTCAAGATCTACGACAGGGGGGACACCATGGACCTCTCGCGGATCGAGCCGTTGGCCTTCGATCCGTCGAAGGTGGAGTCCCTGCCTGAGCGGGGCATGGGGGTGTTCATCCTCAAAACCTTGATGGATGAAATCAGTTACGAAACGGTCAATGGGCAAAATATTTTGACGATGATCAAATACTTAAAGACAGGCGAGGGACTTTCCAGCCCAACTGTCCTTATTCGTAATTGACCTGTAAGTGGTTCAAGTAAAATAATAAATCAGCTAACTGGCGCTGAATGGCATCCGTGTTGCTGTCTTTTGCGGCCTGTTCAAGCAATCGGCCGATATCGCTGATCTTGTCAAATCCATAGCCACCGCCGCTTCCCTTCATGTCGTGACCGCGAATTCGAACGGTTTCATAATCCGCTTGTTGCAGCGCGATCTCAATATCGGCCGCGTCTTTTCGCCTGTTTTCCAGGAAACCGGGGACAAGGTCGGCAAGGTCGGGATCCACTCGGACGACGATGGGGTCTTCATTGTGCTGGCTCATGATTTCGCTTTCCTCCCGTGTAATCGGCAATGGCATCCAGGAGAACCGCCTTTTTGATTGGTTTCACCAGATGGCCGTCGCAGCCGGCCTCCAGACTCTTTTGGCGGTCTTCCTTGAAGGCATAGGCCGTCAACGCGATGATCGGCGTCTTCTTGACCGCCTTTTGCCGCTCCCATTCCCTGATTTCCCGCGTGGCCGCATAGCCGTCCATCACAGGCATCTGGATATCCATGAGAACCAGGTCATAGGTGCTTTTCTTGAATTGTTCAACCGCGATCTCCCCGTTTTCCGCGATATCGATCTGGTAAGGTCGGCTTTTCAAAAACGACCGCAGTAGCAGACGGTTGTCTTCGGAATCTTCGGCCAAAAGGATCCGCAGCGCACGATGCGTCTCTTCAGCGGTTGAAGGCGGTGCCGGTTTTCCGAGTGCGCTTTCCATCTTGCATGCCAAGGTCAAAACGGCACTTTTCAACTCGGCCCGTTTAACCGGCTTGGTCAGATATTTTTCGATGCCCAGTTCATGGCACCGGCGCGGATCGCCCCTGCCCAAATCCGAGGTGACCATGACAATGGGCGTGTCCGCAATGGCCGGGCTCTGCCGAATGCGTTCCGCCACCGCGCAGCCGTCGAGACCGGGCATGTGGCAATCGAGCAGCACCAGGTGGTATGGGGTCCCCGTCCGTGCCGCCCGCTCCAATTCGACGATTCCCTTCTGACCGTTTTCCGCCTCCGATGGAAGACATTTCCACCCTGACAGGGTCTCGCGTAAAATCATCCGGTTGGTGGCATTGTCATCCACGATAAGGATCTTGAGCCCGGCGATCTTTTCTTCGTTTACCCGGCATACCGCTTTCAGAATGGCATTTTTCAATTCTGCGCGTTTGACCGGCTTGGTAAAATAGCTCTCAATGCCGACCGCGTGCAACTTGTCATAGTCCTCGGCCGACAAATCCGAGGTGATCATAACGATCGGGGTGTCGGCGACGGCCGGATCCTCCCGGATGCATTGCACCACGCCGAAACCGTCGAGAACGGGCATGTGGTAGTCGAGCAGCGCCAAGTCATAAGGCGTCCCGCGGGCTTTTGCCCGCTTCAATTCGGCGATCCCCTTCTCACCGTTTTCCGACTCGGCGGGGATGCTGCCCCAGCTCGACAGCATCTCGGACAGAATCATGCGGTTGGTGGCGTTGTCGTCGATGACGAGGATCCGCAGCCCAACGAGCCTCCCCTCGTAAAAGGCGGCCGTTTCGGGCAGGCGTCTGAATGCCTCTTGGCGAAAATTGAAGCGCACGGTGAAGGAGACCGTCGTGCCCCGGCCTTCCTGGCTCTCGATCCGGATGCGCCCGTTCATCAGCTCGACGAGATGTTTGCAAATGGACAGGCCGAGTCCGGTGCCGCCGTACTTTCGGGTAGTGGAAGAATCCGCCTGGGTGAATTTATCGAAAATTTTTTGAAGTTTATCCTCAGGGATGCCGATGCCCGTGTCGGTGACCGAGAAAAAGAGTTCTATTTTCCCTTCCCGCTGCGGGTCGACATCCAGCGGAGGCTCTTTTTGCCTGGCGACATGCACGACCACCTCGCCCTTTTCCGTGAACTTGATGGCGTTGCCGACGAGATTGGCCAGGATCTGGCGAAGCCGGACGGGATCGCCGACGAGATGGGAAGGCACATCCGGCAGGATATGGCTGATGAGTTCCAGCCCCTTGTTGTGGGCGCGGATGGACAATTCCTCGGCCGTTCGCTCCATGAGCTCCCTGAGATCGAAGTCAATGGACTCGAGCTCGATGTAGCCGGCCTCGATCTTGGACAGATCGAGAATGTCGTTGATGATGTTAAGCAGATTTTCTCCAGCGTTTCTGAATACCTCCACGTATCGCTGCTGTTCAACCGAAAGGGGGGTTTCCGCAAGTAGTTCCCCCATGCCGATGATGGCATTCATGGGCGTTCGAATTTCGTGGCTCATGCTGGATAAGAAATTGCTTTTGGCAAGATTTGCCGCTTCGGCTTCTTCTTTCGCCTTCAACAACGCCATTTCAGCCTGCGCCAAAAATTTTTCGCTGAACCGATTGATGGAATGCCGCAGGCAGACGTTGAGTTTTTGCAGTGCCTGGACCAAGTCTTCCCCTTTCAGCTCTTGGACCAGAATCGGAGTGAGGATCGTCCGATAAAGCTCGAATGCCTGCTGCACCTCCGCGAGTGAAAAGCCGCCTGCCAGGCGTTTGGTGCTGAGCTGGGAGATGAATTGGTCTAATTTGACGTAATCATTTTTAATAATGGCAAAAAAATTGCCCTCTGTGGCAATGGTCGTGGAATCCAGGATCTCCTCGAAGGCAAGGTCAGCATAGCGGCCGCTCACCTCGGTTTTGATCCGATGCGCCCACTGCCAGGGCAATGTTTTGGAGCAGTTTTCTAAAATTTGGGCAAGGTCCATGATCGTCCAAAAAATGTTCTGGCGCTGCGCCGTTTCATATGAATGAAAGCCGCAACGAACTGGTTTTAAATAAAAGATTCAACGACCCTTTTCCCTGATGGGGTTGTCCTTGAATAATGTATCCTATATCCCTTTGGAGTTCGGTTCAACTGAATTCTGTTGACATTCAAAGCGTATTGGCATAGCTAAATCGTTTTCGGTCTATTCGGCATTTGATACGCTGAATGGCCAGTTGAGGGCTCATGATATACCCCTGAAGCCCGGGTTGTGAACCAAAGGTCTGTGCAAAGCCCGCCTGCACCCCGTGGGGGGTTCCTTCCTGCATTTCCGGCTTTTCACGGGAAAAACAATGAATTGAGGTCGCCGCCGGATCCTGGCGGCGTTTTTGTAGAATCCATGGACCGTCATCAACAACAGGAAATCGAGCGTCGGCGCACCTTCGGCATCATCAGCCACCCGGACGCCGGCAAGACCACCCTCACGGAGAAGCTCCTGCTCTTCGGCGGCGCCATCCACCAGGCCGGCGCCGTGCGGGCGCGCAAGGCGGCCCGGCACGCCACCAGCGATTGGTTGGCCATTGAGCGCGAGCGGGGTATTTCGGTCACCACTTCGGTGATGAAGTTCAACTATCGCGACTACGAGATCAACCTCCTGGATACGCCCGGCCACCAGGATTTTTCCGAGGACACTTACCGGGTGCTCACCGCCGTGGACAGCGCCCTTATGGTCATCGACAGCGCCAAGGGAGTGGAATCCCAGACCGAAAAGCTTATGGCCGTGTGCCGCAGGCGCAACACGCCCATTGTCACCTTCATCAACAAAATGGATCGTGAGGGAATTTCTCCCCTGGATATCCTGGCGGAGATCGAGGACAAACTCCAGATCGAGTGCACGCCCATGTCCTGGCCCATCGGGCAGGGAAAGGGGCTGCGGGGCGTATACGACCTGCAGCGGCGCCAGGTGCAGTTGTTCACTCCCGGGTTGGACCGGCGGACCGAGGAAGCCACCTTGATCGACGATCTGGGCGACCCAGCCCTGGACCGGCTGATCGGGTCCGCGGCCGACCGTTTGCGCGAGGATATCGAATTGCTGGAAGGGGCGGCGGATCCTTTCGACCGGCGCCATTTTCTCAACGGAACGCAGACACCGGTATTTTTCGGTAGCGCGATCAACAATTTCGGCGTTCAGGAACTACTGGACGCCTTCGTGGAAATGTCGCCACCTCCCGGTCCGCGGGCCACCCGCACCCGGGAGGTGGCGCCCTTTGAGGACCCGTTTTCCGGATTTGTTTTCAAAATCCAGGCCAATATGAACCCGGCCCATCGGGACCGGATCGCGTTCCTGCGCATCTGTTCCGGACGGTTCGAGCGCGGGATGAAGGTGGTGCAGCAGCGCACCGGCAAGCTTTTCACCCTGGCCAATGCCACTTGCTTCATGGCCCGGGAGCGCGAGAATGTGGAGCGGGCCGTGGCCGGAGACATCATCGGCATCTATAATCACGGGACCATCAAGATCGGCGACACATTCACTGAGAAGGAGCCGCTGCAGTTTACCGGCATTCCCAATTTCGCCCCTGAGCATTTCCGGCGCGTTCGGCTGAAAAACCCATTGAAAGCCAAACAGTTGCAAAAGGGGTTGACCCAGCTGGCGGAAGAGGGAGCGGTGCAGGTGTTTCGGCGCTTCACCGGAACCGACCCTGTGTTGGGGGCGGTGGGCGTGCTGCAGTTCGATGTAACCATGGCGCGGCTCCGAAACGAGTACGGGGTGGATGCCGTCTATGAGCCGGTCGATATCCAGGTGGCACGCTGGATCGGTTGCTCCGATCCCCGGGAACTGGCGGCTTTCCGGAATCAGCTCGGCGCGGATCTGGCCCTGGATGCCGAAGGGCGCCTGGTGTATCTGACCACCAGCGAGTACCGCCTTGAGATCTGCATGGAGAATTGGCCGCAGATCGTCTTTGAAACCGCCTGCGATATTGTTTGACGCGGGTGTCGATCATCGAGGAGATGAAACAAAGCGGCTCGGCGTAGCGGCGTGTTCCTCTATCAGTCGACGTTTCTTCTTTGGCTTTTCATTCAGGCACTTGAAAATGCCGTGGGCGACCAGGGATTGACTTGCGCCGCCTTTTTCATGATTTCAAGAAGCTGAAGAATTGATGCGACAAGTTTTAGATCTGCCGCGTTCATTCACGGACGGTTGGCGGCGAGTTTTCCGGGGCGCCGGATCCAGGGCGTCTTGCGGACGCCGGCGCCAGGCCCTCCAAAAGATTTCCTCTCTCTTCAGTCACTTGAAAATACCGGGGGCGGCCGGGGGCTGACTTGCGCCGCCGGCAAGAACTCGGCGCCAAGAGTCCGTAGCCCGCAACCGCGCCATAATGTGGGCGATTTGTCAGTGCATCATCGAAATGCAGCGCCGTTTGCACAAGGCTGGTTCGGTTGCGGCCAACGCGCTCTATGCGCCTCAGACAGCTTCCCGGACGGTCGCCAAGTCAACCCCCTGGCCGCCCTTCCAAAAATTTCATAATCCTGAAAATCCCGGCCGAAGTGCCTTTGCTTGGCGCCTTTCAACTAATCGTCACTCGGCGGGAGCAAGACGAGCTGGACCGCCGCCCCGGAACTGTTTGAGGCGCCTATCGTCCGTTGGCCCGGACAGTAGCGGATATGCGCCAAAGGCACGATTTCTCTCAGTCTTGCAGGGCCGCATCGCAAAAGTTGCGGCGCTGTCCGGGCCTTTACGGACGGTTGGCGCCGAGTTTTTCGGGGCGCCGGATCCAGAGCATCTTGCGGACGCCGACGCTACGACCTACGAAAGGCTTCTGATTTTCTTCAGCTATTTGAAACCAACCGGGGCGGCCGGGGGTTGACTTGCGCCGCCGGCAAGAACTCGGCGCCAAGCGCCCGTAGCCCGCAACCGCGCCATAATGTGGGCGATCTGTCAGTGCACCATCGAAATGCAGCGCCGTTTGCACAAGGCCGCTTCGGTTGCGGCCAACGCGCTCTATGCGCCTCAGACAGCTTCCCGGTCGGTCGCCAAGTCAACCCCCTGGCCGCCCTTCCAACAATTTCAGAACCCTGAAAAATCCAAGCGAAGTACGTTTGCCTACCCCGCATGATCAGGTTGCCTCCCGGCGGGAGCAAGACGAACTGGACCGCCGCCCCGG
>DCWA01000012.1:83391-239659 GCA_002327445.1 Desulfobacteraceae bacterium UBA2174 | reverse complement strand
CCCGAACCCTGAACCTTTGAACCTTGAACCCTGAACCCTGAACCTTTGAACCCTGAACCGGGACCCTCTGAACCGAAACCTCATTTCACTCTCGGCTCGATTTTTGCTTTAATTTTTTTTACGCCGGTTAGCATGGCTGGAGTGGAGAGCATCCATGACGAAAAAAATCTTGGTGGTCGACGACAACCAAGTACTTTTAAAATTTGTACGAAACCTGCTGGAGCGCGAGGGATTCGAAGTGCAGACGGCCGAAGACGGCCTGGCTGCCCTGAATTTGGTCCCCTCTTTTCTGCCGGACTTCCTGATCGTGGACCTGGTTCTTCCCAAGATCAGTGGAGACAAGCTGTGCCGAACCGTTCGGAAAATGGAAAGGATGCAAGACTGCGCCATTATTGTCTTGTCGGCGGCCCTGGCGGAAATCGACACCGATCCCATCGACATCTGCGCCGACGCCTATATCGCCAAGAGTTCTTTTCCGCAAATGGCGAACCATATCCTGGATGCCCTGGCCAGGCTCGCCGCCCCCCACACGGCCGACGAAGCGAAACTGGTGATGGGAATCGAGTCGGTTCATGCGCGCCGTCTGACGCGGGAGCTGCTGGCGCGCAACCACCATCTGTCCGCCATTCTGGACAGCTTGACCGATGAGATCGTGGAAATTTGCGAGGGGCGCATCGTCTACGCCAACCATGCGGCACTCAGGTTTTTGGGATTGCCGGAGGAAGAACTGCTGACCACTGACCCGACAGAGCTGTTCAATCCCAAGGTGAGGCCACGCGTTCGGGCCATGCTGGCAAACGGCGGCAAGGGTATTTGCACCCTGGGCAAGCGGTCCCCGGTTCAGCTCAACGATCGCATGGTGACCATCAAACGCGTACCCATCGACTGCGCCGAAAAGAGCTGCATCATTCGCATCAGCGACGTCACCGCACGCATTCAGCTCGAGATGCAGCTCCAGCACTCCCAGAAAATGGAAGCCATCGGGACTATCGCCAGCGGGGTGGCGCACAATTTCCGCAACACCCTGGCCACCATCAAGATGAACAACGAACTCATCCAACTTGGCCGCCCCGCCGATCCGGAACTGGCCCAAATCACCCAGCGCATCGACACTTCGATCCAGCACGCCATCGATTTGGTGGAGGGGCTGATGAATTTCTCCCGCAAAAAGGTAAGCCGGGAGCTTGGCAACATCGACCTGGCCGAGGTGATCGGCCAAATCCACCAGATCATTCGCGCCTCCTTTGACAAGGCCATTCAGATTGAACTCGACGTGCCCGAAAGCCTTTCCATGCACGGGGACAGTTCCGGACTGAGCCTGGCCCTGCTGAACCTTTGCACCAACGCCCGTGACGCCATGCCCGATGGCGGGGTTCTGACCATTTCCGCCCGGATTAACGGAGAAGTGGTGGAAGTGTGCGTTGCGGACACGGGTATCGGCATGAACCGGGAAACCATGAAGAACTGCTTCGAGCCCTTCTTCACCACCAAACAGCCGGGTCAGGGCACCGGCCTGGGACTTTCCACCACCTACGGGATCATTGAAAGCCACGGTGGGCAGATCGACGTGGCATCGACCCCTGGAAAAGGAACCGTATTCTGCCTGCATCTGCCGATTGCCGCGGTGTTGAAAGAAGAACCGGAATTGGCAGGCAGTTACGAGGTGGTGTCCATCACCCAACAATCTTTATGACCGGCAAGGAGAGATGACACGATGATGCCCAAGCGGATAACGATCTGTCTCTTGAGCTTTCTGGCGTTTGCTCTCTCTGCCTGCGCCTCCGAAGCGGAAAAGGTGGCCGGGCACATGGAAAAGGCGGCCGCCTATATTCAAAAGGAAGACTACAAGAGCGCCCGCATAGAGCTGAAAAATGCCCTGCAAATCGATGCCACGCATGTCGAAGCCTACCGCCGGCTAGGAGAGGTGGCGCTGAAGCTGGGCGAGCCCCGCGAAGCCTTCAGCACCTACGTTACACTGGTCAAGCTGGCCCCAGAAGACATGGATGCGCACTTGAAGCTGGCCACCTTTTACATGCTGGGGCGCAAACCGGACGAGGCCCGGATGGAAATCGACACGGTGCTGGCCAAGGAGCCGCGCAACGTTACGGCCCTTTTGCTGCTCGCCGGATTGCTGGCCCAGGAAAAAGACATGCCAGGCGCCCTTGAGACCTATGAAAAAGTCATCGCCGAAGATCCCAAGCAGGCCAAGGCTTATCTCGGCGCCGCTCGCGTATTGGCCACCCAGGGACGCCACGAGGAAGCCGAGCAGCGCCTGCGCCAGGCCGTGTCCCTGGAACCGGAAGCCGTCCTGCCCAGACTGGATCTGTTTCGCTTCTACATGGCTCAGCGCAACTTCGACCAGGCGGGTCGGGAGATTCTGCAAGCCATCGAACGGCAGCCCGAAAACGTGGATTTACGGCTCATTCAGGCGGACTTCTACTTTCGCCAGCAGGATTACCAGGAAGCTGAGAAGGCCTATCTGAAAGCCATCGAAATGGCTCCCGACCAGATCCGTCCCCTGATGATCACGGCGCAATTCTTCGACACCATCGGTCAGGACGATCGAGCCATGGAAATGTACGAGAAGGCCATGGCGCTGGAGCCTGAAAACGCCGGTGTGATGGCCACCGTGGCCCGCTTTCACTTGAGCAAGGGAGAAGTGGAGAAGGCCGAAACCCTGGTGGACAAGGTGCTCGCCACCCAACCTCAGTTTCCCGCGGCAAGGCTGGTCAAAGGAGAAATCATGGTCGGCCGGCGCCAGTTCGCCGAAGCGGTGGGCACCTTCGATCAGATTATAAAGGACGAGCCGAAACTGGCCGAGGCGCACTACTTTTTGTCGCTGGCGCTCATCGGCACCGGCAACGTCAGCCGGGCCAGGGCTTCGTTGGAAAAGACCCTTGAGCTGGCTCCCGGGTTTTTCAAAGCCAGGCTGTTGCTGGGTGAAACACTCGGCCGGGAAGGCAATATCGTCGGCGCGCTGGCCCAGGTCGAAGAGGTCCTCAAGCAGCAGCCGGACCAATACCAGGCGTTGCTCATGCGCGGCAACCTCAAGGCGGCCCAGCGCGACATGACGGCCGCCCGCGCGGATTACGGGCGACTCATCGAGCTGGCGCCGGAAAATCCGGCAGGTTACCATCAGCTCGGCCTTTTGACCCGCAGAGAAAAACAGTACGACGAGGCCATCGACTATTTCGACAAGGCACTGCAGCTCAACCCCAAGCTGATGGACGTGTTCACCAACAAGGTGCTGACCCTGGCGGCCCAGAAAAAATGGGACGAGGCCCGGAGTGCCTGCGGCCAGCAGCTCGCCGTGGTGGCCGACAGCCCTCCGGCCCAGGCCATCGTTCATTTCATGGAGGGACAGATCCACAAGGCCAGCGGCGACCTGAAAGCGGCCGAGTCCGCTTTTCAGCGGGCCCTGGAAGCCAATGCCAACTACGTTTTGGCCTACTACGAGCTGGCAAGGCTTTACCTGAGGGAAAAGGATGTGGATTCCGCCGTGGCCCAGTTCGAAACCCTGCTGGAAAAGAACCCCAAGCAATTTGGCGCTCATATGCAACTGGGCACCATCCATGACCTGAATGGACGCCCCGACCTGGCGGAAACCCACTATCGCAAAGCCCTGGAAATCAACCCCGACTTCGCCCCGGCCGCCAACAACCTGGCCTACAACCTGGCCGAACAGGACAAGAGCCTGGACGAGGCCCTCACCCTGGCCCAAAAGGCGCGCGAGAAGCTGCCCGATGACCCGGGCGTGATGGACACCCTGGGGTGGGTTTACGCCAAAAAAGGGCTATGGGACAGCGCCATCCGGGAACTTCAGGACAGCTTGGCCAAGATGCCCGACAACGCCGCGATCCACTACCACCTCGGCGTGGCGTATGCGGGCAAAGGCGACAAGGAAAACGCCCTCACGGCGTTCAACAAGGCCCTGGAGACCAAGGGGGCCGAGGCTGTGGCCGACCGGGTGAAGCAGGCGATGGAGAAGTTGTGACCGGTTTTTCACGTGTCATCCCGAGCTCCCCTTTCACGTGTCATCCCGAGGGGAGCGAGGGATCTGCACTTTGGAATACGACGGGAGGCGGTGGCAAATGCGAAGAGATTCCTCGTCGCTTCGCTCCTCGGAATGACAGGGGGTACTCCTCGGAATGGCACCTTTTCCTATGTCATCCCGAGCCCACTTTCACGTGTCATCCCGAGCGGAGCGAGGGATCTGCAGTCGGGAATACGGCGGGAAGTTACTGAAATCTCAAAGAGATTTCTCGTCGCTTCGCTCCTCGGAATGACAGAAGGGGGCTCTCCGCGGAAGTGCAGCAGGTTTACGATGCGACAAATAGTTTTTCACAGAAATATTTAAGAAAACGCGATGCGACACATCTCCCTCCGGCTGCTGACCTTGTGCGTCATCCTTCCGCCTGCACTATACATCCTATCGTTGCAAGGCATCGAAACCTACGCCCGGAGCAGCTACCAGCAGCAGCTCGAATCGGTGCTTGTCGGCGATGCTCAGCTGCTCCTTGAAGGCCGCGAGCAGCTTGACGACCGCATCGCCGGCAATGTACGCCGATTTGTCGAACACCTTTCTCTTCCGCGCTGGGGCCTGGTTTTGCATGTCCACGTGGCCACCGAAACAGGCCGCATGCTCTATCCGGCCTTGATGGCCACCGACCCCCAGGCTCTGGTTCCGGAGGACCGGGCGGCTGTGGCGGCGGAGAACTTCCGGCTGCTGCAAGAAGGCCTGCGCGTCGAGCTGGACCTGCGACTGCCCCACGGCAGCTTGCTCGCCAATCTGCTGCTAACCCTCTATCTGGGTGCCGCCCTTTTGGTGATGGGCATTCACTATCGCCGGGTGATGCAGCAGGCGTCGCGGGAAGAAGCGCAATCCAAGGATTTTCTCCAGCGCATGGAGCGCCTCTCCCAGCGCCATCGCGAGCTGCTCAAATCGCTGGCGGCTGAAAAGGCCCGCCTGGCCAAGGACCTGGACGCGGCCCGCGGAGAGCTGGCCACGCGACAGGCCTCTGCCCACAGCAACGAAGAGGCCATGATCGAAGAGATTGAAGCCCTGGAGGGGCAAATCGAGGAGAACCTCGATCGGCAGATCCGGCAGGAGGAGGAAATCCAGGCCCTAAAGGACAAGCTGGCCGAGCTGGAAAGGGAGAGCAGTCGTGTGGCGGGTGCCAAAAAACGCTCCCGCCAAGATACCGGTAAACGCTTTGCCGCGCTCTACAAGGAAACCCGGTTTCACCCGCGGGCCATCGAGGGCTTCGATGACCTTCCTGAAGATCTGAAGCTGCGCTGCGAAGAAACCATAAACCTGCTCGACCGCGACCCGGACCAGGTGACCGTCAAGCGCAAGGTTTTCAGCAAGAGCCGCGAGACATTCTTCGAGGTGGTCTTCGCCTACCGGGGTCGATTGTATTTTCGCAAGACCGCCGGCCGCGGCGTCGAGGTGGTCGTCATCGGCAGCAAAAATAGCCAGGATCGGGACCTGGTGTTTCTGGAGAGCCTGTAGGTTTTATCTCACCCAAGCACCGAATCAAATATCAACCTCCCTGTTGAATCGTTTTTTAATTTTCTTTTTTTAAATTCGCCGGCTGATGAGCTTCGACATATAGACAGCGGCAACTATGAAATTTGAGAAATATATGACAAAAATTACATAAAAATTATGAATAGTTTTTCATACTCTATTAATTCTATATTCTTGCAATATGGCTTTCTTTTTCTTTTCGGATATATAGCGAAATAAAAAAAATTAAAAAAGATGGCTCTTTAATTGCATGTAACTTATAAACGAATGAAATGCAATTTGCTTGGTAAAAATTAAAATTTTAACGTTTTATAATTAAAAGGAATTTAAAAGCGGAGACGACAATGAAACGGTATTTATCCCTTGCATTTATTTTATTCTTTTTTTTCAGCATGTTGAATTTTGCCTGGGCACAAACTTATGACCTTTGGGCTGAAGATAATTCCGGAAATATAATTAATGAAATCACAATCGAGTCAGATTATATTGATAATTTAAAAGCAACCGCTAATTTTAAATACAATATAGTTGATGAATATAACAATATAAATGATCCCATAAGGGGGAAGATTACAAAAGAACAACAATGGGTTGAAGAAATTCTTAATTATGAGGTGGAATTCACTAAATTTGATTATCGGCCATTGACCTATTTTGTTGAGAATGATGATTCCTTGAGAGCTTTTGAGTTAATTTATCAACCGGATTATTACATGATCAAAACAGGAAAATTTGTTGAAAAAGGCCAACCTGTTATAGACTTTGATGTTTTTTTGTTTTCGAATTTGGCAAACATAGACTGGGCCCTATTTGATTTGGACGATATTGGCCTAGATGGAAAATACGAATTATTTGCTTTTGATAAAATCAGTCATTGGGGCGAAACGGGCAACAATCCCATTCCCGAACCGGCCACCATGCTGTTGCTTGGCGCGGGACTGATCAGCTTGGCCGGGGTATGTCGGAGGAAGCTGTTCAATTAGGGATACAGAAAATATTAATTTACCGTTTTAGGGCTGATCGTAATGTCATACAGCGGTAACGGGGCCGAGCGTTTTAAGCGTTGCTCTAATGCCAGTTTTTCCTTTCCACAAACCTTGATGCCTTTTTCGTAAACAGTATCAAGCAGTTCAACAGTGGCACGGAGCCCCTTCCAAATGAAGTTGCCGGCTCGATTCAATACGCAACTGACGCTGTCCAACAAGTATCCATTCCACGATTTTTCAAGTCCCGCCCAATATCGTTCGATAGCATTATACTTGCTGTGATAGGGCGGATAGTAGACAAGACGGACCTCGATGCCGGTTGTGTCGGCGAACTCAACCATCCTGTGCAAAAATTGACTGCGGCGCCCGCTGCACTCCGGTCCGTTGTCCATATTGATGACTATGCGTTTTGTGTCCGGACAATCCGGTTTTCGCGCCTGCCACCAAAGCATGAGCCCGTCGGCCATAAAGTCGCTCGTCTTATAGCTGCCGGTGAAAAAGACAAATGCCCTGCCGCTCGCCGGTTCCAGAATTCCACCGGGTACGAGCTTATCCTTTGCCCGCATATCATGGTCCCATGCCTTGACGGGCTCAAGGCCGCGGGATCGTCCATATCTTGAATATTCACCGATATCCACAGTCGCTTTCGTGTCCACGCTGATTCTCAGGGTTTGCGGGTCCGCATCCGCCAGAGCGTTCATTTCCCGGACATTTTCAAAGATCGCGTCCGTGTCCGCCGTTTTTTTTGAACTTTATCCTTGGCCACGGTGCGCAATCGATACTCCTGCCGATTTAAAATGTTTGATATCGTTCTCACTGTCGGCAACTCTTCTTCGGACCACCCCTTTTCCAAAAGAAGACCGTAGACCGCCTTGGCCGTCATGTTCGTATAGGAAAACGTCGTCCTCAAACTCGGTTCCGCTTGGCTGTGCGGGGTCATAATCTCCACGATATCCGAGAGCAATTCAGGGTTCTTTTCCTCAGCCCTTGGCTTTTGCCGAGTGGAAAGATCATTGATGCATGTGATTTTGCTTCTGAATTCGTTCATGCCCAATTCCACCGTTGCCCGCCCCCATCCGAATACATCTTCAGCGACCCGAGCCTTTCCATCGAGAAGCGAGATGGTCGCATCGCCCATTGCAGAACGTCTACCGGGCCAAGGAATCATGTCAACCAAACGAGTTACCAAATCAATGACTTGTCGGGATACCGCATTTCTGGAAACGGTCGATATTTTCATGTTCAATGCCTCCTGATTTAGGGTTCGGAGACATTATATACGGTAAATCAGTAAATGCCAAGCCCCTTAGCAGTTGGAAGGAGGCGGAGCGAAAGTTCCGCCTCCTTCTTTTTGTGGTTTTCGAGGTTGTCGAAGGAGCCGTCCTACTTCTCGGGTGTCATTCCGAGGGCTCCCCCTCCCCTGTCATTCCGAGGAGCGCCAGCGACAAGGAATCTCTTCGAGTCTGTCACCATATCCCGCCGAATCCCCAAATGCAGATCCCTCGCTGCGCTCGGGATGACAAGCGGGAGAAGAGGCTCGGGATGACACGCGGGAAAAAACAAACCCTTGCAGTTCTTTGCGTTCTTCGCGGACTTGAGTGAGCGAAGCGAGCGGCCAGTTCAAAAAATCTTGAGCCGCAGTACCCCTCCTTCATCCCGAGCAAGGCGACCAGGAATCTCCCCCCGCTTCAGGGAAAACCCGTGTCATCCTCCGGCCGCAGCCAGGACCGCTTGTCCTTGCCCCAGATTTTTGAAGTACGTTCGGTGATGAAATCCAACGGCAGATCGTCGAAAGTCCCGTAGCGTTCCACGTATTCGATGTAGGGTGTGCCGTCCATGGCCTTGTCCGGCAGGATCGCATCGTTTTGGCCGTCGAATTCCACCACCGGCACGCCCACACGCTTGCAGAGACCGGCATCGAAGGTGGCCGCCGCCGTCACCCAACGGCCATCCAGCAGAAACTGGTTGTAGCCGTGGCCGGGAAACTCGTTCCGGCCCAGCCTTTCGCGGATCTTGGGCGGCACCCGGTGGTTGCGGATACGCGCCAGGGCCAAGCGCGAGGGAATCCCGGCGGCCCGGGCCAGGGCGCACAGCAGCACGGCCTTCTGCACGCAGTAGCCCTTGCCGGTTTCCAAAATAAAGGATGCGCGAAAATCGTCCGGGTGCATGGAAATCATAAAGAGGTTGTAGGGAATCTCTCGGACGAAATAGAAGAGGCGCACCGCCCTTTCCCGATCCGTCGTTGCACCCGCGGTCAGCTCGGCGGCCTTTGCTTTGATCAGCGGATGCTCCGCCTCGATGGCCGCCGTCGCTTTCAGGTATTCATCCATCCGTTTTCCTCCGAATTGCTCCAGTGAATTTTAACCCAAAACAGATTATCGGTAGTTTCAATCATCCAATCGCCTCCATCATGGCCCCTTGTGTGTTTCGGCGGCCCAATCCTCTACCATCAATCCCTCGATTCGCAAAAACTCCCGCACATTATGAGTGACTATGGTCAGCCTGTTGGCCACGGCAACAGCGGCAATCTGGGTATCTCTTTCGCTGATAACCAGCCTTTTTCTTTCAAGTCCAGCACGAATGACTGCATAGCTCTTGGCAGCGGTTTCGTCAAAGTCATAAATGTTCAAAAGTAATGCAATTTTTTCAATCTTTACCCGTCGTTCGATTTTCTTCGCGAGTGATTTCTCGATACCGTACCATATCTCGGCCAATGTGATGGTCGACAAGGCAAGGTCCGACGGCGGCAGCGCTTTAATGTGATCGATGACGGTTGGGTCTCCCCGCATCCAGTAGCTCACTATGTTGGTATCGAGCAGGTACATGCCGAAAGTGGATTAATCCAAGCTGAATTCTTGGGTTGGCAGCGGGTTGGGAATCGAAAAATCCGGATCTGAAGCAAAATCATCCCAGAACCCTTGAGGCCAACGATCTTTCGGCAAAGGCTCGAGAATCACCTTGTCCCCCTCTTTTCTGATTTTCACCTCACTGCCTTTAAAACGAAAGGCTTTGGGCAATCGAACCGCCTGTGAGCGTCCATTCTGAAATATTTTTGCCGTCGATTCCACGGTCATAATCCTTTCATCGAAAATGATACATCTCAATATAGACCACCATGCCCATAAAATCAAACGGAGGCCCCATCGGTCTACCCCCACTCCGAATCCCGCGCCCGGGCTTTTTCGGACTGATAAAGCGTCTCTGATTGAAAATTTGCATCATGCAGTCGAGGCCAATCCCCTTTCACATCCCGTGAAAAACCAACGGCGCCAGGAAGATGGACAATAGTACGAGGCTCCAGAGACGGCCGGCGGCCAAGTTGTAGTCTTGCAGCAGGCGCTGCCATGAGTGCCTGCCCACCCACCGGCCGAAAGCGAACTCGAAGGCCACGGTCATCAGGGTCCATACGGCGCCGACCGTTATGGCGTGCGCGACCGAAGTCGTTGGAAAAGCCCGCAAAATCAAGTAGAAGGCCGCGTAGAAAAACAAGATGCCGGTCAGACTGGAGACCTGGTGAGCCCGCAGTTCGGACAGGCGCCGGCCATAGGTGAATTCCCGCAGCAGTCCGTTGCCGATGCCGATGAGAATCAGGGGGAACCAAAGCAGTATGTAGGGGGTGAGGGACATCCCAAAACCCCCCTTCCCGTGTCATCCGGAATTTTATTCCCGTGTCATCCCGAGCGTCAGCGAGGGATCTGCAGTTGGGAAAACGGCAGGAAGTGGCTGCAAACTCGAAGAGATTCCTCGTCGCTTCGCTCCTCGGAATGACATCGGGGGGGGGGCCAAGCTCCTCGGGATGACAGCGCAGGGGGCGCCAAGCTCATCGGGATGACAGCGGGGGGTGGCGCCGCGATCTTCAGAATGGCACACCTTTTCCCGTGTCGCTCTGGACCCCTTTTCTCGTGTTATTCCGAGCCTCTCCTTCCCGTGTCATCCCGAATTTTATTCCCGTGTCATCCCGAGCGTCAGCGAGGGATCTGAAGTTGGGAAGAACACCGGGAAATTGTGCCAGACTCCAAGAGATTCCTCGTCGCTGGCGCTCCTCGGAATGACAGCGGGGGGGGTACGCTCCTCGGAATGACAGCGGGGCCCCAGGCGGCTACAGCGGCTCGAGCACCACGGCGCTGCGCGCCGGCAGGTAGAGCCTGATTTCGGCTCGGCCGGGATGCGGGCGCCGATAGGTCTGCTCGGTCAACAGGCGACCGTGGCCCCCGTAGCGCGGGGCATCGCTGTCCAGCACCAGCCGGTAGGCCGGCGCCGGGGCGACCATCGGGTAATCGGTGTGAGAGCAGGTCGGGTGGAAGTTGAAGGCGAAGACCAACCCGCGCCGCTGGAAGACGATGGTCTTGTCCGCCTCGTTGTCCCGAAGGAGCTGCGGCAGCTCGCCGTCGAGCAGGTGCCACCGCCGGGCCAGGACGAGCATGTCGCGATCGAAGCGGCCGATCTGGGCATAACGCAACAGCGGATCGTCGGCCAGGGACCACTGGCGCCGGGCGTGCTGAAACGACCAGTTGTTGCCTTCGCGGGGAAAATCGATCCATTCCGGATGGCCGAACTCGTTGCCCATGAAGTTCAGGTAGCCGTGGCCAGCCGTGGCCAGGGTGATCAGGCGGATCATCTTGATCAGGGCGATGCCCCGGTCCACCACCAAGTTCCGCTCGTTGACGCCCATGTGGTGGTACATGGCCGCCCCCATGAGCCGGAAGGCGAGGGTCTGGTCGCCCACCAGTGCCTGGTCGTGGCTCTCGGCATAGCTGATGGTGCGCTCCTCGCGACGCCGGTTGGTCAGCTCGTACCACAGCGTCCCCATGGGCCAGTGCTCGTCGGGGGTGTCCTTGACCAGCCGGATCCAGTAGTCGGGCACCCCCATGGCAAAACGGTAGTCGAAACCGATTCCGCCTTCCTCGGCAGGGGCCGCCAGGGCCGGCATGCCGCTGACATCCTCGGCGATGGTGACGGCATCGGGCCGCAGGGCATGCACCAGCCGATTGGCCAGCCCCAGGTAGGTCAGGGCATCCGGGTCCACCGCGTCGCCGAAGTACTCGTCGTAGCCGCTGAACACATGCTCGAACCCGTGATGGGTGTAGAGCATGCTGGTGACCCCGTCGAAACGGAAGCCGTCCACACGGAACTCTTCCAGCCAGTAGCGGCAGTTGGACAGCAGAAAGCGCAGCACCTCGACCCTGCCGTAATCGAACAGGAAGGATCCCCAGGCCGGATGCCGTCCCCTCTCGCCGGCATGGGTGTACTGATGGTCCGTGCCGTCCAGGCGGCCGATCCCTTCCACGGTGTTGTCGACCATGTGCGAATGCACCAGGTCGATCAGCACGCGCAAACCGGAGGCGTGGGCCGTGTCGATAAGCGCCTTGAAGTCTTCCGGAGTCCCGAAGCGGGCACTGGGGGCGAAGAAGCTCGATACCTGGTAGCCGAAGCTGGCGTAGTAGGGATGCTCCGCGACAGCCATGAGCTGGAGCGTGTTGTAGCCGGCTGAGGCGATACGCGGCAGCACGGTATCGGCAAACTCCCGGTAGGTGCCGACGCCGCCGGTTTCCCGGGCCATGCCGACGTGGGCCTCGTAAACCAGGAGAAAGGGCGGCCGTGGCGGGCTGACACTGCGCCAGCGATAGGCCACGGGCGGCGCCCAGACCTGGGCATTGAAGATCCCGGTGGCCGGGTCCTGGACCACCCGCCGGGCAAAGGCCGGGATCCGGTCGACGCCGCCGGCCGGTCCGTGGACCCGCAACCGGTAGAGGCGCTGGTGTCCCAGGGTTTCCGGCGGCAGGCGAATCCCCCAGTCGCCCCGGTCGTTCTCCCGCTCCAGGGCGAAGCGCGGCTCTTCGCCCCAACCGCAGTGATCGCCGATCAGAAAGATCGCGCCGGCGCCCGGCGCCCGCTCACGAAAGACCCAGCCGTCCCCTTGGCGGTGAAGCCCGTAGCGCTGGTGGGCCAGGGTCGCGTCCGCCATACGGAATCCTTGCGGGGCGAGACGCGCCGCCGCCTCGTCCACCCGTCGCAAACGATGGCCAATCGCATCGGCATAGGGCCCCAGGTAGGGGTCCCGGGCCACGAGACGGCGCACCCGGGCGGCGATGGCGTCACCATCGACAGGAATCATTTGCGAATGATTCATAAAAAGTGATTTTGAACCCCAGCGTTCAAAGAGGGCCACCGAAGAGAACATGAAATTCGAAAGAGTTTTCTCGGCGCTCTCCGTGACCTCCGTGGAGATCCCTGATTTTTTTACTAATTCGACCGTTTTCCGGCACTGTTCACATGAAAGCGCTTCACACCGTCCGCGCTAGGCGACGATCAGCGGGCGTTCGAGCATCTTCTCGTACAGCTCGATGTAACGGCGGGCCGTGACCGCATGGGTGAAGGTCTCCTGGCTTTGCAGCATGATGCGCGAAATCTGGGCCTCTCGCACCTTGGCGGGCAGGCGGTGAAAGTCCATGGCCTGCTCGATGGCCCAAAACAACCCCTGGCTGTCGAACACCTCGAACAGGAACCCGTTTCCAGTATCGGCGTCCACGTTGAGCTGCTCGATGGTGTCGTGGATGCCGCCGGTGTCGTGGGCCACGGGAAGGGCGCCGTAGATCGGCGCGATCATCTGGGGCAGGCCGCAGGGCTCGAAACGCGAAGGCATCAGCATGAAATCGGCCGCGGCATACCCCTGGCGCTCCAGGGCACCATCGAAGCCGCAGACCGCCACCCGCTGGTGAAAGTTGTGGTGGGCCACGATGTCGCGAAACACCTGCTGGTATTCGCCGTTGGCCACGAACACGATCTGCAGGTTTTCTTGCCAGAAGGTGGACACCACCCGGAAGAGGATGTCGGAAAGCAGTTGGCAGCCCTTCTGGATGGGATCGAGCCGATGGGGCCAGAAAAACAGCGGCGCATCCGCGTCGACGATCAATCCCAGGGCCTGCTGGAGGTGGCGCTTGTTTTCCCGCTTGGCCTTCAACGCTCCCTTCGGACCGTATGGACGCTCCAGCGCCGGGTCGCTGTCGGGTCGGAACGAGGGATCCGGCGCGTTGAGAATCCCCGCCGCGCAGCCGGCCCAGTACTTGTTGCGCAGCTCGCTCTGGAGATGGCTCTCGACGAAGCCATGCCGGCCGTCGACAATCTCCTTTAAAAAGGTCGGACTGACGGTGTTGACGAAGTGGGCGGCGAAGACCCCGCTGGTGACGAAATCCACCGGCACGGCGTCCCGCGCCGCCTCGTACTCGTCAACGTATTGGCGGTAGTAGAGGTGCTGCCAGAAGTAGGCCGCATCGATGCCGCGGTCCTCAATTTCCGCCAGGGTGCTGGTCACCGTGTGGATGTTGTGGAGAGTGAACAGGCAGGGAATGCCGGCCATGCGGGTCATGGCCGGCACCAGGCCGGTCATCCAGTCGTTGCAGTGGATCAGGTCGGGCCGCACCCGCGGCACAATGTTGTTGAGCACCTCGCGCTGGAAGGCCAAGGCGATCTTGAGGTTGTCCCGGCCGTAATTGGCGTAGACGTGGTCCACGTAGAAAAAGGCCCTGTCTTCAGCCAGATGGATACGGTCGTCGGGCATCTTGGCCCGGATCGATTCCAGCTCCCGCCCCGGGTAGAGACCGGGAGAGCCGTGGATGAACATGCGCCGGTAGTCGGGCATGGCCACATGCACGTCGGCGCCCTGTTCGAACAAGGCGCTGATCAGCGCCGCGGACACGTCGGCCAGTCCGCCGGCCTTGGCCTTGAGGTAGTTGGCGGCATTGCCCATGCCGTCAGGCAGATACGTCACCTCTGGGGTGACGATGAGAATCCGCGGATTCCTCCGGAGGCTGTTCATGGCATCGACCTGGGGATGGATGTGGGTTTCAGGTTCAAGGTTCAAGGTTCAGGGGTGCGCATACCAATTGCCTTAGCTGTCGAAGAGATTCCTCGTCGCTATCGCTCCTGGGAATGACAACGGGGGGTGCGCTGGCGCTCCTCGGAATGTCAACGAGCGGTGGTGCCGGGGTCCCTGGGATGAAACCTCTTTTTCCACTGTCATTCCAAAACGCTATCTCGTGGTATCCCTAACCCCTCTCCCGTAGTATCCCGAGTCCCTCTCCCGTGTCATTCCAAGCCCCTCCTTCCCTGTCATTCCCTGTCATTCCGAGCGCCAGCGAGGAATCTGCAGTTGGGAAGAACACCGGGAAATGGTGCCAGACGCCAAGAGATTCCTCGTCGCTAGCGCTCCTCGGAATGACAACGGGGGATGCGCTGGCATTCCTCGGAATGGCAACCGGGGGTGCGCTGGCATTCCTCGGAATGACAACGGGGGATGCGCTGGCATTCCTCGGAATGACAACCGGGGGTGCGCTGGCGCTCCTCGGAATGTCAACGAGCGGTGGTGCCGGGCTCCTCGGAACAACACGAGGGAATATGGCAGCGTTCCCGAAACATTCAGACCCAGGTAATCAGACCCGGCATGAAACGGATCAGGGCGTCGCCCCGGGGCTGCACCCGGGCGGTGAACCCGTACCGGCCGGAGGTGTCCGAGCGGATGGTGCAGTCGTAAACGTATCGGCCGCCGCCCAGATCCTCGATGACCCGCATGGGCACCACGTGACTGGACGTCAAGGCATCCAGGGATTTCATCACCCCGTAATAGAGCTCCACATCCACATCCTCCGGCTTGAGATTGCCGAGATGCACCGTGGTGGTCAAAGTGAACGTGTCGCCGACCCGGAACGGGCCTTCGGCCGAGCCCAGGGGCGGATCCACCGTCACCGCGTGCCATTCCCGGGCCAGGCGCTCGCGCAGGGCGTAAAGCTCCCGGGCCCGTCTGGCTTCGTCGGCCAACAACTCGCGGTGGTTGTCGTCGGCGGGCCGATAGAAGCTCGAATCGTAGTTGGCCATCATCCGGTGGGCGGAAAACCCCGATATGGCCATCTTCATCGAAGCTTTCATCATGGAGATCCACCGGCTGGGGGCGTCGCCGTTGCGCCGTTCGTAAAAAGTCGGCACCACGTCGTTTTCCAGTATGTTGTAAAGGGCTTGCCCCTCCACCGCATCCTGGTAGGCCGCATCCTCGTACTGCTCGCCGTTGCCGATGCGCCACCCGCGGTCATCCCGGTATCCTTCGCACCACCAGCCGTCGAGAATGCTCAGGTTGAGCACCCCGTTGGCCGCCGCCTTCATCCCCGATGTGCCGGAGGCCTCGAAGGGGCGCCGGGGCGTGTTGAGCCAGACATCGCAGCCCTGGATCATGTGGCGGGCGAAATGGATGCCGTAGTCCTCGATGAAAACCACCCGGTGGCGAACCCGGGGGCGTTGGGCGAACTGGACGACTTTCTGGATCAGGGCCTTTCCCTCGTTGTCGCGCGGATGAGCCTTGCCGGCGAAAATGAACTGAACCGGACGCGTCTGGGAGGTGATGAGGGCTTCGAGCCGGTCCGGATCCTGGAGCAGGAGGGTGGCGCGCTTGTACGTGGCGAACCGGCGGGCGAAACCGATGGTCAGAATCTCCTGGTCCAGCACCGCTTCGGCCTCCTGCATGGCCGCCTTGGGCGCATTGCGCTGACTGTACTGGCGCACCATGAGGCGCCGGCAGGTGCGAATCAGGCGCGAGCGGGTCATTTCATGGGCCCGCCACAACTCTTCGTTGTAGATCTGGTCGATGCGGTTGAAGGTTTCCGGCACGGCGGTGTGCAGGTACCAGTCCGGGCCGAGGTAACGCTCGAAGAGCCTGGCGTTTTCCATGGAAATCCACGAGGCGATGTGCACCCCGTTGGTCACATGCCCGATGGGCACCTCGTCCTCGGGGCGGCCGGGCCAGATGTGGGCCCACATGCGCCGGGCCGTGGCGCCGTGCAGTTCGCTGACCCCGTTGCAGTACATGGTGTTGCGCATCCCGAGCACGAACATCGACAGAGGGGAGTCCGTGCCGGTTCGCCCCCAGGAGAGGATGTCGTCCACCGTCGTTTTGAGCCGATGGGCAAAAGGCACCAGGTAGGGCCGCACCAGATCGATGGGAAACTCGTCATGGCCCGCGGCCACCGGGGTGTGGGTGGTGAACACCGTGGTGCGGGGGACGATTTCCCGCGCAGCGGCGAGATCGACGCCGTGGCGCTCCACCGTCTGGGCCACATATTCGATGGCAGCAAAGGCGCAGTGCCCCTCGTTGAGGTGCAGCACGGTGGGGTGCAGGTCCATTGCGGCCAGCGCCCGGAGCCCGCCGACGCCCAACAGCACTTCCTGGGCCAGCCGCCGCTTCCCCTCGCCCACATAGAGCCGATCGGTGATCTCCCGCTGCGCGGGGGAGTTTTCCGGGATGTTGGTGTCCAGCAGGTACAAGTTCACCCGCCCCACGTCGATGCACCATACCGCCGCATGGATCGGCCCGTCCGGTCCGTCCACCCGGATCATCACATCGTTGCCCGAAGGGTCCTTGGCCCGGCGCAGGGGCAGGGTGAACAAGTCGGTCTCGGGGTAGACCTCCTGCTGCCAGCCGGTCTGGTCGAGGAACTGGTGAAAATAGCCGCGGTGAAACAGCAGGCCGACGCCGACCAGGGGCACCCCCAGGTCCGAAGCCGCCTTGAGGTGGTCTCCGGCCAGTACGCCAAGGCCGCCGGCAAAGAGCGGCAGACTTTCATGAATGCCGAATTCCATGGAGAGATAGGCGACCAGTGTGTTGTCGTGATAGCGGTGCCGGGCGCGTTCGGTGGGCAGGTCCACCTCGATCTCATACAGGCTCCGCACCCGCTCCAGGTGGGCGAGAAAGCTCTCATCGACGGAAAGGGTCTCCAGACGCTCCTGGGAAAGGCGGGTAGCGAAGAGGATGGGGTTGCCCTGGCACCTTTCCCACAGCACCGGGTCGATGCGGCGAAAGAGATCCCTGGCCTCGATGTTCCAGCACCACCAGAGGTTGCGGGTCAGCTTTTCCAGGAAACCGAGGGAAGCGGGGACTCGCGGGTAGACTTGAAAGGTTTGAAAACGGCTCATCTTTCGACATGACCTCGTTTGCACGGTTGGCGCCTTCGCGGCGCGGCCGCCAGGGTCGGGCGGGGCGTCGCGATACATATCTATTTATTCTTACAATGAAAGCAACAACCGTGGCAAGTGTCGATGCCAGCGCGGACCGCTTCCCATCGCCATCCGGTTGCGGTAGGATGACCGTCAACTACGGGATGGACGAACCTTTTCAGGGAGGTGCGCGATGATGGATGCGCTGGGCGTGCTGCTGCTGTTGATCGGGTTGGAGCTGGTCCTGGGGGTGGACAACGTCCTGGTGATCGCCATCTTCGTGGCACGCCTGCCCTCCGCCCTGCGACGGCGGGCCCGGATCATCGGCCTGGTGGTGGCAATGGTGGCACGGCTGGTGATGCTGCTGGTCGTCATCACCCTGGCCGGCTTGACGGAGCCGGTGGTGGCCAATCTCTCCACCCGCGACCTGGTCCTGTTGGCCGGCGGCCTCTTCCTCCTCTACAAGGCCGTGCGCGAAATCCACCACACCGTGGAGCTGGCCCATGACGAGGTGCAGAGCACCGGCCCGACCTCCGTCGGTGCCAGCCTGAAGTCCGTGGTGGCGCAGATCGTGCTGCTGGACATCGTCTTTTCCATCGACTCTGTGATCACCGCCGTGGGCCTGACGGACCACCTGATGATCATCGTCTCGGCCGTGGTGGTCTCTTTTGCCGGAATCCTGTTTTTCGCCGGCCCCGTCGGGGATTTCATCCTGCGCCACCCGGCGCTCAAAATCCTGGCGCTGTCGTTTCTCATCACCATCGGCGTGACGATTTTCATGGAGGGGCTCCACCGCCACGTGCCCAAAGCCTACATCTACCTGCCCATGGGCTTCGCCCTGGGCGTGGAGCTGCTCCAGATGCGCTATACGTACAACCGTGAGCACCGGACGGCCGGCGGGGATGCCAAGGCTTGATGCGCGGGGATTCCTCGTCGCTGCGCTCCTCGGAATGATAGAATAGAGGCGCCTCGGAATGCCCCCCTTTCCCCTGTCATTCCGGGCGTCAGCGAGGGATCTGCGGTCGGGAAGACCACCGGAAAAGGGCAGCAAACTCGAAGAGATTCCTCGTCGCTGCGCTCCTCGGAATGACAAAAAGGGGGTACTCCTCGGGATGGCGCCCCTTTCCATATGTCATCCCGAGCTAAGCGAGGGATCTGTAGTCGGGAAGACCACCGGAAAAGGGCAGCAAACTCGAAGAGATTCCTCGTCGCTGCGCTCCTCGGAATGACAGAAAAAGGGGGGCTCCTCGGAATGACAAAAAGGGGATACTCCTCGGAATGACAAAAAGAGGGGACTCCTCGGAATGACGGCGGAGGGCAAGGCGTCAAAAGGGCACGCCTCGGACCTCAGCGATCCGCGGCCGGTTCGTCCCGGTGAAAGAGGCGCCAGACCCGCAGCAGTTCGCTCACCCCCCAGGCCTGGGCATCGCATCCCCGCGGCGCATGCGGGGCATCGCCGTCCAGAATCTCCGGCACCTGCTCCAGGCAGCGGGAACCCATCAGGCGCAGGCCGCTCTCGAGCCAGCATCGCGCCGTCTCCAGGGCCGGGGGGCCGAAAGCCGCCACCCAGGCCTCGCAAAACACCGGAAAAAGCCAGGTCCAGGCCGTCCCGTTATGGTAGGCCGGCTTGCGGCGACTGTCCTCGTCACCCAGGTAGCGCCCCTGGTAGGGGTGATGGGGATTGTTGAGCAACTGACCCTGATGCACGACCGGCAGGGGTCGTCCCACCGGGCGGTCGGCCAGGCTCCGCACGGCCCCCGGAACGATCAGCTCCCGGCAGGATCGGACCACCGCGGCCGCCACGGCCGGATCGGTCACCGCCCCCAGGGTGACGGCGAACAACTGGTTCGGCCGCAGGGCATCGTCGGCCCCGGCCTGGTGGGCCGGGACGCCGGGGGCGCCGTGACGGCAATCGACCAGGTAGCCCGTCTCCGGATCCCAAAACAACTGGATGATGGACTGTTTCACCTTGTGCGAAAGTTGCCGCCAGGACTTGTCGGGGTCCACCGCGGCCATCAACTCCAGGGATGCGTGCCAGAGCGCTTGAATCTCCACCGGGTACCCCTGGCGCGGCGATCCGGCCGGGTGATTGGTGTCCATCCAGGTGAAATGCGCCGGACTGAAGAGCAGGCCACTGGCCGGATCCATCGCCACCCCGTTGGGCGCACCGCCGCACAGGCCCCGGCCCAGGTCCAGGATCACCTCCTCCAGGCGCCGGCCGTCGCAGTCGGCCGCCAGCAGATCGGTGTCGCCGGCGGCCTTGAGATAATCGCGGCAGGCGACGCAGAACCACAAGGGCGCGTCGGAAGTGTCCCGGTTGGTGGCGTCCCGGCCCCGGATCATGTTGGGCAGGGTGCCGCGGTCCTCGAAGCGGGCGAACTGGATGAGGATGTCGCGTGCCTCGGCCAGGCGGCCGTCGGCGATGAGCCCGCGCACCGCGATGAGCGTGTCGCGGCCCCAATCCAGAAACCAGGGGTAGCCGGCAATGACGGTGCGATGCCGATCGCGCCGTACCACGAAGCGGGACAGGGAGCGGCCGAGCAGCTCGGAAAGGTGTGGCGGAGGCGGCGGTTGCGCGGGCACGGAGGCCGCCTCCGCGGAATCCGGGGGAAGATCGGCGTCGGCCCAGGCGTCCAGACGGACCCGCTCCCCCCCGGGCAGCCGGATGCGGAAATATCCCGGGCTGAACAGATCCGAATCGGGATCCATCCCCCGCTCCGCCTCCAGAGGACGATACACCATGTACTGCCATTCCGGCTCCCGTTGGAAAACGCCCCCCGGCAAGCGCATGGCAAAGGATCGCGACGGATCCGGGGCGAAGCGGAATCCGTCTTCGAAAGCGGTGACCGCCCCGGGCCAGCGGTTCTCGGGGCCGGTGTAGGCCTTGGTGAGATCATGAAAGCTGCGGTCCTCGATGTCCGGCCGCAGGATCAATCGCACGGGGCGATCATCGGGCAGGCGGTCGGGTTGGCCCTCGGCCGATTCCCGCTGGAAGGTGATCCGCAGGGCGTTCAGCCCCTCGGGCATCTCCATGCGCACCGCCAGCTCCAGGTGCTGGCCCTGCCCCGCCGGCAGGATGAAACACCAACAGGGCCGGCCGGCCTCGTCGAGGAAAAAGCGCTCCAGGCAGTCCCGGGTCACCGGCGTCGAGTACCCCTGGAAAACGACCCAGGCCCGGCAGCGGGTCAGCAGGATCCAGCGGTCCACCGGCACGGCCGGATCGAGGTTGGCCGCCAGCAGCGCGTCGTACTTGCTGGCGATTTGCCCCCAGGCCGCGTAGGCCCGGGCCATGCCGCCGCGGCCGTTGGTCAGCAGCGCCAGCAGATTGTCCCTGGCGTCCGGACGCGCGAACAGCCGGGCCGGCCGGCCGGATCCGGCCGGGGGCAAAAACAGCAGCGGTGCGCTGGTCCGTTCGGCCCGATCGCCGGCCTCGTACACCGCCAGCGCCAGGGACCGTTCGGTCCACTCAGGTACGGGCGGCAGGGGCTTCAACAGGGCGAAAAATCCCCCATCGGTCAACGGCAGCGCATCCTCCACGGCAAGGGTCGTCTCGCCTTCCACCATGCGCACCCGGAAGCGGTGGGGGGCCCGCACCAGGAAAAAATGGCCCGGCGGCACCATCACCTGGCGTCTGGCGTCCCGGGGCCAGTTCCAGACCACCACCGGCGCCACGGGCGGATGGGTCGGATCCAGGCGGGCGCAAAAGGACTCCGGGTCGCTGCAGAGCGCCGCTACCTGCGCGCCCGGATCGAAGTCGGCCAGGTCTCCGTCGCCGTAAAAATACCGGTACACCCGCAGCACCACGGCCCGCAGGCGCTGTTCCAGGGCACGCGGCGGGGTCCGACGCCCGGGCCCGAAGCCTCCTTCCAGAAGCCCCTTGTCTTCGGGGTGGCGGCTGAGGCAGCGCACCTGGCCCGGAGACAGGAAGCAGGCGAGCAAACCGTCCACCCGCTCCACCGTCGCGGCCTCTCCGGCCAGCAGGTCCGTCCATTGGCCGGGCTCGGCATCGCATTGCCAAAAGGCGGTCACGGGGTGCCGGTCGTCGAGGTTGGCCGCGATCCACAACCGTCGACCGGAAGGCCCGTGGCGCCGTTCGACGACCACGTGGTTGCCGACACCGGCCTGAACCAGACGCTGGATGGCCCGGTCGTGGAAGACCGGATGGTGCCGCAGCAGGGTGTGGAGGCGGGCCAAATGGTCCACCAGGTTCGGCACGGCGCCCCAGTTGAGGCTGGGCGCGCCATGCACGTCGATCTTCTCGGTGGCCAGCCACTCCACGCCGTTGGTGAAGGCGAAGGCCCCCTGGTGGGCGCACAGGGCGCACAGGGCGGTGCGCAGGCGGGCGAATTCGTGGGATCGGGCCGCCAGACGGTTGTTGTCGTGAGTTTCGGCAAAGTGCACCAGGGCCCCGTCCCCCTCGGCGATCTCGATGGCCGGCGGCAGGTAGTATTCGATCTGCCCGCGGTCGTAGTTCTGGAACAGCTCCGAGTAGGCCCAGTTGAAGTTGGCCTCCTGCAGCAAGGCGCGGGTCACCGACACCTTGCCGCCGAGCCCTTCGAGGAAAAAGAGCGTGTAGGGGAACTGCTGGCGCACGGCGGCGATGATGTAGCGCCAGGCTTCCAGCGGCACCATGTAGCCGGCATCGCAGCGGAATCCGTCCACCCCCCGGCGACACCAGGTCAGAAAGACATCGGCCATGTAGTGCCACAGATCTCGGCGGTTGTAGTCCAGGCGGGTCAGGTCGGCCCAGACCACCCCCCAGGCCCCGGGCGTTTCGATCCGGCCTTCCGGATCGCGCACCAGCCACTCGGGATGTTCGTGATGCAGCCGCGCGGCCCATCCGGTGTGGTTGATGGCGATGTCCAGAATCACCTTCCCCTCGCGGGCATGGACGGCATCGACCAGTTCGAGAAACTGTTCCATGGGCGTGGCCGACGGATCGAAGACCGCCAGGGCCGGGTCGACGCCGGTGAAGCTCAGGGCGGCATACGGGCTGCCGAAACGCCCCATGCGGGCGTAGGTGGTGGGAATGCGGTGAATGGGCAGCAGTTGCACGATCCGGCAGCCGAGGCGATCGAAGATGAAATCGAGGTGGGCGATCAGGTCGCGGAACGTTCCCGAAGGGGGAATCACCGTGTAGCCGCTGCGATCCAGGGCCGCGATGGCTTCCGGATCCCCGCCGCCGCCGCGGCCGTCCCGGTTGGGGCCGAACTGGCGCACGAAGGCGTTGTAGATGATGTTGGCGCAGCAGGTATCGGCCGGATCGACCTTGATGGCCACGTTGTCGCCCGGCGGCCATAGGGGCTGGTCGCTGCCCTCGGGCAAAAAGAAGCACTTGGCGCAGAACTGGCCGATTTCCACCAGGGGCAGGCGGGCCTCGAAGGTCAGCTCGTCCAGGCGGCGCATGGCCACGTCGTACCAGTCGTGGCCGGCGAAGGGCCGATGGGTCTCCACCGAGGCGATGACTTCGGCCCGGCGGATCCCCGCATGGCCGATATTGGTCCGGATCCAGGCGGTGCCAGGCATCTTCTCCGGCAGCGTCAAGCGAAGGGTGAGCACGTCGCCGGCAAAGCGGATCAACCGGTGGCCGGGCGGCGGGTCCTGGGCCAGGGTGGCGAGGTGGGTCATGGGGTGCCCGGGTGCGGCTTGCAGGTTGCGGGTTCGGGTTTCGGATCTCGGCATTTTCCGGCGTCATCCCGCCGGTGCCGCCAAAAACGGGTGGCCATCACTTACAGCACCAAGTCTCCCTCGATGACGGATCCGGCCGGGATGACGGCCTGGGCGCTGCCGCTGTGGGTAATGCGCACCTCACCCACCAGCCGCACCCCGGGCTCGAAGCGCACGTCCCCGGTGATGGCGAGGGACCGGCAGTCCTTCAGCGACGGCTCGCCGCCCACCGGGATCCGGTCGTTGAACATGTCGCGGTGGCCGAAAAAGGCCGGGTCGAGCCGGATCTGAATCTCCTGGAGCGTGCGCTGCGGATTGGGGACCAGCCGCTGGCGATCGGAAAAGACATAGCAATCGCTGCGCACGGCGAGCAGCTCGTTGGTGCTCTTGACCGGAATGAAACGGGTGCGGGGCACCCGTACCGCCCCGGCGCCTTCGAAAAGCCCGATGGCCGCCCCCATGGCGGTTTCGATCTGATAGACCGGCGGGCTTTGGGGGTCGCGGGGATCGAGGGTCTTGGGGTTGAGGATGATCGGCAGGCGCACCCGGCCGCTTTGCCGGATCAGCTCCCTGAGCGCTTCGAGGTTGACCCAGACATTATTGGTATTGAAAAACCGGTAACGCGCGATGTCCGTGAAAGCCGCCATCTCGGCCTTGGGGCACTGGGCCGCCTCGCGCAGGATCAGGCGCCCGTTGACGTGGCGGGCGATATGGCCGCCCTTGACGTCCGAAGGGGTCTTGGGGGCCACCTCCATCATGAACGGCAGGTTTTCGGAGGCGAAATATCCCAGCAGGGCCTCGTCCAGGGAAGCCCCGAGGTTGTCCACGTTGCGGATCAGGGCATAGCGGATCCCCTCTTCCTGCAGCCGCTCCAGGGTGCCCGAGACCCACAGGGCCATGAACACGTCCCCGTGGCCCGGCGGGTTCCATTCCAGCTCCGGATCCGGGGGCCAGGACGCCGGCGTCAGCGCGTCCCGCAGCACCTTGGGATACTTGTGCTGGGTGAACATCAGGGGCGCCTCGGCCGGATTGAGGCGCCCGATGACGTCCCGGGTGTCCCGGTCGGTGTTGAAGCTGTTCATCAGCGCCAGGCGCGCCCCGTTCCGCGCCGCCTGGCGCACGATGACCTCCAGAAAGGTCAGGCCGTCCTTGACCCGCATGAGGGACTTGGCCCGGGTGAGGCCCATGGTGGTGCCCAACCCCCCGTTGAGCACGATCATCACCGCCCGGGGCAACGCCTCGGCCCCGGTTCCGGCATAGGGGGACAGGTCTTCGAGGACAGCGATCTCCTCGTCGGCCACCGGCCGGATCTCGGCGTCGCTGATCAGCCCGGTCTCGCCGCGGACCAGTTGCCGGTAATAATCGCCGAAGGTGTCGATGATCTCGCAGGGCAATCCCGCCTGGCGCATCTTGGCCTCGAAGTCCTCCAGGTGTGATTCCGGCATGGTCCTCCTCGGCATCCAATCTGCGAGATGTGACGGTTTTTCAATGGGTTGGAACTTAGACCGGCTCCACCCAGCCCATGGGATCCGGCGCCTTTCCGTACTGGATGGCCACCAGCTCGTCGTAGAGCCGCTGGCTGAGCGGGCCGACCTTGCCGTCGCCCACGGTCAGAGTCTGGTCGCCGTATTTGAGTTCGCCCACCGGCGAGATCACCGCCGCCGTTCCCGCGCCGAAGATTTCCTTCAACCGTCCGGCGGCGTGGGCGGCCATCACCTCGTCGATGCCGATGCGCCGCTCGCTGGCCTTGATTCCCCAATGGCGCGCCAGGGTGAGGACCGAATCCCGCGTGACGCCCGGCAGGATGCTGCCGTTGAGCGCCGGTGTGACCACTTCGTCGTCGATCACGAAGAAGATGTTCATCGCCCCGACTTCCTCGACGTACTTCTGCTCGACGCCGTCCAGCCAGAGCACCTGGGTGTAGCCGGCCCGGTGCGCCTCTTCTCCCGCCAGGAGGCTGGCGGCGTAGTTGCCGGGCGTCTTGGCCTCGCCGACCCCGCCCCGCACGGCGCGCACGTAATCGCGGGTCACCCAGATTTTCACCGGGTTGAACCCCTCGGCATAGTAGGCACCCACCGGGGAGAGGATGACGAAATAACGGTAGGTGTGCGAGGCCCGCACCCCGAGAAACGGGTCGGTGGCGATGACGGTGGGCCGGATGTACAGCGACGTGCCCGCGGCTCCCGGGACCCAGTCCTGCTCGATGCGCAGCAAGGTTTTGAGGCTTTCCAGGAGCAGGTCGGGATCCATTTGAGGGATGCACATGCGCTTGGCGGAGCGGTTGAGCCGCTCGATATTGGCCCGTGGCCGGAAAAGCTGAATCTTCCCGGCGGGGTTGCGATAGGCCTTGAGTCCTTCGAAGATCGCCTGGCCGTAGTGGAGCACCATGGCCGAAGGCGGCATGGCGATGGGCCCGTAAGGTTCCACCCGCGGGTCGTGCCAGCCTTTGTCCGGACTGTAGTCCAGGTTCAGCATGTGATCGGTGAAGATCTGGCCGAAGCCGAGGCGGTTTTCGTCCGGCTTGGGTTTGAGTTGGGCGGCGCGGGTGACCTTGATCTCCATGAGTCCTCCTCGATCTGTGGCGAAACGGTCGCAGCGCGGCCCTTCGCAAAAATGGTGGAAATAAAGCAGCGTTCTGGGCAAATTAGCGCAGATCCGGGCCGGAAATCAAGGGGCCGGACCACTCTTTTCAGACAATCCAGATCGTCAAGTCGTCGGCCATCTTGAGCACTTTCTGGCTCACCCGCCCCCCCATGACGGCCTCGATGAAGCCGATCAGCCCCCGGCGCCCGATCACCAGGGTGCCGTAGCCGCATCCCATGGCGGTTTCCACCAGGGCAAAGGCCCGGTCCTGCTCCAGGGCGATCACCCGGCTGGCCACCCGGTTCGGAGCCAGCCCGGCCGCCATCAGACACCCGCGGGCCGCTTCGAGGTGAGGGCCGATCATGGCCTTGCCGGCCGCCAGGGGATCCTCGGCGTCCTTGGGGAGAAAAATCTCCTTGTCCCCCACCCAGAAGTGCCCGTTGGTGCTCAGGATGCTGTAGGTAATGACCTCGTTGTCCCCGCCGGCCAGCAGGGCGCCCACCCACGAAACCCCCTTCATGGCGCCGTGGGAACCGTCGAAGGCGATCATCACGCGGTTGGAGATCGGGGTGCCCCCCACCACGATGATCGGCAGGTGCTTCACCTTGCCCACCAGATGGACGGCGGCGCTTTTGAACAGGATGTCCTTGATCCGGCTCATCCCCGCCCGGCCCACCACCACGGCGGCGTAGCCCTCGTAGGTTTCCCGGATCAGGTCCTGGCAAACCCCGAGGCGCCGGGGAAGGAGCTTGACCTCGATGGCATCGGAAGAGATGCCGGCGGCCTCCAACAGGCTGCGGGCCTTGTCCATGAAAAGGCCGATGTCCTTCCGGTTGTCGGCGATCCACTCCTTGATGGCCCTCGTCTTGGTGCGATACAGCGGATTGTGGTCCAGGTCGTCGAAGAGCTCGGAAAGCTCATTGGTCACATGGGCCAGCACCACCGCGGTGGTGGCGGCCGGGAAAACCGTGGCGACGTATTGTACGGCCTCCATGGAGTGGACCGAACCGTCCACGGCTACGAGCACTTTGTTTTTGTACAAGTTTCTCTCCCCATTCCGTCGGTTGCCGGCGTCGAAGCCTCTCGCCCGGCGCTGTCCAACATTTCCCTTGTTTTTACTGCGCGCCGCGATTCAGGTCAACGGAATAAAGCGTAAATAAAGTATGTTGCGCGCATTTCCAAGTTTTTGAAATGCTTTTTTATTCCGCTTGACAGCCCTGTTGCCTTGCACTAAAAATCGAGGCTTTCGGCTTCTGCCGGTGATCGGACCTTGAGCCAATATTCAGAATGAACCGGAACCTGGCGGAATGGATGAAATTCAACCGAAGCGCGCAGGGAACGTCATGAGTTGGTTTGGAAGCCGGAGCGGGGGCCGCGGAACGTTTGCCCGCGGTATTCATCCACCTGCCAACAAGCAGTTTTCCAGCGGACTTCCCATCGAGGTCGTCGACAGCCCCGAACGCGTCGTCTTGCCCTTGCAGCAGAACGTCGGCGGCCCTTGCACCCCGGTCGTCAAAGCCCGTCAGAAGGTGGCCCGGGACGAATTGATCGGCAAGGGCGAAGCCTTCGTTTCGTCGGCCTTGCATGCCCCGGTAGCCGGGACGGCCGAACGCGCGACCATGATCACCCTGGCCAACGGCCGCCACATGCAGGCCATTGCCATCCATGCCGAAGGCCCCCAGGTGGAGGGCCAAGACCTCTGGGACGACATCTTCGGCGGCCACTGGCCGAAGGATTGCGTTGGCATCTACGACCCGCAGCAGATTCACGAAGCGATCCTGGATGCCGGCATCGTGGGCCTGGGCGGAGCGGCCTTCCCCACCCATGTCAAGATCAACCCCAACACCCGGAAACCGATCCACACCCTGGTGGTCAACGGCTGTGAATGCGAGCCCTACCTCACCGCCGACGACCAGTTGATGCGCCAGGCCCCGGATGCCATCATCGCCGGCGCCTTTCTGGCTGGCTATGCCGTGGGTGCCGAACGGATCGTTATCGGGGTGGAAGACAACAAGCCCGAGGCCATCGCCAGCCTCCGGGCGGCGTCGGGGCGCACCGGCATCGAGGTGGCGGTGCTCAAGACCAAGTATCCCCAGGGCAGCGAGAAGCACCTCATCAAGGCCGTGGTGGATCGCGAGGTGCCCTTGGGCGGACTTCCGGCGGATGTCGGCGTGGCCATCGGCAACGTCGGCACCATGGCGGCAGTGGCCCGGGCCGTGGTGCGCAGCCGGCCGTTGACACACCGGGTGGTTTGCGTGACCGGGGCCGGTGTGGTTCGGCCCAAGAACCTGCTCGTGCCCATGGGCATCTCCGTGGGAGAACTGATCGACTGGTGCGGCGGCCTCACCGCCGATGCGGCGCGCATCGTCTCCGGCGGGCCGATGATGGGGTTTGCCGTCGCCGACCGAGCCACCCCGGTGACCAAAGGCACCAGCGGCATCACCGTCCTGGTGAAAAGCGATCTGGAAATCGAAGCTTCCGGGCCCTGCGTGCGCTGCGGCCGCTGCGTGGACGTCTGCCCCATGGGGCTGGTGCCCACCAAGCTGGCCCAGGCGGCCCGCACCGGCAACCTGAGCCTCGCCCGCCGCCACAACATCCTGGCCTGTTTCGAGTGCGGGGCCTGCGCCTACAGTTGCCCGGCGAAGATCCCCCTGGTGCAGTGGATCCGTGCCGGCAAGGCCCTGGCTGCGCGCCACCAGGGCCGCTGATGACCGGGCCGGAGACTCGATGTTGACAACCCTAACGGCAAACAACCCGCAATGACGGACGACACCCTCCAAATTCAACCGGCGCCGCAGCCTTCGGGTCCCGTGACCGACGTGGCGCCTTCCCCCCATCTCGCCGACTCGGGCCAGACCACCCGCGCCATGATGGTCGATGTGCTCGTCGCATTGATCCCGGTGGTGTGCAGCGCGCTCTATTTCTTCCGCTGGCACGCCGTACGGCAGATGGCGATCTGCCTGGCCGTCTGCCTGGCCGCCGAGGCTGTGTTTTCTGCCATGCGCGGGCGCCGCCCGCCGCTGGCCGACGGTTCGGCGGCGGTCACCGGCATCATCCTGGCCCTCTCCCTTCCCGCCACCGCACCCTGGTATGCGGCCGCGATCGGCTCGCTGGTGGCCATCGGCATCGGCAAGTCCATCTTCGGCGGGCTGGGAATGAACTTGTTCAACCCGGCCATGGTCGGCCGGGCCTTCGTCATGATCTCCTTTGCCGGCGCATTGGGGGCGGCCGGCTATCAGGATCCGCAAAGCCAGATCGACATCATGACCCGGGCCACTCCCCTGACGGCGTTTCAACAATCCGGTGTCGTCGCCAGCCTGGCCGACCTCTTTCGCGGCAGCACCAACGGATCGTTGGGAGAGACCAGCGCCCTGGCCTGTCTCATCGGCGGCCTTTATCTGTGCCTGAGACGCACCGCGGCCTGGCGCATCCCGGCTTCGATGCTGGCGGCGGCGACGGTCATCGCCCTGCTGGATACCGGCCTCAGCCCGCACGGGTGGACCGTTCTCCACCATCTCTTCGGCGGGGCGCTGCTGTTCGGGGCCTTTTTCATCGCCACCGACCCGGTGTCCAGCCCCCTCACCCACCGGGGCCAGATGATATTCGGCGCCGGCATCGGCGCATGGGTGATGCTGATCCGGATTTTTTCCGGCTATCCCGAAGGCGTGATGTTCGCCGTGCTGCTGATGAACGGCTTCACTCCCCTGATCAACCGCTGGACCATTCCCACGCCGTTCGGCGGGCGTTTGAATCGATGACGACCATGAGCGCACCCGCAGCGGAGGTGAAAGCGCCTCCACCAAAAGATGATGGACGGGAAAAAGGCTCGTTCCAGGGCTGGCTGGTGATTTTGCTCGCCGTGGTTTTCGGAGGCCTGCTCGCCGCCGTGGAGCTGACCCTCGGGCCGGCCATCGCGGCCAACAAACGCAACGAAACCCTCTCCAGGATCCCGGAACTGATTTCGGTCCCGGCCGCCGACAGCCAAAAGCTGGACATCCAGCCCTTGGCCATCCCCGTGACCCGGGACGGCAAGACAACCACCTACCGCGTTTATCGGGCCGACCGGGACAAGCATCCCGCGGGCTGGGTGATTCAGGCGACGGGCCAGGGGTATGCCGACCGCATCGAGATCCTCCTCGGCCTCAGCCCTGACGTCGCCAGCATCACCGGCCTGTTCGTGCTGGAGCAAAAAGAGACTCCCGGCCTGGGCAACAAGATCGCCGCGATCCCCTGGCGAAGTCAGTTCAACGGGAAACCCACCGGCCAGGCGCTGGAAGTGATCAAAGGTGGCGCGACCCAGGCCAGCCAGATCGATGCCATCACCGGCGCGACCATCTCTTCGCGCAGCGTGGCAGCCATCGTCAACCGGGTAACGGCCGACCTGAGGGACCGGCTGGCCGCCGAGGCCGGAAAGGAGGCTTCATGAATGGCGGCCCCACCGCATCCCAGCGTTTTTTCCTGGGGATTCTGCCGGAAAACCCGGTCTACCGCCAGATGCTGGGCATGTGCTCCACCCTGGCGGTCACCAACAACATTCAGGCGGCCGTCACCATGGCGGCGGCGGTGCTTTTCGTGCTGGTGTGCGCCAACCTGATCATCAGCCTGATCCGGCATTGGCTCACCCCCTACCTGCGCATCGTGATCTTCACCCTCACCATCGCCACCTTCGTCACCGTGGCGGACCGGGCCCTGGCCGCCTTCGTCTATCCGATGAGCAAGATGCTGGGGCCTTACATCCCGTTAATCATCGTCAACTGCATCATCATCTGCCGCTGCGAGGTGTGCGCGGCCAAGCAGGGACCGATCACCGCCGTGGCCGACGCCGCCGGCCAGTCGCTGGGTTTCGGGCTGGCGCTGGTGAGCCTGGCGGCGGTGCGGGAACTGCTCGGCTCGGGGATGTGGTTCGGGTCCCGCGTCCTGCCCGAGGCCTGGCCGGATTGGGTGATCATGGTGCTGCCGCCGGGGGCCTTTCTCACCTTCGGGCTGCTCATGGGGCTGGTCAACTGGTTCACGGCCCGGCGCGCCGGAAAGGAGGGGGCGTGAGCTATCTGGTGGACATTTTTTTGATCGCCCTGAGCGCGGCCCTGATCAACAACTTCATCTTCTATTATTTCGTTGGGATCTGCCCGTTTCTGGGGGTGAGCCGACGGGTGGAGATGGCTTTCGGCATGGGCTGCGCCGTGACCTTCGTCATCACCATCGCCGCGGCCATTGCCTGGGGTATGACCCGTTTCGTGCTCATGCCCGGAGCGCCGCTGGCGCAATGGGTCGCCGGATGGTTCGTCGATCCGGAAACCGCCAAGGCTGTGGACCTGAGCATTCTCAGCTACATCGTATACATCTTCGCCATCGCCGCCTCGGTCCAGTTCGTGGAGATGTATCTGAGGAAGTATTTCCCGTTGCTCTACCGGTCCTTCGGCGTCTTTCTGCCCCTGATCACCACCAACTGCGCCATCCTGTTCGCCTGTCTGACGATCATGAGCCAGGTTGCGGGCGTCGATGACCCGGCGGCCCGTTGGGATCTGGGCCGGTCCTTGACCATGGCGGCTTTCGGCGGTCTCGGCTTCACCCTGGCCATCGTGATCATGGCCGGCATCCGAGAGGAGCTGGATGCCTGCGACGTGCCGGCCCCGTTCCGCGGCGCGCCCATCGCCCTGGTCGTCGGCGGCATTCTGGCCATGGCCTTCATGGGCTTTACCGGGGTGGACAGCGGCATCAAGACCGCGTTGACCCGCCCGGCCGCCATGGGTGTGCAGGCCGTTTCGCCACCGCCGGCACCGGTGGTGGCGACCCCGGCCGCCGAACCCGGCAAACAGGGGGCCGCGAAATGATGATCTGGGTGACGATCGGTCTGTCGGCGGCCACCATGGTGATTCTGGCCGTCTTTTTCACCTCGGTGCTCGGGTGGGCCAACCGGGTGTTTCACGTGCCTGTGGATCCGCGCATCGACGCCTGCGCCGAGGCGCTGCCCGGGGCCAACTGCGGCGGATGCGGCTTCGCAGGCTGCCGGGAGTATGCCACCGCCATCGTTTGCGAGAGCGCCCCGGTGGACCGTTGCGTGGTGGGCGGCCAGGACTGCGTGGCCGCCCTGGCCGCCATCATGGGCGTGGAGGCCACCGCGGCCATGCCCTACCGGCCCATCGTTCATTGCGGCGCCCACACCGAAGACCGGCTGCTGCGCGCCCCGTATCACGGCGAGCCGACCTGCGCCGCAGCCAACCTGGTGGGCGGGATCCAGGGGTGCACCTATGGCTGCCTGGGCTTCGGCGACTGCCAGCGGGCCTGCCAGTTCGACGCCATTCACGTGATCGACGGCCTGGCCACGGTGGACTACACCAAGTGCGTGGGCTGCGGCGCCTGCTCCCGGGCCTGCCCGCGCAACATCATCACCATGGCGCCTTTCAAGGCGGAGCGGATATTGGCCGTGGCCTGCTCCAACAAGGATTCCGGCAAGGACGTGCAGCGGGTCTGCAAGGTGGGCTGCATCGGGTGCAAGGCCTGCCAGCGCACGTGCAGCCTGTTTACGGTGGAAAACAACCTGCCCTCCATCGATTACGAGGCCTACTGTCCCGAGGATCTCGGCGACGCCATCCGCGCCATGCAAAAATGCCCGCGCCATCGGCTCGTCTTTGTCGGCAAGCCCTCGGCCGATGATCTGGCCGCCCTGGCCGGCGAAGAACTGCCCGAAGTGGTCAAGCCGGACTTCAAGACAACGGTGGACGACACCGAGTGGCGGGGATGAGAGAAAAGCGGGCGGCCGGATCCACAAAACCGATCCCGCTCGTGGGCAAGCGCATGGTCCCGGTCCAACCAGAATTCATGCGGCCGTGGAAAAGGCTAAGAGGCGCGCCGGTTCTTGGCCGCGTCCTTCTTCAGCGATGGGTTGGGGACGTCTTTCAGCCGGTAGCGCTTCAGCTTTCGATTGAATTCGTAAAGTTCGCTCAGCTTCCTTAGTACTTTATCGATTCTATTCATTTTCGAGGCTTTCTATATCCGCCTGATCCTGTTTTGAATTCCTGGTGCGTTTCAGCCAAATCAGGGCTTCTTTGTTTGCTACGCGAACGCTTCCCTGATCCGATTCTGCTTCAAGGGCATCATCTATTATCTTGGCAACGCAATCGTCATTCGCAACGAGAATATCAATCATCATCTGGTCGTCAGGAGGAGCCGGCTTCAGAAACCGGTGCAGTTCAATGGCGACATTTGAAAAAGTCCATGGCTCCGCAGACTCGAAATACCCCTCATTGAGGAGAAACTTATGAATCTGGTCGAAATCGTCAGAATGAACCAAAAGGTCAATGTCCCGGGTAAACCTTGCTTGCGTATGAAAGGCGAGGGCAACCCCACCGACAAGGGCGTAGCGGATTCCCGTATTTTCCAACCTCGATATCAATTCTTGAAACGCTTCAAACACATTCATGCGGAATTTCCTTTTTTTAAAGAACGGGCTCGGATTTCTAACCCGTTGTAATCGAATTCAAAGGTTTTGTAATGGGAGCTTTTTCTTCCTGGCTGCATCCAAGCTGTCATTGCACGCGCGAAAAAAGGTCGTGCGCAGAGATTGACACCAGGAACACCGGCTCGTTCATGGTGTCGGGAAAAACCCGGTTGACTTCATCCAGGGGTGTTATCATTACTGATACTATCGCTCCTCAAGATCAATACCCTCGCAAAAATTCCGAAGGCTGCGCCGGTCCGACCCCATCAGGGCTTCTTGACCTGGCGTGCCATGTAGTCGTCCACCGCGGCGCGTACGGCGGCAGCGGAGAGGAAGGCGCAGTGCCGGTCGCCCTCGGGCAGGCCGCCGGTCCGCTCCAGGATGGCCTCCCCGGCGAAATCGACCAGCTCTTCGACTTTCCGTCCCATGCTCATTTCAGCGGCAAACGAGCCGCAGATGGCGCTGGGGCCGCAGCCGTCGGTCGTAAAAGTGGCCGCCGCCACCCGTCCATCCACGACACGCAAAAACACTTGAATCGTATCGCCGCAGGTCCCGGTGACCCGGCCGCAGGCGTCCGCCTCGGGCATCGGCCCCATGTACAGCGGTTTCTTCCAGCGGGCGAAAGCCTCCGGCCCATAGGCGGCCAGGGCATCCGAGTCGATCTCGGCCTGCAAATCGTTGACAAAATCATCCAGACTCATCTGAATTCACCTTCCTCTAACATAATTGTCGCATATTGCTGTCATTCTGAACGCCTTTCCCCTGTCATTCCGAACACCCTTCACCCCTGTCATTCCGAACGCAGTGAGGAATCTTGCCGCCTCCAAGAGATCCCTCGTCGCAAGCCCCTCGGGATGACAGGGGGGTGTTCCTCGGGATGACAGGGGGTGTTCCTCGGGATGACAGGGGGTGTTCCTCGGGATCACAGGGGGTGTTCCTCGGGATGAGCCTTCCTACCCGCTGCCATTCCGAACACCCTTCACCCCTGTCATCTCTTTCCCGTTTTACTCTGTCATCCCTCTGCCCTTTTTCCCGTTGTCATCCCGAGCGAAGCGAGGGATCTGCAGTTGAAAAGACTGCGGGCTGTAGTGCCAAAATACCAAGAGATTCCTCGTCGCTGCGCTCCTGGGAATGACAATGGGACTGGCCACGCACTCCCCCGCTCCGCCATTTTTCGCCCTACAAGATCCGCCCGACCGAAAAGGCCAGCAAGAACTGCCCGAGATAATACAACGGCAGACCGAAGAGCCGGTTGGCGAATGCCGGCGCAACGAACCGATGCCGGGCCACGAAAAGATCCGACAGGTAGAAGCACCAGGCCCCGAGCAGCGCCAAGGCGCGGCCGGAGGCGGCCAGCCCGGTGTTACCCGCCAAGGCCAGGGCGGCGATGAGCATCGTGCTGATGGCCGCCACATAGGCCAGCACCGCCCCCCGCATGGATCCCAGAAAGGGTTCCAGCCAGCGAAAGACGAAGGCGCTGACGGCCAACACCCCTACCGTCGCTCCCCAGAACACCGCTCCCCGGGGGCTGGAGAAGCGCACGAAGGCCAGGACGTAGGCCAGATGCCCCAGGAGGAAGGCCACCAGGCCGATGCGGAAAGCCTTCTGGCCGGGCAGAGCGAGGAGCACGTCCCCCGCCAGGCAGCACACCAGGCCGGCCATCAGAAATTGGAAATAGGCGGCCAGGGGCCTCGGTTGGGTCAGCGCCGCGGCGATGAAGAGCAGCGACAGAATGGTCTTCATCGGCAGATAGAGCTTCCGGCGCTGGCGGCGTTCAAAAAGAAGCACCAGCGCGAGCAACCCGACGGCGGCGGCGATTAGGATTGAATTCATGCCCTAAAGCTGCTCGAGCAGGTCGACGAGCAGGCGAACCCCGAAGCCGGTGCCCCCGGCCGGGGCGTAGTCTGACCCCTTTTTGGCGTAGGCCGGCCCGGCGATGTCCAGATGGGCCCAGCGCGTCTTTTCCACGAAGGCCGACAGGAACAGCGCCGCGGTGATGGCCCCGCCCCAGCGGGTGGCGCCGAGGTTGGAGATGTCGGCGAATTCGCTCTTGATCTGCTCCTTGTAGTCCTCGGGCAGCGGCAGGCGCCAGCAGCGCTCGCCGGTGCGGCCCGCCGACGCCAGCACCGCCTCGACCAGCGCCTCGTCGGCGCTGAAAAGGCCGGCGATTTTTTCTCCCAGGGCCACGACGCAGGCCCCTGTGAGGGTGGCCAGGTCCAGGACGACGTCCGGCTTGTACTGCTGGACGGCCCAGGCCAGGGCATCGATGAGAATGAGTCGCCCCTCGGCGTCCGTATTGCCGATCTCCACGGTCTTGCCGGCGTAGCTCTTGACGATGTCCCCCGGCCGGGTGGCCCGGCCCGACGGCATGTTTTCCACCAGGGGCAGGACCCCGACCAACCGCATCGGGACATTGAGCCGGGCAGCGGTGATCAGGGTAGCGGCCACGGCGGCGGCCCCGGCCATGTCCATCTTCATCTCCTCGATCTGGCTGCCCGCCGGCTTGAGGTTGATGCCGCCGGAATCGAAGGTGACCCCCTTCCCCACCAGCACAACGGTCTTTTTGGCGCCCCGCGGCTTGTGCTCCAGCACCGCCATCGCCGGGGGATGATCGCTACCGGCAGCCACGGCCAGCAAGGCGCCGAAGCCCTTGTGGCGCAGGGTCTTTTCGTCGAGCACGGTGGCCTTCAGGCCCACGGCTTTGGCCGCGGCCGCCACCTCGGCGGCAAAGACCTCGGGAACCTTGTCGTTGGAAGGAATGCTGACCCATTCGCGGGCCATGCGGGTGCCGGCGCAGATCGTCTCCAACCGCTCCACCAGGGATCGATGGGCCTTGGCGGCCCCCGGACCGGTCAGGAGAGTGATCATCTCCACGGGCTGGCGCTTCTTTTCCGCCTTGTAGCGGTTGAAGACGTGATTGCCCAGGCAGACGCCCTCGGCCACGGCGGCGATCAGGTCGGCCTCGGCCATGCCGGCCCCCTCCGCGGATGGCACGGCGATGTGCAGGGCCTTGAGCTTGCGCCCCATCCCGTAGCTCATTGCCCGGCCGGCGAACTTGCGCCAGGTTTCCCCGCTCAGGTCGGCGCCTTTGCCCAGGCCCATGAAAACGGCGCAGCGCGTGGCGTCCTCCTCCGGCAGAACCCAGGCGAGGGTTTCCCCGCTCTCGCCGGTAAAAGATTGGCCGCGGCGGACCTTGCCGATCAGCTCGGCCACGAAGCCCCGGTGAAGATCCCTGTCTTCGCAAACCGGAACGATCAAGGTATCGATGGTGGGTTTGCCGGGATCAACGGCACTGAGTGCGATCATGGAGTCCCCCTGGATCGAAGAAGTTCTTGGTTCCGCGCGAAAGATGCCGGCGACGGCGTCGGCTTGAACCGAAAACCGGTCACAGCGCTTGATTGCGCACCATAGAGGAGCCTCGAGCCGCTGTCAAACCGGTTGCGCCGTCCGGTGGAAAAGGGCGGGCCCGGCCAACCGAAGCTTGAAAAAACATGGAATTCCCGCTAAGGAAAAAGGCAATGCGAATCGTTACCCGACCGGATTTCGACGGTGTCGTGTGCGCCGTCCTGCTTCAGGCAGCCGAATTCATTGATGCGCCGACATGCTGGATTGAACCGAGCGTCATCCAGAAAGGGACGGCCCCGATCCGGACCGGGGACATCCTGGCCAATCTGCCGTATGATCCCCGCTGCAGCATCTGGTTCGACCACCACGTCTCCAACCGGATCCTGACCCCGTTCCAGGGGGCCTGGCGCATCGCCCCCTCGGCCGCCGGGGTCATCCACGACCATTATCGGGACCGCTTCACCACGGATTTCAGCCCGCTGGTGCGCCAGGCGGACAAGATCGACGCCGCCGATCTGACACGGGAGGAAGTCCTCTTCCCGGAGCGGCACCCCTTTCTTCTCCTGTCCATGACAATCTCCAGCCGCCGCAAGGATGCCGCCTATTGGGACCATCTGGTCACCTTGCTGGGCCGCCGGCCGGACGAGGCCCCCATCGACGATCCCCGGGCCGCGGCCCGCTGCCGCCAGGTTCTCGAAGACAACGAGACATACCGGCGGTTTCTCTTGGCGCACACCGAACTGCGCGGTCATGTGGCCATCACGGACCTCCGGTCCCACGAAAACATCCCGGAGGGAAACCGCTTCCTCTGTTACGCCCTGTTTCCCCAATGCGCCGTCCAGGTGCGCATCCGGCGCGACCCCTCAGACCGGGGCCGGATCTCGCTCAGCATCGGTCACAGCATTTTCAACCGCACCTGCAACGTCAACGTGGGGCTGATGCTGTCGGCCTTCGGCGGCGGCGGCCATCGGGGCGCCGGCGGCTGCTCCCTGGATGCCGCTCGCGCCGATGCGAACCTTGAGCGGATTCTGGCCATCTTGATGGAAAACAAGTCCAACGAACCTTGAGGGCCGCCGGTGTTTTCCCGCCGCTCGAGCAGTGCCCAAACGTCCAGGGAGAAGACCGAACCCATGGGATTGATCCGGGGATTCAAAACCAATCTCGCCGGCCTGCGCCTCGGCCTAACCACGCCGAAGCTGATGATGCTGGGTCTGGTGCGCCTGGTGGCCATCCTGGCGGCCACGGTGATCGGCGCGGCGCTGGCGCTGGCCTATCATGACGCCCTGATGGCAACCCTCTGGCAGCGCCCCGAGAGCCTCTGGTGGCTTTGGCTGTGGTATCTGGGATCTTGGCTGCTCGCCCTGGTCCTGGTGGGGCTCTCGGCCGTGGCGGGGTATCTGGTGTCCCAGATTCTGTTTTCCGTCTGGCTCATGGACCTCATGAGCCGCCTTACCGAGCAACTCACCACGGGGCGGGAAGTGCCCCCGCCGCCCATGGGCAAGCTTCGGTGGTTCGGTTTTCTCCTGGCCCAGGAGGTGCCCCGGGCCGTTTTGCCCATTCTCATCGGCCTGGTGCTGCTCATCTTCGGCTGGCTCACCCCTCTGGGCCCGATCCTCGCCGTCCTTTCCTCACTGGCAGCAGCAGTGTTCATGGCCTGGGACAGTACCGACCTGGTCTTCGCGCGGCGAATGGAACCCTTCCGCCTCCGCCTTGGCCGCCTCTCGGGCAATATCGGTTTTCATTTGGGATTCGGACTCTGGTTCCTCATTCCGGGTCTCAATCTGCTCTTTCTGTCCTTTGCCCCGGTGGGCGGTACCCTCTTCGCCCTGGAGGCGGACGAGGAAAAAGGAGAATGACGTGATCCTCCCCTTCAACGGCAAAACCCCGATCATCGGCGCAGACGTCTTCATCGCGCCCACGGCGGTGGTCATCGGCGACGTGACCATCGGAGACGGCAGCAGCATCTGGTACGGAACGGTGCTTCGCGGCGACATGGCCCCGATTCGCATCGGTGCCCTGACCAACATCCAGGATCTCACCATGGTCCACACGGATTACGGGCATCCGGCCATCGTCGGGGACCGGGTCAGCGTGGGACACCGGGCCGTGGTGCATGGTTGCCGGGTGGAGGACGAGGCCCTGGTGGGCATCGGTGCCGTGGTGCTCAACGGCGCGGTGGTGGGAAAAGGATCGGTGGTCGCGGCCGGGTCGGTGGTGCGGGAAGGCCAGCAGGTACCCCCCGGCGTCCTGGTGGCCGGAATTCCGGCGGCGGTCAAACGCGAGATCTCGGACGAATCGGCGGAACTGTTCCGGCTGCCCTATCAGAATTACATCGCGCTGGCCAAGACCCACCGGAATCTGTTCACATCAGGGGAATGACAGGTGCGGTGAAGATAAAAAATTCGCCTTCCTTGCGGTTCTGCTGCCTTTTCCAGTGAATCCGGATGAACACGCCGGTTTAGAATTCGATCTTCAAGCGCAGGGCGACATCGCTGAGCCGATCCACGGTGGGATCTTCCGCAATTCCCTCGTAGAGCCCGCTGCGCCACGCGGAAACGGAGAGGCTCGTCGCCGGGCTGAAGCGATAACCGAAGTCGAAGCCCAAGTCGAGGCTGCGCCACTCGTCGATGGCCCCTGCCGACGGCGCATAAAAATCGCGGAAATGGGTGCTCTGGGCGGCCAGGGAGAGGGACCACGGCTGGACATTGTCGCCGAAACGGGTCTCGACGCCGTAGTACCCCAGGGCGCCGTCGGCACCGCTGATGGCGTCATACACATCCATCTGCCCCAACCAGGGCGTGATACACAGCCAGGGTGAGGGGCGGAAATCCACCAAGGCGCGCCAGCCCTGGTAGGAATCGTTGGCCATGCCGTCCCATGCCGTCCCCCCCGTCGCGCCGGAAACTTCGAGAGCCTCCTTGAAGGACCGGTCGCCGTAAATGCCCTCCAGACCGAAGCTCAGGTGCTCATCGAGCAGTTCCTGGCGGAATCCCAGTGACACGACCTGGGCCAGGCCCGCTTGCCCGGCCCCATCGCCCGACAGACCATCAACCGGGCCGTCGGCCGCCAGGGTCGTCAACTGGGCGTCGTCGAGAACCGTCACCCGCTTGGAGGCGAGCAGCCGCCGTTTCCAGTAGCTGTCGCGCAGGCTGGAAACGATCACGCCATTTTGACGCGAGGCATGGATGAACTTGTCGTCGCCCAGGGAGATGCCGACATGGTTGATGCGGCCCTTCTTGCTGCCGAAAAAAAGGAGGTCGCTCGGCCGCAACTCTTCCGAACGGCCGGGCAGGGTCTGGAGAAAATCGAGGCGGCTGATGGCGCTGGAATTGTGGGGCAAATCAATGCCGAAGGCTTCGGCGAAAAAGCGTTTGGCAAACCCGGAGCAGTCCATTCCATTGGTGGAGACACCACCGAACCGGTAGGGGACGCCCAGAAACTTCTCCAGTTCGTCCTTGAAGGCCACGAATTCCGGAACGGCCTTCCGGGAGGCGGTCAGCTGGCTTTTGCGGACGCCGGCCTTGGCCTTTTTGGATTTGGCGGCCTGGCAGGGGGCGGCGGAAATCATCATGAAACCGACAAGCAGCACCGCCACCCAGCTCAACCGGTACCTCGGTATCGGCGCCGCGGTCATGTGTTCAGGATCTGTCACCCGGCTCTACCTCGCTTCCGGCCCGGAGAGGCCCTCATGCTTGGGTTTCGATGGATGGAGGGGCTTGCGGACCCCGAAAAAAATACTTTCTCGTCGATATCCAAAGAATCCGCCGCTGTCAATAGGCTCAACCCGAAGGGGCTCCCAGCCGAGGAAGCCCCTTTTCTGAAACCAATGCGGCGATCAGCCCTTGATGACCCGGGTGCGCAGCACGCCGGCATTGTCCTCTTTGACCGAAACGGCAATCTTGTAGAGAATCGTCAGAACGAGGAAGCCGACGGCCCAGACCCCCAGGGCGATCGTCACCTCCGGTCCGGTGGGCAGGTACTCGTTGACCTCGTGCAGCGGGTTGGGCACGAAGCCGCCGGAGATCAACCCGAGCCCCTTGTCGATCCAGGCGCCGACGAAGACCATGGCGCAGGAAACCGCCAAAACGCCTTCGTGGCGCCGAGTGGCCGGTACCACCAGCAGGATGATGGCCCCGAACATCAGTCCCATCGACGTCCACATCCAGGGCACCAGCACGCCCTTTCCGTGCAGGCCGAAGAAGAGGTACTTCAGGTGGTCGGTGTGCTCGGGAATCTGGCTGTAGCCGGCCACGAAGACCTCGCAGAGAAAGAAGAAAACGTTGGCGATGATGGCGTAGGTAACGATCTTGGCCAGGCTCTGGATCTGCTCCCGGCCCGGGTCGAACCGGGTGAACCGGCGCACGATGAGGCAGAGCAGGATCAGCAGGGCCGGTCCGGCGGCGAAGGCCGAGGCGAGAAAGCGCGGCGCCAGGATGGCCGTGAGCCAGAAACCGCGGCCCGGCAGGCCGCAGTAGAGATAGGCCGTGACCGTGTGGATGGAAACCGCCCAGGGAATCGACAGATAGATCAGCGGCTTGAGCCATGGCTGGTAGTGGGTGCCGTTGCGTTCGGCCTCCAGCACGTTCCAGCCCACCACGATGTTGAGGAACAGATACCCGTTGAGCACGATCATGTCATAGAAGAGCATCGAGTTGGGCGTGGGGTAGAAGATCACGTTGAGCATGCGCATCGGCTGCCCCAGGTCGACCATGATGAAGAGCAGGCACATCACCAGGGCCGCCACGGCGAGAAACTCGCCCATGATCGTGATCCGCCCGAAGGCCTTGTAGTCGTGCAGGTAGTAGGGCAGCACGACCATCACGCCCCCGGCTGCCACGCCGACGAGGAAGGTGAACTGGGCGATGTAGAACCCCCAGGACACGTCCCGGCTCAGCCCGGTGATCCCCAGGCCGAACTGGAGCTGGTAGAGATAGACGAGAAAGGCCACCCCGGCGATACCGCCCAGCACTGCCAGCAGCCCCCAGTATTTCTTGGTTCCTTTGAGCGCAAGTTCAAGCATGACGACCTCACACGATGTAGTAAACCGAGGGACCCGTCCCCAGGTTGGTTTTCCGCCGGATGGCGTAATTTTCCTTGAGCAGCTTGCTCACCTCGGATTCCGGATCGTTGAGGTCGCCGAAGGTCAGAATGCCGTCGGAAACCTCGACGCAGGCCGGCAGTTTGCCCACCGCCAAACGCTCCACGCAGAAGTTGCACTTTTCCACAACGCCCTTCATCCGGGTGGGATACGCCTTGTTGATCTCCGGAATGAAGGGTTTCGGGTCGCGGAAGTTGAAGCTCCGTGAGCCGTAGGGGCAGGCCGCCATGCAGAAGCGGCAGCCGATGCAGCGGTGGAAGTCCATCATCACGATCCCGTCGGACTCCCGCTTGAAGGTCGCCTTGGTGGGACAGGCGCGCACGCAGGGCGGGTTTTCGCAGTGGTTGCACATCACCGGAAGCAGGATGTGCTCCAGATGCTCGCTGACGCGATCGGTGGCCTGGGAGGGGAAGGCGTTGTGAAAATGGGTCTCCCAGATCCACTTGATCCGGTGACGCTCTTCCTCGAGCATCGGGACGTTGTGTTCCTTGTGACAGGCTTCGACCATTTTCTCGATCTGCTCGGCCGATTCGATCTTGCGCGTGTCGACCACCATTCCCCAACGGGTGGCCTTGAGGGCTTCCGGCTGGTGGGCCACCTGCGCTTCAGGCGCCGCCTGGTGGTTGGTGGCGGCGGCCACCGCCTCCATCACCTGCCCCGCACCGAGCCCGATCGCCGCCGAGGCCCCCGCAATCTTCAAAAACTCTCTTCGGCTGCGTTCCATTTATTTGGTCTCCTTCGGATTGTCGATGTGGCAATCAAAGCAATACGGATCCACGGAGGCATACACATGGCAGCGATCGCAGAAGTCTTTGTAATTGCTGTGACAATCCAGGCATGTATTCGACAGGCTCATGATGTACGACTTGCCTTTGGCATTGATGTACACCGTCTGCCCGTCGCGGACCTGCGTATCGCGCCACACGTCCAGAAGCTGCATGTGCTCGGTGCGAATTTCGTCCTTGGGCAGCACGCACTCCTTGGCCGCCTTGGCCTTGTCGGTAAGAACGACTTCCGGCGGCGGCGCCGCCTTGCCCAGGTTGTACCAGAACGGGAAGCTCACCAGGGCGGCGAAGATGACCAGCCCGGTGACGATTTTGCCTTTGTCATTCATCCGTATCGCCCTCCATGCCTTCCAACGGTTCCCCGCGCAAGTCGGTTTCGCGCTTCTTTTCTCCCGGCATCACCAAGGCGTTGGCCACCATTTCATGCAGACCGGTGACGCCGACCTCCGGCACCCAGTACTCCATCAGGGGCGGGAACACCGCCCGATCGATGGCGCAGATGCAGGCCAGCATGTTGACGCCGTGCGTCTCGTGCACGTGCTTGACCGCGTTGGCCCGGGGAAGACCGCCGGCCATGCGCAGCTCCATGTTTTCACCGGCGTTTAGCCCCGCCCCGGAGCCGCAGCAGAAGGTCTGCTCGCGGATCGTGTTCTCCGGCATCTCGTAAAAGTGGTTGCACACGTTGCGGATCACATAGCGCGGCTCCTCCAGCAGGCCCATGCCCCGCGCCGGGTTGCAACTGTCGTGGTAGGTGACCTTGAGATGGTTGTTGCGGCTCTTGTCCAGTTCGAGCTTGCCGTTGCGGATCAGGTCGGCGGTGAATTCGGCGATATGCACCATCTTGGTGGACTTGGCGTTTTCGAACTTGGTCCCGGTGATGGGCGAGACCGGTTCCTCGAGAAAATCCGCCGGGCCGTTCATCGTGTCCATGTACTGGTTGATCACCCGCCACATGTGGCCGCACTCGCCGCCCAGGATCCACTTGACCCCCAGGCGCTTGGCTTCGGCGTACATCTTTGCGTTGAGCCGCTTCATCGTCTCGTGGCTGGTGAAGAACCCGAAGTTGCCGCCCTCGCTGGCATAGGTGCTCCAGGTGATGTCGAAGCCGTACTTCTCCCGCAGGTAGTGGAACAGCATCATGTAGCCCATGCAGGTGTAGGTACCCGGATCGGCGAAGACGTCCCCGGAGGGCGTGATGAAGAGGATGTCGGCGCCCTTGCGGTTGAAGGAGGGCTCGACGCGCACGCCGGTAACCTCCTCGATGTCGTCGACGAAAAAGTCGAGCATGTCCTTGTAGGCGTGGGGCTGGATGCCGAGGTGGTTGCCGGTCATGTAGCAGTTGGACACCGGGGTGGCGATCCAGTCGATGTTCAGCCCGAGCAGGTTGAGCAGCTCGCGGCCCATGATGGTGATCTCGGCGGTGTCGATACCGTAGGGGCAAAACACGGAGCAGCGGCGGCATTCACTGCACTGGAACATGTAGTACCACCACTCCTTGAGCACGTTGAGCGTCATGGGCCGCGCCCCGCCGAAACGCCCCAGCAGCTTGCCGAACGTGGTGAAATCGTTTCGATAAACCGACCTGAGCAGCTCGGCCCGCAGCACGGGCATGTTCCTCGGGTCACCGGTGCCGATGAAGAAGTGACACTTGTCCGCGCAGGCCCCGCAGCGGACGCAGATGTCCATGAACACCTTGAAGGAACGGAACCGCTCCAGGCGCTCCTTGAATCCCTCGTGGAGGATCTGCTGCCAGTTTTCCGGCAGCTTCCAATCCTCCTCCACCGGGTTCCAGTCCCGGGCGAAGGGAGCGGACAGGGTGTTGAGGCTCTTGGGGTTGGCCGCATAGCAGTACATGCCCTTGCGGATATCCACCGGGGTGTCCATCCAGTCGGTCGACCCGGGCTTGTGACGCAGGCGGGAATAAAAATCTTTCGGTTTGGGCAGATCTTTCATTGCGAATCACTCCTTTTCCGCTTCGGCCGGAGCGAGGGGCTTGTCCACCGGCAGTCCGGCTTCGACCATCTTTTCCCGGAAATCGTCCTCGTATTCTTGGTAGGTGTGCACATGGACCGGGTAATTCCAGGGATTGACGTGGCGGTGCATGCGCGTGTCGTTGGGCAGGTTGCGCGTCGGGCTGAGAAAGATGCCGCCCAGGTGCATCAGCTTGCTGAAGGGGAAATACGCCAGAAGCACGCTGACAAAGAAAAGATGGCCGTAGAAGAGACCGTCGATGCCCTTGAGCACGGCGGTATCCGGGAAGCTGAAGGAGACCAGCCCCATGGTGAGAGCCTTGATGCTCAGGATGTCCACCTTGGAAAAATAGCGCATCAGGATGCCGGTGAAGGCGATGCCGAAAATGAGAAAAAGGGGAAAAAAGTCGTTGGCCAGGGAGATGTAGCGCACCATCGGAATGAAGACGCGCCGCAGGGCGAGGTAGGCCACGGCGATGAGCAGCACCACGCCGGACAGGTAGACCACCGGCAGGCCGAACTGGAAGAAGGCATCCACCGTTTCCAGCAGCTTGATGGGCGCCGGCACCGGCTCGAGGAAAAAGCGCAGGTGGCGCAGCACCACGACGGCGAAGGCGTAGTGAAACGCCAGGGCCCCGAGCCACAGGAAGATTTCCCACTGGTAGGCGATGCGCCCGTCGGGCTTGGTGGTCATCCGTGTGTTGCGAAACAGGGAGCGGAAGGCCACGATTTCCAGGAACATGCGCACGACGACCCCCCCGGCGGTCGACGGATTGTCGATGCTGTTGGGGCGGATCCAAGGCAACGTGCGCTGCTGGCCGCAGGTGGTGGGGATGCGAAACGGCACCGCCGACCGTGCCCAGCCCATCACCTTGCGGATGAAGCCGACGAGAAACACCAGCAGGGCCGCATAGGGAATCAGCACCCCGAAAAGCCACTGGAGACCCACGGCTTCCGTTCCCACATAGGCAATCAGAAACAGCACGATCACCGCCAGGAAGGAGTACATGTACTTGACATTCATCGAACCATCCCTCTTTGCCTGAAAATGTTTGTTGAAAGCCTCATTTCTTTTCGGGGGCCGCTGGTTCCTCCGGATCGAGGGTCACGATGCCCGCCCGCTCGAACGCATGGTAGATCCGGTTCTTTTCCAGGTCGACCTTGAGTTGAAACAGCGTCTCCCGACATTTCAGATAGATATCGAATCCAGTCAGCAGCATCTCGTCGATGCGCGCCTCCAGGGACAGCAGCTCCGCATAGGCGCCGTTGCCGGCCATGTCCTTGTTGAGGAACTCCCGCACGATGGGTTTCAACCCGAGGATGAAGGCAGTGGCCTGGGCCGGGGAAAAGGCCTGGACGGCGCGGATGCGGATGATCGGGTCCAGCGCCTCGGCTTGCGCCTGGGCATCGGCGCCCGCCAGCAGCGCGTCGAAGGCCGCCCTGAGCCCGCCGATGGTACTCTGACCGACGGGGTTGCTGAACGGATCCTTCTGGGATTTCAGGAAACGGGCGGTATCGGACGGGTAGGTGGCGGCGACCAGTTCGAACCATTTGGCTACGATGGCGGACCGGTTTGCCGTCAGACGCTCAGCGAGTTTCATGGGTTGCGGCTCCGGCCGGCCAAGTGCTTGTTGCGCAGATGTCCGCTCAAAACATTATTCCATGTTGAACTGGCATGTTGGGAGGAATCCTCAAGATTGGTTCGAGGTCAACTTTTTTAAACAACTTGTCCAATCGTGTCAAGGACAAATAGAACTTTCGCAGGGGCTCAACCCGCCTGGGAATATGCCTTTTTCCAAGGATTGTCAGCCATCTGCCGGGCGTTCGCCAGGGCCTTGTACAGGGCCCCCACCGCCAGTTCGGCGCAGTGGAAATGATCCTCCGGCAGGGTCTCCAGGTAGGCCGCCACCGCCTCGGGGGTCACTTCCCAGGCTGCGTGGAGCGGTTTGCCCTCGATCATCGCCACGACGGTGTTGGCACAGGCGTTGGTGTGCAGGCAGCCGTCGGTTTCGTAGGCCGCGTGGTCGATGATCCCTTCCCGGATCACGAGAAACATCTCGATGGTGTCGCCGCACTCACCGGTGTTTTTGCCGTAACCATCCGATTGAGAAAGCCTTTCCCGCTTGTCTGAACGGAAGGCCATCTCGAGAAAGTGCAGCGAGTGGGCCTGCCAGAAATCGCCCGGGGATGCCGCCATGAACCTCCTCCGTATCGGGCGATCTCGTAAAAAACGGAAATCGCCACCGCCTGCTCACAAGAGGCCAGCTTCAATGTCGTGTTTTTCTCTGTGGCCCGCCCTGGACTCCGTGGCCGGGAATCCCATTTTGCGAATGCGCCATAGCGGGCCCCGCGTCAGAAGGGAACCAGGATAGAAAAGGCGCCATGGCTTGTCAATCGCCCGGTCTCCGCACGCGCCGGGGCCGGATGAGGCCGGCGGCCCGCATCTTGTCGCGCAGCGTATTGCGGTGAATCCCGAGAATGGATGCGGCGCGGGTGTAGTTACCCGCCGTTTTTGTCAAGACTCTGCGGATGAGGCACCTCTCGAACCTGATCCGTTCCAGCCGCAACGACTCGATGGCTTTCTCCGGGGGCTCGGAGAGGATCGCTTCGCGCAACCCCTGGACATCGCTGGTCATCGTATCGCAAAAGGTGTGCAACCGTTCGACGGTGTTGCGCAACTCCCGGACGTTGCCCGGCCACCCGTAATCGGCCAGCAGACGCCGGACCGCCCTGGAGATCGGCCTGGCGTTCATGCCAGTGCGGTCGGACCACCGCGCGGTGAAGAAGTCGGTCAAGAGGGCCACGTCGATCCCCCGCTCCCTCAACGGCGGCAGGCACAGCGGCAGTACATTGAGCCGATAGTAGAGATCCCGCCGCAGCGCGTTGCCATTGAGTATTTCCACCGGGTCGCGGTTGGTGGCGGCAATGAATCGGACATCGATCCGGATGAGGTGGCCACTGCCAAGACGCTGGAACTGTCTGTCCTGAAGGACCCGGAGCAGCTTGGCCTGAAGGTCGCGATCCAAGGTGTCGATGTCATCGAGGAGCACCGTGCCGCCGTCGGCGGCCTCCAGGCAGCCGCGCTGATCACGGTAGGCGCCGGTAAACGCCCCCCGGCAGTGGCCGAAGAGCCGGCTTTCCACCAGCCCCGGCGGAGAATCGGCGCCATGAAAAATGACGAAGGGCCCCCGGCAGCGGGCGCTGTAGCGATGAATCGCCCGTGCGGCCAGATCCTTGCCGGTGCCGGTTTCCCCCTGGATCAGGACGTTGCTGTCGCTGGCGGCAATCTGATGGATGCGCGCGAAGACCTGCCGCATGACGGCGCTGGCACCCACCATCTCGCCGCAGGTCGGCGCCGGACGGCTTCCGCCGACCGGCGGGGCCAGGGCGCGCTGCAACGCCTGACGGGCGTCGGCGGCGTCCAGATGCACCAAGGCAGCCGTCGTCGCCTCGGTTTTCAGGAGCGACGGGGCGTTGTTGAACACCATCACCGCCCGGAGATCCCGGCGCTTTTCCAGTTTCAAAGGAGGAAACAATGGGGGATCGGCCACCACGGCCGCAACCGGATTATGGCGCAGGATATCCCTGGCACCTTCGACGGTCCCGGCGAACAGAGTGGGGCGAAGGCGCGGCAGAAGGGGCCTGACATGGCGGCGCAACGCGGCGTCGGCCACCGCCACGAGAATCCACGGTTCGTCTTTGGCCATTGCTCGATGGGTGATGCCAAAAAATCAACGAAGGCCGCCGGAAGCGGGCTGCGCGCAAGGTTCCCTACCGGGCCCGTTTCGGGCCCGGAAAGGATGAACCGCAGTCGGTGGTGGCACGTCTTGGATGTCGCCGGCTGGAAATCGAAAAATGGTGCGGCTTGGACCGACACAGGGCGCTTTTACGCCACCGGCCAAAACGGGGCTAAATGAACACACCGGGAAGGGATAGTCAAGCCCGAAGCGCTCCCGCCGACCGGAGCCCAAAAGAAAACGACCGATCAGTCGGCGTTCTGATCGGTCGTTCCAAGGAGGAGAACAGATGATGGTGTTGGTTTTGAAATATTACCAAGCAATATCCTTGCCAAACGCCCCATAAAAACCCTGAACTTCATCCAACGTACTGTATTTAAAGCTATAATTATTTTTTGAACTTTTCCGGCCTGGGGAAACCGGATCCTTCGAGCCAGCGCCGCATCCCCTTTTCGGCGGCCCGGGTTTATGATCCTGAACAATCCTGGGCCACGCTTCGGTTCGGCAAATCTCTTTGCTCTCTATAAACAAAAGGTTACGCTATTTCTCAAGAAGTTCAATTTCTTGAACCGATTCCTCGCAAATCTTCGCCAAACGCCTTGATCCCCTGATATCAATCCAAAAAACCGGGTTTCGCCTCCTGAACCCCCGGCGCCCCGGTCCCCCGTTCTCCGTTGCCTTGGCTTCCGTCGGCCCTATCGACGGTCGCGCCCGGAAGGCGTCGGGCGGGAAAGGAACCCCCATGGGCCGGGTGAATCCACCTGGCCCCGGCGACCCACAGCCGCCGCCACTGCCTTTCGACCTCCGCCAGGCTGTCGCCGAAAGGGGGGCTATAGCGTTTCGCCCCGAGGGGACAATAGTTGACGGCCAAGTCCCCCACGGCGGCATGGCCCGTCGCGGTGAGCACGGTGAGCGACCCGGCGGTATGCCCCGGTGTATGCAGAACCCGTGCCTCGACGCCGAAGCCGCTCAGATCCAATTCCTCTTCCACAAGGATCTCCGGGTCCACGGGATCGAAGCGGTAAAGCGCCTCGACGATCCGTAGCTGCCGCCGGGCCGAGGCGATCAAGCGCCGGCTCCACCAGCGGGTGCCGGGGGGCAGCACGATCCGCCCCTCTCTCAGCAGACCTGCTTCAGCCGCATGGACCGCCACCGGGCATCCGCAGCCCTCGCGGATTGCCGCCAGGCTGCCGACATGGTCGAAGTGAACATGGGTGACCACGATGAGACGGATGTCCCGGGGCGCGATGGCCAGGCGGCCCAATCCGCGGAAAAAAATTTCATGGCGGCCGCGGCAGCCCGCATCCACCAGGATCCACCGGCGCGGGCGGCCCAGGAGATGGCAGTTGGTGATGCCCGGGCGGATGCAATGAACGTTTCCCGGAATCATGGCGTTTCCTTGTCGCCGTTGTCATAAAGGAATAAACCGAAAGTCCAATGGAGTATAGGCCCCGGACGCCCACCGGATCAAGGCCGAGGCGACACCCGCTTGACAAGGGGCTCCGGCTGCTCAATGTTTCACAACGATTTCAACTGGTAACTACCGTTTTTCGACCGCCGTCAGCCCCGTCCGGCAACCTCGGCGACGGTTTCGAACAACCTTTCACCCAGCTTCGGGGTTCCTTTTCGGTGCCGGGCGGCGGGGTTCATCTTCGCTGAAGGATCCCGCCACCGCCCGGACCCCGAAGGCTGAACTTTCAGATCGGATCAGGAGGACCGATGACCGCCAGTACCGAGACCTTCGAATTCAAGACCGAAGTCAAGCAGCTGCTCAAACTGATCGTCAACTCGCTCTACTCCAACCGGGATATCTTCCTCAGGGAGCTGATTTCCAACGCCTCGGATGCCATCGACCGGCTCCGCTTCGCCGCCCAGACCCGGCCGGACCTGCTCGGTGACGACATCGGCTTTCGCATCCGCCTGATTCCCGACGGCATCCGGCAGACCTTGACCATCGCCGACAACGGCATCGGCATGACCCGCGAGGAGGTCATCGAAAACATCGGCACCATCGCCCAGAGCGGCACGGCCGCTTTCATGGAGGCGTTGGACCGGGCCAAGGCCCAGGCCGACGGCCTGTCGCCGGAGCTCATCGGCCAGTTCGGCGTCGGCTTCTACAGCGCCTTCATGGTGGCCGACAAGGTGGAGCTGGTCACCCGGGCCGCCGGCGGCGACACCGCGGTGCGCTGGGAATCCCACGGGGACGGGACCTACCGCATCGAGGAGGCCTCCCGGCCCGAACGTGGCACCACCATCACCCTGCACCTGCGCAAGCGGGAAAAGGACGAAAAAGACTACACCGACCCCTGGGTGATCCGGGACATCGTCAAGCGCCACTCGGATTTCATCGCCTATCCCGTCGTCATGGACGTGGAGCGAATCGAGCCGATCCCCGAAGCCGAACAGCTCAAGGACAAGGACGGCAAACCCATCGGCGAGACCACCCGCAAAGTGGTGCGCGAAGAGACCCTCAACTCCATGAAGGCGATCTGGACCCGGCCCAAGGACGAGGTCACCGACGAGGAGCACAAGCAGTTCTACCAACACCTGACCCGGGACTGGAAGGAGCCCCTGGAACGGCTGCACATGAAATTCGAAGGCGCCACCGAGTACACCGCCCTGCTGTACATCCCCTCCCGGGCACCCTTCGACCTGTTCCATCCCGAGCGCCGGCACGGGGTCCACCTCTACTGCAAGCGCGTCTTCATCATGGAGGACTGCCAGGATCTGCTGCCCGAGTACTTCGGCTTCGTGCGCGGGGTGGTGGACGCCCCGGACCTCAATCTCAACGTGTCCCGCGAGATCCTCCAGCACGATCCCCTGGTGCGCAACATCCGGCGCAACCTCGTCAAACGTCTCTTCGAGATGCTCGGCAAGATGGAACCGGCCACGTACGAGACCTTCTACAAGGAATTCGGTCAGATGCTCAAGATCGGCGTCCATACCGATGCCGAGAACCGGTCCAAGGTGGCCGAGCTGATCCGCTACCCCACCACCGCCAGCGACGGCGAACTGGTGCCGCTGAAGACCTACGTCGAGCGGATGAAGCCGGATCAGAAGGAGATCTACTACATCACCGGCGACAACCTCGACGTCCTGCGCCACAGCCCCCACCTGGAACGGCTGAAGGAGAAGGGCTACGAGGTGCTGCTGATGGCCGATCCCATCGACGAATGGGTGGTGGAGGCGCTGACCGAGTACGACGGCAAGAAGATGGTCAGCGCCGAGAAGGGAGATCTGGCCCTCGATGAAACCGAGGCCGTCAAGGCCGAGGACTTCGACACCCTCTTCGCCTTCCTGCGCACCCAGTTGGAAGACAAGGTCAAGGAGGTGCGCCGCTCGACGCATCTCAAGGAATCGGTGGCCTGCCTCTCCGGCGACGCCCGGGACATGTCGGCCTACATGGAAAAAATCCTCAAGGCCGCCGGCCAGCCAATGCCCGAGGTCAAGCGGATCCTGGAGCTGAACCTGGAGCACCCGGTCGTGGCGGGGATCAAGGCCCTGTACGAAAAGGATCGCCAGGACGCGGCCCTCAAGGACTACGCCCGGCTGCTCTACGACCTGGCCGTGGTGGGCGAGGGCGGGAAACTGGAAAACCCCGCCTGGTTCTCCCAGAAGGTGGGCGCCCTGATGGCCGGCGCCCTGGCATCTCGAAACTGAGATTTGACATCTCGAATGGGTTGTTTCCGGCGGCGCTGCCGCCGAAAACAACCCGGGGTGCGCGATGATCCGATGGCTCCTGGGTCTGCTCGGTGCCCTCTACGTACTGAGCCCGGTCGATTTTCTCCCTGATTTCATGGTCCTGCGCGGCTGGATCGACGACCTGGTCGTTCTCTACCTGCTCTACCGCTACTACGTCAAACCCTTCCTCGGCGCCCGTCCGGCTTCCCACCGGGGCGGCCCCCGGGCGGACGACCCGCGCACCGGTCCGCGGCCCGACGCCGACGCCAGGGACCCCTACCGCGTGCTGGGCCTTTCCCCAGACGCCACGGACGCGGACATCCACCGCGCCTACCGCCAACTGGCCGCCCAGTACCACCCGGACAAGGTGGCGCATCTCGGCGAGGAGTTCCGCCGCCTCGCCGAAACGCGTTTCAAGGAGATCCAGGCCGCCTACCAAGAACTCAAGCAGCGCCGCGGAATCTGAAACCCCGCCCGCTCAACCCGCATCCGCCCCGCCCGCCAGACCAGAAGGAACTTCCCGGCAGATGGCCGCCAGGGCCGCGGCGCGGTCGGAGAAAATCCAGTCCATGCCCCGGTGGACTTCCCGGTAGAGCCCCCGCCGGGATTTCACCATGCCGCAGCCCACCTGCTGACCACGGCGGTGATGACGTGCCAGCACCTTGTCCCCCACGAGGAGAAAGTGGCCGCAGAACCCACCATAGCCGCGGGCCAGGGCCAGGCGGCTGGAGGCCCCCACATCGGACCAGGCAATGGGCAGGAGCGCCCGCCGCGGGGCGAAGCCGAGGTAGGCGAACATGCCCGCATCGAGACTGAGCAGGTGATAGTCGTCCCCCGGGCGCAACGGCGCGAGGGCGGCCGCCAGGATCGCCGTCTGCATGTGGAAATGGCGGTAGGGCTCGGCCTTGATTTCGATCATCAGGTGCCGGCGCCCCCCGTGGCGGGCCACCACTTCGGACAAGGTGGCCAGAGGCGGGAAAAACGACCGGGCCTCGGCCAGGCGCAATCCGTTCAGGCGGCGGGACACCCCGGCCAGCCGCCCCAGATCCGCATCGTGAAACACCACCGGCTGCATGTCCGCCGTCCAGCGCACGTCGAATTCGATCCCCCAGACGCCGGCATCGCCGGCCCGGTCGAAGGCTTCGAGGGTATTTTCGAAAACGGTCCGGTTGTCGTGCTCGCCGCGATGGGAGACGATTTGCGCCGCGGCGAGGCGCCCGGGAGCCGGGGAAGCGACGGATCGGGACACCACCCAGCGGTCCGCCAGGCGCTGGAAGGCCGTTTCCACGCCGTATTGCACCGTCCGCCGGAGGGCGCCCTGGACCGGTTTATCGCTGGGATTGGCCTTCATGGTACGCCGAAAAAATGGCGCCCGCGCCGGCAGCCGCCGGCGTCAGGCCGGTTTTCGCCCCCGGCGGAAACCGAAGAGCAGGTAGATGAGGAACCCGACAAAGGGAATGCCGGCGACGACGACCCACAGCACCTTGCGGCCTGGAGAACCGAACTCCTTCTGGGCGCTGTCCACCACGGCCCAGATCGTTCCCAGGAAAAACGGCACCACCAGGGCCAGAAAGGTTGAGAGGGTTTTCAGATCCATCCCGTGGTTGTCCTTCTATCCGCCGAGCCGGTCGGCAATGGTCAAGACGGTCTCGGCGTAGGGCTTGCTGTAGTTGTAGCGCAGGATCACGCGGTAGCGCTCGTCGCGTGTCAGCCCGGGGCGCCAGCGATGGTGGCGCAGGTAGTTGCCCACCGAGGCGATGGCATCGGCATGACTGAAAAGGTCCACCCGCCCGTCTCCGTCGCCGTCCACGGCGAGGCGCAGGGCGTTGCTCGGCATGAACTGGCAAAATCCCATGGCGCCGGCATAGGACCCGGTCACGGTCATCGGATCGATCCCTTCACGGTCCGTGAAACGCAGGAAGGCCTTCAACTCCTCGAAGGCCCAGGCGGATTTGGCGTCCGCCTTGGCGGCGAACCGGTCGGGGGAGATCCGGCGCTCCGGGGGAATCTGCTGCCAGAACGCCCGGCGCACTTCCGGGTCGGAGAGCGCCGCCATGGTGGAGAGGGTGCTGAAAACCCGCAGGTTGCCGGTGTAGGTGCCCAGGCGGGTCTCCACGAGCAGGATCCCCGTGATCACCCCGGAGGGCACGCCGTGGGCCGCCTCTGCCGCCGTCAACGCCTCGTGGTGCCGCGCCATGTATTGGCGGGCCCGTTCGATGGCCTCGGGAACGGCGAACTGGCCATAGTTGAGCCGGGCCTCGCTGTGCACGAAAAACAGCGCCACCCCCTCGGTTTCGAAAATACTTCCGGGGTCTTCATAGAGGGCCTGGATCCGTTCGGAGGCAAACCCCTCGGTCACCAGCCGGTGGGTGAGGCCGGAAAACGGGTTGTCGGCCGACGCCGGGGATGGATCCATCCCCGCCAGACTCAGGCAGAAGAGAAAAACGACGGCGATGTACGCGGGACGCAGGCGGATCATCAAGGCTCCGGTGTGCCGGGCCGGAAACCGGCCGGCAAGGTTCTTGTTGATTTTACCGCCTACAAATTGGCATGGTAGAGGTCTTGGTGTCAACGAAGTCCACCACCTCCAGCGACGGATTCCCATGAGCCGAAAAATTGAAAAGACCGTTTATACCTGTCAGCAATGCGGTTACGCCAGCCCCAAATGGCTGGGCCGCTGCCCGGAGTGCGGCCAGTGGGATACCCTGGTGGAAGAGTTGGTGCGCACGGCGGTGGCGCGTCCCGGCATGCCCGCGGCCGAACCCGCCACGCCGGTGCCCATCGACAGCGTGAGCATCTCGGCGGAGTTTCGCCTGACCACCGGCATCGGCGAACTGGACCGGGTTCTGGGGGGCGGCGTGGTGCCGGGCGCCATGATGCTCATCGGCGGCGATCCGGGCATCGGCAAGTCGACCCTGATGCTCCAGACCCTTCACGGGCTGGCCGCCGCCGGCCGGCGCGTGCTCTATGTCTCCGGGGAGGAGTCGATCCGCCAGATCCGGCTTCGGAGCCAGCGCCTGGGGACCCTGGCGCCGGGGTTGTTCGTGGTCTCTGAAATCGATGTGACCGCCGTGCTGGCCATGGTGGAGAAACATCGGCCCGACGTGCTGGTGATCGACTCGATCCAGACCATGTTCAGCGCCGAGCTCACCTCGGCGCCCGGCAGCGTCAGCCAGGTCCGGGAGTCGGCCATGCGGCTGATGCTGATGGCCAAGCGCTCCGGAACGCCGGTTTTCCTGGTGGGCCACGTCACCAAGGACGGCAGCCTGGCCGGGCCGCGGCTGCTCGAGCACATGGTGGACACGGTGCTGTACTTCGAGGGAGACGGCAACCATGTCTACCGTATCCTGCGGGCGGTGAAAAACCGTTTCGGCTCTACCAACGAGATCGGCGTCTTCGAAATGAACACCCGCGGTCTCGGCGAGGTGGCCAACCCTTCGGCGGTGTTTTTGGCCGAGCGGCCCGAGGCGGCCCCCGGATCGGTGGTCACCGCCGCCATGGAGGGAACCCGCCCGATCCTGGTGGAAATCCAGGCCCTGGCCACCGGCACCCCCCTGGGAACACCGCGGCGCACCGTGCTGGGCTTGGACCGCAACCGGGTGGCCCTGCTCACCGCGGTGCTGGAGAAAAAAATCGGCCTGCCCCTCATGGGGCACGACGTGTTCCTGAACGTGGCCGGAGGCGTCAAGCTGGACGAACCGGCCGTCGACCTGGCCGTGGTGGCGGCGGTGGCCTCCAGCTTCCTGGACAAACCGGCCGCCGGACGGACCGTGGTCGTGGGCGAGGTGGGGCTCACCGGGGAAGTGCGCGCGGTGAGCCAACTGGAGCTGCGTCTGGCCGAGGCGGCCAAGATGGGCTTTGCCCGCTGCATCGTGCCCGCCGGCAACCGGCGCCGGATCGCCGCTCCCGACGGCATCGTCGTCCAGGGGGTGCGCCAGGTGGCCGAGGCCATGGAGGTCCTTTTCTGAGGGGGGCACCAACGTCCCGCCGTGTTCATTTTCATTGACTTTTTAGATAGTTGAAGCTATGACACGATCCACTTCGACCGGCAATCGCTGGGCGGACCATTACACCCGCAAGGCCAAGGAGGACGGCTACGCGGCCCGCTCGGTGTACAAATTGGAGGAAATCCAGGCCCGCCACCGCATTTTGCGGCCGGGCGACCGGGTCCTGGACCTGGGTTGCGCACCGGGGAGCTGGCTTGTTTTCGCCGCCCGGATCGTCAGCCCCCGAGGCAGCGTGGTGGGCATCGATCTCAAACCGGTGACCATTGCCTTGCCCGCGACGGTGCGCACCCTGGTGGCGGACCTGCGGGATCCGGAGGCGGCCCTGGGACAAGGCGGGCCGGAAGGCTTCGATGTCGTTCTGAGCGACATGGCCCCGTCCACCACCGGCAACCGCACCACCGACGCGGCCCGATCCTTCGATCTGGCCATGTCGGCCCTGGCGGTGGCCCGCACCCGGCTCAAGGCCGGGGGCCGCTTCGTGTGCAAGATCTTTCAGGGGCCGGACACCAAGACCTTCGAGGCGGCGGTGCGCCGGCTTTTCGAGGAAACGCGTCTTTTCAAGCCACAGAGCAGCCGCAAGACCAGCAAGGAAATCTTTGTGATCGGAAAAGGGAAACGACAGGAGGAATGATTCATGTCCGGGCATAACAAGTGGTCGACCATCAAACATAAAAAAGCCGCCACGGACGCCAAGCGCGGCAAGATCTTCACCAAACTGATCAAGGAGATCACCGTCGCCGCGCGCATGGGCGGCGGCGATGCCAACGCCAACCCGCGCCTGCGGCTGGCCCTGATCAATGCCAGAACCGAAAACATGCCCAAGGAGAACGTCGAGCGGGCCATCAAGAAGGGCACCGGGGAGCTGGAAGGGGTCAGCTACGAAGAGGTGACCTACGAGGGGTACGGGCCCGGCGGCGCCGCGGTGATGGTGGAATCGCTCACCGACAACAAGAACCGCACCGTCGCCGAGGTTCGGCACTGCTTCACCAAGTGCGGCGGAAACCTTGCCGCGGCCGGAGGAGTGGCCTATCTCTTCGAGAAAAAAGGCGATATCACGGTGGCGAAATCGGCTGCGGACGAGGATCGTCTCATGGAGACAGCGCTGGAAGCCGGAGCCGAGGACGTGCGCGACGAGGAGGACGCCTGGGAGGTGATCTGCGCGCCGGCCGACTTCGAGGCCGTGCGCGGGGCCATCGAGGCGGCGGGCATCGCCATCGCCGAAGCCGAGATCACCATGCTGCCGGCTAGCTACATCGCCCTGGAGGGCAAGGAGGCCGAACAGATGGTGCGGTTGATGGACATGCTCGAGGACAACGACGACGTCCAGAAGGTGTACACCAACGCCGACATCCCCGAGGAAATGGTGGGGTAATCGGATGAATCCGTGAACCGAGGCCGGTCCGGCGGGTCAGCCCTGTCCGACCGGCCCGGCAAGGCCGGAACACTCATCTCCCCAGCGCGATCATGCGCTCCACGGCGGCATAAGCCGGCCGCCGGATCTCTTCGGGCACCGTCACCCGTCCGTCCATCCGCTCCAGGCAACCGAGCACATCGGCCAGGGAAATCCGCTTCATGTCAGGACACACCAGGTTCTCCGACGCCGCGTAAAACCGCTTGTGGGGGTTTTCCTTCGCAAGGGTGTGCAGCAGCCCGATCTCTGTGCCGATGATGAATTCGTTTTTTTCGGATTCCCGGGCATAACGCAGCATCCCCGAGGTGCTCAAGGCCGCGTCGGCCAGGGCCACCACCTCGGGCCGGCATTCGGGGTGCGCCAGGAAAACGGCACCGGGATGGGCCCGGCGCGCATCGGTCACTTCCTGCACGCTCAACCGGTCGTGGTAGGGGCAGCAACCCGGCCAGGGAATGATTTCCTTGGTGGTCCGGGCGGCGATGTTCAGGGCCAGGTTGCGGTCGGGCCCCATCAGGATCCGGTCGGCATCCAGGCTCTCCACCACCTCCAGGGCGTTGGCCGAGGTGCAGCAGATCGTGGACAGGGCCTTCACCGCGGCGGTGGAATTCACATAGGTCACCACGGGGATCTCTCCCAGTTCGGCCTTGCGCGAAGCCAGGGCCTCCGGGGTGATCATGTCCGCCATGGGGCAGCCGGCTTCGGGCCGCGGCATCAGCACCGTCTTCTGCGGCGAGAGGATGGCGGCCGTTTCGGCCATGAACCGGACCCCGCAAAAAATGATGGTTTCGGCATCGGTAGCGGCCGCCAGCCGGCTCAACTCGAGAGAGTCGCCGCAGAGATCGGCCAGATCCTGAATCTCGGGCGGTTGATAGTTGTGCGCCAGGATGATGGCGCGGCGCTGGCGCTTGATGGCTTCGATCTGCTTTATCATTGGTCCATCTGCACGATTTCGACACCCTCCGGGATTTCGAAGCGAAACAGGGCGTCGTCCAGGTGATCGGGAAACACCACATCCTTGAGCACGATGCGGGTCTTGTCCCCGTATGCGTTGAAGGTCGTCACGGCCTCGATGGTGCTGTCGGCCGCGGCGATCTCCAGCTCCACGCGCACCAGGTCCGGCTGCTGGCGCCGCGGCACCAGCGTCAAGCCGTGGCTCCCCTCCGGGGCCTCCGGGGTCCGGGAGACATCGAACTGTTGCCTCAACTGGCCGATATCCGCCAGAAAACCGGCGCCCTTGCCTTCTCCGAAGAAGGACGGCGCCGAACCGATCATGACCTGGCGGTCCAACGGACGATAGATCCACAACCGATCGCCGTCGGTGACGATGGTCTGCGGTTCGGGCGCGGTGTACTCCCAGCGCATCCGTCCCGGCCGACGGATCCAGAGACGCCCCTCGGCGGTGTCGGTGATTTCCATGGCTTGGAGGTTGGAGACCTGGGTGAAGCGGGCCTCCAGACCGGCGGCGGCATAGCGGGCCTCCAGACCGGCCAGGATCTCCTCCACTCCGGGCCCCTCCCCGGCGGCGGCGCCGTTCGCAGCCACCAGCAGGATCAACCACGCCAACATCCAACGTACCATCTCGGTTCCCCCCTTGAGGCCCAAATCCGCCCCTGCTTCTACGGCATCCCAGCCGCTTTGTAAACCGCGCTTTCCAGGAACCGCACCGCGGGTGGCCGTCGGAATATCTAAAGGTAGCGCGCCAACCTGTACTTCAATTGCGCCTCGTCGACGGCACCGGGCAAGTTGTCCAGGGCCCGGCCGTTGTCGAAGACGTAGATGTAGGGGACGGCGCGGATATCGTAATGATCGGACACGCGCTGGGCCTTGTCCACGTTGACCTTGGCGATGCGCAACCGCCCCCGGGTCTCGCCGGCGAAACGGTCGATGATCGGCATGGTCTTGAGGCAGGTGGAACACCAGGGAGCCCAGAAAAAAGCCAGCACCGGCAGCGGCGAGCGGATCACTTCAGCCTCGAAATTGGTGTCGCTCACCATTCTCGGGCGGCCATCGTTGAGCACCCGGGTGTCGATCGCACTGCCGCACTTGCCGCAGCGGGCCGCGGCGCCGACCTTGGCAGCCGGAATCCGGTTGCGGGTGCCGCAGTCGGAACAGCGCAGGGTATAGGGATTGATTGAAGCCATTACTGATCTTTTCCTTGTCCGTTGAAGATGATCTACTTTCAGCCCCTCGACCGGTCGCTTCCATCACCGCCGGGTGACCGTTCGGCGCCTGGCGGCAAGGGCTTCGTCCAATTACCATAACCCCTTCAAGGCGTTTGACCATCGTACTGCTTCAATTTCTGGTGCAATGTCTTGCGGGTGATCCCCAGGCGCCGGGCCGCTTCGCTCTTGTTGCCCCCCGTGGCCTCCAGGGTTCGCAGGATCGCCTGGCGCTCCAGCTCGGAAAGCGGTCCCTCGGGCAGGGCAACCGGAGCCTCCATCGCCGGACCGGTCGGTTCCAGGAAATCGGCTTCGTCCAGGTAGGCACCGCGGCCCAGCACCACGGCCCGTTCCACGGCGTTGGCCAGCTCGCGCACGTTGCCCGGCCAGGAATGGCGGATCAGCCGATCCATCGCCGCGGGGGTGAAGCCCTGGATCGCCTTGCGGTTCTTATCGGCGAACCGGGTAAGGAAATGGACGGCCAGCAGCGGGATGTCCGCCGTGCGCTCCCGCAAGGGGGGGATGTGGAGGCCGACGACGTTCAGCCGGTAGTACAGGTCCTGGCGGAACGTGCCGTCGGCGATCATCCGGGTCAGATCGCGGTTGGTAGCGGCGATGATGCGCACGTCCACCGCCACGGACTCCTGGCCGCCGACGCGCACCACTTCCCGCTCCTGGATCGCCCGCAGGAGCTTGACCTGCATGGTGAGCGGCATCTCGCCCACCTCGTCGAGAAACATGCTGCCGCCGTGGGCCTGGACGATGCGCCCCTCCTTGCGGCGGTCGGCGCCGGTGAAGGCCCCCTTCTCGTGGCCGAAGAGTTCGGATTCGAGCAGGGTTTCGGTGATGGCGGCGCAGTTGATCTTCACCAGCGGCCCGTGGCGCCGCAGGCTGTTGTCATGGATGGCGGCGGCGATGAGTTCCTTGCCGGTGCCGCTTTCTCCGGTGATGAGCACCGTGGCCTCGGTGGGGGCCACCTGGGCCACCGTTTCCAGCAGGGCGCCCATCGCCGGGCTGTGCCCGATGATGTGGGGCCGGTTCAGGTTCCGGCCCAGGTCGGCCTTGAGCTGCCGGTTCTCCGCCTGGAGGCGCAGATGCTCCATCGCCCGCTGCATCGTGAGCCGCAGCTTGTCGAAATCCAGCGGTTTGGTCAGGTAGTCGTAGGCCCCCTTGCGGATCGCCTCCACGGCGGTTTCCACCGATGCATAGGCCGTCATCAGGACGACGGAAATGGCCGGGTTGATCGTCTTGATGCGCTCCAGGGCCTCGATACCGGACATCTGGATCATGCGCACGTCCATCAGGATCAGGTCGAAGACCTGCTGCCGCACCGCTTCCACGGCCTGTCCGCCGTCGCCGGCCTCGGTGATCCGGTACCCCCAACTGCCGAGCAACGTGGCCAGCATGGTGCGGTGGGCCGCATCGTCGTCCACGACCAGGATGCTAGGCGCGGCCGTCATCGTCTCCTCCCGTCCGCAAAAAGGGCAGCCTCAGGCGCACGGTGGTGCCGGCCCCGTGCCGGCTGTCGATGGTCACCGTGCCGCCATGGGCGTCGATGATGTTGTGCACGATGGCCAGGCCGAGCCCCGTTCCGGTGGACTTGGTGGTGAAATAGGGATCGAACACGTGGTCCATGTCTTCGCCGGCGATGCCGGGGCCGGTGTCGGCCACCTGGATTTCGATGCCGTGTTCCATTGTCTGCACCGTGACTTGAAGCCGTCCCCCTCCGCCCATGGCTTCGATGGCGTTGATCAGCAGGTTCAACAACACCTGATGCATCCGTTCAGGGTCCATGGGCACCGGCGCCGTATCCTCGGGCAGCGCCACCTCCAGAACCACCCCGGCCTCGGCCGCCCGGGGGCGCACCACCGCCACGGCGGTCTCGATCACCGAACGCACCGGCAGGGGCTTGGGGGAGACGGTCACCGGCCGCGACAATTCGAGCAGTTGCCCCACCACGCGGTTGAGCCGATCCACCTCGCCGATCATGATGGCGGCGATTTTCTCGTCCTCCGGGCGCCCGGGGGAACGCTGCTTGAAGTAGGTGGCGAAGCCCTTGAGACTGCTCAGCGGGTTGCGGATTTCGTGGGCCACCCCGCCGGCCAGGCTACCGATGGCCGCCAGGCGTTCGGAGCGCTTCACCGCCGCCTCCAGGGCCCGCACCTCGCTCATGTCCTTCAAGAGAAGGATCTTTCCGGCGTCGCCGCCCTCGGCGTCGGCGATCCAGGCCGCGTTGACCACCAGGGGCAGGTGCCGGCCATCGTCCGTCGGGCAGACCACTTCGGTCTCCACCCGGGTCTGATGGGGGCCCAGACGGTCGGCCAGGACGGCCAGCGGTGCCGGCAGGGCCGACTGTGCCGGCCGTCCGATCAGGCGGGGCCCCTCCTGCTTGAGCAGCTCGCAGGCCGCCGGGTTGACCGCGGCCACCAGCCCTTCGGGATCCAGGGCCACCAGACCCACGGGCAGGCTCTCCACCAGCCGGTCGGAAAAAGCCCGGATGCGCCGCAGCGAGGTGCGCGCGGCCCGGTAGCCCTCCAGGCGCACCAGCCCGGCGAATCCCGCCGCGGCGGCCGCCAGCAAAACGGCGGCCATGCCCGCGGCGTGGCGCTTGTTGGCCGCCTGGGCAGCTTCCACGGCGCTCATGTCCAGACCGACGAAAATCACCAGCCGCTCCGGGGAAGGCGGCTCGCCGTGGGGCCAGGTTTGCTCCAGCCAGCGGCGCATCATCTGCGGCCCGTGGCGCATGGGTCCGGGAGGCCGCCCCGGCGGTTCCGGACCGCCGGCGATGCCGGGCATGAACTTGCGATAGACCTCGAACACCTGCCGACCGTCGGTCGCCTCCACCATGCGCCAGGCTTCCGTGCCGCCGGCGGCCACCGTGGCCAGATCCAGGTTCGCTCCATGCCGGGCGCCCACCCGGTCCGGGTCGTTGTGGACCACGATGCGGCCCTGGTCGTCGGTGACCAACAGGTAGACGATGTCCTCCTGCTGCGCCGTCTCGGTCAGCAGGCGCTGCAAGCGGAACACCCCCGAGGCCATGTGCGCCATGCCGGTCCGGGTGCCGGCCTCGAAGCTGCGGATCAGGGCCGCCCCCTTCTCCAGCAGCAGTTGGATGCTCCGGTCCTTCTGGCGGCCGATGTCCAGCCAGGTCATCAGGACCACGGTGGGCAGGAGAATCAGCAGGAACCCCCCGGCGGCCCAGATCCTGCCCGGCGCCGGAGATTTGGCGTCCATATCGGTGCGCATAGCGGCGTCAAAAGGTTGCAAGTCGGATGCCATCTCTGCCTAAGGACGAAAAGGCCGCCGAGTAAGCGACGGTGGACAAGGGCATCCGTCAAGCCGGGTAAAAAATAAACACCCTGGTGAAAAAGTACACCCTGACCGGGTCATTCGGTGACACCATCCCCGAGCCCGCCGATCGATGTTCAGCGTGGGCCGATGGCCGGCGGCTTGACGGCGGCGTGCAAGGCCATGGTGCCGAACATGAAGGTCCGCCAGCGGACCTGGACGAATCCCGCCCGGATCAGTCTGGCGGCCAGGGCTTCCGGCGTCGCGAAGGCCCGGGTCGACTCGGGCAGGTAGGTATAGGCCCCTCGATCTCCGCCCACCCACTGGCCCATCAACGGGATGATCCGTTTGAAATGAAACCGGATCAGGGGCGCCAGCGGCCCCCGGGGCGGGGTCGTGTCCAGGCACACGAGGCGCCCCCCGGGTTTGAGGACCCGGAACTGCTCGGCGAAGAGCCGATCCAGACCTGTGACGTTGCGGACCAGGTAGCCGGAGACCACCGCGTCGAAGCCGGCGTCGGCGAAAGGCAAGGCCAGCGCGTCGGCCGCGCACCAGCAAACGCGGCGTCCGTCCGGCGCCCGGCGGCCCACCGCCATCATCTCGGGCGTGAAATCGGCGGCCACCACCGTGAGGCGGTCGAACCGCTCCCGGGCCGCCAACGCGATGCCGCCGGTCCCGGTGCCGATGTCCAGCAGGCGGCCTTCCGGCGGCAGTGCAGCCACATCCACCACCCGCCGGCGCCACACCCGGTCCCGCCCCAGGGTCATGACGGCGTTCATCCGGTCGTAGCGACCGGCGATGCGGCCGAACATGGCGCGCACGAAAGGCGCCCTTTCGCCGGCCGGGGGAAGGCCGGCGGATCGGGTCGAGGAGGCCAATGGTTCTCTCCGGTGTTGAAAGTTTGAAATCGAAAATCCGTCCGATCCGTCCGATCCCATCGATCCGCCCGATCCGTCCGATGTTTGCAAGCGCCGCACCCGTCCCACAGACCCGGCGCCCTTGATTCTTGGCGGAGGCTTTGTTATGCACCCGCCGGTATCATTGCGCTTTTCGCGCAATCATTCGCACTTCGAAGGGACATCGCCCATGCTGATCACCGAGATCCTGGCCCGCAATGCCCGCCTCTACGGCACCGAAACCGCCTTGGTGGAACGGGACCCGGCCGCTGGCCGGCGCCGCGAAATCACCTGGCGCCAGTTCGACGACCAGGCCAACCGCCTGGCCCAGGCCCTTTGCGCCCGGGGCGTGGTCAAGGGCCACCGCGTGGTCCACCTGATGAGCAACTGCCTGGAATGGCTGCCCATCTATTTCGGCATCCTCCGTACCGGCGCCTGGGCCGTACCGCTGAACTTCCGTTTCGTGGCCGCCACCATCGCCCGCTGCGTCGCCACCGCCGAGGCCAAGGCACTGATTTTCGGCCCGGAGTTTATCCAACGGATCGAAGAAGTCAAAGCCTCTTTGGACCAAACGGTGGATACCTACATCTTCGTCGGCCCCGAAGCCCGGCGCCCGGCCTGGGCCCTGGCCTACGATGTCCTGCTGACGCAATTCGAGGCCGCAGAGCCGACCGTCGATCTGGCGATCACCGACGATGCGGCGCTCTATTTCACCTCCGGCACCACCGGCACCCCCAAGGCGGTGCGCCTGACTCACCGCAACCTCGAGGCGGCCTGCTACGTGGAAAACGCCCACCACCGGCAATCCCGCGGTGACAACTTCCTCTGCATCCCGCCCTTGTATCACACCGGCGCCAAAATGCACTGGTTCGGCAACTTCATCGTCGGGGCGCGCAGCGTCATTCTCAAGGGAGTCGAGCCGCGCTGGATCCTGGAGGCGATCAGCGAGGAGGCGGTGACGGTGGTCTGGCTCCTCGTCCCCTGGGCCCTGGACATCCTCTTCGCCATCGAAAGCGGGGAACTCAAGCTGTCCCAATTTCGTCTGGACCAGTGGCGCCTGATGCACATCGGGGCCCAGCCGGTGCCGCCCAGCCTGATCCGGGAGTGGCGCAGGGTGTTTCCCCACCACCAGTACGACACCAACTACGGGTTGACAGAAAGCACTGGCCCCGGCTGCGTGCACCTGGGAATCGAAAACGGGCACAAGGTCGGCGCCATCGGCCGGCCCGGGTTCGACTGGGAGTTTGCCATCGTCGACGATCAATGCCGGCCGGTGGCCGCCGGAACCCCCGGCGAGCTGATCGTGCGCGGCCCGGGGGTGATGAAGGAGTACTATCGCAACCCCGAGGCCACCGCCGAAGTCCTGGTGAACGGGTGGCTGCACACCGGCGACGTGGCGCGCCTGGACGAAGAGGGCTTCATCTGGCTGGTGGACCGCAAAAAGGACATCATCATCACCGGCGGGGAAAACATCTTCCCGGTGGAAATCGAGGATTTTCTCCAGAATCATCCCGCCATTGCCGATGTGGCCGTGATCGGCCTGCCCAGTTTACGCCTGGGCGAAATCGCCACGGCCATCGTCAAGCTCAAACCGGGCCACAGTGTCAGCGCCGAGGCGCTGGCCGAATTCTGCCAGCCCCTGGCCCGCTTCAAGCGCCCGCGACGCTACATCTTCGCCGACGTCCCGCGCAACCCCACCGGCAAGATCGAAAAACCCGAGCTGCGCAAGCGCTACGGCGGCCAGAGCGCCAGCTTCCAGCTGAAAGACTGAGGTCGTCCCCGCAAAAAAGGCCCGCCACCATCCGGTGAGCGGGCCTTTTCGATTCCATGGACAGAGGTTACTTCTTGCCGTCCTTCACCTCTTCGAAGTCGGCGTCCACCACATCGTCCGCACCGCCTCCCTGACCGGCCTGGCCGCCCTGTCCGGCATCGCCGGACCCGCCGCTGCGGGCGCCGCTGGAAGCCTGCTGATACATGGCCTCGGCAAGCTTGTGCGAGGCCCGGGTCAACTCATCGCTCAACCGCCGGATCTCTTCGGAGTTGTCGCCCTCCATGGCCTTCTTGAGGGGGCCGATGGCGGCCTCCACCTTGCCGCGAGTGTCGGCATCCACCTTGTCGCCCAGATCCTTCAGGGATTTTTCGGTGCTGTAGATCAAGGCGTCGGCGTGGTTGCGGGCCTCCACCAGCTCCTTTTTCTTCTTGTCCTCGTCGGCATGCGACTCGGCCTCGCGGATCAGCCGGTCGATCTCCTCCTTGCTCAGGCCCGAAGAGGCCGTGATCTTGATCGACTGCTCCTTGCTGGTGGCCAGGTCCTTGGCCGATACGCTCACGATGCCATTGGCGTCGATGTCGAAGGTCACCTCGATCTGGGGCACGCCCCGGGGCGCCGGCGGGATGCCCACCAGTTCGAAGCGCCCCAGGGTCTTGTTGTTGCCCGCCATCTCCCGCTCGCCCTGGAGCACGTGGATCGACACCGCAGGCTGGTTGTCGGCCGCGGTGGAAAAGATCTGGCTCTTGCGGGTCGGGATGGTGGTGTTCTTTTCGATGAGGCGCGTCATCACCCCGCCCAGGGTCTCGATGCCCAGGCTCAGCGGGGTGACGTCCAGCAGCAGGACGTCCTTGACATCTCCCTTGAGCACGCCACCCTGGATCGCCGCTCCCATGGCCACCACCTCGTCCGGGTTCACCGAACGGTTGGGGGTCTTACCGAACAGGCGTTTGACCCGCTCCTGGACCGCCGGCATGCGGGTCATGCCCCCCACCAAGATCACCTCGGAGATCTCGTTGGCGCTCAGACCGGCGTCCTTGAGGGCCGTCCGGCAGGGGCCTTCCAACTTGTCGAGCAGATCGGCGCACAAGGCCTCGAGCTTGGCCCGGCTGATCTTGACGTTCAGGTGCTTCGGACCGGAGGCGTCGGCGGTGATGAATGGCAGGTTGACATCGGTCTCCATCGAGGTGGACAACTCCATCTTGGCCTTTTCGGAGGCTTCCTTGAGCCGCTGCAGCGCCATCTTGTCCCGCCGCAGGTCGATGCCCTGGTCCTTCTTGAATTCATCGGCCAGGTAGTCCACCAGGCGCAGGTCGAAATCCTCGCCGCCGAGGTGGGTATCCCCGTTGGTGGACTTGACCTCGAAGACGCCCTCGCCGATCTCCAGGATGGAGATGTCGAAAGTGCCGCCGCCGAGGTCGAAAACGGCAATCTTTTCTTCCTTGCGCTTGTCGAGTCCATAGGCGAGGGAAGCAGCCGTCGGTTCGTTGATGATCCGCAGCACGTTGAGGCCGGCGATCTTGCCCGCATCCTTGGTCGCCTGGCGCTGGCTGTCATTGAAGTACGCCGGCACGGTGATCACCGCGTCGGTCACCGGTTCTCCCAGGTAGTCCTCGGCGTACTTCTTGATGTAGGCCAGCACGAAGGAGCTGATTTCCGCCGGGCTGTGCGGCTTGCCCCGCAGGCTGATGCGTGCGTCCCCGTTGGGCGCCTCCTCGATCTTGTAGGGCAGAATCTTGAGGTCGCTCTGGACCTCGCGGGAAGAAAATTTGCGCCCTATCAGCCGCTTGACCGCAAAAATCGTGTTCTCCGGGTTGGTGATCGCCTGGCGCTTGGCGATCTGGCCCACCAAACGCTCACCGTTTTCGGTGACCGCCACGATGGACGGCGTGGTGCGGCCGCCGTCCGGGTTGGTGATCACCTTGGCGTCCCCGCCCTCCATGACGGCCACGCAGCTGTTGGTCGTGCCCAGATCGATTCCGATGACTTTCCCCATTTCTTCCTCCTTGGACGATATGCTGAAATCCTGTGGAATGACTTTTACGATTGGGCTTCGGCCACACCCTCGGCCGAGGGGCTCGCGCCGCTTTTGGCGGCCGCCTTGGCCACAACCACCATCGCGGGCCGCAGCAGGCGGTCCTTGATGGCATATCCTTTCTGCAATTGCCGGAGAACGACATTCTCCGGCACCTGGTCGCTCTGCTCCTGCATCATGGCCTGGTGAAAGGCCGGATCGAAGGGCTGCCCTTCGGCTTCGATGGCGGACACCCCGAAACATTCCAGAAGCTTGTGGATCTGTTTGAGCGTCAGTTCCAGCCCTTCCCGCAATCCTTTTTCATTCTGCGCATCGGCCGGCACCGCCAACGCCCGTTCCAGATTGTCGATCACGGGCAGCAGGTCCCGCAGCAGCGACTCGTTGGCGTACTTTCGATAGTCCTCCATCTCCCGGGCGGAGCGTTTCTTGTAGTTTTCAAACTCCGCGCTGACCCGCAGCAACCGATCATAGTTTTCCCGGGCCTCGCCGCGAGCGGCTTCGAGCTGGGCTGCCAACTTCTCCGCATCCGTCCGGCCCTCCTCGGATGTTGCCTCGATGCCGCCGTCGGTCCCGGCCTCCGGCGCCATCGCAGGGGAAGCATTTTCCCGGTCCACCGGGACCCGGGCGCCTGTCGACTGGGATTCCTCGCCTATTTTTTGCTCCGCTGTTTCGTTGCCCATCGGTTTAACATCTCTTCCGGATTTTGAATGGACGGTTTCCGTGCAAACAATCGCTAAGACGATAATACCCCTTGCCTCGATGTCAAGCGGTCCGCGAACGGCTTAATCGGTCTAAAACATTTCAAAACTCGCCCTCCCTCCCCTACAGGACAACGTGAAAAACATCGAGACAGGAAAGCGGCCGCGGCCTTTTCCACGATGGGTTTGCCATTTGAAATCGGCTTTGCTATACGGGCCGCATCGGGCTGGCGCGGGGCGCGCCGTCAGGAGGCGCATGGGTGGGGACGAATGCAGGTGTCCACGTGAAGGCAGTGGTTGTGCACCCCCTTCCGAACCGTTTCCAGGTGGCGGTGGGCGCAGGCATGACCGGGATCGATCCGCGACACAGACCGCATTACTTATCGCTGCTTCCTTCCGGACCTGACGAGGTTCGTAACCGTCTGTTGCGCGGCGACCGGCCAGTGCGCCCCGGGCGACCCGGAGTCGGCCCTCGAGGGGGAATTCAGCCCCGCATAAAGCGGATTTCGGGAAAAGGGCACCGCTAACTCCCCGCCTAGCACAACCGGTGCGTACTATAGACCAACCGGTCGGATTTGCAAGACCGAATCGGCGACTTCGTAATGGCACCGCGCCGGAAATCCGAAACGTCCTTTGCCGGAGGACGTCCCGGGCCGTCGGGGTGCCCCGAGGCGTGCCGACGGCGGTGAACCGCCGCCGGGAAAGGAAAATACCATGAACCGCAGAAACATCGCCGCCCTCCTGGCGCTGGCCCTGTGGACGAGCGGATGCGCCGCCCTGTTGGTGGGCACCGGCGCCGGCGTCTACAGCTATATCGAAGGCGAACTGCGCCGGGCCTATCCCGCCGACCTCGCCCCTGCTCTGGAAGCGGTCCGGCAGGCGCTGGACGGCTTGAAGATCCGCATCGAATCGACCGACGCCGACGGCGTCACGACACTGCTCAAGGCCAAGCGCAGCGACGGGACCCCGGTGACGGTCAAGGTCTCCCGGCTGTCGCCCGGGGTCGTCGAAATCGGCGTCCGGTCCGGTTTTGTCGGCCTATGGGACCGGAGGTTCTCCGAGCTGATCCATGCCACCATCTCCCAAAGACTCCTCTGAGGACCGGAGCGTCCGCGCCTTTCTGGCCGCCGTCGATGACACTCTGCGCCGCCACCGCCTCGTGGCCTCCGGCGAGAGGGTTCTGGCGGCGGTGTCCGGCGGCCCGGACTCGGTGGCCCTGCTCCTGGCGTTGCATCGCTTGGCCCCCGCCCGGGACTTCACGCTGGTGGTGGCCCATCTGCACCACGGCCTTCGCGGCCCGGCGGCCGACGCGGACGCCCGCCGCGTGGGGGAATTGGCGCTGCGACTGGGTCTGCCGCTGGTATCGCGCCGGGTGGACGCCGCCGCCGAGGCCCGGCGCACCCGCGTGTCGCTGGAAACCGCCGGCCGCCACCTGCGCTACACCTTTTTGGAAGAGGCCGCCGCGGCCCACGGCTGCGCCAGGATCGCCCTTGGGCACCAGCGCAACGACAACGCCGAACTCGTTTTGATGAACCTGATCCGGGGATCCGGCCCCCTGGGCCTGGCCGCCATGCCCCCGCTTCGCGACGGGCGGTTCATCCGCCCGCTGCTCTCCATCGACCGGGAGGAGATTCTGGCTTTTCTCGACGCCGCCGGTGCCGGTTACGGTGAAGACGAAACCAACCGGCACCTCGATCATACCCGCAACTGGGTCCGGGGGGTGCTCCTGCCGCTGATCGCCGCGCGGGCCAACCCGGCCATCGCGGACGCCCTGAACCGCACCGCCGCCATCGGCCGCGACGAGGAGGTTTGGCTGGCGGAGGTGGTCGCCGATCTGTACCGGACCGTCCGGGTGGCCGAAACCGCCGACCGGGCGGTTCTGGACAGGGCCGCGCTGAACGGCCTGGCGCCGGGCGCGTGCCGCCGCGTGCTGCGCCACGCCATCGGACGCCTGCGCACCGGCCTGCACCGCATCTCCCTGGCCCACGTCGAGATGGCCATGGACCTGATCGCCCGACCGGGACCGGCCCGGTGCCTCCACCTGCCCCACCGGCTGCACCTGTGCGCCGCTGCGGGCCGCCTGGAAATCCGGCGCCTCGACGCCCCGCTGCGCCAGGCCGCGGCGCCGGGCGCCTGGCGTCATGAACTGGGATCCCCCGGCCGGATCGCCATCCCGGAGCTGGGCCGCGAGGCCGTCGCCGCCGTGCTCCCCGCCCCGCTTCCCGGCGTCGGTGTTGACGCTGGACAGTGGTCGGCATATTTTGATATCCACCAGATCAGTTTTCCGCTGATCATCCGTAGCGCGGCACCCGGAGACCGTTTCCGGCCCCTTGGTGCCGCCGGCCACCAGAAGGTGGCCAAGTTTTTCATCGATCACAAGGTGCCCCGGCCCTCGCGACCGGCCTACCCGGTGGTGGAGAGTGGGGGAAGAATCATCTGGCTGGCCGGCCAGCGGCTGGCGGAGGACGTGGCGGCCGGCAGCGCCGGCGGCGGGGTCCTCTCCCTGACCTTGCGGCCGCTAAACCCCAAAAAGGACTTTTTTCAGTGAACCCGTTTTACAAGAACCTTGCCCTCTGGCTGGTCATCACCTTGATGATGATCATGCTCTACAACCTTTTCAATCAACCCCATCTGAGCGAAACGACCGTGAGCTACAGCGAGTTTCTCGCCATGGTGGAAAACGACCAGGTGGCCGAGGTGCTCATCCAGGGCCAGGAATTGCTGGTCAAGGATACCAACCGCACCCAGTACAAGGTGTACGCCCCAGAGGACAGCGAGTTGATCTCCACCCTGCGGCGCAAGGGGGTTGCCATCGCCGCCAAGCCGCCGGCCGAGTCGCCCTGGTACATGTCGGTGCTGGTCTCGTGGTTCCCCATGATCGTGCTCATCGGCGTGTGGATTTTCTTCATGCGCCAGATGCAAAGCGGCGGCGGCAAGGCCATGAGCTTCGGCAAGAGCCGGGCGCGCCTGATGGGGGATCAATCCACCAAGGTCACCTTCGCCGACGTGGCCGGTATCGACGAAGCCAAGGAAGAGCTGAGCGAAATCGTCGAATTCCTGCGCGACCCGAAGAAATTCACCCGCCTGGGCGGCCGGATCCCCAAGGGGGTCCTGCTCATGGGATCGCCCGGAACCGGAAAGACCCTGCTGGCCAGGGCCATCGCCGGCGAGGCGGGAGTGCCGTTTTTCAGCATCAGTGGATCGGACTTCGTGGAGATGTTCGTGGGGGTGGGCGCCAGCCGGGTGCGCGACCTGTTCGTCCAGGGAAAGAAAAACGCCCCGTGCATCATCTTTATCGACGAAATCGACGCCGTCGGCCGCCACCGGGGCGCCGGACTCGGCGGGGGGCACGACGAACGCGAGCAGACCCTCAACCAGTTGCTGGTGGAGATGGACGGGTTCGAGTCCAACGAGGGGGTGATCCTGATCTCGGCCACCAACCGGCCCGACGTGCTCGATCCGGCCCTGCTGCGGCCCGGGCGCTTCGACCGGCAGGTGGTGGTACCGCTGCCGGACATCGCCGGCCGCGAGCAGATCCTGCGCGTACACATGAAAAAGTCCCCCATCCACGATGAAGTCAGCGTTCAGCGACTGGCGCGGGGGACTCCCGGGTTTTCCGGCGCCGATCTGGAAAACCTCGTCAACGAAGCCGCCCTGCTGGCCGCCAAGCGCAACAAGGAGCGGGTGGACATGGTCGACTTCGAGGACGCCAAGGACAAGGTCTACATGGGGTTGGAGCGCAAGAGCAAGGTGATCCGCGAGGAAGACAAGCGCACCACGGCCTACCACGAGGCCGGCCATGCCCTGGTGGCCCGCTTCCTGCCCAACACCGACGCGGTGAACAAGGTCACCATCATTCCCCGGGGGCGCGCCGCCGGGGTGACGTGGTTCCTGCCGGAGGAGCGCGACTTCAAATACAAGGACCAATTGGAAAGCGAGCTGTCGGTGGCCTTCGGCGGTCGAGCCGCCGAGGAAATCGTCTTCGGCCGCATCAGCACCGGAGCGGCCAACGACATCAAGCAGGCCACCGAGCTGGCCGAGCGCATGGTGCGCACTTGGGGCATGAGCGAAGAACTCGGACCGCTGGCCTACGGCAAAGGCGAAGAACAGGTATTTCTCGGCCGTGAGATCGCCCAGCACCGCGATTACAGTGAAGCCACGGCCCACCGCATCGACGAAGAAATTCGCCGCTTCATCGACCGCAACTATCGCAGGGCCAAGGAAATCCTGGGAAAAAACCGCGACATCCTCGATGCGCTCTCCGAGATGCTGCTGGAGAAGGAAACGGTGATGGGGCAGGAGCTGGACGCTTTGATCCTCAAGTTCAGGCCCGGTTTCGCATTTCCGTCGCGCGGGTTGGATGAGGAAGCCGGACCGGCCCGCCAAGAGGCACCCGCCGCCGAAACGCCGGCGGGAGAAGCGCCGCCGCGCGAAGACGAGTCGAACCGGGAGACCTGAGATTCAATGCGCAGCACCTACCGTCTGGCCTGGAACAGACGCAGCCTGGAACTCGGGCGCCGGACCTGCATCATGGGGATCGTCAATGTGACGCCGGACTCCTTTTCCGACGGCGGCCGGTTTCTCAACCATGGGGCGGCCGTGGAACAGGGCCTGCGCCTGGCGGCCGAAGGGGCGGACATCCTGGACATCGGCGGCGAGTCGACTCGCCCTTTTTCGGACCCGGTTTCCACCGAAACGGAGCTTTCCCGGGTCATTCCCGTGATCGAGGCCCTGGCGCGGGAGATATCCATACCGATCAGCATCGATACGATGAAGGCGGCCGTGGCCGAAGCGGCCCTGGCCGCCGGCGCGTCCATCGTCAATGACGTCTCGGCCCTGCGTTACGATCCAGACCTGGCTGCCACCGTGGCCCGGGCCGGCGTTCCCCTGGTCTTGATGCACATGCTCGGCACCCCCAAGACCATGCAGCAGGCGCCGCATTACGACGACCTGTTCGGGGAGATCGAAGACTTTCTGGCCGCGGCCATGGAACGGGCACGATCCGCTGGCATCCGGCGAGATCTTCTCATCATCGATCCGGGGATCGGTTTCGGCAAAACCGTGTCCCACAACCTGGCCTTGATCCAGGGGGTGCGGCGCCTTGCCGCCCTGGATGCCCCGGTGCTCATCGGCCCATCCCGCAAAGCCTTCATCCGCCGGCTGCTCAGCGACGACCCCGCGACCCCGCTGTCCCCGGACGACCCTGACGTGGTTCATGGCACTGTGGCGGCGGCCACGGCGGCGATCCTCTCCGGCGCCCACCTGATCCGGGTCCACGAAGTGGCGCCGGCCCGTGCCGCGGCCCGCATCGCAGACGCACTGATCGCGGAGGATAGTGAAGTGACAAGTGACGAGTGAGTAAGGGGCCTAAGGTAAAAACGGCACTGGGGCGAAGGGGATTTACAAAAAGCGGAGCGAAAGCGACACCACAACCTCAGGCACTTCAGGCACTTGCAACTTTAGTCACTTTAGCTCACTGGTAACTTTAGTCACTTTAGGCACTCGTAACTTTAGTCACTTGCTTTTCCAGCCCCTTTCAGAGGCGCCTCCATGCTCCTGGTCATCGACATCGGCAACACCAACGTCGTCCTGGGCATCTACCGCAACGAAACCCTGGTCTGCGCCTGGCGCATCCGCACGGAACGCAACGCCACCGAAGACGAATTCAATGTCCTCGCCAGTGGTCTCTTCGCCACCGGTGGCATCGATTCAGCCCGGATCGACCGTACGATCATCTCCAGCGTGGTGCCGCCCATGGCCAACATTCTCGACGCCTTCTGCCGCAAATACCTCGGCCACGCCCCCCGTTGGGTCGATCCGCGGCAGGTGTCGCCGATGCCGATTCTCTACAGCAATCCGGCCGAAGTGGGGGCCGACCGGATCGTCAACGCCGTGGCGGCCTTTCACCGGTACCCCGGCCGCCTGATCGTCATCGACTTCGGCACGGCCACGACTTTCGACGTGATCAGCGAGAAGGGAGAGTACCTCGGCGGGGCGATCAGTCCGGGAATCATGATCGCCGCCGAGGCATTGTTCATGAAGGCGTCGAAGCTGCCGCGGGTGGAGATTTTTACCCCGCCGCCGCAGGTGGTGGGAAGGGACACGGCCGCCAGCATTCAGTCGGGCATCATTTTCGGCTATGCCGGACTGGTGGACGGCTTGGTGGGGCGTATCCAGCAGGAAATCGGCGGCGGCGCCAGGGTGTTGGCCACCGGCGGTCTGGCTCCCCTGATGGCCGAGGTGTGCGAAACCATCGAGACCGTGGAGAGCGATCTCACCCTGGAAGGGCTACGCCTGATCGACGCGATGCTTCCTGGGAGATGAACGAGCGGCATCCCGAAGCGACTTGATGAGATTGAGATTAGGAACTCGCTTTTCGGAAATCGCGGCGATTTTAACTTTACTCGTTACCCCCCTGGCTGGCGTCCACAACAAATGGCCCGGCTCGTCGAACCGATAGAACACCGAATGCACCCTACCGCCCGCCGGCGGTCGAAGGCCGAATCTCCCAAATCCCCACCAAATAACCTCGATCCTGCCCGAATCCGCGCCCACCCCTCGAAACGCTCGACCCAGACCTGCTCCAAAGCCTCGAAATGGTCCGCCACGCACCGCTATTGCCGGTTCACAAACCCCAAGTTCCGTTTTGATGGCGCCGGGTCGTGCAGCAGGCAAGCGACCGCCCACCTGGAATCACATCTGCCCGCATTACCAAGACACATTCATTGCCTTTATCGCCTCCAGGGGGAATTCGGGACGCGGTGACCGGCAACTGCAGGTCGAGTGGTTGCGGATCGCCGAAAACGACGCTATGTTCAAGCTGTATGCGATGGCTGCGCAGGTGGCCCGCCCATTGTCAAATAGCCGGGAAGTTGCCAATTTTGGGGCATCTCTAAGGCTTCGAAGCAACCCTCGTGCACGGTGCGCACCGCCGTTTCCACCACCTAAGCGGACCCCACGCTGCGCATCCAACAACAGCCGGCGGATTCACCGACGACACCTGGTCAGCCGCCAATGCGCCAAGCCATTTTCAGCGAAGAGGCACCGCAGATGACCAATCTATTCATCAAGACACTTTTACCGCTTACCTTCGGGGCGTTCCTCTTCTTACTGCCGCCCGTGTCGGCAGACATCTGTGAAGCATACCAAGCAGCCGGTGTCAGCCAGGGCTTCCAAGCGGAGACGCCCGACCTGCAATGGTTCCGGCAGGAATTGAAAATCGACCCGAAGTACGTGGACCATCGGGAAGGCATTCCGGGTATGGGTTGGGCGCATTTTCTGTTCATGGTCTTCCTGGTAATATTCTTCCTTGGCGCATTGATTGCGTATCATCGACGCACAACCCGAACGGCGCGGATTTTGGAGCGCCTGCTGAAGGAGAATTGACATGGCACATAACGTGGAATTCAAGAAATCCGGCAAAACGGTTGCATGGAATAATAAATATGAGAGCATCCTGGCATTGGCCGAGGACCACGGCATCGCCATCGACAATGATTGCGGCCAGGGGATTTGCGGCACCTGTATGGTCCGCCTGCTTTCCGGCAAGGTCGAAATGGAAGCCGATGACGGTCTCGATGAATCCGATCGGAAGGCCGGCATGATCCTCAGCTGCACCGCGGTACCCCTTTCGGACATTGTGTTGGAGACCTGACCAGGATGTTGGCGAAGAAATATCCGGAAATCCTTTCCACCGGCTTTGCAGTCTTGGCGTTTCTATTCGCCGCATTTCCGCGGGAAGGCTTCGGTGGCAGCCTCTTGGGCCACATGAGCGGTATCGTCGGCACGCTGCTGATGACGGCAACCCTGGTCTATGTCTATCGCAAACGGGTGCTGAAGCGCAAAGGCAAGGCCAATCCGCTCAGCACCCACGTCTATTGCGGCTTGGTCGGCGGCATCCTGGTGCTGCTCCATTCCGGCGGCAAACTGGTCGGCATGATCGGCATCCTGGTTTTTGCCGCCATGCTGCTGACGGTGATGAGCGGCATTGTCGGCCGCATTATGCTAGGGCGCCTGAACCGCAGCATCCGCGAGCAGAAAATCGGCCTGGAAGCATTGGAAGCCTCGCTGTTGGAAATGAAACGGGAGCTGGATCCGGCCGCATGCCGCCGGGAATTGGCCTTTGCATTGGTCGGGCCTTCGCCGTGGGAAGATGCCGACGATGCCGCGTCGCCGCCGATGGATGAAGAGATGGCCGGGAAATGTTCACGGTTCCGTGACCACGCGGAATCGTTGGCCGAAAAAGAGGAGTTGCTCGAAGTTTTCGCCAAAACAAAGGCCTTGTTCGCTTTCTGGAACACGGTCCATATCGCCGCGACCTGTTTCATGTTCGCCATGGTGAGCGTTCATGTAATGGCAACACTGTATTATGGGCTGAGGTGGCTGCCATGAGGCAGGCGCTGTGGGGCACCTTCGCCACGGTGCTGTTGATCTTTTCCGTGTGGCTGTTCCGGCAGGACAATGCCGCGCAACCCGGCGCGCTGCGCACGAGCCATGCGGACAGCGCCTATTGCACCGACTGCCACACTCCGTGGCGCGGTGTCGGCAACGATGCCTGTGTGGGCTGCCACACCTTCTACGACATCTTCGCCTTGCGCCCGGAGATCCGGTTTCATGAAGCCGGACAGCACTGCCTGGCATGCCATTCGGAGCATCGCGGCACCACGGGGCCCGCCGCGACCATGGACCACACCCTGCTGCATCCCGACTTGATGTGCGCCACCTGCCATTTCGATCCCCACGGCGGCCTGTTCGGCGACGAGTGCCGCCAATGCCACGGCCTGTCTGTCTGGAAAGTGCCTGGCTACCGCCACCCACCGGCCGATCGAGGTGACTGCCACCTGTGCCACCGCCCGCCGTTGTCCCATCAAGACCCGGACTTCTGGCGCCGACTGGAAGAACGCCACCAAATCAAAATCGGCGATAAAGAGGCCCTCGTTCAACCGCAGGAGTGCCGGCAATGCCATGTGACCCATTCCTGGCGGCATTTGCGGATGTAGGTCCAGCGGGTCGGTGGCAGGCCCGGTGCTTCCTGTTGCCTGTTTTTGCGTTGCCCCAAAATGCACTGCGGCTGGACAACTTGCGCATCTTCCGGAACACTGGTTCACCGTCCAAGGCAATGTAGGGCGACCCCTTGCAAAACCGCCCTACCACCCTATTACAGGACGATCCGCCGCAGGAGCTGAGCGTTGATCGCCACGATCACCGTGCTGGCCGACATCAGCACCGCGCCGACGGCGGGGGCAAGAATGATGCCTGCCCAGGCCAGGACCCCCGCCGCCAGGGGTATGGCCACCACATTGTATCCGGCCGCCCACCACAGGTTCTGCACCATCTTGCGATAGGTCGCCCGGCTCAAGATGACGATCCGGGGTACATCACGGGGGTCGTTGCGCACCAGCACGACATCGCCGGCCTCCACCGCCACATCGGTTCCCGCGCCGATGGCGATGCCCACATCGGCCGTCACCAGCGCCGGGGCGTCGTTGACCCCGTCGCCCACCATCGCCACGCGGTTTCCTTTTTTCTGCAGGACGTTGATTGTTTCCGCCTTGTCCTCCGGCAACACCTCCGCGAAAACGGTGTCGATGCCGAGCGCATCGGCCACCGATTGCGCCACCGCCTTGGAATCCCCGGTGAGCATGGCCACGGTGATGTTTTCGTGCTGCAAGCGTTGCACCGCTTCCCGGGACTCGGGGCGCACGGCATCGGCAATGGCAAAAGCCGCCAGCAGGCGACGGCCTTCGACCAGGTAGACCGCGGCCTGACCGTTTTTTCCGAAGCGATCGGCCGCGGCGCGCAACGCCTCGTCCGGCTCGATGCCCAGGGCACGCAGCAGGGCAGGGCCGCCCACCTGCAACTCACGCCCTTGCACAACGGCGCGCACCCCCTGGCCGGCGACGGCCTCGAACCTCTCCGCGGCGGGAATGGCGATATCCTTTTCCCCCGCGCTGACCATCAGCGCCCGGGCAATGGGGTGTTCCGAATCGCGCTCCACCGCAGCCGCCAGGCGCAGCGCCTCGTCCGGCGCAAAGTCTTCGGCCACCGCCGTTTCAACCACCCGGTGTTCTCCCAGGGTCAAGGTCCCGGTCTTGTCGAAAACCACGACATCGAGATTGCGGGCCTCCTCCAGTCCCCGCCGGTCCCGTACCAGCAAACCACCGCGCGCCCCCAGGGTGGTGGAGATGGCCACCACCAAGGGGACGGCCAGCCCCAGTGCGTGGGGACAGGCGATCACCAGAACGGTCACCGTGCGGCTGATGGTGAAATCGAGCGAGGCGCCCAGGGCTATCCAAACCACGAAAGTGGCGGCAGCGGAACCGATAGCCACAACGGTCAGGACGAGGGCAGCTCTGTCGGCCAGGGCTTGGGACCGTGAGCGGGATGTTTGGGCCTGGGAAACCATGCGCATGATGCCGGCCAGGGCTGTATTATCGCCGGTACCCTCCACAGCCACCCGCAGAGAGCCCTGCCCGTTGACCGTTCCGGCAATCACTTTGTCCTCCTGTGTCTTGCGAACAGGCTGCGACTCGCCGGTGATCATGGCCTCGTTGACCGCGCTGGAACCCTTGCGAACCACCCCGTCGGCGGGAATGGACGCCCCTGGCCGCACCAGCACCAGGTCACCTTCCCGCAGCCGCACGATGGGAACCTCTTCGGTGCGTCCATCGTCCAGCAGCCGCACCGCCATGTCCGGCAGTAATTTGGCCAGTTCGTTCAAAGCGCCCTGGGCCTGGAAGATCGACCGCATCTCGATCCAGTGGCCCAGCAGCATGATCGTCACCAGGGTTGCCAATTCCCACCAGAGGGCATGCCCCGGAAACCCCAGAGTTGTCGCCGCGCTGTAAACGAAAGCCACACTTATGGCCAGCGATATCAGGGTCATCATCCCCGGCAGGCGATCGACCAACTCCCGCAGCGCCCCCTGCAAAAACACCCAGCCCCCGTAAATGAAGACGAGGGTACCGAAAACGGCCGGCACCCAGGCGGACCCGGGAAAGACCGGTGCCCGGTAGTTGAACCACCCCTGTAGCATGGGCTCCCATACCAGCACAGGCACCATCAGGATAAGACAAACCCAGAATTTGGAACGAAACATTTCGACGCTGTGCCCGGCGTGCTTGTCGTGACCGGTATGCCTCTCCTTCCCATGGGCGCCGTGCTCGCCATCCCCATTTCCTGGCCGCTGCTCACCGGCCGCTCTGAATCCATTGCTTTTTCCTTGGCCATGAGCATCATGCCCGCGAGCGTCGAACCTATCGGACGCATGATGGTCCTCGGAATGGTGGCGTGCTGATTGCGCCTGGTGTTGTGTGTTCATGAGCCACTCCTTTCCGATTAGGATCGATGCGGGTCCGTCTATTGGATTACTGCCCCGGACAATTAAAGGTCGTCGCTCTTGAAAGACGAATTAACAGTCAGAAAACACGTGTAAAAATTGCGTTTTGTATTACGGAAAATCGCAAGATTTTTATCCCCCAGCCTTCAAAAGCCTGCAAATCTTCGCGCCCTGAAACTAAGAAAACTGCCACAATCGAACAGACAGGGCGGCTTGTTCCGAATAGAGCTATGATCTGCCTTTTTTGGCAAAGACGGCCGCGTTGATGCCCGCCGCGCACCCCTCACCGACGGCTTTGGCCACCTGCCAGGGCGGACCGCACACATCTCCTGCGGCATATATGCCTGGGATGTTGGTGGCCTGGTGGGCATGATACATGCTGCTTTTGGCCTCCTTGCTCAGAACGAGAACCGACACTTTCTTCCGGGAGGCATGGATGGCCGCCTGAAGGCCAGCCGGCCCAGTACCGAGAATGACAACATCATAATGTTGAGTGGTGTTCATTGGCGCCTCCGGTTGATGCGTTGTATGGGTTTGGGCGCCATAAGCTGGGCATGAATAGCCAAAAGGCAACCCGCAACAGTTGCTGCCAGCCAAGGTGGACAGCAGCGTGGCTTAATTCGCCATTTCGGCACGCGCGGCGGCTGATCGCAGGCACGAGGTCATCGGCTGGATCGGCGACTTGTCGCGGGACAAGATTGAGCGTTTCACCATCGACATGCTGGTGAACATTCTCGCGTGTACAGGGGTGGATGGGGACGTGTCCCTACAGAATGCCGCTTAGGCAGCCTGAAGAACGAATGGCACCTCGGGCCGCCATGTCGCGTCAGGACGAAATTGCGGCTTCTTCGCAACTATGCCTGGTAATATATCCAGCGATGCGGCCGGCAGGTTCAATCAATGTGGTCGGCAATCCGATAGCGCAGCTCTTCCGCCGAGTCTGCCACACAGCGTCGTTTCGGAACTGGACACCCGCAATGAAACCGATTTTGCGTCGGCGCCCGTTTCCATTCTCAACCCCTGGGCATGATTCCCTGAGACAGATAACCAAGAAACCCGCGGACACTGTTCCGAAGAAAGCCCAGTTCGCGCCGGCGCACGTCCGGCGCAAAATACCGCAGGCCGGCGAGCAGGGGATCGGTTTCCAGCAGGCGGGCCAGGCAGGGGTCGAGGGGGGCCGCGCCGGCGGGCAGGCCGCGGGTGATCTCTTCGATGGTTTCGGCCCAGTCGAGGAGTTGTCGGCGATGGGCCTCAAGCAGCCGCCGGCCGTTGCGGCTGGCGCCGAAATGGCCGTAGCAGAGGATGGCGTGGTCCACGGCCCGGAGTCTGTCCAGGCTCTCCAGGCTGGTCTCCAGGAGAAATCGCGGCGGCGTGGCCGGCCGCAGGTATGGCTCACCGCCCCGGTCGAGAAACACACCGCCGGCCTCGCCGGCGAAGAGCCGGTCGCCGATGCGGAAGCTGACATGGTGCGGAGCGTGGCCGGGGGTCATCAGCACTTCGACGCCGAAATCGTGAAAAGATTCGGCGTCCACCAGACGCTCGGCGGGCACGGCGCCGATGGGACCGTAGGCCCGGGCCGTATCGCCGAGGGTCTCCAGGCTCCCCTGCCAGAGGCGGGTGGGATCGGCGAGGTGGCGGTGGGCCGAGCGGTGGCAGACCACCGGAGCGCCGGGGAAAAAACGGCACAGGTCGCCGGCGCCGCCGGCATGGTCGATGTGGATATGGGTCAGCAGAATGGCGTCCAGCCGCCGAATCCCGATTTCCGCCAAGGCCGCCACCAGGTCACCAACGCTGGCCGTCGGCCCCACATCCACCAGGATGGCGGGAGGACCGGCGACGAGCCAGGCGCCGATGAAGTCGTTGAAGCCCGGCAGCTTCGGCTGATCCAGGCCGATGAGGAAAAGCCCCGGGGCCACCGGGTGCACTTTTGCCGCGGCGGGTTTCACGGGTCATCGACTCCCAGCGTCTTTTCCAATTTTCGAATCTCGGCCTCGAGGAAATCGCGTTCGTCGGGGCTGAGCGTTTCGTCGGCTGCCCGTCGCTTCAGGCCCAGCAGGATCATCTCGACACGGTAATCGGCACAGGTATAGGTCATGGCTCAGGCCCGTCCGATGCGCACCAGCCCTTCCCTGAAAGGCCGGTAGAAATTCTGGTGGTCCGAGATGCCGCGCTTGAGAATCCTGACCAAGGCGTCGAGGTTGGCCACGTTGACGACCAGGTTGACGCTTTTGCGGAAGGCCGCCATGTTGTCCATGGTGCGGAAGCGCTTGGTGATCAACACCACGAAGGTGTCGCGCCGCGTCGCCATGGGCATCCGTTCCAGGTACTGCAGCACGTTGTTGCGGTCGGGGTCCGAAGCGTCGAAATGTTCGTTGAGCACCACCAGGTCGAAGGCATGAAAGCGCATCCGCTTGAGTAGGTCGCGCGCCGACGGGGCCTGTGTGATGTAAAACCCCAGGGATTGGAGGGCGTCGAGGATCTTGACCTGGTACTCCGGATCGTTTTCGCAGACGATGGCCGTCCTGGCGCCCTCTTCGAGGAAGTCGAAGGGCCGTTCGGCCGCGTCGTAGGCGCCGGCGGCGACATCCTCCACCAGGGAGGCCGGGGCGGGCGGCTCCATCGCCGCCCGTGTCAGCTTGTTCTTGCAGCGGGGGCAGGTCACGGTGAAGGCCTTGCCCGCGGGGACCTTGTCATCGGGCAGCTTGAACCTGGCCTGGCAGTGGTGGCAGACGATATCCATCGGGTTTCTCCCGGCCCGGTCTTCAGACCCCCGGGCCCTCCTTCCGGCCGTATTCGAAGTCCACCGCAAGGTTCTCGATGTCGGTGGTGGCCTCGCCGCGCTGACTTTTCACCCGGTCGATCCCCCGGCCGGTGACCCCGGCGCGAGAGGCGTAAGCCAAGGCCGTCTCCTCGGTAATCAGGCCTTTTTCGTACAGCCCGACGATATAACTGTCGAAGGTCGTCATGCCGAAGGCCGTCCCCTGTTCGATGATTTCGTAGAAGGTCTTTCCCTCGGATTCGCCCTTCAAGATCGTGTCCTTGACCCGCAGGTTGCTGCCGAGAATTTCAAAGGCCGCCACCCGGCCGCCGCCGACCTTGGGCAGCAACCGCTGGCAGACGATCCAGCGGACCGTGTCGGCCAGGCGGATGCGGATCTGGTTTTCCTCCTCGGTGGCGAACATCCCCAGGATGCGGTTGATGGTCTGGCCGGCGTCCACCGTGTGCAGGGTGGTGAGCACCAGGTGGCCTGTTTCGGCGGCCGAAAGGCCGATTTCCACCGTCTCCCGGTCGCGCATCTCGCCCACGAGGATCACCTTGGGCGCCTGGCGCAGGGCAGCCCGCAGCCCATTGGCGAACGTGTCGAAATCGTTACCCATCTCCCGCTGGTTGAACGTCGCCTGCTTGTGGGGGTGCTGGTACTCGACCGGGTCCTCCAGGGTGACCACATGCACCGATTTGTGGTCGTTGATGCGGTTGAGCACGGCGGCCAGGGAGGTGGACTTCCCACTGCCGGTGGCGCCGGTGACCAGGACGATCCCGTTTCTTTCCTCGGAGATCTTCTCGAAGGCCTTGGGCAGCCCCATTTCTTCGATGGTGGGGATCTTGGTTTCCAGGCGGCGCAGTACCACGGAGTAGTGACCTTGCCGGGAAAAAACGTTGACGCGGAAGCGGGCCTTGCCCGGCAGCTCGTAGGAGAGGTCGCAGGAGCCTTCGGCCAGCAGGATGTCGATCAGGCGCCGGTTGCCGTTGATCAGGTTGAGAGCGAAGATCTCGGTCTGGAACGGCGAAAGCGCCTCGAAGGAGGGTTCGATATCCACCGCCGCCAGTTGGCCGGCGGTTTCCACCTGGAACGGCTTGCCCGCCGTGATGTTCAGATCCGACACGTTGTCGTGGGAATCGAGCATCCGGGCCATGATGTGTTCGATTTCCTGTTTGCGCATGGCTCTCCTTCCGCCGGCGGCGTCAGGCCTCGGTGAAATCGGTGGGCGGGTTTCGCAGCAGCGGCCGGAACCGGGCCTTGTCGTTGGCCTTCATGTAGGCCTCGTCGGCGCCGATCCATCCCTTGTTGAGCAGATCCATGACGGCGTCGTCGAGAAGCTGCATTCCGTAACGCTTGCCGGTCTGAATCATCGAGGGGATCTGGTGGGTTTTGGCCTCGCGGATCAGGTTGCGCACCGCCGGGGTGCCGATGAGGATCTCCAGGGCCGCGCAACGGCCTTTCATGTCGATGCGCTTGAAAAGCACCTGGGCCACCACGGCCCGCAGCCCGTCGGCGAGCGTCGACCGGATCTGGGGCTGTTCGCTGGAGGGAAAGACCTCGATGACCCGGTCCACCGTCTTGGCGGCGCTGGAGGTGTGAAGGGTGCCGAAGACGAGGTGCCCCGTGGAGGCGGCTTCCACGGCCAGGCTGATGGTTTCCAGGTCCCGCATTTCGCCCACGAGGATGATGTCCGGGTCCTCGCGCAGGGCCCCACGCAGGGCCGCGCCGAAGCTGCGGGTGTGGATCCCCACTTCCCGGTGGTTGATCACGCAGCCCCGGCTTTCATGCACGAACTCGATGGGGTCCTCGATGGTGATGATGTGGTCCTTGCGGGTCCGGTTGGCCTGGTCGATGATGGCCGCCAGGGTGGTGGACTTGCCGCTGCCGGTAGGGCCGGTCACCAGCACCAGCCCCCGGGGCAGGTTGGCCAGCTTGCCGATGACAGAGGGCAGGCCGAGCTGCTCCGTGGTGAGCACCTTGCTGGGAATCTGCCGAAAGACGGCGCCCACCCCGTACTTTTGCCGAAAGAAGTTGGCCCGGAAGCGGGCCAGGCCCGGAATCTCGTAGCCGAAGTCGACGTCACCGGTCTCCTCGAAGACCTTGACCCTGTCCTCGGGAGCGATCTCGTAGAGCATGGCCCGCAGGGTGTCGTCGTCGAGCACCTTGTACTTGACACGCTCCAGGTCCCCGGTAATGCGCAGCACCGGCGGCTGGCCGGCGACCAGGTGGAGGTCCGAAGCCCCCTGGTCGTTCATCAGCTTGAAGAACGCGTCGATTTTGGCCATCAGACTTCTCCCTGTCGTCCTGGGCGGATGTCAACGGGGCGCGCGCGAGACCTGTTCGCGCCGGCGGTCACCTCAGGGAAAGCGCCAGTCCCTGGAGGCTGCCCACGAGAAACTGCTGCAAGAAGATGATCGCCAGAAACACGATGATCGGCGAAAAGTCCACCGGTCCGAAATTCAGTGGCACCTTGCGCCGCACCCAGCCGAGCACCGGCTCGGTGATGTTGTAGATGAACCGCACAATGGGGTTGTACGGGTCCGGGTTGACCCAGGAAAGAACGGCGCGGGCGATGACGATCCACAGGTAAAAGGTGAGCACGTAGTGGATGATCGTTGCCAGGGCGGCGATGAAATTGGCGAAAATGAACATACCATGATTCGCTTTGTTGAGGTTGAACGGCGGCGCCGGATCACGCCGTGATGCTTCCGCTGTCGAATGTGGATTTTTAACCTATTTTCCCCGTCGACTCAAGTCAAGCGCCACCGCCGCCCGGGCTCCGTCAAATTAGGGGCCTCTGGAAGTTTTCTTGCCGAATGTCACCGTTTCCCGCCGATCTTCTCAACCGCGGATTCCTCGAATGAAACAAGTCGCCTGACAGATTGTTGCTCATCATGATCACAACAGGTCCTGCCTGCGGCCGGCAGCGCTCAATGACGTTCGGAATGATGCGGGAAACAAATGTCATCGCGAAACCCTCGCCTCGGCTTCCGTTTTATCCCGAGGGACGCATGAACACCCCCTGTCATCCCGAGAAGATCCTTCCCCCCTGTCATCCCGAGGAGCCACGCGACGAGGGATCTGCAGTCAAGGGCACCGGCGGGAGGAGCGCACAATCCAGAAAAAAACCCCTCGCAAGAACTCAAGCATGACCACTTCGTAAAAAGTCACAAATCACCACCGAGGACACAGCGAGCCCAGAGGGAACCAATCAAAACTTCATGTTTTCTCTGTAATCCTCTCTGGCCTCGGTGGTTGAAAATCCATTTTTACGAGTGGATCAAGGATGATGGCAAAACTTTGACATGGCTGTGCCACCGCCTCCGGTCAGCCGCCCGCGATCATCGGCACCAGGTGAACCCGGGCGCCGTCGGGCACCGGGGTGCGGTGGAAGTTGGGCCGGGCCACGATGCGGCCGTTGACGCGCACCGCGGCGCAGTCGTGGCCCCCGGGCACCCGGTCGACCAGGTCGCCCACGGTCATGCCCTCGAACCAGGAAATTTCCAGTCGATCGCCGACGCGCACCATAGGCATCTTAAATTTCAAATCGGAGATTTACTCGGTCACCCCGTGCTGTTCCAGTACCGCCACCACCTCGGGAAAATCGATCCCCAAGCGCCGTGCCGTGGCCAGCGTCGGAATCCCGTCGGCCGTCCAGCCCCGGCGCTGGTAGACGGCGTCCTTGAGCTGCTCGTACTGCGCTTCCCGGTGCCGGCGCAGCAGGGCCACCTTGTCGGCGGTGGACAGCCCCTCAATGGACTCTTTCCAGACCTCCACCAACTGCCCGTCGTAGCGATCCCGGCGAGAGAGGTACTCGTCCTCGGTCACCGGTCCCATGGCCCGGTAGGGGATCGCGTCGTCGACGCGCCGCCCCCCGCCCATGCGCAGGTTGAAGACGCGCTGGAAATTGTACACCTTCTCGCTCATGGTGATCAGGTCGTCGGGACCGACCCGCCGGCCGGTGACGGCCGAGAAGTACTCGGCGTACCACTGCACGTGCTTGACCACCTTGGCCGGCTCGGGCGTTTCCCGGTTGTCCTCGGGCACGATGTCGTTCCAGGGCAGCTTGCACAGGCCGCAGAGGGAAAACCAGGTGCGGAACATGGGAAACCAGTGCAGGGCTTCGGCCTTCTGGTCGAAGGTGGGCATGAAATTGTGCACCATGTCCAGGAAGATCAGCCAGGCCTCGTCATGCTGGGGCCCCTTGAGGGCCAGGCCGTAGCCGCCCTGCTGGGCCAGGGACTCCTTGGTCATGTACTCGGAGAACTCCAGCCCCTTGGACTCCATGCCGATGTCGGCCATCATCGCGGGATCGGCACCGAATTTTTCGGCGAAGATCTGCTTCATGCGCCGGATGCCCTGGCCGACGATCCGGCCAAAGCCTTCGCCCCGGCCCATCTGGTGCAGCAGCGCCAGAGCGGCCAGGCGGTTGCCGAAGTGCAGTTCCAGGCCATCGGTGTGGCCGCTGTCGATGAGCCCGGCCTCGTAGCACTCCATGACGAAGGCGATCCCCGTGCCCACCGAGATGGTGTCCAGCCCGTAAGCGTCGCAGTAGAAATTGATCTCCAGGACCGTGTACGGATCGAAGATCCCCAGGTTGGAGCCGCAGCCGGCGATGGTTTCGTACTCCGGGCCGTCGACAAACACCCGCTGCCCCTGGTAGGGGCCGGTCATGGGCACGAAATCGCGCACCCCGTGGCTGCAGGCCACCGTGCAGCCGCGCCAGCAGCCGTCGAACCCGGGATCGAAGATGTGCTCGTAGGTCTCCTCACCGAGGTTGTTGCCCCCCGGGTGGCTGCCGTAGCGGAAATTGTGAACCGGCAGACAGTCATGGGCGTTCATGATGGGCACCAGGTGGGTCGTGCCGACCTTGGCCATGCGGTTCTGCTTGGGATCCAGCTCCACGATCTCCTTGGAATGCAGCTTGGCCACCGCCCGCAGGGCATCCCTGTCCGCCGGGTGGTTGGTGTCCAGCGACACCTGGTTCCAGCGGACCACCAGGGCCTTGATCCCTTTCCGGGCGAAGACCGTGCCGATCCCGCCGCGGCCCGCCTGCTTGTAGCGAGCCCGCCGGCGCTTGCTGTCGTACCAAGTGAAATTCAGGCACCCCCAGCGGGTGTGACGGGCCCCGGATCCGGTGGAAACCACCGAAATATCGACCGGTTTTCCCTGGCCGAAATGATCGGTCAGCGCCGCCGAGAGGGCGTAGGCGTCGTCAGCCAGGCCTCCGGCCTCGAAAATTTCGATCTTTTCCTCCACCCCGTCGATCAGGACTACCTTCTCGCCCCGGGCGCAGCCGGTGACGCAGAGGGCATCGAAGCCGGCAAACTTCAGGTATGGGCCGAAGTAGCCGCCCACGTTGGAGTCGACGGGAATGCCGGTCAGGGGTGAAATCGTCGTCACGATGCTCTTGCCCGAGCCGGGGTAGCCGGGGGTGCCGCCCATGGGCCCGGAGGAGATGCAGATGGCGTTTTCCGGAGAATCCCAGCGTGTTTTTTCGGAGACCGCGTGCCAGAGGAGCCACAGGTCGAATCCCTTGCCCCCGATGAACACCTCTTTCATATGGGCGTCCACCGGCCGGGCCTCGACGGCATCGCTGCCGATGTCGATGTGGAGGCTCTGGTTGGCGTAGCCCCGGTCGATGGGCGGGCGCCGGTACGGATGGACTTTCAGCGATTTGAGTTGCAGTTCGGTCATGGTGTCCCTCCCGATGGGTTGTCCGGATGCGGGTCTTGCGCCTGGCGGGCTTCCATGTAGCGGTGGAAGCGGTGGACGTGGCTTTGGGCCATCACCCTGGCCTCGTCGGGCCGCCGGTTGGCCACGGCGCGCAGAATGTCTTTCAGGTCCTGGAAATTTTCGCGCAGCTCCCGCCCATCCATGGACAGGTAGTGGTCATAGTAGCGGTGAATGTTGTCGTGAATGGAGTGAAATACGAAAATGTACACCGGGTTGCCGGTGATGGCCGACAAGAGGAGGTGAAACCGCTTGTCGGTGTCGAGAAATTCGTCGCGCCGCCCCTCGGTCATGTACCGTCCGGCCTCGTCCACCAGCGCCTGCAAGGTCTGGATCTCCTCGGCCGTGGCGCGCTGGGCCGCCAGGGATGCCACGTTGCCCTCCATTCCCTCGCGAAACTCGGCCAGGTGCTTGAGCGCCACCTTGCGCGAACGCACCAGCAGGGCGAGGGATTCGGACGCCTGGCGGCCGCTGATGGCCCGCACCACCGCTCCTCCCCGCACGCCGAGGCGGATTTCCAGCAGCCCCCGCTCTTCGAGCACCCGCAGCGCTTCGCGCAGCGTGCCGCGGCTCGTGTTGAACATCACCTTGAGTTCCCGTTCGGGGGGCAGCACGTCGCCGGTCTTCAGACGTCCATCGAGGATGGCATCCTGGATCTGGGTCACCACGTCCTGGAAGATCCGATTGCGGGACGCCTCGTGAAAGGCAAGGGCTTCTTTGTTCAACGGGGACCTCGATGCAAGGTAAATGGTTAAACCTTTTTTACTCAAACTCCGAAATCATGTCAAGTAAAGCGGAAAAATCCAGACCAAATCCTACCATGAACGACAGTCTCGACCCGAGTCCCGATGGGCCCCATGTTCGGCTGAAAAACTAATATAGTTAAAAAGATCAATAAAATACAGGACTGTACCGGTTTCCCCCAACGGTGGGAGACCATAAAAAATATTTTGACAAGTGGGCGGGATACGCGGTAAATGGTTTAACCCTTTAAGCTTTGACGTCCATCAAAGCCCTTTCGTCGGGTGTAGCTTCCGCGACCGGGGCTTGCGCCAGAGGAGGAATCAATGAACGAACAACGGATCCACCACCACCCGGTCCTCACGGTCCCGGATCGGCAGGCGGTGCCTTTCACCTGGAACGGACAGCCGCTTCAGGGGTATGCCGGCGAGCCCATCGCCTCGGCCCTGGTGGCCAACGGCGTCCAGGTCTTCGGCCACCATCCCAAGGACGGCAGCCCCCAGGGAATCTTCTGCGCCAACGGCCAGTGCAGCCAATGCCTCGTGATCGCGGACGGACGCCCGGTGAAGGCCTGCATGACCCCCTTGTGCGCCGGGATGAGCGTCGAGAGCGTCGAGGGGCTGCCGCGGCTGCCCGCCGACGATGCGCCGGTCTCCCCGCAGCCCATCGACACCGTCGACATCGATGTGCTGATCATCGGCGCCGGGCCGGCCGGTCTTTCCGCCGCCATCGAACTGGGCAAGTGCAACGTGCCCACCCTTCTCATCGACGACAAGGACCGCCTCGGCGGCAAGCTGGTGCTCCAGACCCACAAATTTTTCGGATCGGTGGCCGATTCCCATGCCGGCACCCGCGGCTACCGCATCGGCGAGCTGCTGGCCGAGGAGGTGGGCGCCCTGCCATCGGTCCAGATCTGGCTGAACACCACCGCGGTGGGCGTTTTTGCCGACAAGGTCGTCGGCGCCGTGACCGGCAATCGCTACCGCCTCATCCGCCCCAAAAAATTGATGATCGCCACCGGCGCCCGAGAAAGGATGCTCTCGTTTCCCGGCAACACCCTCCCGGGCGTCTACGGCGCTGGCGCCTTCCAGACCCTGGTGAACCGGGACCTGGTGCGATCGAGCAACCGCGTGCTGATCGTGGGCGGCGGCAACGTGGGGCTCATCGCCGGCTATCACGCCATCCAGGCCGGCATCGAAGTGGCGGCCCTCATCGAGGCCCTGCCTCAAGTGGGCGGCTACAAGGTGCACGCCGACAAGCTGAGCCGCCTGGGCGTGCCGATCTTTACCGGGCACACCATCGTCGCCGCCGAAGGCGACCAGCGGGTGGAATCGGCCACCATCGCCCGGCTGGACGAAAAATGGCGGGTGATCCCCGGCACGCACCGCACCTATGCCGTCGATACGGTGCTGGTGGCCGTGGGCCTTTCCGAAGTGAACGAATTCACCGCCAAGGCCCGGCAGTTCGGTCTGGAGGTCTTTACCGCCGGCGACGCCCGGGAAATCGCCGAGGCGTCGGCGGCCATGTTCGCCGGTCGCATCGAGGGCTTCAAGATCGCCCGGTCCCTGGGGGTGGATTTGGGAGAGATGCCCGCCGACTGGGAAGCCAAGGCGGCCATCCTCAAGTCGAAACCGGGCAAGACGGTGCCGGAGTGCCCGCCCGAGGCGGAAACCGGCGTCTTCCCCGTCTTTCACTGCACCCAGGAAGTCCCCTGCAACCCGTGCACGTCGGTTTGCCCCATCGAGGCCATCCACACCGAAAAGGATCTCCTCACCGGCCTGCCCTACCGGGACGACAGCAAGACATGTACCGGCTGTCTGGCCTGCGCCGCGGTGTGCCCGGGGCTGGCTATCACCCTCGTCGACTACCGCAAGGATGCCGATCACCCCTTGGTGAGCCTCCCCTACGAGGTGTGGCGGGAGCGGGTGGAAACCGGCCAGATGGTGACGGTCACCGATCGCGAGGGCGAGGTTCTGGGAAGCTTTCCCGTGACCCGGGTTCGCACCAAAAAGGACTATCCGGGCACCCTCCTCGTCCAGGTACGGCTGGACAAGGCCATCGCGAAGCGGGCGGCGGGGATCCGGCTCCAGGAACCGGCCATCGAGCCGTCCTTTCTCTACGAGAACGCCCCGCTGCCCGATGAGGCGGTGGTCTGCCGCTGTGAACGGGTGACCGCCGGCGAGATCCGGGCCGCCATCCGCGCCGGGGTTCGTGACATCAACCAGCTCAAGGCGATGACCCGCGCCGGGATGGGCGCCTGCGGTTCCAAGACCTGCCGCCCCATGATCTGGCGTATCTTCCAGGAAGAGGGGATCGACCCGGGGGAAGTGACCGATCGGGTGGATCGACCCCTGTTCGTCGAAGTGCCCATGGGAACCCTGGCCGGCGTCGAGGGAGGAGAATGCCAATGAACCCATACGATGTGATCGTTGTCGGCGCCGGCAGCATCGGCGTCCCCACTGCCATGGCCCTGGGAGCGGCCGGATTGCGCACCCTGGTCCTGGACATGCGTCCCAGCCCCGGTCAGGGGGACAACAAGCATGCCATCGGCGGCATCCGCGCCACCCATTCGGCTCCGGCCAAAATCGTCGCCTGCGAGCGAAGCCTGGAGATTTTCTCCACCTGGCGGGAAAATCACGGGGACGACATCGAGTGGCAAAAGGGCGGCTACATCTTTCCCGTCTACCGCGAAACCGAGGAGACGGTCCTCAAGGGGTATCTGCCCGTCCAGCAGCAGTACGGGCTCAACATCGCCTGGGTGGGACCGGCGGAGATGGCCGCGGCGGTGCCGGGAATCAACCGCACCGGCCTTCGCGGCGGCACCATCGCCCCGGACGACGGATCCGCCTCGCCGCTTTTGGCGGTCAACGCCTTCTACCGCCGGGCCTGTGCCCTGGGGGTGACGTTCCGGTTCAAGGAAAAGGTGGCCCGGCTGATGGTGGAAGCCGGCCGGGTCGTCGGGGCGGCCACCGACCAGGGCGAATACCGGGCACCGACGGTTATCGACGCCGCGGGCGCCTTTTCCGGCGAATTGGCCCGCTCGACGGGCTGCCAGATCCCGGTGCTGCCCGAATCCCACGAGGCCGGCATCACCGAGCCGGTCGAGATGTTCTGCCCCGCCATGATCGTCGATTTGAGGCCCGCCGCGGGCTCCAAGAACTATTACTTCTACCAGAACCGCCACGGCCAGATCGTCTTTTGCATCACCCCCGATCCGCCCATTTCCGGCACCGACATCCGCTCGACCTCGGTCTTTCTGCCCCAGTGCTGCGGCCGGATGATCGATCTGATGCCCCGGCTCAAGAACATCCGCGTGCGCCGGGTGTGGCGCGGCACGTACCCGATGACCAGCGACGGGTCCCCGCTGGTGGGCGCCAACCGGGAAATGCCCGGCCTGATCCATGCCACCGGCATGTGCGGCCAGGGATTCATGCTCGGCCCCGGCATCGGCGAGGTGGTGGCGCACCTGGTGACCGAAAGCCTCACGGCCAACGACCGCATGATCCTGGAAGCATTTTCTCCCTACCGCGACCTGACCTGCCAGGTGGAAGCCCTCAAGTAACCGGACGCCCATCTCCCGGCGCGGGCAATGCGATGGCAGAAAATATGGGTTTTTTCTTGACCCGGCTCGGGTCTTCCTCTAATCTTCGAACCTTGGGTTCCATAATTCATACAGGCAGTTATCCACAGAGGAAAGATCGGGATGCTCACCGACAAAACCATCGCTTTCATCGGCACGGGCAACATGGGCGAAGCCCTGGTCAGCGGCTTGCTCGGCAACGGCTCGGCCCGGCCTGACCAGATCATCTGCACCGACGCCAACGCGGCCAAACTGGAAGCCATCGGCGCCAAGTACGGCGTACAGACCATGGCGGACAACGCCACGGCGGTACGGACGGCGGACATTGTCATCTATGCGGTGAAACCGCAGATTCTGGCCAAGGTGCTCCGGGAAACGGCGCAACACCTCGACATGGGCAAGCTGGTGATTTCCATCGCCGCCGGCGTCCCCCTGGCGGCCATCGAGTCCTGCCTGGAGAAAAAGCTCCGCCTCATCCGCGTCATGCCCAACATCTGCGCCTTTGTTGGCGAAAGCGCCACCGCCGTGGCCGGCGGCGACAACGCCAGCCGGGAGGACATAAAGGTGGCCATGGCGATTTTCGACGCGGTGGGCAAGACGGTCTTCATCGGCGAAAACTACCTCATGGACGCCATCACCGGACTTTCGGGCAGCGGTCCGGCCTATATCTTCATGATCATCGACGCCATGGCCGACGCCGGCGTCAAGATGGGCCTGGCCCGCCAGGACGCCCTGTTCCTTTCCGCCCAGACCGTCCTGGGCGCCGCCAAGCTGCTCCTGGAATCCAAGGAGCACCCGGGCCAGCTCAAGGACCGCGTCACCTCTCCGGGCGGCACGGCCATCGCCGGCATTCACACGCTGGAAAAAGGCGGGCTGCGCACCACCCTGATCAACGCGGTGGAGGCGGCCACGGCCCGATCCAAGGAACTGGGCGAGATCTGCATCCAGAATTTCACCAACGGCGGACCGCGCTGACAATCGAAGGCTTACGGTGACGTCATGCCGACCGAAAGCATTTCCTACGGGGCCGCCCTGGTGGCCGGGCTCTTGAGCTTCTTCTCGCCGTGCATTCTCCCCTTGGTGCCGGCTTATTTCACCTTCATCACGGGCTTTTCCCTGGAAGAACTCACCGGGGATCAGCGACGGGGAGTGCGCGCTGCGGTAGTCCGCTCCACGGTGGCCTACGTACTGGGGTTCTCCGTGGTCTTCATCCTGCTGGGCGCCTCGGCCTCCCTCTTCGGATCCCTGGCCTTCGCCTACCAGGACACGATCCGATTCGCGGGCGGCGCGCTGATCATCGTCTTCGGAATCCATCTGACCGGCTTCTGGCGCATCAAGTGGCTCGACTTTGAAAAACGCGTCCACCTGGACCGCAAGCCGATGCACCTTTTGGGCACCTTCCTGGTGGGCATGGCCTTCGGGGCCGGGTGGAGCCCCTGCATCGGACCGCTGCTCGGCTCGATCCTCATCGTGGCGGGCAACCAGGAAACCGTCGGCCAGGGGATCGTGCTGTTGTCCCTCTACGCCGCGGGCCTGGCCATTCCTTTTCTGACCTTGTCCGTGTTCATCAACCTGCTGCTCGTTTTCGTGCGCAAGGTCACCCCGGTGATCCGCTACCTCAACATCGCCGCCGGGATCCTGCTGATTATCATCGGCCTGCTGCTGCTCACCAACCGGCTGTACTGGATCAGTGGCGTTCTGGGCGGCCCGTGACCTTCCGGCGTTTCGATAAACCGCGGCCTGCCCCCGACGGCGGCGGCAACCGGAGGGCCGCATGAAAATCTCCCTCGATTCGCGTATCCTGGCATCGCTGGTCACGGCCCGCGGCGAGGGGCTCTCGCCCACGCCGGGGTTTCGGCCGGCCAGTGTCAGCCTCCTGGTCTTCGAGAAATCCGAGCCCCACCTGCTGGCCATCCAAAAAGCCGACACCGAGGGCTATCCGTGGCGCAACCAGGTGGCGCTGCCCGGTGGCCATCAGGACGACGATGACCCGACGGCCATGGCGACCGCCCTCCGGGAGCTGGAGGAGGAGCTGAGCATTCCCCCGGCCCAGGTGGAAATGCTCGGATCTTTGGGACGCTTCCAGACCATCGCCATGCGCGAGGTGGAGGCCTTTCTGGGGATCTGGGCGGGAACGGGGCCGGTGTGCTACGAAACCGCCGAAATTGCACGGGTTCTGGAAATTCCCCTCTCGACGATCATCGCCACCCACATCGAACGCCGCTACCGGGGCCGGATGCCGGATGTGCGCGAACTGGTCTATCCTTACCGCGACGTGGTGATCTGGGGACTGACGGCCAAGATCGTGCATCGCTTCATCGAACGGCTGCTGCCGGCGGTGGGCGCCCCCGATTGAATCTCCGTTGAGAGGGCTCAGGACGGCCGGCGACGGTACCGGCGCCGCCTGAAGAGACGCACCGATGCGCTCAGCAGCACGAACAGGCTCCCCGTCGCCAGGGCAGCCGGCACCCATGCGTCCACCCGTTGGGAAGAAATCTCGAAGGAGACGAAGAGGCCCACCACCGCGAACAAGAGCACCGGCACCATGGCTACGATCACGGCGATCATCGTTGCGTCGGAATCGTACCAGGGAATGATGACCTTCCCGTACAGCGAACTCTCCTCCAGCCGCATCCCGCCCACCTCCTCGGTCCCCTCACGGGTCGAAACCGGCCGCTTCTCGATGAGCAGCCGGTTCACGGTTATCTCCGTGGGTCGATAAAATTACCTATATATAGACGATATATGTTGACAGACAACAATATCTTGTGTTAACCGGTTTAATCTATGAGTTCGAGCCATCATCGCTTCGAACCCTTCGATTTTACCCTGAATACCGTTTCCCCGGGCCTGCGCCCGAAACCATTCCCATCCACCATGCGGCCGTCGAAGAACCAAATTAGAGCCAGGTCTGGTTTCGCCGGCGGCCGAATTCTTGCGCACAGGAGATCATCGTGTTCGAACAGATCAAGAAACGGGACGGCCGCGTCGTAGAGTTCGATTCCACCAAGATCACCGCCGCCATTGCCAAGGCCGGGGCCGTGACCGGGGAGTTTTCCGAGCGCGAAGCGCGCAAACTCACCCTGCGGGTCTTGACCCTGAGCCACGAACTGCGTCTGGGACCGATTCCGGAGGTCGAAGAGGTCCAAGACATCGTCGAGCGCGTACTGCTCGATTCGCCGTTTTACAAGACCGCCAAGGCCTACATCCTCTACCGGGAACAGCATGCCCAGATCCGCAGCATCACCAGCCGTGCCAATGCCAGCCTCGTGGAGCACTATATCGACAAGCTGGACTGGAAAATTAAAGAAAACAGCAACATGTGCTACTCGCTGCAGGGTCTCAACAACTACATCTCCTCCGATGTGACTGCCGAGTACTGGCTCAATTGCATCTATCCGCCCGAGATCCGCAACGCCCACAAGGACGGGGACCTGCACCTGCACGACCTGAGCCTGCTGTCGGTGTACTGCGTCGGCTGGGACCTGCAGGACCTGCTCCTCCAGGGCTTCACCGGAGTCGAAGGCAAGGTGGCGAGCGCGCCGCCGCGCCACCTGCGCTCGGCCCTGGGGCAGGTGGTCAATTTTTTCTACACCCTCCAGGGCGAGGCGGCCGGGGCCCAGGCATTTTCCGACTTCGACACCCTGCTGGCCCCCTTCATCCGCTACGACGGGCTCGACTACGACGACGTCCGCCAGGCGATCCAGGAGTTCATTTTCAACATCAACATCCCCACCCGGGTGGGATTCCAGACCCCTTTTACCAACATCACAATGGATTTGCAGCCTCCCTCGACCCTCCGGGACCAGCCGGTGATCATCGGCGGACAGTACCAAGAGGCCACCTACGGCGACTTTCAGGCGGAAATGGACCTGTTCAACCGGGCCTTTGCCGAGGTGATGATGGCCGGTGACGCCAACGGGCGCGTCTTCACCTTTCCCATTCCCACCTACAACATCACGGCCGACTTCGATTGGGACAACCCGAACCTGGACCCGGTCTGGCGTATGACCGCCAAGTACGGCATCCCCTATTTTTCCAATTTTATCAACTCCGACATGTCTCCGGACGACGCCCGCTCCATGTGCTGCCGGCTGCGCCTGGACAACCGCGAACTGCGCCGCCGGGGCGGGGGACTCTTCGGCGCCAACCCCCTCACCGGCTCCATCGGGGTGGTGACCATCAACCTGCCGCGAATCGGATATCTGGCCGACAGCGAAGCGGATTTTTTCAGCCGCCTCGACCGTCAGGTCACCCTGGCGGCCGAGAGCCTCGCCGTCAAGCGCAAGGTGCTGGAGAATTTTACCGAAAAAAACCTCTACCCGTACAGCCGCTTCTATCTGCGCCAGGTCAAGGGCCGCACCCGGTCCCACTGGAAAAACCACTTTTCCACCATCGGCATCATCGGGATGAACGAGGCCTGCCTCAATTTCATCCACCAGGACCTGACCACCGACGCCGGCCAGGCCTTCGCCTTGAAGGTGATGGCGCACCTGCGCGACCGGATCGGGGAGCTGCAGGACCGCACCGGCGAGATCTTCAACCTGGAAGCCACCCCCGGCGAAGGCACTGCCTACCGGCTGGCGATGCTGGACAAGCGCAAGTTTCCCCGGATCGTCTGCGCCAACAACGCCCAGTGCCGCCAGGGCGCCAGCCCCTACTACACCAATTCGAGCCAACTGCCGGTCAACTTCACCGACGACCTCTTCGAGACCCTGAGGCTCCAGGACGATCTGCAGAGCCAGTACACCGGCGGCACGGTCCTTCACATTTTTCTCGGCGAACAGATCCGGGACATCGCGTCCCTCAAGCGACTGGTCCGCAAGGTGGCCACCAACTACCGGCTGCCCTATTTCACCCTCACCCCCACCTTCAGCGTCTGCCCGCAACACGGCTACCTGGCCGGTCAGCACGTCTGCTGCGACCGGTGCACCAGCCGAACCGAGGTCTGCTCCGGGGTGGTGAAATTGGAACGGCCCCTCCGACGGGGGGACGACAGCGGGGACGACGCCGCGGAGAACCGGCAGACGCGCCATCTGGCCTGAGAAGATTCAGCGTGATGGATCTCAAATTTAAAATCCGAAATCGGGTTTCCTCATGTCCATCGCCGGCCTCCAAAAAACATCCCTGATCGATTACCCGGGCATGGTGAGTTGCGTCATCTTCCTCACCGGCTGCAACTTCACCTGCCCCTACTGCCACAACCCGGAGCTGGCCAGGGGCCGCCGGCCGGCCGGCGGCGCGATGCCCCTCGACGATCTGGTGGCGTTTCTCGAAGCGCGTCGCGGTTTTCTCGATGGCGTGGTCGTCACCGGCGGCGAGCCGACCCTCTCGCCGGATCTGGCCGACATCGGCCGGGCGATCAAGGCCCTGGGATTCCGGTTGAAGCTCGATACCAACGGCAGCCGGCCCAAGGTCCTGGCGGGCCTGCTCGACGCCGGCCTCGTCGATTACCTGGCGATGGACCTGAAGACGCTGCCGGAAGAATACGCCCCGCACCTGAGCCCCCGCCCCTGTGCGGCGGAACTGACCGAAAGCATCCGGATCATCCGCGCCAGCGGACTGCCCCACGAGTTTCGCACCACCTGCGTGCGCCCCTTCGTCGACGAGCGCCGCATCGCCGCCATGGCCCGCTGCATCGCGGGAGCGCCCCTCTACGCCCTTCAGGCCCTGCAGACGGAAAGCCTCTTGAACCCGAATTTTTTCCAATCCACCCCCGGCGCCTTCAGCCCTTCGGAAATGGAGGCCCTGTGCGCCGCGGCGGCTCCCCACGTCCAACGCTGCATCCTGCGCTGAACCGGCGGAATGGAAATTCCGTTTGCATCCACCGGGTGTTGGACACGGTTAATTTAAAACATTCAAAGACTGTATCGCATTCATATTCTGCTTGACACCCGACCGTTGTCTTCCTTATGCTGAATCCACTTTTTCCGGACAACCCCAAGCAAAAAAGGAGAGACCAAGATGAGCGACCCCTATGTCGAGGCCTGGGAACAATCGATCAAGGATCCGAACGGTTTTTGGGGTAAGCAAGCAGAGGCGATCCACTGGTACAAGCGATGGGAGAAGGTCCTGGACGACAGCAACCCGCCGTTTTATCGATGGTTTGTCGGTGGCGAGCTCAACACCTGTTACAACGCCCTGGATCGCCACGTGGAAGGTGGGCGGGCCGACCAGGTGGCGCTGATCTATGACAGCCCCGTCACCGATACCATTAAAAAGTACACCTATCGCCAGTTGCGCGACGAAGTGGCCCTGTTCGCCGGAGCGCTGGCCGACCGCGGGGTGGTCAAGGGGGACCGGGTGCTGATCTACATGCCCATGATCCCGGAGGCGGCCATCGCCATGCTGGCCTGCGCCCGCATCGGCGCCATCCACTCGGTGGTCTTCGGCGGATTCGCCGCCAACGAGCTGGCCACCCGGATCAACGACGCCAAACCCAAGGTGATCGTGTCGGCTTCCTGCGGCATCGAGGTCAAGCGGGTCATCCCCTACAAGCCGCTGCTGGACGAGGCGATCCGCCTGTCCAACAGCGACTGCCAGCCCCAGAACTGCATCATCTACCAGCGCCCCATGGAAACCGCCCCCCTCACGCCCGGCCGAGACCTGGGATGGAAAGAGGTCGTGGCGGCGGCCAAGCCGGCCCCCTGCGTGCCGGTGGCGGCCACCGATCCGCTTTACATCCTCTACACATCCGGCACCACCGGCCAGCCCAAGGGGGTTGTACGCGACAACGGCGGTCATGCCGTGGCCCTCAACTGGAGCATGAAGGCGATCTACAACGTGGACGCCGGCGATGTGTACTGGGCCGCTTCGGACGTGGGCTGGGTGGTGGGCCATTCGTACATCGTGTATGCCCCCCTGCTGCGCGGCTGCACCACGATCCTCTTCGAGGGCAAGCCGGTGGGCACGCCGGATGCCGGTGTATTCTGGCGGGTGATCGGGGAGCACAAGGTGCGCACCATGTTCACGGCGCCCACCGCCTTCCGGGCGATCAAGCGAGAAGACCCGAAGGCGGAATTGATGCAAAAATACGACCTGTCCAAATTCTATGCCCTCTTTCTCGCCGGCGAGCGCCTCGATCCCGACACCCTCAAATGGGCTCAAAACGCGCTGAAAGTGCCGGTGATCGACCACTGGTGGCAAACCGAGACCGGCTGGGCCATCTGCGCCAACTGCATGGGACTGCGCCACTATCCGGTCAAGGAAGGGTCCCCCACCAAGCCGGCGCCGGGATGGAATCTCCAGGTGGTGGACGCCAACAACCAGCTGCTGCCGGCAGGGGAAATCGGCGCCTTGGTGGTCAAGCTCCCGCTGCCTCCGGGGACCTTGCCCACCCTGTACAAGAACGACCAGGGCTATATCAAGAGCTACCTGGAAGAGTTCCCCGGCTACTACAAGACGGCGGATGCCGGCTTCATCGACGAGGACGGCTACGTGTTCGTCATGGCCCGCACCGATGACATCATCAACGTGGCCGGCCACCGCCTGAGCACCGGCGGCATGGAGGAGGTCCTGAGCGACCACCCCGATGTGGCCGAGTGCGCCGTGGTGGGGGTCGAGGACAGCCTCAAGGGGCAGGTGCCGGTGGGCTTCGTGGTCCTGAAGGCCGGCGTGGCGCGTCCTCCCGAGGAGATCGTCAACGAGCTGGTGAAGATGGTGCGCGACCGCATCGGGCCCGTGGCCAGTTTCAAGAAGGCCACGGTGGTCAAGCGGCTGCCCAAGACCCGTTCGGGCAAGATCCTGCGCGGGACGATCCAGAAGATCGCCGACAACAAGACCTACAAGACCCCGGCCACCATCGACGATCCAACGATCCTCGACGAGATGAAAGTCGCCCTGGTGGGCATCGGCTACGCCGAGGCCCGCAAGTAGGCAACCCCTCCGGCGGAGGCCGTCCGGCCTCCGCTAGCATTCGGCGGCGCCGTCCCCCCGGGCGGCGCCGCCTTTTTCCGCCCGCCTGTCGCCCCCACCTGTGCAAACTGATTGAGATCGACCCCCGGAATGGCTATCATATCGGTTCATGCTTGCCAGCACGGACTGGAAAAACATCATTTGGCCTGGATCGGGAGACTTCATGACACACAAACGCAACATCTATCTGAAGAAAAAATCCCTCGCCGAAGCCCGCGACCTCGTTATCCACCGTTTCGGCGCCTTCCCTGATTGGCCGGTGGAAACCGTTTCCACCCCCGATGCCGTGGGCCGGGTATTGGCCGAACCGGTGTTTGCCCGCCTCTCGGCCCCCGGCTTTCACGCCGCGGCCATGGACGGGGTGGCCGTGAGGGCCGCGGCGACCTTCGGCGCCAGCGAAACCAGCCCGAAGCGGCTCACGGTGGGCGTGGATGCCGTGGCCGTCAACACCGGCAACGTGATGCCAGAGGGCTTCGATGCGGTGGTCATGATCGAACAGGTCCACCAGGTGGACGAGACGACCTTGCAAATCGAGGCGCCCGCCTTTCCTTGGCAGTATGTCCGCAAGATGGGCGAGGACATCGTGGCCACCGAGCTGCTTTTTCCGCGCCATCACCGGATCACCCCGTACTGCATCGGCGCCCTGCTCTCCGGCGGCATCTTCGAGGTCCCGGTGCGCCGGCGGCCCCGGGTGGCCATCGTTCCCACCGGCTCCGAGCTGGTGGACTGGCACGGCCTGGACATCGCCACTCTCCAGCCGGGCCAGGTGATCGAATCCAACGCCTACGTGCTGGAAGGCCTGGTGCGCCACTGCGGCGGCGAGCCGGTGCGGCGCACCAGGGTGTCCGACGATCCCCGGCAGGTCGAGGCCGCCCTGGCCGAGGCCCTGGCCCCGGAGGCCGATTGCGACATCGCGCTGACGGTGGGCGGTTCATCGGCGGGATCCGCCGACTACACCAAGCCGGCGGTAGAGGCCCTAGGGGAAGTGCTGGTGCACGGGGTGACGATCATGCCGGGAAAACCGGTGCTGATCGGCGCCGCGGCCGGCAAGCCGGTGATCGGAATCCCCGGCTACCCCGTTTCGGCGATCATCGCCTTCGAACAGTTCGTCCAACCCGTGATCCTCGCCATGCTGGCCCTGCCCGAAAACCCGCGGCCGACCCTCCAGGTGACCCCGACACGCAAGATCCCTTCCAAGCTCGGGGTGGAGGAATTCGTCCGGGTCAAGCTGGGCCAGGTCGGCGACCGGATCGTGGCCACGGCGCTGCCTCGGGGGGCCGGCGCCATCACTTCGATCACCGAGGCCCACGGCATCATCCGCATTCCCAACAACAGCGAGGGCATCGACGCCGACGAGAGCGTGGCCGCCGAGCTGCTCCAGCCGGCGGAAGCGGTGCGCAACACCATCGTGGTGGTCGGCAGCCACGACAACACCCTGGACATCCTCGCCGACCAGATCCGTATCGACCACGGCGATGTCACCGTCAGCTCCAGTCACGTGGGATCCATCGGCGGGTTGATGGCCGTCAAGCGCGGCGTCTGCCACCTGGCCGGCACCCATCTGCTCGACACGGAAACCGGCGGTTATAACGTCAGCTACATCCGCCGCTACCTGCCGGGGATCCCGGTACGTCTCGTCCACCTCGTCATGCGCGACCAGGGGCTCATCGTGCCCAAGGGCAATCCAAAGAAAATCTCCGGCATCGAGGACCTGGCGCGCGGCGACGTGCGTTTCATCAACCGCCAGGGCGGCTCCGGCACCCGGATTCTGCTCGACTACCGCCTGAACCAGCTCGGCATCGCCCCGAAATCGATCCGCGGCTACGAGACCGAGGAGTTCACCCACATGGCGGTGGCGGTGGCGGTGCTCGGCGCAACGGCCGATGTCGGCCTGGGCATCTATGCCGCGGCCCGGGCTTTGGATCTGGATTTCATCCCGGTGGTCACCGAACAGTACGACCTGCTGATTCCCGAAGTTTATTTCGATACCCGGCCGATGCGGATCTTGCGCGACACCATCGTCTCGGAAGCCTTCAAACGCCGGGTCGAAGCCCTGGGCGGCTACAGCACCCGGCGCACCGGGGAGGAGATCGTCCTTTCTTGACGCCTTATCGGCTCATCGAGCATACCGCCGACGGCGGCCTGGTGATCGAAGCAGCCAATGCCGAGGCACTTTTCGCCGAGGCGGCGCTCGCCCTGGCGGATCAGGTCGTCGACCGCCGATCGCTGCGCGCGGTGGAATCGCGCACCGTCACGGCAGAGGCGATGGACTGGACCGACCTGATGATCAACTGGCTGCGCGAAGTGCTCTACCTGATGAACGGGGAACAATGGCTCGTCAAGGAAGCCGCCGTCGAAACCCTCTCCGAAACGCGATTGTCGGCCCGACTCGCCGGCGAATCCTTCGATCCGGCGCGCCACGCCCTGAAAAGCGAGATCAAGGCGGTGACGTACCATCAGGCGCGGGTCGACCACCAAGGCGGTCTTTGGCGGGCCCGGGTAATTTTGGATCTGTGAAGCCGCCGGGCCATCGGCGGGAACGGCCTCTCCGGGGGCATTCCGTTCCAAAGGGAGGGCAAGGCCGTGGAAATCCGAAGAATCGACCCCTACCGTTGCGAGATCGTCCGCGCGGAGCCGATGCGGGTGCCGGGCCGGGTGTACCTCAGCGAAGCGCTCATGGCAGACCCGAAGCAGAGAGAAGCCTTTCAGCAAGTGGCCAACGTGGCCTCCCTGCCGGGAATCGTCTCGGCGGCCCTCGCCATGCCCGACATGCACTGGGGGTACGGGTTTCCCATCGGCGGCGTGGCGGCCTTCGACTGGCAGGAGGGGGTGATTTCCCCCGGGGGCGTGGGCTACGACATCAACTGCGGGGTGCGCCTGGCCACCACGGACTTGGTGGAAGCCGAAGTGCGCCCCCGTCTCAAGGATCTGGTGGATGCCCTCTATCGGCACATCCCTTGCGGGGTGGGTTCCACCGGGGCCATCCAGCTCTCTCCCAAGGAGGAAAAACGGGTCCTGCAGAAGGGGAGCCGCTGGGCCGTCGAGGAAGGCCTGGGCGAACCGGCGGACATCGAGCACACCGAGGACCGGGGTTGCCTGCCGGACGCCGATCCGGAGGCGGTGAGCGACCGCGCCCTGGAGCGGGGCCGCCGGCAGTTGGGCACCCTGGGCGCGGGCAACCATTTCGTGGAAGTCGGGGTGGTGGATGAAATTTACGATCCGGTGGTGGCCCAAGCCTTCGGCCTCTTTGCCTCCCGGGTGACCGTGATGCTTCACACCGGATCCCGGGGCTTCGGCTATCAGGTCTGCGACGACTTTCTGGCCGAGATGAGCCGCCATGTCCATGAGTACGGCATCGTGCTGCCCGACCGCCAACTGGCCTGCGCGCCGATCCAGTCCGAAACGGGCCGGCGCTACCGCCGCGCCATGGCCTGCGCCGCGAATTATGCCTGGGCCAACCGCCAGGTCCTGATGCACCGCTGCCGGGAAGTCTTTCAGCGCGTCCTTGCCAGGGGGCCGGCGGCTCTCTCCATGCGTCTGCTCTACGACGTGTGCCACAACATCGCCAAGGAGGAAGTCCACCGGGTGGACGGGCAGCCGAGGCGTGTCTGTGTGCACCGCAAGGGCGCCACCCGGGCCTTCGCGCCGGGCCACGAGGCCCTCAGCGACGACTTCCAGGCCACGGGTCAGCCGGTGATCATTCCCGGCGATATGGGCACGGCCTCCTACGTGCTGGTGGGCACGGCCCGGGCCATGGCGGAAACCTTCGGCTCCACCTGCCACGGCGCCGGAAGACTGCTCAGCCGCACGGCGGCCAAGAAGCAGAGCCGCGGCCGGGCCATTTATCGGGAGCTGGAAGATCGGGGCATCCTGGTGCGCTGGACCGGCCGCAACACCCTGGCCGAGGAAATGCCCGAAGCCTACAAGGATGTCTCCGAGGTGGTGGCCGTGGTCCACGGCGCCGGCATTTCCCGCCGGGTGGCCCGTCTGCGGCCCTTGGCGGTGGTGAAGGGATGAAGCGCCGATGAAGATCGTGGGGCTCACCGGCGGCATCGCCACCGGCAAATCCACCGTCGCCAGGCTGTTGGCCGAATTCGGAGCCCGGATCATCGACGCGGACGCCCTGGCCCGGGAGGTGGTGGACCGGGGACACCCGGCCTTTGACGCGGTGGTGGCGCGATTCGGCGCCGCCATCCTGAAAAGCGACGGGACCATCGACCGGGACCGGCTGGCGGCCAGGGTGTTCGCCGATCCCGAAGAGAAGGCGGCCCTGGAACGCATCGTCCATCCGGCCGTGGCAGAAGCCATGGCGGCGCGCCTGGCCGACATCGAAGCCGCGGACCCCCACGGCGTCGTGGTGCTGGACGTGCCGCTGCTTTTCGAAGCCAAGATGGATGCGGGCCTGGCGCTGGTGGTGGTGGTCTATGCCCCCGAGGCGAAGCAGATGGAGCGGTTGACGAGACGCAACGGTCTGTCGCGGGACGACGCGCAGGCTCGGATCCGGGCACAGATGCCCATGGCCGAAAAACGGCGGCGGGCCGATGTCGTCATCGACAACAGCGGGTCCCTCGATGCCACCCGATCCCAGACCGAAGCCTTGTGGCGCCGCCTCAACCGCCGATAAAGAGCGGATCAGGCCGCGTCGTCGTCCGTGTCTTCGGGTTCCAGGGCGGGCAGGTCTTCGGGCTGGGTGCGCCGCAACAGGACGGGATAGCGGCTGTGACGGACCACCTTGTCGGCCACGCTGCCCATCAGCCAGCGGCCGAGGCCGCCGCGTCCGTGGGTGCTCATGGCGATGAGGTCGTAGTTGTACAGCTCGCAGATTTCGAGGATCTTGGCCGCCGGGTCCCCGTAGGGCACGTGGTGGTCCACCGTCATGCCCCGGGATTCGAGCCGCTGCTTGATTTTTTCGATGTAGTCCTCTGCGCGGCGAATCATGCGGGCCTGCCACTCGATGGCATCCTGGCCCGGGATGTGGTGGGCCGGCACCACCCGGATCAGCACCACACGGGGCATGGCGGAACCGCTGGCGAGTTTTTCGATCTCCGGCAAGATGGCTTCGGCCAAGGGGGAGCCGTCCAGGGGAACCAGAATGCTGCGATACATGGCGCCTCCTTTCGCTGGTCCACCGGCCGGGATGGGTCGCGTCGGTTCAGGGTTCCCGCCCCGGTGGGCGGAAACAGACTCAAACGGCGCCCGCGTCGCCGATGGATGTCAAAGCATATCCCGATTTGAACAGGCTGGCAAATTTCACCCGCTTCCCGATCCGAAGGAAGAAACCGATATGCGCATGAGCTTTGTCCCCATCGTTCTCCTGGGTGCCCTGTTTTACTTTGCGGCGCCCTGCCTCGGACAGGATGACCCGCGCATCGCCTACTGGAGCCTCCAGTTGGAAAACGACCTCTGGGGCAGCGGTGCCGATCGTCACTATACCCACGGGACCAAGTTTTCCCTGGCGCCGGCCGGCGAGGCGCCCGAGTGGCTCAAGCGTCTCGGCCAACACGTTCCCTTTTTCCGGCCCGGCCATGATCGGGGAATGGAATTTTCCATCGGGCAGAACATCTACACCCCGGACGACATCGAAAACCCGGACCTCATCGTCGACGACCGCCCCTACGCCGGCTGGCTCTACGGCAGTGTCACGCTTTTGGGCATCCTCGAGGAAACGGCCGACTATCGCGTAAGCAACAGCTTCGATCTCACCTTCGGGATCGTGGGCCCCAGCAGCCTGGCCGACGACATCCAGCGGCGCTGGCACAAGCTCATCGATGCCCGCACCCCCGAAGGCTGGGACCATCAGCTCCATGACGAGCCGGGGATCAACCTTACCTACAACCGGGTCTGGGAGCGTTTCGGACGGATGGGGGAATCCTGGCTGGAATTCTCGGCAGCCCCTCACCTGGTGGGGGCCCTGGGGAACATCTATACCTATGCCGGCGGCGGGTTGATGCTGCGCGCCGGGCAAAATCTGCGCAACGATATCGGCCCCCCCGTCATCCGCCCCGGGTTTCCGGGAACGGCCTACTTCCGCTCCGACCAAGCCTTCAGCGCCTACCTGTTTGCCGGCGTGGAAGGGCGCGCCATGCTGCGCAACATCTTTCTGGACGGCAACACCTTCGAGGACAGCCACAGCGTGGACCGCAAGATGGCGGTGGGCGATTTCCAGGTCGGCGCCGCGGTGCGTTGGCGCCGGGTGCGCCTCTCGTTCACCAACGTCTTTCGCTCCAAGGAGTTCGACGGCCAGCACGAGCCGAGCGAGTACGGTGCCATCAATCTGACGGTGCTCTACTGAGGGCGGCGTAGAACAAAAACAGTTAAATCGTCCCAAATGCTTTTATCCCCGCCAAGATTTCCCCGACATAGGGCCAAGGTCACGCAGAACTCAATGCCTTGAAAGCGGCTTGGGCCGGATCGCTGTAAAATTCGATCTGCATCTTGTCGATCACCTCATCGGGCAAGGTGGCGAAGTCTTTGCGGTTGGCCGTGGGAATCATGATGCGCCGAGCTCCGGCATCCATGGCCACACGTAGCTTGTCGCCCAGTCCCTCCACATGACTTAACACACCGTGCAGGCTCATTTCGCCGAGGACCACCAGGCCTGCCGCAACCGTCCGGGACAAAATGGCGGAAACCAATCCCACGAAGAATGCCACGCCCAGGTCGTGGGCGTCTTTGCCCTGCATTAGGCTGATCACCTGGATGTTGACATCGTAGCCGGCCAGTTCCCGATCGATGCCGATCTTCCGGGCATTGGTTTTCAAAAAGTCATGAGCCATCTTGGCCGCTTCCCGGATTTTCTTTGAGGATGTTCCGACAAGCTGGAATTTCCCGGAACCCACCGAAACGTTGATCTGAATGCGATAAAGGCCGTAACGGCTTTCCGCGGGATCAAAGCCGATGGTGAAGATGTCCCCCGGCGGCAGGGGGGTGTCGGGGATGAGTTGAATGGTCCCCAATTCGGGGCACCCGATGAATTGCTCCTCGCCCGTTTCCTTGTGCAGGTAGGAGAAATTGACTTTGGCGTACTCGATGCCGCCCATGCGTTTGAGCTGCTCCTTGACACGCCGGCGCATCTCCAGGGCAAAGCGAACGTATTCTTCCATTTCCCCGCGACCGGGATCGTTGGCCGGATGGAGCAATTTGACCAGCCCGGAGACCGTTTTGACAACGGCGGTTCTGTCCCTCGCTTCCACATGGTTGCCGAAGGAAAAATACTTCTCATGGGCGTCGGCAAAGTTGCGGTTGCGCAATCCTTCGTGGAATATCTCGGCAATGTAATCTGAAATGAATCCAAGGTGATCGGTGAAATACGCCGTTTGCATTTTTGGCATTTCCCAGCCCGGCAGATAGGCGTGCCAGCGATCGTGAAAGGCCATGTCGTTGCGGATGGAGTCGGGCAAGGGGGTAAACAGGTGCGACACCCGGGCGATGGACTCGACATCGCCGTCGATGTTGCCGTTGAAAACGATCCCCGCGTCCGCCTGGATGGTTCCTTTGTCATCACCCCGTGAAAACGACCGCTGCTCCATATAGCCCTTGTACATCTGTTTGTCGTTTTCCTTCTTGAAGTTGGGGCCGGCCACTTCATCGAAGGCCACCAAATCGTAACGCACCACCAGACCGGGCTTGTCCTTGCGGTTCTTCCAGCCGAACAGATCGGCCACCGAACCCTGCCCCCCGCTTAACAAAATCACATAAGGCGAAATTTCACGGTAAATGTAAGATTTGCCGGTCCCCCTGGGTCCGAGTTCGATGAGGTTGAAATTCTTTTCCACCATGGGAATCAAGCGGGTTAGAAAGAGCAGTTTCCGGCGAGGAGAAAAATCGTCGTGAGTTGCCTCGTACCCCATTGTTCGCAGAAGGATATCGATCCATTCATCCCTCGTGAAGCGTGCCCGGCCGGCGACGAACTCTTCCAGGTTGGCACTGGCGATCTGAATCGGCTGGAGACGGTTGAGAACAAAGGGCCTTGTCATCCCCTTGTGCATTCGGGTCTCGTCGTAGGTGATTTCCAGATTGGCCCAGATCCCTCCGGTCAACAGGCGCTCATGGGCGTAAACCAGGGACTCGGCAATATGGACATGGTCCATGCCTGCCGCAGCCAGAGATGCCCAATATTTCCCACCGGCGTCCTTTTCATCGAAAGTGACCGTCACCAGGTCGATCAGCTTATGGACACCATGCTTTCTGAGGTTGGACTTGATCAACTCACCCCGGTCGGCCCGGACGATCCGTTCGGAAATCACATCTTTGACCCGCCGGATGCCTTCCTCGATTTCCACTTCATGGGTGGTGGAGCAGTACTTTCCCAGAAGGTACTCCAAGACATAAACCGGGATGTTGTCCCCCACCTTGAAACGTTTGACCAGATCCTTGCGAACAACTCTCCCGGGAAAGGCCTCAAAGAGCTTCCGGTCCAGTGCATCAACCCAGTCGGCCGGGTGATTCGTTGGTTCCTTCACAGCCATTCGTCCATATCCACTTTCAATGTCACCGCGGCGGTTTGCAGAATTTCCTCGCTGTCGGCGTCCATCACGACAAGGGTGAGTTGTTGGCCGTAGCGGCCTTCGGCGCCCGGCACCTTTTCCAGCCTCACTTGCCGGACCTCGTCTTTGGGACTCACCGCGATGGCCTGCGACTTGAAAAAGGCCTTTCCGGAAGCATCATCCCTGATTTTGATGCAAATCTGCCGCCCCAGATAGCCTTCGGAAAGCTCGCCAAAAAGGTCTTTCTTGGATCTTGTCTCCGGCTCCAATTCCACGATGGGTTCCTGGGTGGTGATGGCGGCAATGGGCTTGAGCACGATTCCTGTCTTTTGCGACTTCTTGACCCACTGGATGCAGACCAGGGGGATGATCCACTCTTGAAAGGTCGCGCCTCGATGAAAAAAGCCTGTACCGCCATAGGTTTTGAATGCGCCGACGCTGCGCGGGGTAAGACATTCGAGATCGCTGCCAGCCACTTGGGTCAGCAGAGCGGTTTTGTGGGTCAGATGCTTTCCCACCACGGCACGTCGGGTTACCCAGAGTAGTTGACCGCCAGGCTTTTCGGCAACCTCATCGGTCTCCGGCGCATGATGAAAATAGCCGTGATCGGTGGTCAGGAAAATCCGTCCATAGCCGGCATCCCGTAGTTTGCGGATCACGTGGGTATAGCGGTCAAGATAACTCTCCGGGCCGGACAGGGCCAATTCGCCTTCATGTCCTTGGGTGTCGAACTCATCGCCGAACAAAAAAATCGTCTTTCCCTTGGGGATTTGGGCGCCGCTTTTCAAGACAGCCGGGATCGAAAGGATATGCGAAGGTTTGACACCGTAGACCGCCGTCAGCCATTTGCGCCGGGATTCGGCGATTGCCAGGTTATGCTCGAAACCGTCGGCATGCACCTGCCAACCCTTTTCCGCATCGATATTGATCTGAAGAGAACCGGCAACACCGGGCAAAACATAGGCCATGCCCAATTCGGTGGTGGTGGGAATCGGCGCCATGCAGGCGCTCAGCGTGGCAATGGTCGCCGCGTGTTCTTGATTGATCCGTTGCGCCAGGCGCATGGCCAGCTCATAACGAAATGCATCCACGACGATCACCGCGGTAGGGTCGCGTTTTTCGTCGAGACGGATCTTGAGGTCCTCTCCGGTGTAGCGCAGACCGGAATGGACGGGCCAAAAGCGGTCCTTGGAGGCCAGTTCAGCGAAAACCGTATTGGTCCGGTCGAGAATCCGGACAAAGCTTTGGCGCAGTGTTTTCTGGATGGCACACAGGGATTCATCCGGGGCCGGCCATTCCTGCATCAACGCCTCTCCGCGGGCATCGATTTGCCAACCGTCTTCGACATACCAGGCAATTGCCTGTTTCAGATCGTGCCATCCGTCTTCGACACCATCGTTTTTTCTAAGCACATCAGCGGCTTGGCCCAATATGACCAGGGACTGCCAAGGCACCTTGCGATTGGCCTGCTGCCCCCAAAAACCCTCGGCAAAGCGCCGATAGGTATCTGTCTTGCGGGCAAGGTAGAGGGCCATTTCCTGGAATTTGTCGAATGCCTCGATCCGGCTGAGTTCTTCAAGGAAAAGGGCTGTTTCCGCCTTGAAGGAGGCCAGCGGCTCGGACAGCGAACTGGGGCTGTCGGCCAACAGCGGTTGGAGATTCAGCAGGGCGTCGGCCTGGACGGCCAATTTCTCCAGATGGGGCAAAAGTTGGAGGTCCCGCTGCCACTGATTCAAAAGCGCCAAGGCCCGCTTTCTGATGCTTCCCGGCGGGATGACCCATTCCGCAAGACCGTCTTTGTCGAGCTTTTGGGCGAGATCGGTTGCCAGCAAGCAGGCCACCACCCGAACCCGCCACTGATCCGGCTGCTCGGGATCGGGCTCCGGAAAGCCGAAGTCGGCGGTGACGCGGCGGTTGAACATATTCCGCTTTTCGTCGCCGATTCTTTCCTCGATGGGCTTCCCCAAGTCCGCAAGGACGGTAAGAATCAACCCGGTGGAAATCAGTTCATCCGGGGTAATCGTCTTCCATTGGCTCAAGGGCTCATCGATTTTGGCCAACGCATAGGCCAGGAGATCTTCCCGAAATTCGTCTTCCTGGCTTCGTGAAATTTCCACGCCGTATTCACGCAAGGCTTCCAGCAGGTTCATTTCCCAAAACCGTGCTTCTCCCTCAAAGACCCGCAGATAGCTCAGATCGGATCGGCCCCGAGGGACCCAGATCACACGCGGCCGACGTTCTCCTTTGACAAAACGGTGCCGCAGCAGCAGCTCGTGACCCTCATCGGTCCACAGTTCGATCTCATCGCCGCAAGTCTTGTGGAGAAGCTCGCGCCACTGGCGTCGGGGGTCGCACCAGAAGATAAAGGGGGGCGGCGTGACCGGTTTCGATAAAACCATCCGGATTTGATCCTGGAGCCAGCTTTTGAGTGACCGATCGCTCATTTTGAGGCCAAGTGCCTTTCCAGTTCCCCTACGAATGCAGAAAGATCCGGGCTTCCACGATAGCCCTCAACACGATTCTGACCGATGTGAAGATGATGGGGTGCGTGCGGAAGTTCTGGGTGGTGCGGGGCATTGTCAAGCCGACGGACAAGGTTCCCTTGGGCATCCTGCCAGTGAAAGCTGTATTTATCGGTCTGAAGCGAGCGGCCTATTTCTTTACAGTAGACAAAACACTCCAGCAGTCCCCCGTCCACCAGATTGGCGCGGAGCCGCAACTTGCCGTCATCCAGAGAAATTTCTTCGCTGATGATTTCGTAGGAAAGAATCGCAGGTGATTCGATCAGCCTGACTTCGATTTCATCGAAATGGCGACGAATCCTCATGTTCATGCGGCTGCCCCCTTTTGAAGCAGCGTGAGGCGGTTCTCGATTCCAGCCAGCATGTCCACCGTGGCCGCCCATTCCATGTAGTCCATGGCATCGCCCAGCGTCCCACCTTCGTATCGACGGCAAAATTCATCTGTCCCCAAGCCGTACTTTTCCTCAAACGCCTGCTTTTGCCTCAGTAAACGCTCTTTCAGATCGGTGATTCGGGAAGCTTCGCGTTTGAGCAGCTTTTCGATGGTCATTTCCACCACCGGGTCAACGGAATTGGCATCGGCGGAGACATAACGCTCTAAAATTTTAACTTTTTCCAGGACATTCATCTTCACACCTCCTGTTTTACGCCCACCAGCCGGGCTGAGGCAAGCGGCCTTCCCGGCACCAGCGGCGCTCATCGTCGCGCCAAGCAGCCCGGTCGGCGATGGCCTTGGCCACATCCTTACCGGCCAACACATCAGCCGTCAACAAGCCGGCCGCCTGCAAGGGGGCGACGTTGACCCGCACTCCGTCGTTGATATCCGGCTGATACAGGCTCTCTTGCCGGACAAAATCCTGGATGGATTGCGGCGGCGGACGACGGGCATCAAGGCTGGACAGTTGATCGAACATGGGCTGTTCGGCCAGCCAAGGCTCCCATTCCAGGGCCTCGGGACAAGACCAGGATTCGATAAGCTCCCGCAGTTTTTGCCCTTGCGAGGTCTTGGCGGTCAGTTCCTTGCGCCACTGTTTGATGGTTTCTTTCAATTCTGTGGTTTTTCGCTGAATGTCCGATTGCTCGGTAAAATCAGGATTAGCGCCCCCTAATTGGTCGTTTAGCGCTTGGATTTGGCTTTTCGTATCCTTGATGCGCTGCGCAACTGGCGCCAGAACCTCGGCATTGAAAGACTTCCACCAGGCGTTGCAAGCCAGCTTCAGGGCGTCTTTGAACATGGCTTCAGCCTGGGCGCAGATCCATTCGGCCAGTTTCTTGGCCGTAGGGTCTTCATCGAACCGAGACGCCTCGGGGGGCCGTGGGCCGGCGCTGGCGCAAAAATGATCCAGGTGGTCAAACGCCTCGGTGATCCAGGTGGAAAAGTTCGTATGAAGCCCGGTCTCTTCGGCCCGCCGTTGCCAGTCGGAAATCGGACCGGCCTGGATGACCCCGCGGAGCCTCCGCAAACAGAGCGCCTTGAGGCAGTACACGGCGTCATTGATCGCGTATTGTTTCAGTGCCTGGGCAACGTCACCAGGCCCGAAACCACTTGAGATAACGTCGGAAAGTTTTTTATCAAAGGCCTTGAGTTCCGGGATCTGAATTTTGAGAACATCTTTTCGGGCTTTCTGATCGGCGTTCAAGGCGCCGCCGGTTTCCAAACCGTGCAACTCCCGCGCCAGGCGCTTGATCAAAGGGCCGACAAACTGGCTGCGGATTTTGGGGAGCAGGTCGCCGTCGGTCCGGTGGTAATAGACCAGGCACTCGAAGGCCGGGGATTGGCGTGACCCGCCGTTGCTGGAAAGATGCCAGGCGATGGGCCGTTTCTTGAAACGGGAGACATGGTGGCGGAAAAAGTCCTTCCGGACCCATTCCGAAAGCGATTTGCCCATGATTTCCGCAAAGGCGTTTTCCCGGGCCGAAACCTGTTGGTCCCCGGATTCAGCGGCCAGACGGTCCCTCAACCGTTGGTAAAGGGTGGCCTCTTCGGTCCCCTCGCTCAGGGGGATGATCCCGTTGTCGTCGGCCCAGTCCGGCACCGGTTCACCGGCCTCGACCTGTCGCGGCCAGCGGTGGCCCAGCAACCGGAGAATGGTCACCGTAAAACCGTCCCGCGTCAGGCGCTGTTCTTCCGGCCGGCAGCGCCAGCCGTCTTTTTCGATGCCCGCTTTGAGCAACCAGTAGACGGATATGGGGTGGACTTCCAGTTTCTGGGAAAGCTCTTCGAGAAAGGTCTCCGCGGGAATGGGGATGCGTGCGCCGACGACGACCTGGTCGCTTTCGTCGTCATCGTTTTGGCTATCGGCGTCCGTCTCTTCGACGTCCTCCCTGGCACCGGGTCCGGCCTCGAATAACGAGCGCAGCCGGTTTTGCAGCAAACTCAGCGCGTCCGGGTCGAGATTGCACCTTTCATGCCGGCCAAGAAATTCGATAACCTCTCGAGGAATTTCCGGCAATCCATCCGGCAAAGGTGGCAGGGCATCGTAGCCTTCAATCAGCGGAAACCACCCGGCGGGGGTGCCGGTTTCATCCACAACCGTATTGGTTTCAACAGGAGAAAGCTCATAGGCTTCAAAAACGAGATGCTCGATAAGTCCTTCTGCAGAGAGCAAAACTGAGGTGGATGAGAATGAAAAAAGAATGCATGATAAAAGAGAACTGTTTCGCACCTCACCATAGGACCGTTCACATAGATCATGCGAAATCAAATCCTTTTTCAATATCAAAACACAGCTAACAAGTCTTCTCAGACAATCCATTTCGGATTCAATCGGTTTCGGCCATGGCAATGCGGCAACGGAGGCTTCGTTGATATCAATTGCCGGGCTCATTGAGCGCACCAGCCAGCTCGCCGCGCGACAGTTCAATACGGCCATCACAACATGGAGCATGGATAGTTCCCGAGGGAAGACTGCTGGAGATTTTGCCTCGAATACTTCTTCAGCATACAGAAGCCTCACGCCAAGTGATCCGCGTGCTGCCTGGCTGAAAGTAGCGCCCTCAAGGGAATAATATTTCTCATTTTGGACTCTTGCTCCCTTAAGATAATCCATGGCAACACGGCCTCTTGGCCAATCGATTGCGTAGCTGTGCAATCCATACCAACGGGCGTAGCGCCCGGCTTTAACGAATGGTCGCCACCGACTGGTGTAAAAAGGGACTTCCCAGTAGCAACGTATGAGTCGATCATTCTGCCCGGTACTGATACCTCGCCTAACTTCGATAAGTTTACTCACATTAAATTTTAGATCGAAAAGCCTAGATAGAGTCTCAACAGTCGAATAGCTCAATTTGCATAGGGGGATATCAAGAAAACGAGCTTGCAGCGGACGGAAAGACAATCCCTGCAAGTTCGCATTTTCTTTGGCATCAGTGCTCATTTCCGCTTCACCCCACCCTTGCGGCGCAGTCCTAAACCGAAGATGTAGATGTCCGGGACATCGATGCGGTCGTTGGGCCTTTCGCGGAAAACGCCCAACTCAACCAGGTAGTCGATGAGCTCCCTGGCATTCTGAACGGGCGGTGCGACCGGCTGGTTGCCTTGCCCCCATGATTTGTCCCAATCCTGTCCGAGCAATTTTTCCAGATCGCGCCGGTTCCAGGGCGCCAGCCGATTCGCGCCAATCCGATCCTTGACGCCGGACAGCCAAGGCCATTCATTTTCGGCCTGTTTGATATGTTCCGCCGACACGTCTTCCAGGGCCTGGCGAAGTGAAGTCGGATGGATCAGGGCGGGAGGCGCAGCCCGTGGATTACCGCGTTCCTTCTGGGCTGCCTGTTCGAAGAGCCTCACCAATGAACGTGGCGTGGCGCACTTATGGCTGTCCCGCAGATGATCCAGAACCCAGGTGAAACTCTGTCCCTTGGTTCGATTGGCCCCCATGTATTGGCCGGCGACACGTTCGATGAAGGGTCGAGCATCCTCCGCAATTTTCAGATTCGGGATATAGCCGAAGGTGGGGTGGGGTTCCTTGGCGAAGGGAACCCGCGAGCGCTTACAATAGTCGAGCAACCGGTCGTCGGTGTTGGCGATCCGCTTGATCAGCATCGAGAAGAGATCCAAATCGTTCCAGCTCAGCTCCACCCGATTGGCCGCCAGCTTGGCCAGGTCGGCGCCCCCAAGGCCGGCATGACGCCGAAACAGGTCTGTGCGCAGAAATATCTTGGCCCGCAGACGCTGCCAGCGCCGGGCGTAGGTGGACCAGAAAGCGACCAGGCCCTGAGTGGCCTTGGCCATGGCATCCCAGTCGAAACCGCCCAGGGTATCCAATTCATCATAGCCCACAAAAAGCCACTGATCTGCATCCTGCAGGGCCTGGTCCAGGCGATCCAAGGCCAGCAAGGGCTCGTTGCCTGAAGCGACAAAGGCATCGAGCACTTGGTCCGGCGCACCTCCTGGAAGATCGAGAAACTTCAAGGCGCCGGGGCTGCCGATTTCCTCCTTGAGGACCCGCACCAGGTAGGCAAACCAGAGTTCCATCGCCCGTTCCGGAGAGGTCAAGACCTGTTTCAAGCCTCGCGCATCCGGGAAACCCGGTCCGATGGGGTGACCGGGGACCAGTTTGATTTGGTCGGTTTCCCTGTAAGGCAAGCGCAGATTGAGGCCGAAGGCGCCCAGGTCGGGCAAGAGCTTGTTTGCGAAAACGGCCTTGAAAAGGGTCGTCTTCCCCGTGCCGCGTTCTCCCAGCACGAGCACTACGTCGGGATCTAAGGCGTGCAAATGCTGGCGGACCGGATAAAACCGGCGTACAAAAGCGTTCGTTTCAGATCCTTTCAGCAAGCCTGAGCCCATCGTTGCAAGACAACTTAGGAGCGCTTTTTGTGCCTCTTTATCGATTTTCCTCATGGCCTGTCACCCCAGCATTGAGCTCCGCCGGGAAGGGGCAGATCACGGAAATTTTTGTACACTTGGTTCTTGTCGTCCTGCAAGGCAATAAGGGCCTGGCGCAGAAGCCGGTCCTTCTCCTCCGGGCTTTTGGGGCCGATCAGGCGGAATGCCGTCAGCCGATGGTCGTCGGACGGTTCCTTTTTCGCAAGACAAAAAAGAACCGTGTTGACCACCTCGCCCGAAATTTCACCGAAGGCGCCCGGCCCCAGATGCGCCAGGGTCTCGATGGTCGTCTCCCGCAAGATCCCTTTGCAACCGGTTGCCGTGTCGAGCTTGTCTGCATCCAGGGCGCGCAGGTCGGCAAAGGAGCGCAGAAACATCCAGGATTGCTGGGTCACCATGGCCACGCGGCCGGTTTCCGGCTTGGCCAGCTCCAGGCATCGCAGGATGAAGGCGGCGTAAAGGTCCCGTTTTCCCGAAACGAAGCGGCTTTCCACGTAGTGCTTCACCACCGGCCCCATATTCTTGGAACCCATGTAGGGCGGATTGGTGGCCACCACATCGTAGCGGCGGGAGAGAAAATCGAACAGGGTCAGCCCTTTTTCCGCGGTTTCGCCGAAGAAGCGGGAGGAAAAATCCGGTGCGGCCGATTCCACGCGAAAATGGTCGTTCAACCGCTCCAGGATGCCGTCCTTCCATTGATCGTAGGATTGGCCACTGAGAGGAAGGGACCTTTGTTCCGGTTTTGTCTTTTGGAGAAACAGGCCAATCTGTTGCGGCGGCCCTGAGCTGCGCGTATCATGCCGACTTTTCAGGGCGTGGAATTCTTTTTCCACCGGTTCTTCGATCTGGAGCAGGGAGCCCAGCTCACCGGCATGGACCAGGCTGTCGAAAATAAGCCCCAGGGCGGCTTTGAGTGCTTCCGCCTCGGGGTGCTTTTTGAGAAAGGCCGCCAGATGATTCTTGTTGGAGCCGGCATGGACATTGGTGGCCACCAGGTTGATGCGCGTGGGCCTGAACCCCGGTGCCTTTTCCCTGGCCTTCATGTAGAGGGCCAAGCCGGCGATCTGGATGGCCCGCTCGTCGATGTCGATGCCAAAAAGGTTATGAGTCAGAATGGCATCGCAAATTCGCTCCGGATCGGTATGCCCCGCTTCGAGGTACATGGCGTAGAGCAGGTCGAAGGCTTCCAGCAGGAAATGGCCGGACCCGGCACAAGGATCAAGAAAGGTGATCTGCTCAAGGGGTTTGACCGGTGCCGGCACCCGGTCGGCATCATGCACATGGTATTGCCATGATCGGCAAAGGCCGGAATCCGGGTGCATGGCCATCCACAAGGCACCCAGTGAGTTTTGGACAAGGTATTTGACCATGTACGGTTCGGTGTAAAGCTGGGTGGCGGCGATGATGTCACTGTTGGCGATTTTGGCGCCCTTGACGGTGCGCACCCGGTCGAAAACCCGGTTCTTTTCTTCCGTGTTCCAGTACTGATAGGCCCAGCCAAGAGCGTCGGGCGCGGTGAAGACTTCGTCCGGGGCCGAAAGCAGCCCGATGCACTGTTTGAGAGCGGCCACGCCGGGTCTCAAGGCGACGAGCGGGTCATGCGGGTCGAACAACTGGCGCAGGCGATCATCGGCCCGCCGGGCGAACTCTTCTGCCAAGACACTGTAGAGCCCGTCATCCCCGCCGGAGCAGGCCTCGGGGTTTTGCCGCGCCAGGCGATGATGTTTCAGCGACCGGCCGCCGTAGCTCTCTTTTTGCAAGATGATTTCGTCGATCAGGCCGCGCGCTTCCATGCAGCGCAGGGCCAGGAGCCGATTGGCCCAGGTATAGGCCGTTTCTTGGATAAAGTGGACGACGGCTTTTTCATGGAGCCATCCAACCTGATCCTGGATATAGGCATCCGCCACCCGCCGGGCCTGCAGGTCGGCTTCATCAAGATGGGAAATGCTTTCCAACGGCAGGCAAGGACGATCCCGTCGCACTCCCAGAAAGGCCAGCCGATCTTCGATATCGCCGGGGTGCCAGGCGCCCTGAGCGTCGTAATGGCCTTCCAGGATATGCCGGAGCTTGAGAACGATGGTTTTGAGCTGCGACTTGGCTTGAGATTCCATTTTCAGAACAGCTCCACTTCGACACCCTGATCCAAAGCGGTCGCAATCTTTCTATCCATTTCTGTTTTCAAGGTATTCCACTCGTCGATGCTTTTGATCCGCTTGGGCGCAGACACAAGTCGTATCTTTTTGACCGGTCGCGGATCTCCACCCCCCTCCGGTTCTTTGCTGTCGATGAGCCGGTCGATACCCTCAAGCTGTTCTCTGACCCAACCTCGGGTACGATCCGGCAGCATGGCGACCCCGATCAGGTCTGATTCATCGTCGATTTGCGCTTCCATGAGTTGCAGCGCCTGCTCGAAGGCGGCCAACTCTTGCCCGGTCAAGGCATTTGACATTTTTTCCGTATCCAGACGATTTCTCAACGGAGTCAGGCAGTTGCGGGCATCCTCCCGCCATTGGCGCTTCAGGGATTCGACCTCGGTGAGCACATGGGCCTTGTTGTCCTGCAGGGTCTTCCAGATCTCCGGCAGATGAACCGTTGCGTCCTGCTGTGCGGTTGCGAAATTGGCAATGAAGTGGTGAATGATATTGCCTTGGGGGATTTTGGCTTGAATCCCTTGCAGCGAGACGTACAACGCCTTGGTTTCCTGGAAGGTATCGGCCCATTTACTGTAAAAGGCATGCACCTCCAGCACGGCCTTGAGCTCGTCTTCAATGGTATCTGCCTTTGCATTCCATTGCGTGACGTGGTGAACCGGATTGGACAGATCCGAAAGAGTGGCGATTGTCTCCATGCCGGTGGTGAAAAGCTGCGGCAGCGGAAAGCCGGCGGCCTTGGCCCAAATCCGAGCATCGTCGCCCTTGACCTTCACATTTTCAAGATGTTTGACCGATGCGCCGGTGATCCCCGACGGGGTTTCATCGATCTTGCGGTTGCCGGTCAACTTGATGAGCAGCTTGCGAACGGCGGTCAAGACCGCGATGTCCACGTCGGTTTCTTCCAAAACGATTTCGGCCTTGTTGAAGGCTTTGCTGTTGCGCAGCGTCGCGATCAGTTCGGAATCGGCCGGATTGGTGTACGCTTTCTTGTTGACCAGGATTTTGACGGCGCCGGGCCGGACCATGGCGGCGATGCCGATACGCACCGCATTGGGGTCCCAGCCATAGGGGGGCTTTTCAAAATGGTCGAGAATGTCCTGGCCCAAGGTGCGCTGTTTTTGGTTCTGGCGGTGGGTCAAAAAAAGGCGAATCTCATCCAGCAAGGCGCAATGGTTGTCCAACTGGCCGGCGTTGTCATAAAGCTTGAGGGACTTGACATCCCGGGAGAGGTCCTTGGCGCCTGCCAGAACATCCACGATATCCTTCTGCTCGGACTTGATGCGGACCGGAAGTTTGTCGAATTTGGGATAGAGTGAACCGAAATAGTGCCCGATTTCGAGACGCGCCGCTTCGCCGGGCTGCTGATCTTTTTTACAGGCGATCGGCCGGCTACTGCCGCGGAAAATCAGGTGTCCATACCGCAGACCTTGGCGAATCGATGTCTCCACGGTGTCTTTCAATTTGGGCAGATCGTTGGTCGATTTGGTGTTGGCCAAATCATGTTCGGCGGTGGATTTACCTGCATCGCCGCGCCACTTGTCCACCACCTCCCGCATGGCGATATAGCGGTCTAATTGTTCGGTAAATTGATCAACCCGGTCGCAAAACACATAGAGGGCTTGATGGTTTTCCGGCTTTAAGCTTTCATTTTCATAATCGGTGATTTTCTGGCCGGAATAGTGCCCGAATGGCGAGATGATTCGCACCTCGATATGGCCGTTTTTGGTGAGCGGTTTGTTGTCGAAGAACAGCCGCACCTGAAAATCATGCCCTTTGAAGGGAATCGTATCGAATCCAAGGGTGTGGGTGCTAATGAGATGGCTCAGACCCTCTTCCCGGTCTTGAAATTTGAGCTGATTGGCGACCGTATCGACCGCATCTTCAAAAGTCCGTCTCTCTCCGGTGAGAAACTCCCAGTCATCACCGATTCGGGCAACAATTTTGGCTTTCTTGAGTTTTTCCAGCTCTGCGTCGATGGCGGGTTTGATACCAGCCAAATCCTGCGAAGTGTCGGCCACCAGAAATCGGGCCAGGTTGTCCGCTGTCTTGGGAAGGTAGGCCAACTCACCGGTCATAAACAACACCTCGACCAGCTTGGGGGTCAAATCCGTGGCCCCTTGCACCGCATCAGGGATCTTTGAGATCTCTCGGCGAATGTCAGCCGAAATTTCCCCTTCATGCACAAGATTGAAGTAGATTTCATCGAAAGAGACCATCTCACCCACCGGCGCCTCAAGGTAGTTACGGCGGCCAGCGCGAATCACGTCCTGGGTGATGGCCAGCAGGGTGCGCGTCGATCCGGACAGCGAATCGGATCGTCCCCCCCGGGCTCGAATGGTTTTGACGATTTCCGGTATCAGATGGAGTTGATACGGAAAGAAGGGGTAAAATTTGACAAAATTGACATCGTTGCACGCCGGCAGGGTTTGCGACACACCGGTCAGTTCTCCCATGGAGCGGATCACACCCGGGTTTTCCTGGTACAGCGCCTCGACTTCCTTCCTGCCATTGAGGGTCTTCTTGAAGATGCGATCCTCCAGCACCAGCTCGATGTTCTCCGTGGTCAGTCCGAACTTGAAACGAAACCGCTCCTCGATTTTCTTGAAATCGGTATCCAGGGCCCGGGCGTTCTTGAAGACCGCGCCCATATCCTCATGGGTTGTCACCACGATCCAGATCTTTCCTTGTCCCAGGGCCGCGGCTTCTTCCACTAGGGACTGCAACTGGGACAACCGGCCCAAATTGTCCTCGATCCAGTGACCGGATTCATCCAGGATAAAGAGCAGTCGCACCGGCTTGCGGGTGTGGTTCTCTCGAGCCTTGATATCTGTGATGATGGTGCGAATCAAGAAATCCGTATTGTAGATCTCTCCTTTTTCGGCGTTACGCAAGGCTTCGGAAACTTCCTCCGGCGACGAGAACATCTCCGGGGCGATCCGACATACGGCGCTGTAAAGATGCTTGCGATAGAAATTGGGGTTGGCCTGAATCGTTTGCCAAGGTTTGCCGGCCAAAGTTTCGACCTCTTGATGAAAGCGGTCCAGCTTCCCCATCTTGTCCAGCTCGGCCTCGATGACCTTGGCAAAAATGTGGTTACTTCCATAGCCCCTGGACTGGTAATACTGGGATAACAGCAGGGTCGGCAACGGGGTGCGGCGACTGTCTGTCAGAGTGTTGAGGTTAAACGCCAGGACAGTCGTCTCGCAATTGGTCAGAAGGCTCAAAGAGCGTTCCAGAGATTTCTTTTTGGCCGCAGACTGCGGCACGCGGGCGTCGAAGCGCTTGGCCGCCGGAATCCCGTCCAGACTCCGGTTCGCGGTCACTTGGGCCAGCATCTTGGCCAAGTGCGATTTTCCCGATCCGAAATAGCCCGAAATCCAAATCCCGATTTCCGTGGTCTGCTTGCGGATCGTATCCGTATAATGCTCCAGGAATGAATCCATGTATGTTTCGATATGGGGGGTGACGACAAAGGAGCCGATTTCCGCGGCGAGCTTGCGTTCATCCTGAACCTCGCCCACCTTGATGACGGGTTCGATCTTTTCCGTGATTCGCGTTTCGAAAATGTCACTGATTTTCATGACGATCGTCTCCCCCGTGAGACATTAAAGGATTTCCCCCCGGTACATAAACTCCTCTTGGGTGTTCAAAAACAGGTAAACCCGTTTTTCGACAAGCCGTCCCGGAATGAAAATGACCACCGGGCACTGAATTTTATCGCTGTGTCGGTCCCACAACTGTTGCATGATAAACCTCGGACCGGTCACCGGGTGCAACGCGGCAGTCTTTTCAATTACCAGTACCGGTGGTTTCCCATGATGCGCCGCAAGCCTATCTTCAATGGTGGCAATGATTTCCGACACCCAAAGATTGGCCAGTTCGGCATTCAAATCGGCGCCGGGCATTGGATCGTCCTCGGCGGCGATGATATTTTCGAGGCCGAGGTTGTCGTCACATCGGGTGGTAATGGCCAACAGATCGATGTCGATCAAATCATACTGGTCGGAAAAGATGGCCGCCTGGGTGCACCACTCGTTTCCGACCCACGGCTCCAGTTCATGCGGAAAAACAATGGCGATAAATGGCGCCCCTCGTTGATGGCCGATAGATGAATAGCTCTGCTGGATGCGCGATGCCGCTTCTTTCAATTTCCAGGCGATATCCTCGTTCATCAGGCCCCGCTTTCCGCAATCGATTCTTTTAAAATTTCAAGGATGACGGTGTTTCCTGATTTTTCATAACGAATCTGCTTTTCCCGGGCCAATCGGACCAGCATCTTGGAGACATCTTGTTGATCCCAAAGAAAAATCCGCCAGTCCGGAGACTCGACGATTTGCTTTCCGGACAGTCCTTCGTGCGCCAGCAGCCGCACCAGATGAAAGGCGGTGCGTGAAACAACCGGAGGTCGGGTCATCACCCGGTGCTTCTTGCCGGCCACAAGGCCGAAATCTTGAAGCGTTGAGACCGTGTTGCGGATCAACTTCCCTTTTGATTCCGCCGTTATCTTTGCGAAAATGTTATTATTTTCATCTAATTGCAAATAAAAGGCGCTGACATCCCCACTGCCGATGGACAAATCGCGGGCCAGCCATTTTCCCCAAAGGGCATTCACTACAAACTCAAAGGCCAACTTGTCTCTCAGGATGAAGTACAAATACAGCAGAGAGATGAATTCCGGGGCATCGGGACCGTACCGGCTTGCCCGAATCAATTCGGCATGCACCCAGGGATCTGAAATGTTCAGGTAGCGGGTCCTGAAGATTTTCCAGAGCGCCATACGTGTACTGTAGGCAAAATGGCTGAAAATGTCCCCCTCGGCCAATTTGCGACGAAGCTCTTCAACGCCCAGCCCCTTTCCCAATTCATTGAAAAAATACCATAATTCTTGAATACATCCGGCACGAATGGTGTTTCTCAGGCTGTAATGATCATGCTGGCGGATTTCAGGCATTTACTATCCTTTTCTATCGCCTGAATACTGCGTGAACTTGGTGGTTAGCTTGCACGGCAAAACAGACTCTGTAAATATTCTGTGAGGCTATGTACTTAAAGGACTTCCACTGCGCGTGGTGTCAACCGGGGCGATGTTCCTGTCAGTAGGCCCCGGTGGGGAATCGAGATCTGCCCCGGTGGGGAATCGAGATCTAAGAATTGGGCAGGCTACTGAATCGCTGATAAAAATTCAAGCCGTCATGGGGTTTTCTGTGCCGCCACGTGAAAGCATGACCGCTCTCCCGAGCCGTGGAAGCCAATGCCTGCCGCAACCATGCTCGGCTAAATTTTTTGTATGTCCCCACCCACGATGGGAAACGTCGCGCCGCCCTCGGGAAACACCGCCACCCGGGCGTTGGCGCCCAGCGCTTTTTTACCGGCGGCGATCACCTGCCGGGGATCGGTGCAGCGCTTGAAAAACCCCAGGCGCTGCACCTGATCGTCTTCGATGCTTGGCACGTAAAAAAACAGGTCGTACTGGCGCACGAGCTGCATCGAATAGTAGAGCAGAAACTTCTCCTCCACGTTGAGCCCCGGCCGGATCCTCTCCAGAAACCCCATCACCCGCGCCGGACCCATCAGGCGCAGGAGGGCTTTGGTCAGCCACAGGGGTTTCCCCTTTTCCGGGGCCACGATGTCGTCCAGGCCGCGCCGGGCCCGCAAGAATCCCATCACCACGCCCCGGGGCCTCAGGGCCGGCAGGGAATTGCCCACGCATTTCATGCTCTGCTTGAAATTGAGGTCCATGGGGTGGCTGTTGACGATGATGCCATCCACCGGCCCGTCCAGGTGGCGGCCGGCCACCTGCCGGTTGAAGGCCACCCCCTTGCGGTGGGCGGCGACCGGATCGCCGGCGAAGGCTTCGATGATCCGCCCGGCCGGATTGAGAGCCACGTTGAGGCAGAAGATGTCGGCGGCGATCATCGGGCGGATCGCCTCCAGGTCGAGGCGGAAGGAATTGGCCTCCGGCGGCATGCCCACCCGGTTGAAAAGGTAGGGCGGCTCGGCGATGACGCCGTGATGGGCGCCGATGCAAGCCGCCGAGGCCAACCCGGGCAGGATGTTTTTCAGGCCCCCGCCGAACCCGGCCCACAGGTGGGGCTCGATGAGCCCGAGGGAAACGATGAGGTCGGCCTCGGCCACGGCCCGGTTGAGCACCACCGGGGTGCCCCGGGGCGTGACGCCGAATTCCCGGCATACCGCGGCGTCGAAGGCATCATGGTTGCGCCAGGCGACGCGACCGAGGTGCTCCGGGCCGATCTTGGCCGCCATTTCCGCCTCGCTCATGGCGGTGTGAATACCCAGGGCCGGCATGACCAGAATATCGGCCGGTTGCGCTCCGGCTGTTTCCAGGGCCTCCAGGACGAGGTGGAAAAACCGCACCACCGGCGTGGGACGGGTGTTGTCGTCGGTGACCACCAGCACCCGCTTGCCCGCCAGGTCCCATTGGGCCAGGGGTGCGGCGCCCACCGGATCGGCCAGGGCACGGAAGACGATGGCCGCCTCGTCGGGGGCGTCGGGTGGCGGCGCCCCTTCGGCTTGCGGGGTGATCACGGTCCAGGTCTCGGGCAAGTCGAGATCGATGGTCTCCTGTCCCCAGGGCAGCTGGATCTTCATGGCGTTTCCCCTCCGGCGAACTTCGCCTTCCAGGCTTTCATTTTTTCCGTCGGCCAGCTCACGCAGAGCGCCGGCCGGCCCTTCATGACCATCTGCATGCAGGCGTCGCCGCAGTCGGGGTTGCAGTGGACGATCTCGTCCTCGCGGCCGTCGGCCACCTTGCGCGGCCAGTCCGGATCGGCCCACAGGACCCGGGCCAATCCGATGAGATCCGCCTTCTTTTCGGCGAGGGCGTTCTCGCAAACGGAGCCGGTGGCCAGGCGGCCGGCGGCGATGACCGGCACCTGGACGCACTCCTTGACGGCGGCGGACAGCGCCAGCATGTACCCGGCCTGGCGGCTGCGCGCGACGATCTCGGGCCGGCCGAAGGACTCGTAGGTGCCACCCATGGCCGAGATGTAAGCGATGCCGGCGGCTTCCAGGTCCCGGGCAAAGCGCGTCGATTCTTCGGGCTTCAGCCCGTCGTCGAGCCACTCGTCCACCAGCAGGCGGCAGCCCACCGGAAACCGGCCCACCGTCTCCTTCACCGCGGCCAGCACCTCCAGGGGAAAGCGTTGCCTGTTCTCCAGGCTGCCGCCGTAAGCGTCCTCGCGCCGGTTGGTGTGGGGGGAGAGAAACTCGGCCAGGAGATAGCCGGTGCCGCCGTGCAGCTCCACCATGTCGAAGCCGGCTTTTGCAACGCGCCCCGCCGCGGCGGCGAAGCATTCCGCGATGCGCTTCATCTCGTCGATGGTCAGGGCCCGGGGGATGCGCCCGAAGGTCTCCACCGCCGAGGGGGCCAACGGTTCGGCGGCGTGGGCGAACCGGCCGGCGTGGTTGATCTGAAGGCAGGCCAGGGCGCCGGCCTCCTTGATCGTTTCCGCCAGGCGTTTGAGCCCCTCGAGATGGGCGTCCGAGTCGGCCCGCAGGGTCCGCGGCGAACCGCTGCCGGATTCAAAGTCCACTGTGGCGTTTTCCACCACCACCAGGGCCACCCCGCTGGCCGCCATGAGCCGGTAGTGTGCCAGGAGCGCCGGGCTCACCGTGCCGCCCAAATCGGCGTAGCCCAGATAGAGCGGCGCCATGGTGAGCCGGTTTTTCAGGGTGAGGGGACCGACCTTGAGCGGCGTGAAAAGATGCGAAGACATGGCCATCCTCCTTTGTCGGGCAACAATTGTTGGAAGTAACGCCGCATCTTACCACATCCGGCGCTGCCGACAAACCGGTTCCGCCCGGGGCCGCCTCATCCACGTCGCAAGGCGTGCTCCAGGGAACCGGGTTCGGTGGGAGGGCGGTTTTTTCCTTGAGCCGGACCTTTGTTTTGTCCTACAAGAATCCTTCGGCAAAACGCTTCTTTTTTAAACCGGCAGGAGGATTTCATGCAGTTTTTCTTTCGCCCCCGGGGCATCGCCCTCATCGGGGCCACCGCCAATTCCAAAAAAGGCGGTCATTCGATTCTCTTCAACCTGCGCCAGGGGTTCGACGGCCCGGTGTATCCGGTGAACCCCCGCTACGACACCATCCTGGACCTGGCATGTTTTCCTTCGGTGGCCGCTGTTCCCGACCCGGTGGACCTGGCCATCGTCTTCGTACCGGGGCCCAAGGTCCCGGAAATTATCCGCCAGTGCGCCGCCCGCGGGATCCGCGGGGCGATGATCGAGTCCAGCGGATTTGCCGAAGCCGGGCCCGAGGGGCAGGTCTTGCAGCAGGAACTGGTGGCCATCGCCCGGGAAACCGGCATCCGTCTCTGGGGCCCCAACTGCATGGGCCTGGTGGACGCCCGGCGCCGCTACGTCTTTTCCTTCGTCACCCCCACCATCTGGAACGAAGGGCTCACCCCCGGCAAGGTCTCCCTCATCGTCCAGAGCGGCCTGCTCTCCGGCGGCTTTCTCATCGACCTGATGACCCACGGCACCACCGGCATCAGCAAGGTCTGCTCGGTGGGTAACAAGGTGGATGTCAACGAGTGCGATCTGCTGCAATACCTGGCGGAAGATCCGGACACCGAGGCCATCGGTCTTTACCTGGAAGCCATTCCCGAAGGACGGCGGTTTCTTGAACTCTGTCGCCGCTGCCCCAAACCCATCGTGGTGCTCAAGGGGGGAAAGAGCCCGGGCGGAGCCCGGGCCGCCCGGAGCCACACGGCCAGCCTGGCCGGCAATGGGGCGGTGGTGACTGGTGCCCTGGCCCAGGCGGGGGTGGTGGAAGCAAACGGATTCAAGCAGATGGTGGACATCTGCCGTACCTTGGCCGAATTCTCGCAGGTTCGCCCTGAAGCCCTTGGCCGGGTGGCGATCCTGACCTACTCCGGCGGGTCGGGAATCATCTCCGCCGACGGGCTCCACGCCCTCGGCCTTCCCCTGGCCCGCCTGGCCGATCAGACCCTCGCCGAGATCAAGAAAGTCTTTCCCGACTGGATGCCGGTGTCCAACCCGGTGGACCTGTGGCCGGCGGTGGAGCAAAACGGCGCCCAGGCCGTCTACACGGCGGCGGCCCGGGCCGCATTGGCCGATCCAGAGGTGGACGCCCTCTTCATCCATACCTTTTCCGGCGGTTTCGATCTCGATTTGGACTTGAAGGAGGTCGCCGCCGAAGCCCGACGCCGGAGCAAACCGGTGTTCTGCTGGCTCCTGGGCGCCCGGGAGGCGGCGCGGCGCTTCCAGATCGACGTCCAGGCCCTGGGAGTGCCGGTGTTTCGCGAAATTTCCCGGGCCGTGGAATGCATCAAGGCCGTCTTCACGCCGCGCATCCGGAGCGTCGAACCCGCGGGAGGGTCCGCCGTGCCGGAGGACGCCAAGAAACAAATCAAAGATGCCGCCGGGGTCCTGAACGAACACCGCGCCAAGGGGGTTCTGGCGGCCTGCCGGATTCCGACGGTAGCCGAGGAAATCGTGGCCTACGCGGCCCAGGCCGACGCTTTTGCCCGCGCCCACGGCTATCCCGTGGTGCTCAAGGGGCTGATGCCCGGCGCGGTGCACAAGACCGAGCAGGGGCTGGTACGGCTGGGCATCGCTTCGCCGGAGGCGCTGGCGACGGCATGGCGGGAACTGCACGCCGCCATGGACGGAAAAGGGGAAATCCTGGTCCAGCCGATGCTCCGGGGGCAGCCGGAGTTGATCGTCGGCGGGTTGCGCGACGGGCAGTTCGGCGCCTGCGTGATGTGCGGCCTGGGCGGGATCATGGCCGAGATCCTCGATGATGCCGCCTTCGCCGTGGCGCCCCTGAGCCGCGCCGATGCCCTGACCCTCATCGGCCGGCTCAAGACCCGGGCACTGCTCAACGGCTTTCGCGGTTCGACCCCGGTGGACCGCCAGGCCTTGGCCGAGATCCTGGTGCGCCTGGGAGACCTGATGACCGCCTGTCCGCAGATCCGGGAAATCGACATCAACCCGTTGATCTGCGTTGAGGGAAAACCGGTGGCGGTGGACGCATCGATCATTTTGGAGAAGCGATGATCCGTCGGATCGGTCCCATCGGTCGGATCCGACGGATCTTGGCTGATCGAAAGTAGAGATGAAAGCGCAATCGACATGAAACTCGAACCTGAAAGCAACCCTGCCGGACTCTTGCTCCTGGCCGCCGGCCTGGGCGGCGCCATCGGCACCACCGTGGCGGCGGCCGCCGCCCTGATGCAGGTCCGGCCCGAGCAGGTGGCGCCCTACCTCACCACCCCCGTCTGCGCCCCGGACCTCCCGGCCCCCATGGCGTTCCAGGTGGCCGGCTGGGACACCCAGCACCGACCCCTGGTGGAGGCCCTGGCGGATTCGGCCATCGTGCCCGAGGGAATTTGGCGCGAGGTTCGCTCCGGCATCGAAGCCATTCCCCTGCTGCCGGCGCCGCCGGCCGACGCCCCCTTGAAGGTTCGCGTGGAGACCTTGCTGAAGGATATCGAGGACCTGCGCCGGCGCTGGCCCCACCATCCGGCAGTGCTGGTCAACCTCCTGCCGGCGGCGGTGGACCCGGACCTGACCGCCTGCACCACCCTCGAGGCGCTCCTGGCCCACCCGGAAGCCGGGACCCTGCCCGACCTGGCCTACGTGCTGGCGGCCCTGAAGGCCGGCATCCCGGTGGTCAACTTCACCCCCAACCGGGTGGAAATCCCCGTTGTGGCAGCCCTGGCCGCCGCGGCCGGCGTCCCGCTCCTCGGGCGCGACGGCAAGACGGGTCAGACCTTTTTCAAGGTGGTGCTCGCCTCGGCCCTCAAGGCGCGCAGTCTGCGGGTGGACGGCTGGTATTCGCTCAACATTCTCGGCAATGCCGACGGCGCCAACCTCGACGACCCCTGCCGGGCCGCCGGCAAGCTGGCCAACAAGACCCGGCTGCTCGACGAGATCCTCGGCTACCCGGTGGCCGACGCCCGGGGGCAATCGACCCACAAGGTGCGCATCGACTACTACCCGCCCCGCGGGGACGCCAAGGAAGCCTGGGACGCCATCGATTTTTCCGGGCTCTTCGACCTGCCCATGAGCCTGCGGCTCGACTTGCAGGGCCGCGACTCGATCCTGGCCGCTCCCCTGGTCCTCGACCTGGCCCGATGGAGCGTCGCGTTGATGGAGAGCGGCATCGCCGGACCGGTGCCGAAGCTGGGATTCTACTTCAAGAAACCGGTGGGTGCCGATCCGCCCATCACCTTCGCGCAGCAGTTGGCCGCCCTGGACCGGCTGGCCGAGCGCTGCCGCGGGAGCCGCCCATGACCTTCGGTTACAGCACCAACGCCTTCGTCAAGTTTTCCCTGCTGGATTCCATCGACCGTATCGCCGTCCTCGGCTTTGCCGGGGTAGAGATCATGGCCGACCGGCCTCACCTCTACCCGCCGGATTACGAAGGGGAAAAGCTCGCCGAAGTGGAGGCGGCTCTGTCACGCCACGGTCTCAAGGTGACCAACCTCAACAGCTTCACCCTCTTCGCCGTGGGCGATACCTATCTGCCGTCCTGGATCGAAGCGGACCCCGGGCGGCGCCGGATCCGGGCGGACCACACCGTCGCCTGCCTGCGCATCGCGAAACAGCTCGGCTGCACCAACATATCGGTGCCGCCGGGGGGGCCGCTGGAGGCCGGCATGCCCCGACCCGAAGCCCTGCGCCTCTTTCACCAGGGGCTGGACGAAGTGATTCCCGAGGCGGAGGCCCTGGGAGTCAAGATCCTGGTGGAACCGGAGCCGAACCTGCTCATCGAGCGCACCGGCGAGTTTTTGCCGTTCATCCGCGAGATCCGCTCCGCGGCAGTGGGGATCAACTTCGACATCGGCCATTTCTTCTGCGCCGGCGAGGACCCGGCGGCCGCCTTCGAGACCCTTTTCGAATGGGTCGGCCATGTGCACATCGAGGACATCGGTGCCGACCGGGTCCACAATCACCTCATCGCCGGCCTCGGCGCCATCGATTTCCCATCTGTTTTCAATACGATGAAAAGACTCGACTACCGCGGCGACATCAGCCTGGAGCTCTACCCCTACGTGGACCGGCCCGAAGAGGCCGGCCGGCGGAGCCGGGACGTGCTGTTGCCCCTGATGGAAGCCGCCGGACTGGTTTAAAAAAATCATCAGCGAACAGGAGATTTGCCTCATGGAAAAGCCCGTGCGCATCATGCCTTGCCTGGGCATGCGGAACGGCCGGGTGGCCAAGGGGGTGCATTTGTTCCATTTCGGCCCGATCCGGATCGAGGAGCTGATGCCGTACTTGCGGCAACGGGGCGTTGCGGCGAAATGAGTCCCAGAGCCGGGGGCCAGACACTCTTGCCCCTCAGCGGCTTCGGACGGGCCGGGGAGATTCCAGTTTTTGCAGCAAGTCCGGCAGGTTCATGATCCACGTCCCATCTGCCAGGCGGTAGGCCGCCGCGGTGCGGCAAACAACCACGGTTTCCACTATCCGTCCTTTTTCCGCCGCCGCCAGAGCGCGCAGACCGGCCGCATCCCCGCTGTCAGGATGCTCCTTGAGCTTACATTCCACGGCCAGTATCTGCTTCCCGGAGAGTTCAACCACCAGATCGACCTCGGGGCCATTGGCGTTGCGCCAGTAGCAAATTGGCCTGGAGACCGCCCTGCATGCTTCCTGCTTGAGAATCTGGTTGAAGACATGCGTCTCCCAGAAAGCGCCCGCCTGGGGGGATGCCATCAAATCCTCCTCACTATAGTAACCCGCCAGGAAGGCGGCCAGCCCGGTGTCCAGAAACGCCAATTTCGGCGCCTTGATCAGTCGCTTGGTCCGGTTTCCATAAAAGGGCTCGATGAGCGTCACCACCGCCGAAGTCTGCAAGAGCCCCAGCCACTTGCGGGCCGTGTTGGGCGCTATGCCGGTATCCCGGGCCAAATCCGAGTAGTTGAGCATCTGGCCGGTCCTCAGGGCACAGGCTCTGAGAAAGCGGTTGAAATCCTGTAGATCAACGACGCGCAAGATATTGCGCACATCCCGTTCCAGGTAGGTGGCCACGTAGGCGGGAAACCACAACTCGGCATCGGCCCCCACATGCAACTCCGGATACCCGCCGCGGAACAGGCAGCCCGTTTGCGAATGGGTGAAACCGGCCTCGCACAGCTCGGCGCATGAGAGGGTATGCAGGTTCAGCACCCCGCATCGGCCGGCAAGGCTCTCTGATACCCCTTGCATCAGAGAAAAGACCTGCGATCCGGTCAATAGGAATCTTCCCGGCTTTCGATCGGCGTCGATGCGATGTTTCAAGTACCGCAACAGGGAGGGAGCGTACTGGATTTCGTCGATGATCAACGGTTCGGCAAATTGGTCCAGCAACTGTTCCGGCGCGCTTTCAGCGGCCTCGGCGTTGACCGGCAGATCCAGGCTGAGATAGGCGGCCCGGGGATACAAGTGCCGCAAAATCGATGTTTTTCCGGCCTGCCGGGCGCCGGTAACCAGAACGGCCGAAAATTGTGCGGCCATACGTTCGAGCAGCTTTTCAATATGTCTCGTTATCCACATGCAGATAATATGCATCAAGATTGCAAATTATTCAACCATTCTTCTTAGCAAACCCCGATCTCTTCATGGGGAGATTTTTCACCACCGCATGCGGCAAGGTTTGACCTATCCGGCCATCGCCACATTCACATCGGCCAAGCGGAGACACAGGGTCATGGCCTGTATCGGCGATGGCCTGAACCCGCAGGAAAGATAGAAGCGCCTGGCCTCATCAGACAGTGCATGGACCAGAAGCGCCGTAACGCCGGCAATCTCGCCGGCCTGAAGCGTCCGCATGACGGCATCGAACAACAGCGCCTTGCCCAAGCCTTGATGTTGATAGAGTAGATCGATGGCCAGACGCCCCAATACCATCACCGGTATCGGGTCCGGCATGTTGCGGGTCAATCCGCGGGGGGCATCCCTCAGGGCCACGGCGCCGGCGGCAAGACAATAATAACCGATGACGCTCGCACCATCGGCCACCACGTAGGTTCGGGACGCCCGCACTTTTTCGTTTTTCAAGGCGCGTTTTTTCAACCACTCGTTCAGGGATGCAACGCCGCAGTCGAATCGGCTCAGATCGTGATCCAGCCCTATCGATTTTACGCCGGATGCCGTGGCCGAGCCGGAGAAGGACTTCATTTTTCCAACCGGAGTGCTTGGCTGGACAAAAAGCGGCGAAGGCGCTCATTGACCTCCGGTGGTTCGTCCAGCATGACCTGAAACCTGGCGAAGGCATCCGCTTCCAGGGCGAAAAAAGTCTGGTCGAGCAATACGTCTTCCGCCTTGCTGCAAGCCGCTTCCAGCATGAACTCGGATCGACTGCGGCCGAGGCGTTGCGCCGCCTGGTCAATCAGATCGCGCTGTTTCGCTTTGGCCCGGATATTGATGGAAACCGACGCTGCGGACAGTGATGGACTCATGGGAACACCTCCTTTACACCTACATCTTAAAAAAGATGTATAGAAGAATGCAACACAAAAAACGAGGTGTCGCATGAATCTGACATTTTAATGGGAGTGGCCGTTCGTTGACAGGTGGTCTCGTTTGGCCTATTTTTTTTTGCATATGACTAAGGAGGTCCCTATGGAGACGGTCCGACATGTGCGCCTGTTTCGCAACGGACGAAGTCAAGCTGTTCGCATCCCCAAGGATTTCGAGCTGGAGGGCAGCGAGGCGATTATCCGAAAGGAGGGGGATCGCTTGATTATAGAACCGATCGACGGAAAAAATCGCTTGATCGAGTTGCTGAAAAAACTCTCCCCCATCGAGGAAGAGCTTTACGAAGGAGAAGACGCCCCCTCTGGAAGAAGCGCCTTCACCTTGTGGGCCGCCCCGGTGAGGGGGTAGGCGGCCAGCCGGTCCGGGGCCACCCAGCGATGGGCCGCCGGCCCGCGGCGCCGCACCCGGCCGGCCTGCCACGTGGAGCGGAACACTTCGGCGTCGATCTTGAAATGGGTGTAAGCATGACGGATGCGGCCGGCCCCGCCCGCGACCTGCACCCGGATCCCCAGCAGTTCAAAACCGGATCGTCGGGCACCCGGCCGCCATACTGCCGCGCCACGACCTGCGCCGCCCGGTGGAAGTTTCGGGCCTGGGCGTAATAACCCAATCCTTCCCAGTACTTGAGCACCGTTTGCGGGTCGGCGGCCGCCAGATCGGCGACGGTGGGAAACCGCTCCAGCCAGCGAGCATAGTACGGCAGGACGGTGGCCACCCGGGTCTGCTGCAACATCGCCTCCGACACCCGGATAGCGTAGGAATCGCCGGTGCGCCGCCACGGCAGGTCGCGCCGGTGCGTATCGTACCAACGGCCGAGGGCGTCGCGGGTCCAGACGACGGCGGGCTCGCCGTTTAAACGGTGGCGCAAATGATCCCCGATTCGGTGGGGCCGCGAAAGGCCAGGCGCCGGATGTCCCGGCAGCCGGCGGCCGCCATCATCCGGCGGATTTCTCCGTCGGTGTAGCTTTGGCCGCCGTCGGTGCCCAGCAGCATGTTGAGGGAAAACAAGGCGGGATACAGCGGCCCGTCACCACCATCGTCCAGGATGAAATCGTGGATGAGGAGCAACCCCCCGGGTTCCAGCGCCTTGGCGGCCTTGGCCACGATGCGGGCCGCCGTTTCGGGGCGCTCACCGTGGAGCACGTGGGACAGCCAGGCGGCGTCGAATCCGCCGGGCAGGGGATCGTTGTGATGGTCGCCGCCGACAAATTCGATGCGGTCGGCCAAGGCGAAACGGGCGATGGTGCGCTCGGCGAAGGGGTACGTAGCGGGCAAATCGAAGACCGTTGCGCGAAGCCGGGGGTTGGCCTGGCAGAAATGGATGGCGTAAGTCCCCGGACCGCCGCCCAAATCCAGCAGACGGCGGCGGTCGGCCAGGTCCACCGCCGCCACCACGGAAGGCGCCAGAAGCATGGCGTTGTTGAACATGCCCATCAGAAAGGCTTCGCGCACCGCGGGATCGCCGAACGAGGCGCGGGCGCGTACCGGCGCGCCCGAACGTACCGCCTGATCCAGTTGGGTCCAGGAAGCCGCCAGGTGATGATGGTGCAGGATCATGTGCCCCAGGTACCCGGGAGCCTTCCGGACGAGGAAACGGGCCGCCGTCCCGGTGTTGGCGAAGACGTCGCCGGCCTTTTCCAGCAGCCCCATGGCGGCCATGGCGTTGAGCAACATGGCGACCGCGCGCCGTTCGGCGCCGATGCGCTCGGCCATTTGCGCCGCATCCAACGGCCCGCCTTCCAGGTGGCTGAACACATCCAGCTTCACGGCGGCGTGCAGGGCGCAGCTTTGCCAATAGGCCCCGGAGATTTCCAACAGTTTGCCGGGATTCCATTTTTCCAAATTCATGGGAAAGCCTCCTCCGCTACTTGGCCGGTTTCTTTTTTCCGGTCAGCACGGCGACCTGCTCGCCGATTTCCCGGCTGATAAACGACGACACCACAAATGCCTGATCGTTCTCGGAGGACACCCCGGGCCGCGGCCGGTCCTCTCCTTGCGTTTTCAGGGGGGCGAAAAGAAGCAGGCGGTAGGGCCGGTCCCGCTCTCCGGTCAACTCGATGACAAACTCCGGCTTGCCCCCCTCCACATCGGCCTTGGTGCGGTCGTAAAGGTAGCGATCGCATTCGAGGCTCGCCAGGCTTGAAACCAGGCTGTCCAGGGTTTGCCCGTCCGCCGGCGCCCCCTTGGCTCCCTGCCAGCGGGGCGCTGCCGGCGTGGATTGTTCTTCCCGCGAGTCCGTCTCCCCTGGCGCGGGCTGGGGTTCAACGCGGGAGAAAGTCACGGGCTTGGCCTTGCCCACCGTCAGGCTCACCGTTTGAATCGTTTCCCGGTCGAAGGGCAACACCCGCTTGTCCCGCAGTTGGTCCAGGTCCCGGTCGAAGCGGCCGCGGAAATCCTCCCGGGCATGGTAGATCCTTTCGTCGCCAGCCACCGTGACGAAGGTGTGCCGATGGGTGGCCGCCGACTTGCCGATGGCAAAATCCCGCCGCAGGCGCTCGCCGGCCCAGGCCTGCACCCGGATCCGTTGGGCATCGTCCAGTTGGTAGCGCTCGTGCTGGCCCGCCTCGGAGACCAGGGCCGTGAGCCTCAAATCGCCGATGATCTCCAGCATTCCGCCTATTTTACCCGCGTCGGCGATGTACAGCGCGTCGCCCACGCGCCAGGAATCCCCCACCTTTTTCAACTCGACTGGCGATTGGGGCCGCTGGATCCGGATGCGGGTGATTTCGCCGCGGTCCACCGCGGGCAGGGACGGAAGCCGGTAGGCGGTGGGTTTTTGTCGCTGCCAGACCAGGTAGCCGCACAGGACGGCTACGATGAGGGCCAGGATGATGAATTCTTTACGGATTTTCATCAGCTCGCCCCCTCCTGACGAAACATGTTCTCAATGCGGCGCTTGCGCCGGCTGCGATAGAACCAGGCCACCAGCCCGGCGCAGACCACCAGAACCGGCAACCCGGCGATATTGAACGCCTTCACCAGCGTTCGGGCCTCGGGGGCGACCGGATCCAGGGGGTTGAAGCGCTGTTCCTTGCTGCGCAGCAGCGCCATGTCCTCCCGGCGGTTGAGATGGTCGATGGCGTTGAGGATGAAAATGCTGTTGGGACTCCGCCCTTCCGGGTCGAGAATCTTGTCCGTGAGCATCTCGGCGCTGGCCATGACAAAGATTTTCGCCGGGCGCCCCTTGGCGATGAAGGCACCGGCATCGGCAACCCCCTTTAGGGCAGGCGGTGCGCCGGCCCGCTGCGCCGGTCCCTCCCCCGCGGCCTCGGCCTCCGGGGCCGCCGGGCGCACCGGCATGGGTTTCCCTTCGAAATAGCTGGGAAATTCCCCTTCCATGAGCACCGCCAAGGGTAGCGGTCCCTCCAGTTCGCTCTCCGGGGGCGGCGTGGACAGCATCGGGTTGAGATTGATCGGCTCGCGCATCCGCCAGGACCGGTTCGACGAGGAGAAGAGGACCTCGGCCGAAAGTTTCAGATTCTCGATGCGCTGCCGGTCGAGTTCCAGGGGAGAGGCGCGGAAGGCCACCAGGCCGCGGATGTGTTTCATGAACGGCAAGTCCTGGTGGATATTCTGGTTTTCGATCAGCGGCGCAAAATGAATCGTCTGCTCTCCGCCGCCCATGTCCCGGGGCAATCTCTGTCGGTAGCATTTCTCGTCCATCACATAGGAGGGATCGATCTTCACCCCCCAGTGCGCCAGCATCTGCTCCAGGCCGGTGTCCACCGGCTGGTAGACCGGCATGCCCCCGACGGGAAAGGTCTCCTTGAAAGCGTCCATGGCGATGAAGAGACTGCCCCCCCGCATGAGGAACTGGTCGATCTGGTACAGGTCGAAATCGGTCAGTTTCTCCCGCGGCCGGAGGATGAGAAGGGTTTCGCCCCCTGGCCCCATGCCCTGGTCGGCGGGATCCACCGTCTTGAGGCTGTAATTCTGGCTCAGCAAGTCCCGCAAGGCGGTGATGTCGGCTTCCTCGGGCCGACCCGAAGGCCCCCGGGCCGGTGGTTCCACCAGCGGCAGGGTGCCGCGGCCGGCCAGGACGCCGATATCGGCGTTGATGTCGATGAGGGATTCGATACCGTCTTCGAGCATGGCGGTCAGGTCGGACTCGGTGGTCAATTGATACTGGGTGCCGAAGATGGGCAGCTCGAACACTTGAACCACCGGCAGCGACAGGTGCCGCTGGCCATGGCGCAGCACCAGTCCCACCACCCCGCTGCCGGCCGACACCTTGTGCTCGGGCGTATCTGGCCACTGGAGGCTTATGATGTCCAGGGACTTGCCCAGTTCGACCGGGTCCTCTCCGGCGGGAGGCGCGATGGTTTCGTAGCTGAGTTTCCGGTAGTGTCCGGGGTTGAGGCGTTCCACGACCTGCCCCACGGTTTCCGGAAGCTTGGCCAGGTCCTTGAGCCCCATGAGCGGGGCGACCGGGAGCAGGCTCCTGGAAAGGTAGAGTTGCACCTGGATCTTGTCTTCGAGCGCCAGCAGCGCCCCGCTCTTCCGGCTCATCTTTTCGATGGCGGTGGTGATGCGGTATTCGAGACCGTCGGTGCTGGTGATGGCGTCGAGCCGTTCGATGAGGTCGCCGTGGATCATCACCATCCCCATGTAGGCCTGCTTGAACTTGATCTCGTCCCGGTCGACCACCTGAATCTGCACCGGGTGAATGCCGTAGTTGCTCGCCAGGCGCCGGTTTTCCTCCGCCGCGGCCGTCATGTCGCCCGCATCGGGGCTCACGTCGTAGAAGCGGTAGTTGAAATGGCGTCCGCCGAGACGGGCGTATTCGGAGAGCAGGTCGTGCAGGTAGCGCTCGGTGCCGTTGTGGGGGGCGGGGAGGCTGCGGGTGAAGAACACGTTGATCGTCAGCGGTTCCTCCAGCGAGGCGACCGCCTTGCGGCTCGCCTCGGACAGGCTGAACAGGTCGTTGCGCGTGAGATCGAAACGCGCGAACAGCGTCAGCCCCGCGATGTTGATCAACAGCACCACCACGAGATAAACGAGAAATTTGGCGTAGGTTGCGGCCTTGAACGTCGGCATCGGGAGATTCTCCTAGTTCTTTTCCCGGAGACTGAGATGAGTGGCGTAGAGTCCGACGAACGTCACGCTGGCGAAGTACACCAGGTCCCGGGTGTCCACGACCCCTTTGGCGATGTTCTGGAAATGATGATCCGCCCCGAGATACGCCAGCACCCCGACGATCGTTTCAGGCAGGAAGAAGAGGATGCGGCCGATGAGGGTCAGGCCGAAACAGATCGCCGTGCCGACGATGAAGGCAATGATCTGACTCCGGGTCAGCGATGACGCGAACAGGCCGACGGCGGCGAAGGCGCCCCCGAGGAGAATGGCCCCGAGGTAACCGCCGACCACCGGCCCCCAGTCCAGCCGCCCGATGAGGCCGATGCTCGCCGGGTAGGCCAGGGTGGGCAGAAGCATGGCGGCCACGAAGGCCACGGCGGCGGCGAACTTGCCCACAATCACCTGCAGCGGGGTCACCGGCAGGGTCAGAAGCGTTTCGAGGGAGCCGACGTTTCGCTCCTCGGAAAACAGGCGCATGGCGATGGCGGGCACGACGAAGGCGAAGATCAGCGGCAGCATGGCGAAAAAATTCCGCAGATCCGCCTGGTTGAAGATGAAGAAGGTGGAAAAGAAGAACCATCCGGTCACCAGCAGGAAGATGCTGATGACGATGTAGGCCACCGGTGAGGCGAAGTAGGCCGTCACTTCCTTCTTGAAGACAAACCATGCCTGGGGCATCGCGCTAGTCCTCCCGGGTCAGCTTGCGGAAAATGGTCTCCAGGGTCTGGGTTTCTTGATAGAATTCAAGCAGATCCCAGCCCGTCTGCCGGATTTCCCGGTACACGGATCCGCGCAGGTCCGCCTCGCCACGGCACACCAGCACCACCGGCAGGGTACCGTTGATGGGGGTTTCGGTGATCGCCTCGGCCACGCCGTCGATTGCCTCCAGCCGAGCGCGCACCACCCCGGGGTCGGCGTTGGCGAGGGTCAGGTGGATCCGGTGCTCACCGGCGGCCGAGCGTTTGATCTGGTCGGTGGCGCCGTCGGCCACGATGGTGCCCTGGTGGATGATGAGGATCCGGTCGCAGGTGGCCTCGGCCTCGGGAAGGATGTGGGTAGAGAGCACCACGGTCTTCTCCCGTCCGATCTGCCGGATGATCCTGCGGATTTCCACGATCTGGTTGGGGTCCAGACCACTGGTGGGCTCGTCCAGGATCAGGATCTGCGGATCGCTCATCATGGCATGGGCGAGCCCGACGCGCTGGCGGTAGCCCTTGGAAAGCACCCCGATGGGCTTGTGCATCACGTCGCCGATCTGGCAGATGTCGGCGAGCTGGCGGATCCGGTCGAGCCGCGCCTCCGCTCTCAGCCCCCGGATCTCGGCGACATAGCGCAGGTAATCGAAGACGAGAAGGTCATGGTAGAGGGGGGCCGATTCGGGCAGGTACCCCATCATCCGCTTGATGGCCAGCGCCTCGTCCGCGATGGACTTGTCCGCCACCCGGATGGTGCCGGAAGTCGGCTTGAGAAGGCCGGTGAGCATGCGCAGGGTGGTGGTCTTGCCGGCTCCGTTGGGTCCGAGCAACCCGAGAATCTCTCCCCGGGCGATGTTGAAGCTGATGCCGTTGACGGCCCGAAAGGTTCCGAAATGCTTGGTCAGCGCCTCGACCTGGATCATGGTCTTGTCCTTGAAAGCCGTGTTGAGCACCCCCCGTCCTCCTGCCGGCAACCACCGCCGGCTGTTCCGAACGCCGCGGTTATAGGCAAGCCGGGAAGGGCTGTCAAGCCTGCCGCCCGGGTGCCAAAGGGATTAAAATGTTAAAAATAAACCCGTTGCATCGTCTGTCAAACGCGTCCGCGCCCCTCTGGCGCCGGACCGTTTAACCTTGACAGTCCCGCCCGGTCTGGATTAGCTGCTACGATGTTTTCCCCTGAGCAGCGGCTTGAACACTCCGGAAAGCGCCGCAAAGGACATGAAACGGCATCGCTGACGATTCCTCCGCGGGGACGGAATCGGGAAAGGATGAAAAGCAATGGCTGACTGGTACCGGAAGAGCGCCGAGGCTGTCATCGCCGAGCTGCGCACCTCCACGGCCGGCCTCTCGGCCCGGGAAGCGGCCCAGCGTCTGGCCGATGAGGGGCCCAACGAGCTGGAAGTCAAGGAAAAGCCCCATCCCTTCATGATGTTCTTCTCCCAGTTCACCGACTTCATGATCCTGATCCTCATGGTCGCCGCCGTCATCGCCGGGTTTCTCGGCGAGGCGGTCGATACCATCGCCATCATCGTGATTGTCCTGCTGAATGCCGTCATCGGCTTTTTCCAAGAATACCGGGCCGAAAAAGCCATGGAGGCCCTGCAAAAAATGGCGGCCCCCAACGCCTCCGTCATCCGCGACGGGGCGGTGGTCTCGGTCCCCGCGGCCACTCTGGTCCCCGGCGACCTGGTGCTCATGGAGGCCGGGGCGGTGGTGCCGGCGGACATGCGCATCGTCACCGCGGCCATGCTGAAGGTGGAAGAAGCCGCCCTCACCGGGGAATCCGTGCCGGTGGACAAGGAAACCGCCGCCCTAGCCGAGGGGGATCTGACCATCGGCGACCGCCGCAACATGGCCTACAAGGGCACGGTGGTCACCTACGGCCGGGGCAAGGGCGTCGTCGTGGCCACCGGCATGAAGACCGAGCTGGGTAAAATCGCCACGATGCTCCAGGAGGAAAAGGAGGAAAAGACCCCTCTGCAGAAGCGTCTGGCCGTATTCGGCAAGAAACTGGCCTTTGTCGTGCTGGTGATCTGTGCGGTGATCTTCGGTTTCGGTTTGATGCGCGGAGAGGATCCGCTGTTGATGTTCCTGACCGCCGTTTCGCTGGCGGTGGCCGCCATTCCAGAGGCCCTGCCCGCCGTCATCACCATCTCCTTGTCGCTGGGGGCGAGCCGCATGGTGAAACGCAACGCCCTCATCCGCAAACTGCCGGCCGTTGAAACCCTCGGCTCCGTCACCTACATCTGCTCGGACAAGACCGGCACCCTGACGTTAAACCGCATGGCGGTGGAAAAGTACTACTGCGGCGGGCAGGTCGTGGAGGCACCGGACCTGAAGCCGGCGGACAGCGAACGGATGCTTCTGGCCATGGCCCTTTCCAACGATTCCCGCTTCGACGCCGATGGCCGGATTCTGGGCGAAGCGACGGAAAGCGCGCTTTGCCTGGCGGCCTTGGGAACCGGCTACGACAAGCGCACCCTGGCCAACAGCTACCCCAGGGTCTTCGAAATCCCCTTCGATTCCGGCCGCAAGCGGATGACCACCTTCCATGCCGCACCCGACGGCAAGCTGATTTCCTTCACCAAGGGGGCCATGGATGCCATACTGGACCGTTCGGTGGCGATCCTCGAAAACGGCCGCGCGACGGCGATCGACAGGGCCCGCCTGGAAGCGATCAACGAAGAGATGGCCTCCGAGGGGCTGCGGGTCATCTGCCTGGCGTACCGGGAGTGGGATGCCCTGCCCGAAAAAGTCGACCCGGACACCGCCGAGGCCGGGTTGACCATCGTGGGGTTGGCCGCCCTGATGGATCCACCTCGCCCCGAAGCCGGGGCCGCCGTCCAGGAAGCCCTGAAAGCGGGGATCGTGCCGGTGATGATCACCGGCGACCATCCCGTCACCGCCAGAGCCATCGCCTCCCGGCTCGGGATCTGGAAAGAGGGGGACGAGCCGGTGATGACCGGGGCGCAGCTGGCCGCGATGCCCGACGGCACGCTGGTGGAGAAGGTGGAAAGCATCCGTGTCTACGCCAGGGTGGCGCCGGACCAGAAGCTCAGGATCGTCAAGGCCCTTCAGAAAAAGGGCGATTTCGTGGCCATGACCGGAGACGGGGTCAACGACGCACCGGCGTTGAAAAAGGCGGACATCGGGGTGGCCATGGGCATCACGGGCACGGATGTGTCCAAGGAAGCCTCCCACATGATCCTGCTGGACGACAACTTCGCCACCATCATCAAGGCGGTCCGGGAAGGCCGGATCATCTACGACAACATCCGCAAGTTCATCCGCTATCTCATGACCACCAACTCGGGCGAGATCTGGACCCTTTTCCTCGCCCCGTTCTTCGGCCTGCCCATCCCCCTGCTCCCCATTCACATCCTCTGGGTGAACCTGGTCACCGACAGCCTGCCGGCCCTGGCCCTGTCGATGGAGCCGGCCGAGGGCGACGTGATGCGCCGCAGGCCCCGGAGCCCCCGGGAGTCCATCTTCAGCGGCGGCCTGGGGATTCACGCCATCTGGGTCGGCCTGCTGATGGGAGCGGTGGTTCTCGGAACCCAGTCCTGGGCTTACCGCACCGGCCACGCCCACTGGCAGACGATGGTCTTTACGGTGATGTGCCTTACCCAACTGGGCCATGCCCTGGCCATCCGGTCGGAAAAGCTCTCCCTCTTCCAGGCCGGCATCTTTACCAACATCTACCTGCTTGGCGCCGTCCTGCTGGTGTTTGCCATGCAGATGGCCGCCATCTACCTGCCGGCCCTCAACCGGGTGTTCAAGACGGCGCCGCTGACCGTCACCGAGCTGCTGCTGGCCCTGGGGCTGTCATCGCTGATCTTCATCGCCGTGGAGATCGAGAAATACTTCAAACGGCGGGCCGACGCCTGACCGGCCCGCTCGGCCGGCGGGTTGACAAATGGGACCGGATTCCTTAGCTATACGTCTAAATTGGCAGGTTCAGACGCCCGGCTCTGCGCGGCAAGGCCGGGCTTGACATTTCATTCCCCGAACATCGCCGACGGAGAACACCATGACCCAGATGCCCGACTACAAGGTCGCCGATATCGCTCTGGCCGCCAGCGGCCGCCAGGAAATTGGCATCGCCGAGAAGGAAATGCCCGGCCTCATGGCCACCCGCGCCAAGTACGGCCCGCAAAAGCCGCTGGAGGGGGCGCGGATCATGGGCAGCCTCCACATGACGATCCAGACCGCCGTGCTTATCGAAACCCTCGTGGAGCTGGGCGCCAAGGTACGCTGGGCGTCTTGCAACATCTTCTCCACCCAGAACCAGGCTGCCGCGGCCATCGCCGCCCGCGGCATTCCGGTGTACGCCTGGAAAGGGGAAACGCTGGAAGATTACTGGTGGTGCACCCTCAAAGCCATGACCTGGCCCGACGGAAGCGGTCCCCACCTCATCGTGGACGACGGCGGCGACGCCACCCTCCTGATGCACCGGGGCTACTCCGCGGAAAAGGACCCCTCGATCCTCGATGCCCCCACCGACAACAAGGAGCTGGCCATCATCAACGCCCTGCTCAAGGACCTGCAGCAAAAGGATCCCCGGTTCTGGCAACGGCACGTGGCCGGATGGCGGGGCGTTTCCGAGGAGACCACCACCGGGGTTCACCGGCTCTACCAGATGATGGAACGCGGCGAACTGCTCGTGCCGGCGATGAACGTCAACGATTCGGTGACCAAGTCCAAGTTCGACAACGTCTACGGCTGTCGCCACTCCCTGACCGACGGCATCAAGCGGGCCATGGACGTGCTGATTTCCGGCAAGACCGCCATGGTCTGCGGTTACGGGGATGTGGGCAAGGGAAGCGCCGAGGCCCTGCGCAACGAGCGCGCCCGGGTCCTGATCAGCGAGGTGGACCCCATCTGCGCCCTGCAAGCCTGCATGGCCGGCTACAAGGTGGTCACCCTCGAAGACGCCCTGCCGGAGGCCGACATCTATGTCACCACCACGGGCAACTGCGACGTGATCCGCATCGAACACATGGCCCGGATGAAGGACCAGGCCATCGTGTGCAACATCGGCCACTTCGACAACGAGATCCAGGTGGCCAAGCTCTACGCCTATCCGGGCATCCAGGTCGAGGAAATCAAGGGGGCCGAGTGCCCGGTGCACCGCTTCACCTTCCCCGACGGCCACGCCATCTATCTGCTGGCCCAGGGCCGTCTGGTGAACCTCGGCTGCGCCACCGGGCATCCGAGCTTCGTGATGAGCAGCTCGTTCACCAACCAGACCCTGGCCCAGATCGACTTGTGGCGCAACCGCGACCGGGCCGTGGGGGTCTACCGCCTCGGCAAGGCCCTCGACGAAGAGGTGGCCCGGCTCCACCTGGATCACCTCGGCGCCCGATTGACCCGGATGACCCCGAAGCAGGCCGCCTATATCGGGGTGCCCGTGGACGGTCCCTTCAAACCGGACCATTATCGCTATTGATCGGACCGAACGGGCGGATGTGGCCGCGGGGGGCCTTTCCGGCGGCAAGGGAATGTCAGCCATGAACGGGGCAAACAAAGATGAGACGGGAGACGATCAGGACGCCGAAAAGGGCGTGCTGTTCATCGCCGTTTCCCAGTTCGGCCTCGGCTTCTGTTTCAACTGCATCATGTCCTTCATGCCGTTTTACCTGCTGAAGGTCAGCAGCTACGACGTGAAGGAAACCATCCTCTGGACGGGCCTGATCATGGGGGGAAACTCCATGGTCGCCGCCGTGGCCGCCCCGTTCTGGGGGAGCCTCACCACCCGCATCCGGCCCAAGATCCTCTTTCAGTACGGCATGTTCTCCACCGGCCTGATCTTTCTCGTCATGGGGTTCACCACCAGCCTGCCGCTGATCCTGGCCCTGCGTCTGACCCAAGGCGTCCTTGGCGGGGTCTCCACCATCGGTCTGGTGCTGATCGCCGGGACGGCACCCCGGTCCAAGCTCCCCCGCTACATCGGCCTTTTTCAGAACTCCCTCACGGCCGGGCAGCTCATCGGCCCGCCGGTGGGCGCCTACGCCGCGGCCTTTTTCGGCTACCGCGCCCCCTTCATCATCGCCTTGATCGTTCTTTCTTCCGCCCTTTTCTTCTGCCACCGCTACGTGCGCGACATCCCGGCCCAACCCAAGCCTTCCGGAGCGGGCAGGTCGCTGACCGCCGGCCTTTTGGGCGGATGGGGGCTCATCATCGTCGGCACCATTCACCTCATGTTCCTCCCCAGCATCCTCCCGCAGATCCTCGCGGGGTTTCGCCTCGCCGAAACGTCAGCCGTCAAGATGGCCGGAACGATCATGATGATCTACACGACCGCGGCCATCGTCGGCAATGCCCTGCTGGTGAGGCTCTCTTCAAGCATGGGCGTCAGGCCCGTCATCGCCGGGGCCGCTCTGGCGGCATGCGCATTTCAATGCCTCCTGTACCTGAGCACCGGCGTCGGGACCTTCACCCTGATCCGCGCGCTGCAGGCGGGCGTGATCGCCGGCGTCATTCCCCTGGTGATCGCCTCCCTGGCCGGCGCAGGGAGCGGAGCAACCCTGGGGTTTCTCAATTCGGGCCGCTTCGTGGGCAACGCCGCCGGCCCCATGATGGCCACCTTTCTGCTGGCCCATTTCGGTCTGTTGACCCTCTATCTCACCATCGCCGGCCTCACCCTGGCCATGCTCGCCGCCTTCGGGATCGCCGGCAGGCCCCGGACCGGTGGTGCCGGCGAGGATTCCTTTGCCAAAGAGGATTGATCCGGGCTAAAAACCCTTCCATGAACGCGCTTCGACACCAATTGATCGCCGCCTTCGGCCCCTCCCTTCGCCAGGGCGAGCCGCTGGCGCCCCGGACCTGGATGCGGGTGGGCGGGCCGGCTGAATTTCTCATCGAGACCGGGCGCCCCGAGCAGGTCGTTGCGGCCCATGCCATCTGCCGGTGCCTGGGAGCGCCGTTTTTCCTGCTCGGCGGCGGCAGCAACGTCCTGGTGGACGACGAGGGATTGGCCGGTCTGACGGTGATCTACCGCGACGGCGCCCTCCGCTGGCAACCGGAAAAAGGTCTGGTCACGGCGGACGCCGGGGTCGCCCTGGAGCGGCTCGTCGAGGCGGTGTCGGCCCGCGGCTGGGGGGACCTGACCTTTGCCGCCGGGATTCCCGGGACGGTGGGCGGCGCCCTGGCCGGGGGTGCCGGGGCCTACGGGCGCCTCCTGGTGGAAACGGTCTGTACCGCCCGGGTCCTGCGGCCGGACGGCAGCGTGGCGGATCTGCCGGTGCAGGCGCTGGGAGTGCGCTACCGGGACAGCGACCTGCTCCAGCGCGGGGAAATCGTGCTCGACATCACCTTCGGCGGCTTTCAGCCGGAGGATGCCGCGGCCCTATCGGCCCGCATCGGCGCCATCAAAAGGGAGCGGGCCGGCAAGCACCCCCCGCCGGAGCTTCCTTGCGCCGGATCGTTTTTCAAGAATCTTCCCCCCCCGAATCCCGGCGCCCAGCGCGTCGCCGCCGGTCTGATCCTGGACCGCTGCGGCGCCAAGGAGATGCACTCTGGCGGTGCGGCGGTGTTCGAGCGCCATGCCAACATCATCGTCAACGCCGGAGGGGCCACCGCCGCCGACATCCTCTCCCTGGCGCGCCGCATGGCCGATCGGGTCCAGGCGCGCTACGGCATCCGCCTCGAACCGGAAGTCCGGTATCTCTCCAACAAGCCGATAAAATCCGTCATCGTGCGCGATCCGGCATGATCCGGAGGCGAAGGGGAACTCGTCCTCGATGGCCTCCCTGGTCCGGTACACGCAGATCCGGATTCTACCTGCCCGCGCCCCGGCCGCACCACGCCAGCCAGAGGACTCCCGTCATCCCGGCAAGCGCCAGGGAGGCGAAGGCCAGGCGCATCCTGCCACTCTCCGGCCAAAGGCATCCGGAATGGCCCCCGAAAAGCAGGGGGTAAGAAAGGCCATGCCGAAACCGGCGAAGGGGATCGCGATCGCCATGGCCATCCCGGTGGCGGCCCTCGATTCGTCGACGAGATTCGCTCTTGATCGCCGGTTCGGATTTATCCGATAGCGATTCATGAAGGATGAGGGCAACCCGAAAAAAAACGAAAAGATGGATCATCCATGAAACCCGAAAAACGCGCCGTCTGGGGTTGGGTGATTTACGACTGGGCCAACTCGGCCTTCGCCACCACGGTCATGGCCGGTTTCTTCCCCGTTTTTTTCAAGCAGTACTGGAGCCACGGCACCGAGGTGACCACCAGCACGGCCCAGCTCGGCTTCGGCAACGCCCTGGCCGGGTTGCTGGTGGCGCTCATGGCCCCCCTCCTGGGGGCCATCGCCGACCGGGGCGGGGTCCGCAAAAAATTCCTCATCTGCTTCGCTTACCTGGGCGTTCTGGCCAGCGCCGGGCTCTTTTTCGTCGCCAAAGGGCAATGGGCACTGGCCATCCTGGTCTACGTGCTCGGGGTGATCGGCTTTTCGGGGGCCAACATCTTCTACGACGCCCTGCTGCCCGGCATTGCCGGCGAAGGCCGGGTCGATCGCGTCTCCAGCCTCGGCTTTTCCATGGGCTACCTCGGTGGCGGCGTTCTCTTCCTGATCAATGTGCTCATGACCCTCATGCCCGGCCGCTTCGGCCTGGCAGACCCCGCCACCGCGGTGCGCCTTTCCTTTCTCACCGTGGCCCTCTGGTGGGGCGTCTTCACACTGATCACCATCTTCTGGGTTCCCGAGCCCCCCGTCGGCCCGGCAGCGCAGGGGCCGTCGGCCCTCAAGGCCGGATGGCGCCAACTGGCGGGCACCTTCCGCCGGGCGCGCCACCTGAAAACGGTAAGCCTGTTCCTGTTGGCCTACTGGTTCTACATCGACGGGGTGGACACCATCATCCGCATGGCCGTGGACTACGGCATGTCCCTCGGATTTGCCGCCAACGATCTCATCGTGGCCCTGCTGCTGGTCCAGTTCATCGGATTTCCGGCGGCCCTGGTCTTCGGCCGCCTCGGCGAGCGCTGGGGCGTGCGCCGGGCGATCTACCTCGCCATCGGGGTCTATATCGGCGTCACGCTCTGGGGCACCCTGATGCGCGAGCGGCATGAGTTCTTCATCCTGGCCGGCGTCATCGGACTGGTCCAGGGAGGGGTCCAGGCGTTGAGCCGCTCGTACTACACCCGGATCATCCCCAAGGACAAGACCGCCGAATTTTTCGGCTTTTACAATATGTTGGGGAAATTCGCCACCATCATGGGGCCGGCCCTCATGGGGGTGGTGGGGCTGGCCGTGCGGCGATGGGCGATGCCCCCGAGCCCGAGCCCGGAACAAATCCAGGCCGTGGGGCAACTGGCCACCCGCTGGAGCCTGGGGTCGGTAGTGGTGCTGTTTCTGATCGGACTGCTGCTCTTCTCGCGGGTGGACGAAGCCCGGGGACGCATCGAGGCGGCCCGCCTGTCCGATTGAAAACGCATCTCCGCGGAAACCCGCCGCCAACACCGGAATTCCGCAAGCAGAACTTCGGCAGCCTTTCCGGAGGATCGTCGCCATCATGTTCAACCGCATCGTCGCCGCCTTTTTCCTGGCCTACATCGCCGCCACATCCGCCATTTTCTTCGTCATCGCCCTCGTGATCCGGGTGCTGACCGGCCCCTTCGACCGGCGCCTCGTCCTGCTCCACCTCTTCACCTCCTTCTGGGCCTGCCTCTACCTGTGGACCATGCCGGCCTGGCGGGTGTCCCTGGAGGGGCGGGAGCGGATCCGGCGCCGGGAAACCTACCTCATCGTCTCCAACCATCAGTCCCAGCTCGACGTTCTGGTGGCCTTCCGCCTTTTTTTCCCTTTCAAGTGGGTTTCCAAGGCCGAAGTCTTTCAGCTCCCCTTCATCGGCTGGAACATGGCGCTCAACCAGTACGTGAAGCTGCGCCGGGGCGACAAGGTGAGCATCGAACGCATAATGGCCGCCTGCCGGCGTCACCTCGCCCGGGGCAGTTCGGTGTTCTTTTTTCCCGAAGGCACCCGTTCGGCGGACGGCGCCCTCAAGCCGTTCAAGCCGGGCGCCTTCCTCCTGGCGCATGAGATGGGCCTCCCCATCCTGCCCATCGCCATCAACGGGACGCGCCTTGCGCTGCCCAAGTACAGCCTCAACTTCCACGGCCACCACCACATCCGGCTGCAGGTGCTGGATCCCATCGCCTATGACGCTTTTCGGCACCTGAGCGTGGCGGCCACCGCCGAAATGGTCCGCAACACCATCGCGGCCCACGTGAACAGCAGCCCGGATGGCCCAGAGGAGTCATTGTTGGTTGAACAGGCTTGAAAATTTAATTCATTTTTATATGATGCGCCCGGGGAGATGCGCTCGACCGGCGGGTTTCTCAAGGCAGCGCATATCTCGACCGACCTGCCGGCGCGTCTTTCAACACCAGTGACTTCATCTCTTGGGGATGCTGGGCCATGGTCAACGATCGCGATCCACAAAGCCGGACCGCGGAAAGACGTCGTGAGCCGAGACGCCCGCCGGATACCTACACCAGCGCCGAATTTCGCATGAACACCGCCAAATGCCTCTTCCAGTCGAGGGTCTGGAATTTTTCTTCCCGGGGCATGTGCCTGCTGCTGAGGGAGGATTCCAGCGTTTTGGAGGACCTCGAAATCGGCAAGGTGATGGAAGTAAAATACTACCCGGCGGACTTGTCCCGTCCCCCGGAAACCCGCCGGACCCGGATCGCCCATATCACCCGGGAAAGCGAGGGGAAGTTCAAGAACCATTTTTTGATCGGGCTGCGGATCGTGGATGAACCGGAGGGACTGAAATCGAAAACCATTTCCGTTGCCTGAAAAAGAGTGCCGATCTCTTTGTTTTAAATAGCCTTTTTTCTGCCACATCCTTTTTGCGAATGGATGAATTATCGAAAATGGATAGAAGATTTTTCGAGGGGACCTTCGATACCGCCCTGCGCTGGTTCCGGCTGCTGCTGGGGGTGGCGCTTTTGCTGCCGGCCGCCGCTGCCGCCGAACCCCAATGGGGGGCCACCCTCTTTGGCGCCGAACTCACGATCAGCTCCTTTGGCGACACCCTTTTCGGGGAAGCCTCCTACGATGACAGCTACCTGGTGGGCCTCGGCCTTTCCAGGAAAGTGGGTGGCTACAAAGACCTGATCGGCTTCGAGGTGGAAGGCCAGGCGGTGAAACATTTCGGCGATCAGGACCATGAAGAGTTCAACGCCCTCATCGTGGCCCGCTGGCTGCCTTTCCCCTGGGACCGTTTTCTGGACACCAGCTTCGCCGTCGGGGAAGGGGTCTCCTACGCCACCGCCGACCCGTATCTCGAAGACAAGGGGCAGCAGTGGCTGAACTACATCCTGCTGGAGATAGCCTTCGCCGTTCCCTCCCAGCCGCGCTGGGATCTGGTGGTTCGGGTCCACCATCGATCCGGCATCTTCGGCCTTTACAACGGTGTCCGCGACGCTTCCAACGGCCTGGGAGTGGGCATCCGCTACCGTTTCTGAGGCGCTGATCGAGACCGCCGGCCGGACTTTGCCCATCCCGGGCCGCCGAAAAAACCCCATCCCCCGCAGTGCCCTTTTCTGCGCCAGGCTATAGCCAAAACCATGATTTTACAGTATATGGCCTGTCCAAACGCCGACCGTCCCAGTTTCCCCGCGACCGATAAAATTCTGAATCAAGGAGCCGTTATGACCGCAGGGTGGGAAAAAGTACTCGTTCTGATCGTCTTCGTCCTCTGCTACGGGCTGGCCTTGAGCGGCCGGGTCAAGCTGGCCTACGCCTCCCTGGGCGCGACGGCGGTCCTGCTGCTCTCCGGGGTGCTGTCGTTCTCCGATGCCCTTTTCGAGGCCGTCAAATGGGATGTGCTGGGGATCTATTGGGGCTTCATGATGGTGTCCCACGTCTTCATGCAAAGCCGCATGCCCGAACTGATCGCCAATCGCATCCTGGACCGGCTGCGGATGGAGAGGTACATCATCTTCGCCCTCTGCGCGTTGACGGCCTTCCTGTCGGCCTTCATGGAAAACGTGGGTGTGGTGCTGATGATGGCCCCGGTAGCCATCGCGGTGAGCCGGCAACTGAAAAGCGATCTTTTTCCCTACATGGTCGGCATCGCCATCAGCTCCAACGTGGTCACCACTCTGACGATGGTGGCCGATCCCCCTCCGATCATCCTGGCCATGGAGACCGGGATGAAGCCGCTGGATTTTTACGTCTTCCAGGGCAGGGCCGGCCTGGGGACCATCACGTTGCTCGCCGTGGCCGTGGCGTTGGGGACGCTCCTGTTCCAGTTTCGCGGGATGAAGAAGCAGGTCAGCGTCGCGCGCCAGGCCATTTCCGCAACCAAGGGCGCCTCGATCCTCTTCGTGACCGGGGTGGCGGCTCTGGCCCTCGGTCCGGAATACGGGATCCGGCCGGGCGTCGTGGGACTGGCCGTGGGCATCATCTCGCTTTACATGGGACGGGCCAGGATCAAGGAAATGCTGGTCGAATTCGACTGGAATTCGATGTTTTTCATCCTGGGGATCTTCATCGTGATCTACGCCCTGAAGGACACGGGGCTGCTGAAGGACTTCGCCGATTTGGTGGTGCATGCGGGCATCGGCCATCCCGCGGCCATGCTGGCGTTTCTGATCTGGGTCTCGGTGGCCCTGTCCTCGTTCATGGACAACGTCCCCTACACCATCCTGATGATCCCCGTCTGCCAGAGCCTGGCCGCCTCCTTTGGCATCGAGGCCTGGCCTTTTCTCTTCGGGATGCTCATCGGAACGGGCATCGGCGGCAACATCACCCCCGTGGGCGCCACCGCCAACGTATTCGCCTGCGGCATCCTGGAAAAGCACGGCGTGAAGGTGGATCTGCGCCGGTATCTGAAGCTGAGCATCCCTTTTTCACTCGCGGCGGTGGCCATCGCGCACGTCTTGCTGCAACTGATCTGGATGTAATCGGCTGGAATCCCGGCGCGCGGCCCGCATGGGACCTTGGCGCGCCGGGGAGCGGCGGGCATCGGCAAAGCTCGGGCAACCTGCCGAAACGAGGGAACGGCTATTGATCGAAGGGGCCGGAAACGGTCAACACCGGGCAGGTCACCGAACGGATCACCTTCTCGGTGACCGAGCCGAACATGAACCGGCGCCACCCGGTCCAGCCGTGGGTGGCGATCACCAGCAGGTCCACGTTTTCCAGATCGGCAATGGCGACGATTTCGTCGGCGGCGTTGCCGCTAGCCACGATCTGGCGGGTCCGGACCCCGGCGGATATTTTCTCCGCAACCACCTGCTGCAGCTTTTCGACGTTGTACTGCACCATTTCCTTGTGAAGCTCGGAACTCTTCGGAATCTTGGGCAGCACCTCGGGGTGCATCGGGGTGACCACGGTGACCAGGATCAACTCGGCACCGAAGAACCCGGCCAGTTCGTTGGCCACCGCCACTCCTTTGAGGGACGGTTCGCTGAAGTCCGTCGTAGACAGGATCTTTCGCACAGGCAGCATGTTTTCCTCCAGGCATCACTAGGGTAGCGGGAAGCCCCGGTCGCGATCGGGGGGTTCTTGCGTCTGAATCGTTCGCCCGAAGCCACAAACCTGTTTTTTAAAATCATACTTCAAAACCGTGGATTCATTCAAGCGATCCCGGTTCCTCCGCCTGCCTGTCGGCCTTTTCTCACGCCACCCCGGCGCGGCATCCCCTGGCCCGCCAACGCCTCTCCGGGCTGTTTCGGGTCCTGCTGCCTACCCGCCTGCCGTCTCCCGCTGTCATTTCGAGCGTCAGCGAGGAATCCGCAGTTGGGAAGAAAAGCGGAAAATTGCCGCAAATTCAAAGAGATCCCTCGTCGCTTGTATGATGAAAGCCCTTTCTTTGGGGCCATTTGTGTTTTTGATGCGGAATTAGGTGCCGAAAGCGCCTCCGGTCAGTTGCGCTGCAACTCCCGGTCGAAGAGCGCCAGGTTATTTTCCAGCATGCCGCCCGCCATCAGGTCCGTCATTGCCTGCCGGAAATGATCGGCGGAAACCTTCTCAATCAGGTTGCGCCTGCAGATGCAGGCCAGAACGGCGATGTTCTGCATGCGCGTATCCGGCAGGTCGGGGGAAAAGACCCTTGCACACTCGACGCCGAGCTGCCGGCACAACGCTTCCACTTGCGCGGTTTCCACCTCGGGCGCCTTTCCCAGGCGGACATCCAGCGGCTGCCAGACCGTGTCATAAAACACCAGCACACCGCCGGTGGCGGTCATTTCAATGAGGGCCCGCTGGGCTTCGTGCCGCTCCAGCGCGATCACCAGGTCCGCTGACCGGCGCGAGACAAGGGGCGTGTGGACGGTTTCACCGATCCGCACCTGGGAGACCACGATACCGCCGCGCTGGGCCAGCCCATGGGTATCCACGGCCTTGACCGTGTACCCGGCGTGGTCGGCGGCGCGGACCAGGGCTTCACTGAACATTCCAATACCCTGGCCGCCGACACCGGACATGTAGACGTTGTAGGATTTCATTTCCGCTTACTCCTATCCGGCCTTGTTGACGATTTTCGGCTTGCCGATGGCGGCCGTGGGGCAGGCTTGCAGGCAGGATCCATCGCCGATGCACAGGTCCGTGTTCACCTTCACGCTGCCGTCTTTCCCGAGGGTGAAGGTGGGGCAACCGAACTCGGACACGCAGACGTGCAGGCGCTCGCACGTTTCCTGGTCGATTTCCACCTGCCGAAGGGTGAAGTCCGGCCTGCGGCGCTGTTCGCGAGTGAACTTGAGCATGCAGGGATGCCGTGCGATCACCACGCTGAATCCCTCCACCGCCACGGCCTCCTGAACCAGCTTCCCGAGCTGTTCCTGCTGGTAGGTGTCCACCTCGCTGATGTGGGATATGCCGAGTCCCTCCAGTATCCGGCGGATGGGAATCTTGTCGGTGACCTCGTTGAAATTGCGCCCGCTGGCGGCATGATCCTGGTGACCGGTCATGGCGGTGGTACCATTTTCCATGACGATCATGGTGATGTTGTGCCGGTTGAAAATGGCGTTGATGATCCCCGGCAGGCCAGCGTGAAAAAAGGTGGAATCCCCCATGAAGGTCACCACCTTGCGGGTCTTGTTGAAAAGCGACAGACCGGAACCCATCCCGGTGGAAGCCCCCATGCACATCAGCAGCTGGCCCATGTGGTAGGGGGGCAGAAATCCCAGGGTGTGGCAGCCGATATCGGCCACGGTGATATCGGTGCCGGCCAGGGCCTGCCGGATGGCGTGAAAGGCGCTGCGGTGGCCGCAGCCGGGACACATCTGCGGCGGCCGGTCGGGAACCGCCTCCACCGCCACCGGGGGCGCGACCGGTGCCGGCACCAGGTCCGGCCAGGTCTTGGCCATTACCTGCCGCACCTTGTCCGGGGTGTACTCCCCCATCCAGTCGTCCGCATCCATCTTCCCCGTGACGCGGGTGGTGAGCCCCAGATCGTAGGCGATGGCCTTCACCTCCTTTTCCAGCTCGTTGTCCAGCTCTTCGAGCACCTTCACTTCCTGGTGTTCCCGCAGGAACCGCACCACGCTTTCGCGAGGCACCGGATACACCACCCCGAGCTTCAGGATATCCGGCTTTTCTTCCACGTCCCGCATGACATCCAGCAGGGAGAGGCAGGGAGGCCCCATGGTGATGACCCCGCGCTTGCGGTTGCCGTGGTCGAAGACCTGGTTCAACCGGCTCTTCTCAGCCCAGGCGGCGACTTTTTCAAGATTTTCAAGGGCCCTGGCCTTCATGGGAAAAACCAGGCGAGTGATCGGAATGTAGGGACCATTGGCCACGTCAAAGCGGGGCGTGTCGTCTGCGGGCTGCGGCGTCCAGCCCTGGAAGGCGACCTTTTCCTTGGCGTGGCAGACATGGGTCGTCAACCGCAGGATGATCGGCATGCACAGCTTTCTGCTCAGGTCCGCGGCCTCCAGGTAGAAACGGTACACTTCCTGCGGGTTGGCCGGCTCCAGCACCGGCGTGTAGCTCAGGTAGGCATAGTGGCGGTTGTCCTGTTCGTTCTGCGACGAGTTGGCGCCGGGATCGTCTCCCAGCACCACCACCATGCCGCCGATGATGTTCATGAGGCTGAGCTGGACGAAGGTGTCCGCCGCCACGTTCAGCCCCACGCTCTTGAAGAACACGGTGGACAGATGCCCGTTCAGGGCCGCGCCGTAGGCCACCTCGGTGGCCACCTTCTCGTTAGTGGAAAATTCGAAGTAAAAAGGACGGGCATCCTTCGGAATCGAAGCAACGGCCGCCGCAATCTCCGGTGTCGGGGAGCCGGGGTAGGAGGTCACCACGCGGGTGCCGGCCTCCACCATGGCCCGCACGATGGCGGTGTTGCCCATGACGATTTCCGAGAAGGGCTCCTGCCGGAGCAGCATGTCTCCCATTTTTTTCATGTCAACCTCCGTGACTCTCGGGTTGTGGCTGGCGAAGCAAAAAGATTCTGGACAATGATCGATTTTCAGGAGGCGCTCTTTAGCGAATTCATCCTGCCAGTCTTCTTTGTCATAATAGACCAAAAACGCTTCCACGGGAAAGTTAAATGCCGATCGCATTTCATAGACGGTTTTATCCGAATCCTCTTTCAATACCGCTTTTTCGACAAAATCACGGCCCAATGCATGCAAGGCACCTGGGGGCGGACCAAGCCATGTCACTAAAAATGTTCCCTTTATACGCCATAGTCGTCAGTCTGGGCCCCCTGTAACCGCATTTTGGTGACCCAAGAACGGTGCTGTTTGTGTGCGCCCTGCACCGGCGCTTTTATTATAAACCAAGGCAGAATGGGTTGTCAGCTTTTTATGCTCCTAATTTTTTTCTGATTTCTTCTTTTCTAAATTCTAAAACTTTCTTTATCAATATTGTCGGCAATGGTTTGTCTATTGGAAACCGTATTCCACCTTTTGATTTTTTATATCCTTCAAACTCCTTTTCAAATTTAACTATTCCGCTTGGTGTGGGGTAGAATCCTATATGATGTTTAGATGCAGCAAAATGAACAACATTTTCTCCATAGTAGTATGTAGGCATTTCATAAGAAATTTTTTTCTTTCGCTTTAGGAATCAAACTCCTTATTAGTTTCCTGATTTCAAACAATTTGTCTTTTGCCGATCCATCATGTTTCTCTATGTATTCATCGACTTCAGGACTATTTTGTTCATCTCTAAATTCCAGACTATTATTGGCCAATGAAATTTCAATTATTTTTAATGCATTTTTTCCTATTCCATGAAGGTTCTCAATTTCATATCGAGTGTGTTTGGTAATGTCTTCTAAATATTCTATTTTTATGTCGTTTAGCGCTCTTCGAGCGGGAGCGGCGAGATTACCGGGTATTTCCATCATTTTTCTCCTCATCGGGAAGAAAGGATTACGATAACTTTACAAAATCGGCGCGTGCGGCGCCGAGCTGCCTCTGAATTAAGCCGTGCCACGGATCTTTTCCCATCACCATAATTCATTGCCATCTTTTTGCGTCGGGTCAACTCCCTCTCACTGGGCTCTGTAATCAGGGTCTAGCCTGCCTGGATATTGCCGTCCGGGAAGTAAGTGCTCATCGCAACCCCGGCGGTCGAAACCCGAGGGCAAACGAGCCGTCGCGCCGAAGTTTTGGCAGTTTCGCTGAAAAGGCTTTTGCCCAGCCCAACCGCTACTGGAAAAGTCCACACGTTGGACTCGCCGATCCTCGTGCCAGTCCGAACGCAGTGAGTTCCGCCACCGGCCGCAGGTGCGACCGGTCTGATCAAGATGAGAACCAAGCTGTCAGGCTGGTTGTTTCATTAAAGGAATCTTGCCGCCTCCAGGAGATCCCTCGTCGCGTTGCTCATTAATTGAAAGTTGAGGTAATCGAACAAGAATAGCGCGGCGACTCCACCGGATGCCAACCTCCTCCAGCTGTCATTCCGAGCGTCAGCGAG
>DCWA01000012.1:0-83365 GCA_002327445.1 Desulfobacteraceae bacterium UBA2174 | reverse complement strand
AGGGAATTTGAAATGGATTCCTCGGGATGACAGGGAATTTGAAATGGATTCCTCGGAATGACAGGGGACCGGGAATGGGCCCCTCGGGATGACATCGTGGAAGCAGGTTTCTACAATTTGATCAAACCACCTGCACCAGCGGCGGTCGTTTTATGCGCCAACTATCCGTCCTCCGCAAAAAAATAATAGAATCATCGACAGGAATTTTCGATTCAATCCCATGAGAAGATAATGTCGTTACACCGATGATCGGAATATCGGCCAAACATCTTTCAAAACCCGGCGGGAATCGCGGCGGGAGGCACAATGATCGCTGCGCGTTCTCGTCGGACGCATGATCCGGAAAAATGAAATAGAGGGGTTGAAATTTCCCTCGATTCACGATAGGGAGTCTGATAAATCAAAAAACCACCGCGACATAGGAGCCATGAAGCATCTCTTCGAGACACCCGTATCGCGAAGGTCCTTACTCAAGCAAGCGTTGGTTGGCGGGGCTATGGCTCTGGTGCCGACTTGGTTGACAGCCATTCCCGCCGACGCGCGCATCCCGGTCAAAGAAATTTCCGGCCAGATCGCCGTCATCAACGCCCACACCAATGAGAGCCTGCGGATCCGCTACCTGGAGAAAAACGGCCGTTTTATCCCGAAGGCCATCTCCCGGCTCAACCACCTGTTCCGCTGCCATTACAACGGAGATGAAAAGCCCATCGATCCGGCCCTGTATCTCCTGATGGACCGGATCCACACCCGCCTGAAGGCCGGCAAGCGCCCCTTTTTGCTCATCTCGGGGTACCGCTCGCCGGAGTACAACCGCCTGTTGCGCGCCCGATCCTCAGGAGTGGCCAAGCAGAGCTATCATCTCAAGGGCATGGCCGCCGACATCCGAATCAAGGAAATCGGCCTTGACAAGATCCGCGAGGAGGCCATCTCCCTGGCCCAAGGCGGGGTGGGGGCTTACGACGACTTCATTCACGTGGACATCGGACCGTTTCGCACCTGGTAAGTCATCCCCTCAGCCGGCTGGCTCCACCTCCAGATTCGGATCGACCTCGGGTTGAACCTGGGCCGGGGCGGCCTGCGGCGCGGAGGGAACCGTGTTCAGTGCACTCCAGAGCACGCCGTCCCGATCGTAGATATCCTTTCGATACTGGGCCTGCCCGTCCGCACCGATCCAGAACGTCCAGTACTGCAAGTGGACGGTCACCGGGTCCTTGACCCGAACCGTGGTCGGCTTGCCTCCCGCCAGCACCTGCTCCAACCGCTCCCGATTCCAGGCAGGATCCGGCTCCAGGACGAACAACGCCAGCTCGACGGGCTTTTTCACCCGGATGCAGCCGCTGCTGAAGGCCCTATCCGTCCGGTCGAAGAGGTGGCGATCCGGCGTGTCGTGAAGATAGACGGCGAAATCGTTGGGGAAAATGAACTTGATCCGGCCCAGGGAATTCCAGGGGCCCGGTCGCTGCCGCAATCGTCCGGGGAAATTGCCGGCGTGCACCCTGGACCAGTCGATGAGGGAGGGGTTCAGAAGCACGGTCGTCTGCTTGGATCCACGGACCAGCTCGAAGTGGTTGGCCGCCAGGTAACCGGGATTCTTTTTGATCTTGGGCAAAATCTTGCGCGCCAGCACGCCAGGCGGAACATTCCAGAAGGGGTTGACCACCAGGTGGGTCATGTCCCCGCTGAAGACCGGGGTCCGGGTGTAGGATTCGCCCACGATCACCGGCATTTCCAGCACCTTCAGCTCTTCCCGGAAGCCTTCGAGGGTGAAGGCGGCCGGGTTGACGATGATGTGGCGCCGTCCGAGGTCCCGGGGAATCCAGCGCCATCGCTCCAGGTTGACCAGCACGCAGCGCAACCGGTCCTCCGGTGAGCGGTTCAGGGCCGCCAGGGTCTGCGGGCCGACGACCCCGTCCGGAGCAAGCCCGTGCCGATGCTGAAACCGCACCACCGCCCGGACCAGGGCATCGCCGAACACCGTCTCCTCCGCTGAGGGTGTTCCGGAAGGCAGATCCCCTTCTTCCATCAGCCGCGCCCGCACCTGCGCCACACGAGGGGAGTGGTCCCCTGGACGCAGTGTTTCGCCCGGATCGATCTCACGCCACCCGCCGGTGGCAATCCGCCGCCGCAGCCGGTGCGCCTCGCTCATGGCGTCCCGGTACCCCTGGTCTCCGGGCGCCAGTTCCTCGAGGATGGCGCGCAGGTCCCGGGATGCGGCAACGGCGGCCAGCCGCTGGAAAACTTCTGTCTTTTTCCTGGGAGAGACCCACTGGGGATGGATGGTTTGCGGATCGACCTTGCCGGCAGCCAGATGGGTGGCGAAGTTGACGAAGGCATCCGACAGCACAATCTCCATTCCCGCCAGTTCCTTGGCCGCTATCGCCGGAGACCGGTCGCTCCGGTGGTTTTTCAGCCACTCGGAGAGGCACGGGAAATGGTAATCCTGGGACAACAGGCCGTGCCGTTCGGCGTCGGCCAGGGTTGACAGCAGGTCCCGGGCCGCCTCGGAAGCCCCCCGCGGCGACACCCAGACCGGCTGGTAGGCGCGTTGCGCATAAAAATCGATCAGATCCTTGCTGGCATGGACCGGCTCACAGCCGACAAATGCCTGCCGGCTCCGGGCGGCCGCATCGAGCCATTCCCGCAGCGACAGGGAGAGCGCCTCGCCGTTCACCGCGTCGAGCGCCGGGGCAGGCACGGCAGCGGAGAAGATCAGCAGGCCAAGGAAGACAGGAAAAACCCGGCGGCAGAAAAACTTCATGGCAGCGCAAATCCCTTTCGCATCCAAAATTCCAGGTCGAGTTCAATTGACGGCCCTCACCGGCGTCTGAATGATTCCAATATGACACGATTTTTCCCCGCAGACCACCCCCCATCGACCGTGAAACCGTTGGCAGATCCAACCGGAAACCGCTCCGGCCGGCCGCATCGAACCTTGGAGTGCCCGGCGCGGGGGGTCATTTCGATCAAAAATTGGGTTGACAAACCTCGGCCCGTGTCCTGAACATGTCCTGAGTTTCAATCTTCGGCTTTCTTGTGAAAATCGCCTGTGCCTTGGCACCCATCCGTTTCCCACCAAAGGAGCCCCCATGACCATACCTAAGGACAAAATGCTGGAAATGCTTCATTTTCTGATGCTTTCCCGCCGCTTCGAGGAAGCCCTTACCGACCTGTGCCGAATCGAGGGCAAAATCCCGGGCATGATGATCCTGTGCACCGGGCAGGAGGCGGTGGGGGTCGGAATGGTCGCCGCCCTGCGGCCCGAGGATGTGATCATCACCAACCACCGCAGCCACGCTCACCTGCTGACCAAAGGCGCCGACCCCAAGGTGTTGATGGCGGAAATCTACGGCAAGCGCACCGGCTGCAACAAGGGCAAGAGCGGCACGCTGCACCTGGCGCTGCCTGAAATCGGCGCCCCCTGCACCTCGACGGTGGTGGGTGCCGGCCCGCCCATCGCCGTGGGCCGGGCCTTTGCCCAGCAGTACCGCAACGAGCCCGGCATCACCGTCTGCTTCGTCGGTGACGGCGCGACCGGTGAAGGCTCGTTTCACGAAGCCCTGAATCTGGCCAGCCTCTGGCGTCTGCCGGTGATTTTCGTCTGCGAAAACAACCGCTACGCCGGGGCCCAGCGCCAGGAGGAGCACACCCGGATCGAAAACATCGCCGACCGGGCCGCCGGCTACCGCATGCCGGGGGTGGTGGTGGACGGCAACGACGCGATGTCCGTCTACACCACCGCCCTGGACGCCCGGGCCCGGGCAGCGGCCGGTGAAGGGCCGACCCTCATCGAGTGCAAGACCTACCGCTGGCGGGGCCACGGAGAAAGCGACCCCCAGCTCTACCAGCCCAAGGAGGAAATCGCCGCCTGGCGGGCCCTGTGTCCGGTGGCCAGAATGCGCGACGCCGTGCGCGCCCGGGGATTGATCAGCGCCGAGGACCTGAAGGCGATGGAAGCCCGCGTCGAGACGCTGGTCCAGGAGGCCATCCGCTTCGCCGAGGAGAGCCCTTACCCGGAACCCCACGAAGCCCTTGAAGATGTTTACGCCTGAAAGCGATGACCGGCGCCGCACGGCTCCGATGAAAGGAACGCCATCATGCCGCAACTGACCATGGGACAAGCCCTCAACCAGGCCCTGAAGGAAGAGATGACCCGGGATGACACCGTCTTTCTCGCCGGCGAGGGCGTCGGCGTCAGCATCCATGACAACCCCATGCTACCCACCGCCGGGCTGCTGAAGGATTTCGGTCCCCGCCGCGTCAGGGACACCCCGGTGTCCGAGGCCGCCATCGCCGGCTTGGCGGTGGGGGCGGCCGAAGCGGGTCTCAAACCGGTGGTGGAGATCATGTTCAACCCCTTCTTCACCCTCGCTTCGGACATGATCGTCAACCATGCCGCCAAGTTGCGCTACCTCTCGGGGGGAAAGTCGACCTTTCCGCTGGTGGTGCGGATCAAGAGCGGGGCCGGCTTCGGCGCCGGTTGCCAGCATTCCCACAACCTGGAGGCCTGGGCGGCGCACTGCCCCGGGCTCAAGGTGATCATGCCCGCCACGGCCGCCGACGCCAAGGGGCTGCTCAAGTCGGCCATCCGCGATCCGAACCCGGTGGTATTCTTCGAAGACATGATGCTCTACTTCGCTCCCGGGCCGGTACCCGAAGGCGAACACCTCGTTCCCATCGGCCAGGCCGACGTCAAGCGGCCGGGCAGGGATGTCACCGTGGTGACCTGGTCCCGTATGCTGGGGGTGGCCTTCAAGGCGGCCGAGCAGTTGGCTGGCGAGGGAATCGACGTCGAGATCCTGGACCTGCGCACCCTGGTCCCGTTGGACAGGGCGGCCATCCTGGCATCGGTGCGCAAGACCGGGCGTCTGGTGGTGCTGCACGAGGCCACGCGCACCGGTGGATTCGCCGGAGAGGTGGCGGCGGTGGTGATGGAGCAAGCCTTCGAGAGCCTGAAAGCCCCCCTGCGGCGGGTGACCGGGCCGGACATCCCCGTGCCGGCCAGTCCGCCCCTGGAGCGGTTTTACATCCCCGACGCCGAGCAGCTGGTGAAGGCGATCAGGGGGATTCTATAGAATCGGCCGCCAGTTTTTTGGCGAGCATCTCCCGGATGACCTTGGGATTGGCCTTTCCGCCGGATGCCTGCATCGCCTGGCCGATGAGAAACCCCATGGCCTTGCCTTGGCCGCTCCTGAAATCGGCCACCGCCGCCGGCTGGGCCGCCAGTACCGTGTCGATGAGCTGTTCTAGAGCCGCCGTATCGGACACCTGGCCAAAGCCGCGGCGGCGCACGATGGCCTCCGGCGATCCATCCTCGTCGAACAAAAGCCCCAGCACCTCCCGGGCCGCCTTGGCGTTGATCTCGTCCCGCGCGAGCATCTTCAGCAGTCCGCCCAGCCGCGCAGGGGTCACGGGGCAGGCATCCAGCGCCGTTTCCCGCTCCCGCACGGCGGGCATCAGTTGGGTGGACAGCCAGTGCATGGCCATGCGCGGGGCGACGCCTTCGGTGATCAACGCTTCGAAATAACCGGCGACTTCCGGTTCGGCGCTGAGAAAGGCGGCTTCTTCTCCGTTCAGTTCGTAGCAGGCCATGAAGCGTTCGGCCCGGACGGCGGGCATCTCGGGCAGGCGCCCGCGCAGGTCCGCGATCCACTCGGCCGACAACGCGATGACCGGCACCACCGGATCGGGCACGCAGGGGCCTTCGAACTTCGCCCGCATGGGAACGGTGGCCTTTTTATCCGGGTCCCAGAGCCGTGTATGGAGAATCACCGCCTCACCGGCCTGCACCGCCGCGCTCTGGCGGGCGATCTCGTGGGCGATGGCATCGCCCACGTGGCGGATGGAGTTCATGTTCTTGACTTCCACCTTGGTGTTCATCCGGTCGCTGCCCGCCGGGCGCACGGAGATGTTGGCATCCACCCGCATGGTGCCGTTTTCCATGCTGCACTCGGAAGCGCCCACGTAGCGCACCCGGGTCCGCAGGGCCTTCAAAAATTCCATCGCCTCGCAGGCAGTGCGAAAATCCGGCTCGGTGACGATTTCCACCAGGGGCGCGCCGGCCCGGTTGAAGTCCACCAGACTGATGGGCAGCCGCCCCTCCATCTCGTGCACCAGCTTGGCCACGTCCTCTTCCATGTGGATGTGGTGGATGCGAAGGCGCCGGGTCTGGCCGTCTTCGCCCGGGATCTCGATGCCGCCGCCCCGCGACAGGGGCAGATGCGCCTGGGACAACTGGTAGCCCTTGGGCAGGTCGGGGTAGTAGTAGACCTTCTGGTCGAAGGCGCTCACCGGCTGCAATTCGGCCTCCAGCCCCAGGCAGAGCAGAGCGGCCTTTTCCAGGGCCTGGCGGCTGAGGCGGGGCACGGCGCCGGGGAACCAGAGGCAGGTGGGGCAGATGTGGGTGTTGGGCGCGTCTCCGGGGCGATTGGGACAGTCGCAGAACATCTTGGTGGCGCAGTTGAGCTCCACGTGAATTTCCAGTCCGATGACCGCTTCGAAATCCATCACGCCTTCCCTCCCCGCCCGTTGAAAAGATGCCGCCCCAGGGCCAGCAGCCGGCCGTCGCCGCCCCGGGCCGCCGTCAGTTGGAGCCCCGCCCCGCCGGTCCCCGGACACGGCGGCAGGACCAGGGCCGGCTGGCCCGTGACATTGGCAAAGAGCGTGGCGCCGAACCGGGCGTAGGTATCGCCCAGGGATGCGGCATTGCCGGATCCGGCCAAATCAACCGCCGGCAAGGCCAAGACGTCCACTTGAGCCGCCAGCCGATCCATCCGGGCAACCAGTCGGGAGCGAATGCGGCAGGCGGCCTCGAAGGCGCCGTAGCGTTCGAACTGGAAATAGGCCCCCTGGAACAGGTAGCTTTTCACCAGCGGGCCGAAAGCCGCTCCCCGCGAGCGCAAGTACATCTCGTTCCAGTTCTTGGCCCCGGGGGCCCGCCGGCCGTAGCGCACCGAATCGTAGCGGCCGGCGCACGACGAGGCCTCCACCGCGCCGACGACCTGGTGCGCCAGGGGAAAGAGGGAAAACTCGGGAAAAGACAGGTCCAGGAGGGTTGCCCCTGTCTCGCGGATCGCCGCCAATGTCTGACGGAAGCCGGCCTGCGCGTCGTCGTCCAGGCCTTGCAAAGCTTCGGCGATCACGCCGATGGTCAGACGGGACGGATCGATGGGGCCGTCCTCCGGATCGGCCGCCGGCTCGGCGGGCATGGAAAAATCCATCTCGTCAGCCCCGGCGACGGCATCGAGGATCTTCGCGATTACCTCCAGGTCCGCCGTGACCAGTCCGGCGCATTCCATGGAGGGAATCAAACCGATGATCCCCAGGCGCGACAGCCGCCCGTAGCTGGGTTTGAAGCCGAAAACCGAGGCCCGGAGCGCCGCCAGGCGGCTTTCCCCCATCAGATCCAGCACCAGCTCGGCGTCGGCGGCCCCTTGGCGCACCGCTTCACCGGCCCGGCTGCCATGGAGGCCGAAACCGAACTCGCTCATCCGGGTGGTGCCGCACAAGACGGCCCCGGCCTGACGAAGCCGGCCGGCGATGGTGGCGTCTTCCAGGGCCTTGAAATCGGCCAGGGCATCGGAGCCGGCGTCGGCGGGCCAGCCGGCGACGGAGCAGTTGGGCTGAAGGGCCACCTTCATCCCGTGCAGTGGGCCGTTCCCGGAGGCCGTGGCCTCGGCGGGGCGGTGGACGAACAGCTCCTCCATGGAAAGTTCTCCCGTCATTCCAAAATGGTGGCGACTTTGAAGTAGTCTCCCTTGACCGCCGGCGCGCTCTGCAGCAGCCGGCCGTTTTCCGCCAGGGGCGATGGGCGGGCCTCGGTGCCCGGCCGCAGCCGGTTGGCCACCGGCGCCACGGTGAAGATCGGATCCTCGGTCCCGGCCCGTTCGGCGGCCAGGTCCGCCAGGGTCTCGGCCTGGGCCCGCACCGCTTCCAGCATGGGCCGCTCATCGGCCGCGAAGCCGATGCGCGAAACCCACGAGAGCCGGTCGATGGGATCGTCCTTTTGCGCGTCCCCCGGCAGCAGGTCCCGGCCCCCCAAATCGAGCAGCCCCAGCTCGGCCAACTGCTCGCGGGCCACCACCGACGGGGCGCCGGTGAGGGGGCAGGCCGCCGAGCGGTTCTTGGGAAAAGCGATCACCTCGCGGATGGACGGCGTCTGCAGGATCATGGACACGGTGCGGTCCATGCCCAGGGCCAGGCCGCCGTGGGGCGGGGCGCCGAAATCGAAGGCCCGGAGGAAAAAACCGAATTTTTCCCGGGTCTCTTCCTCGCCGAGCCCCAGAGCGGCAAAGATCTTGCGCTGCACATCCCGGTCGCTGATGCGGATGGAGCCGCCGCCCAACTCCTCGCCGTTCACCACCAGGTCGTAGGACCGCGATCGGAGGGACAGCAGGTCCTCAATATTGGCCGGATCGAAGTCGGTGCGGTCCGGGGCGGTGAACGGATGGTGGCTGGAGGTGACGCCGCCGTCTTCGGTCGGTTCGAAAAGCGGAAACTCGGTGATCCACACCGGGCAGAAGCGGTCGGCGGGGACCAGCCCGAGGCGGTGAGCCAGGTGGAGGCGCAACTGTCCCAGGGCCGAGACCACGACGCTGTAGGACGGATCGGCCACCATGATGAGCACGTCCCCGTCGGCAACCCCGAAGCGCTGGCGCAGCCCGTCCAGCTCGGCGGGGCTGAAATACTGGACGATGTTGGACTCGAAGCGCCCGCCCTCCACGCGCATCCAGGTCATCCCCTTGGCGCCGAAGGAGGGGGCGATTTCCTTGGCGTACTCGTTTTGCAGCACGTTCTTGCTCAGCTTCTCGGACTGCCCCTGGATGTTGATCCCCTTGATGCATCCCCCGCGCTGGAGGATCTGCTTGAAAATCGAGTAGTTGGTGTTGACGAAAAGATCGGTGACATCCACGAAGCGCAGGCCGAAACGCAGGTCCGGGCGGTCCGAGCCGGTAGTCTCCATCGCCTCGGTCCAAGTCATGCGGGCAAAGGGACGCGCCAGCGCGATGCCGCCCACGGCGAACATCCGCGCCGTGAGTTCCTCGATAAGCGCGTAGATGAATTCCTCATCGATGAAGGAGGCCTCCAGGTCGAGCTGGGTGAACTCCGGCTGGCGGTTGGGCCTCAGGTCCTCATCGCGAAAGCATCGCGCCAGCTGAAAGTAGCGCTCCAGGCCGCCCACCATCAGCAACTGTTTGAAAAGCTGGGGCGACTGGGGCAGCGCGTAGAAACTGCCCGCATGCACCCGGCTGGGCACGAGGTAGTCGCGGGCTCCCTCGGGGGTGCTCATGGTGAGCATCGGGGTTTCGACTTCCACGAAGCCTTGCGCGTCGAGAAACTCGCGCACGCACTGGAAAATGCGGTGGCGCCGCACCAGATGGTCGCGCATGGACGGCCGGCGCAGGTCGAGGTAGCGGAACTGGAGGCGCAGGTCTTCGGCCACCGGATCGCTACCGGCGGTGGCCGCACCGGCGATCATGGCCTTTTCGGAAACGGCGAAGGGCGTCGGCTCGGATTCGGCCAGCACCGTCAGTTCGGCCACCATCACCTCGATGGTGCCGGTCTCGATGTGGGGGTTTTCCGTCCCCGCCAACCGCGGGCAGACCTCCCCCCGGACGGCGACGCAGTACTCGGCACGCAGGCCGGCGGCTTGCCGGCAGACATCCTCTGCCGTGGTCGCCGGATTGAAGACGATCTGCACGATCCCGCTGCGGTCGCGCAGGTGGACGAAGAGCAGACCCCCGTGGTCCCGGTAGGCGTCCACCCAGCCGGCCAGCAACACCTGCCGGCCGACGTCCTCGGGAGTCAACTGTCCGCAATAGACGCGTTGGGAAAACTGCATGGAAAAAAATCCCTTCCCGGCCCATGCCGCAAGCCACAGATGTTAAGCTGGAGTAACAGCCTGAAACCGCGGCACCGTACCAAAACCCAGGCGGCTTTTCAAGGCGCCGGCTTTCACGGCAAGGAACAACAATCCGATTTTTAATCACTTACAGATGTCTGAGGATTTGGCGGACCGCTTGGCCCGAGGCAATCGAATCCTTCAGTCCCACTGGACAGCTCAAGAAAACGGATCGGGAAAAAGAGGAATCCGCAGTTGGGAAAACGGCGCAAGGATGCACCCGGTTGGGAAGTGACTCCTCGTGGCTGCCCGCCTCTGGGTGACAGGGGACAGAGGGTTCTTCTGGCTGCTCGGTCCGTTTGCTGTTAAAATAAATCAAATTTCAGGTCGTCCTTTGAGTCCTCGGTGAACGCTGTGGTGGAAGATCGCTTGTTGCGAGCGGATCAAACATAGCGCCACCACGAAAGGCGGTTCCGGCATCCGATGTCTTCCATCCCCTCGAACACAACCGGCAAAACGCCGACCCGGGCGACCCGGCGGCGCACGGGTATCGTCATCGACCCCCGCTGCGCCAACCATTGCATGGAAGCGGATGCGCCGGAATGCCCCGCGCGCCTCGATGTGCTGCAGGCCATGCTCAGGGAGCCGGGGATGCGGGGCCGCTTTGTCGAAGTGGCGGCGCAGCCGGCGGATCGGCAGACTCTGGAACAGGTCCACGCACCGGCCTACATCCGGCGCCTGGAAGCCACCTCAGGCCAATCCTGCGTTCACTTCGACAAGGACACGTCCACCTCCCCCGGTTCCCACGAAGCGGCCCTGCTGGCCGCCGGCGGCTTGTGCCAGGCCATCGCCCGGGTGCAGAACCGCACGCTGGACAACGCCTTCGCCCTGGTGCGTCCCCCCGGCCACCATGCCGAGCGCGCCAAGGCCAAAGGGTTCTGCCTTTACAACAACGTGGCCGTCGGCGCCCGCTTCGCCCAGCGCGAGCTGGCGATGAAGCGGATCCTGATCGTCGACTGGGACCTTCACCACGGCAACGGCACCCAGCATTGCTTTGCGGACGACCCGTCGGTGCTGTACTTTTCCACCCACGAAGCCTTCGCCTATCCGTACAGCGGCCGCCTGCGGGACGTGGGCTCGGGGCCGGGCCGGGGCTATACCCTCAACACCCCGCTGCCGCCCGGCTGCGGCGACGGGGAGTTCCTGGCCATCCTGGATCGGGTCCTCAGGCCGGTGGCCCTGGAGTTTGGACCGGACCTGGTGCTGGTGAGCGCCGGCTTCGACATTCACGTGGACGATCCACTGGGGGGGATGCGGGTAACGCCGGAAGGATTCGCCGGAATGACCCGGGTGTTGATGGAAATCGCCGACGACTGCTGCCAAGGCCGGCTGGTGATGACCCTGGAAGGCGGCTACGATCTCAACGCCCTGGGCGAGTCGGTACGCCGGGTGCTCCAAGAGATGGCCGGCCTGCGCGCCACCGGCACCGGCCCCCTCATCGCGTCGGCCGACCCCCGCCTGCTCGTCTATCCCTTGTGGCGGATCCAACGGGTGCACGGCCGATACTGGGCCGCCCTGGCCGATCTGGGCATTCACCTTTCGCCCGTGGCGCGCCTGAAGGAGACCCTGGCCTGGTGGGGCACCTATCTGCGCAGTTGAAAGGAGCGAACCGAAGCCATGTCCCCGTTCCGCGCATCCATCCGTCAAATCGCCCGCAAGATGGAGACCTGTGAAGAGTGGATCGAGCTGGTGCGCGACCTGCGCGAGCCGATCGCCGTCGGCCCCCCGCCCGCGGACCTGCACCTGCGATGGGCCCGGGAGCAGGACCTGTTCGCCATCAACGCCCTGGAAGGCTTCGTGAAGGAAACCGACTTCATGGCGGCTTCGTTGCGCAGGGGGGACCGCTGTCTGGTACTGGAGGATGAAGACGGCATCCAGGCCTTTACCTGGGTCACCTTCAGGGACTTCAAGCTCGCCCTCTGGTACACCCTGGCCCTGGAGGCCGGAGAGTGCTACCTCGTCTACATCTTCGTCCACCCCTATTTTGCCGGAAGGGGGGTGGGCTCCTGGCTGTTGGGAAAGTTGATGATCGAAATGCGGGACCTGGGAGCGGTGCGCATGATCTCGGGGATGTACAGCAACTGGCATGCCTCCTTTGCCATGCACACCAAGCTGGGGTTTCGTATCCGGCGCACCCTGAGCCAGTGCCGCCTGCTCAACATCTTCCCCACGCCGCCGAAGGAAGTGCCGGAACCGGTCAAAGCGTCTCGGGAGTGAAGGCCACCACCTGGTCGATGGTGGGCGCGTCTGCAAAGAGCATCACCAGGCGGTCGAGACCCAGGGCGTTGCCGGCGGCCGCCGGCATCCGCGCAAGGTCGCACAGAAAGGATTCGGGCATGGGATAGGCGCGCTTGCCGAGCTTGCGCCGCTGCCAGGCGGCTTCATCGAAGCGCCGGCGCTGCTCGTCGGCGTCCACCAGCTCGGTGAACCCGTTGCACAGTTCCATCCCGGCCATGTAAAGCTCGAAGCGTTCGGCCACGGAAGGATCGTCCGGCTTGAGGCGGGCCAGGGAGGCGCACGGGGCGGGATAATCGCAGAGAAAGACCGGTTTCTCGCGGCCCAGGTTCGGTTCGACGATCAACCCCATGATTTCGTCGAAGCGGCCCTCCTTGAGCGCCTGCTCCGCGCTGACGGGAGCGTAGCGCGCAAAGGCGTCCGCCACGGTGAGCCGTGGCCACCCGGAGGCCAGCGAGAGGTCGCTGCCCTGGTAAACGAGCCGCTCGCCACGACCCAGCTCCTTGGCCACCGCCTGCACCAGCAGTTCGCACTCTTCCATCAGGTCGTGGTAGTCGTTGCCGACGGCATACCATTCGAGCATCGTCATTTCCGGCAGGTGCCGGGCCCCGCGCTCCCCGGCCCTGAAGCACCGGCAGATCTGGAAAATCCGCCGCAGACCGGAAGCCAGCAGCCGCTTCATGCACAGCTCCGGTGAGGCTTGCAGGAACCAGTCGCCCGCTGCCGGGGCATCCACATGCGCCTCTGGCGCCGGCGCCGGAATGCGGCAGGGGGTCTCGACTTCCAGAAATCCGTTGGCCTCGAAAAACCGCCGCACGGCCTTGAAGATCCGCGCTCTGAGGCGCAGGGCGGCGATGCGCCGGCGTTCGGCCGGAGTGGAAATCCCCCTGCCCGGGGCTCTGAAGCCGGCCTCGGCGTCCAGCAGGTCCAATTCAGGGTATGGGATGTCGTCGGATGGGGGCATTGCGCTTCGTCAAAAGGCCCGGCCAGCGCCCCAACGGACGGCGCGCGAGGCGGGCATACGGTCAGGCGCCGGAGGGCTGGAGACCTTTGATGCGAAACTGGTCCTTGGTGCGATCCTGGAGAAACACCCTGTCGAATCCGTCCGTCGGTGCCTGTTCGAACCAGTCGTAGCCGGCCTGTTGGCAAGCCCGGCAGGCATGACGGGGGATGTGGACCGCCAGGATCCGTTTTTGCCGGTCAGAGCTGGAATCGACCTTCCAGGCGCCGCCGCAGTCCCGGCAGACCCGCACCGTCTCCTTCTGGCGTTCGACAATGTTGTCGGTATCGTAGAACACGGTGCGTTCGCGGGTCGCCAGGTCGCCGGCTTCCCCGGCCCGGTCGCGGAGCCGCTGGCGCTGGTCCCACAGGGACAGGACCTCCTTGCAGGTTTCCGCGATGCGGGCGGTCACCATGGCTGGCTGGCGGATCCGGTCCGGATCGTAAGCCGGTTCCCGCACCCGACTGTAATCCACCCCGGCCAGGGCCAGAATCAACCCCACGTTGACGTAGGGCAGCGCCCCCTCGATGCTGTAACCGCCCTCCAGCACGCAGATATCCGGCTTGAGCAGGTCCGTGAGAGTGGCGTACCCCTGGGCCGAGAAGTTCATGTTGGTGATCGGGTCGGAGAAGTGGTTGTCCTGGCCGGCGGAGTTGACCACCAGCTCAGGCTTGAATTCCTGCAGAATCGGCAGCACCGCCTCGCGCATGACGGACAGGAATCCCTCGTCGCCCGTATGGGGCGGCAGCGGGATGTTGATCGTCATCCCCGTGGCGTTGGGTCCTCCCAATTCGTTGGTGAAGCCGGTGCCCGGGTAGAGGGTGCGCCCGTCCTGGTGCAGCGAGATGAACAGGGTATCCGGATCGTGCCAGTAGATGTCCTGGGTACCGTCGCCGTGATGGCAGTCCGTGTCCACGATGGCCACCCGCCGCACCTTGTAGGCCGCACGCAGGAACTCGATCATGATCGCCTCGATGTTCACCGCGCAAAACCCCCGGCTGCCGTGGACCACCCGCATGGCGTGGTGGCCCGGGGGGCGCACCAGGGCGAAGCCGCGTTCGACCTTCTTGTCCATCACCGCCATGCCGATGGTCTTGGCCCCGCCGGCGCTGATGAAGTGGGATTCGGTCATCACCGCCCAGGGATCCGGCACGCAGAAATGCACCCGCTGCACATCGTTGACCGTCACGAGGTCCGGCTTGAACTCGCTGATGCCCTCGATGTCGAAGAGCCCCTCCTCGAACACCTGGTCCTGGGTATAGAGCAACCGCTCCTCCCGTTCCGGGTGGGTGGGGCTGATGGCCCAATCGAAGGCCGGGAAAAAAACCAGGCCGGTTTTTTGACGCGCTGTGATCATGCGCCCCCTCGCCTCAATCCGTGAGCCTTCCGGCTACCGGGTCGTAGTCCTGGATCAGCCCCGGCTTGACCTGGACGCGTACGCGGATGTTCTTGCCCGACGTGTAAAACCCGCGCACCATGTTGAATTGCAGATTTTCGACCACCTCCACCTCGTGGGCCTCGGCGGTGCCTCCCAGCCGGGCGGCCTTGTCGCGCAGCAAGCGGTAGGCGAGTTGCACGGCCTCCTCGCCGGAAAAGCGGCTGCCGACGTTCTCGGTGTAGTTTTCCTCCGGGGCCGTGGCGATGCCCCGCTCGGTGTCGGCGAAGACGGTCACCTCGCAGGTGGTGCGCGCCAGGGCCGCGCCGATGGCGTTGGCCACCTTCCAGCGGGGAATGACCCCGACCCTGTAGCCGGACATCTCCTCGAGGCGGTGGGCGAAGTAGAGTGCCGGACCGCCGAGGACGAGGATCTTGCGCGGCTTGACGGTGTGGCCTTCCAGCATTTCGTGGACGGTGTACACCGGCTTGCTGTTGACCCGCGCCACCATGGCCTCGGCGGCATCGATGATGCTGCGGCAGGCGCCGTCGAAGATCCTCTCCGCCGCCACTTCGGGGGTGGTGCCCAACTGGGCCGCCAGGGCCGAGATACCGGCTTGGGCCGCCTCGCGACCCCCGCTGCGGATCAGGCCGAGCACGAACATGGCGTCCGTGGGCGTCGGCACCGGGCCGCCGTAGGCCATTGCCGGCCCACGGCGTTCGGGGCCGATCTTCAGCTCCCCGTTCTCCACCCGCACCGCGCTGTCTCCTCCCATGCCGATGGAGTGGGTCTCCAGGGCCCGGATCAGGGTCTTGAAGCCGCCCAGCTCGATGCCCGCCGGGTCGAGCAGCGGCACACCGTTGACCAGGATGGCCATGTCGGTGGTGGTGCCGCCGATGTCGAAGACCAGGGCTTCGTCCTCGTCCGGGGCGAATGCCAGCGAGCCCATGACGCTGGCCGCCGGGCCGGACAGGATCGTTTGGGCCGGAAAGTCGATGGAGGCGGCGAACTGCATGTTGCCCCCGTCGGCCTTGAGGATCCGGATCGGCACGGACAGTCCCTTTTCGTTCAACGAACGCTGGACGGCGAGGAAAAACTGCTTGTGCATGGGATGGACGGCGGCGTTGAGGTAGGTGGTGGCGATGCGCCGGGGGAAGTTGAGGCTGCCGGCGACCCGGTGGCCCAGAAAAATCTTGTCGAATTCATCCCCCAGGATCCGGGCGATCTCGACCTCGTGCACCGGGTTGCGCACCGAGAACTTGCCCACCACGCCCACCTGGCGGATCCCCTCCCGCCGCAGCCGCTTGGCGATGGTCTTGATGTCCCGGGGGTCCACGGCCTCAACGATCCGGCCGCGGTGGTCAATGGCGCCGCCCACGGTGAAGTAGTGTTCGTTGGTGCGAAAAAGCGCCGGATCGATGCCCGGACCGCCGGAAACGATCATGCCCACCGGCGGCACCTGGCCCTGGACGATGGCATTGGTGGTCAGGGTCGTGGAGAGCACGATGCGGTTGATGGTCTCCGGAGGAACCCCGGCGGTGATCTCCTCCAGGCCGCGCAGGACGGTGTGAAACAGATCGTTGGCGTCGGTGGGCACTTTGGCGCTGGCCACCAGTCCCTCGGTGCCCAACAACACGACATCCGCATGCGTACCGCCCACATCCAGTCCGATGATCATGGTCCACCCGTTCTTCGGCTAAACGTTCAAACAAGGTATCCCAAGCTTCAGCGAAATGTCAATCGGAGTGCGGCGCGGGAGCGGGCCGATCCCCGGCGCGCAACTTCTCGATGGCCTCCCGCAGCCGGACGGCCATGTCCCCGGGGACAGCATGGGGGGGCATTCCCTGGCAGAGCGCCACGGTGCGGGCCAGGGTCGCGCAACAGGCCCGGCAGGCGTCGCAGTGCCGCAGGTGTCGTTCGATCTGTCGGCAGGCGATTTCGTCGAGTTCCCGGTCCAGGTACTCGGACAAGTGGGAAAACATCTCCCGGCAGTGGGCCGGATCGTGTTCAGGCGGGTCGGCTCCGGTCATGGGCGAAGTATTCCTTGAGTTGCTCACGGATGAAGAGCCGCGCACGGTGGAGGCGCACCTTGACATTGCCCGGGGTCAGATTGAGGATCTGGGCGGTCTCCTCGGTGGAAAACCCTTCCAGGTCGCGCAGCACCAGCACCGGGCGATAGGTTTCCGGCAAGGCGAGAATGGCGTCTTCGATGCGCCGGGTCAGCTCCTCGTCCAGCAGCCGGTCCAGCGGCTCCCTGGCCCAGGCCGGCGCCTCGGCGGCGACCTGCTCGTCCCCGGGCAAAAAATCCTCCAAGGACAGCTCCCGCTCCGGGGCGTACTTGGAACGCCGCCGGCGCTTGATACAGACGCTCATCGCAATCCGGTAAAGCCAATTCTTGAACTGACTTTCAAAACGGAATGTCTTCAGATACCGGAAGACATTCAAGAAGGTGTCCTGCACCATGTCTTCCGCATCCGCGGCCTGGCCGCAGATGCGCAGCCCGAAGTTGAACAGGGGCTGCTGATAGCGCTGCACGAGTTCGTAGAAACGGTCGGTATCACCGGCGTTGATCGCTTCGATCAAGGGCGCGTCCTTGTCGTTTATCCTCCGCTTTGAATCCTGGGGTTGGGCCATTCTTCTTCGTGCTCGTCAACTGACAAGCATTGCTCATTCAGGTCGGCACCCCCAGCTTGGGCAGAATCCAGGCTTGAAGGGCAACCCAAACCGCAATGACAATCAACAGCCAAACGGTTCCGGACATGGTAAAGCTCCCGTGGTGTATTAGAGGATCAAGGTTGGGTTGTCCATCGCTTTTTGCCCGCCGCCGCCCAGATGGCCGCCATGACGTAAGCCAGGACCAAAGCGATGTGAAGCATGTCGAGAAACACGATCCAGTCGGCGGACATGTAGACGCCGGAGAAGTTTTTTATTACCCGCAGGACCCCGGTGACGATCAGCCCCACGAGCAGCGCCGCCCTCACGGCACCGGCGCCTGTCAACCGCGGCCGCGGCCGCCCGGCCAGCCAGCCCGCGACGGCATAGGCCACCAGGCCGAGCAGCAGGGCGGCCCCGAGATAGTGCATCACGTGGGTGACGTAATACTGGGCCAGCCATCCCAGTCCGGGGACGTCGGCGATGTAGTAGCGTTTGAAGATCGGCATCTGGGCAAAGCCGCTGAGGGCCAGGACCACCAGCGTGAAGGCGTACAGCCGCTTCATGTAGGCGGGGAACCCGAGGACAGTGGCGGATGGGGTCATGGCCGGTCCCTCCCCTCGTCAGGCGCGCTGTCCGTCGCCGTTTTATCTTCCTCCGGCCCCTGAGCGGCGCGCATCATCCGGGAAATAGCCGCTCCAGCCCCGGCCAGAGGGGCCAGGACCATGGCGGCCGCCAGGCGGTTGCCCAGCTTCATCTGGTCTTCCACCGGTTCCATGTGGGGGCGCCCCGGGCCGTACTCGCTGCCCCGGTTGATCTCCTCGAAGGGTACCGGAGACACGTAAATGGTGTTGGTGCCGCCGTTTTCCTCCGCCCCGTAGATGTAGCCGCCGATCTCGTCGGCGATGCGGCGGGCCTCGGCGAGGATCTGGCTGCGCGGGCCGATGGTCTGCACCCCTTCCGGGCAGGCCTCGATGCAGGCGGGCAGCTCGCCCCGGGCCAGCCGGTCGTAGCAGCGGTCGCACTTGTACATCACCCCGTTGCCGGCCAGAGAGGGGAGCAGATCCAGGTAGAGCCCCACCCCCGTCTGGCGCTGGGGCACGTCCCAGGGGCAGACCTCGCCGCACTTGTTGCCCCCCAGACAGATGTTCGGGTCGAAGCGCGACAAGCCGTTGGGCTCCTGTCGGGCCGCGCCCCAGGGGCAAAGCTTGACGCAGGGGGGATTGACGCAATGCATGCAGCGCCGCGGAATGTTGAGTTCGGTCTCCTCGCCGTCGATGGTCACCGTGGCGTGCTGGATGAAGAGCCAGTTGTAGGGGGTGAGCCGGTCGGTGACATCCTGCTTGTCGGACCAGTCGGAGACCTTGACCCGCGACGGGTACATCTTGGGATATGGCTTCTTGGGCTGGGGGTACTTGTGCCCGTTGGTCTCCTGGCAAGCCAGGACGCAGGCTTCGCAGCCGACGCACTTGCGGATGTCGAGAAGCGTGGCCAGTGGTTCGCCGCCGCCGCCGTCGGCCGCCTCGGCCCCTCGGCTCACCGCCAGACCGCAGGCCGCAGCCATGGACCCTTTCAGGAAATGACGCCTTGAAATGGATGGCACGGAAAATCCTCCTGTTGGCCGCCGCCCTGCTTCACCCTGTAACTGTATCCGCAGGCACGCCATTTGGGCCGAACCGTATCTCATGAGCCGGTCCGCCGGGGCGAAGGTCGGCGTCGGAATCGTAAGATTGCCTACTACTGAGCCCGGAAAGCCGATCCGGTTACAGCCGTGGCGAACTGCGGCACGGCGGGGCCGGCGGCGCGGGAAACGGCGTATCCCAGGGTGTTTTTCACCACGCGACGCAGCACCGGATCCAGGGGCAGGGTCCGGGCCAGGGCTTCCAGGTGCCCTTGCTGGCGCATGAGGTCGAAGGCGGGCGCCAGGTTGAGATCGTAGATCCAGGCAATCTGCAACAGTTTGAAATCGTTTCGGTTGTGCACGTCGGCCAGCCGCACCATGCGCCCCTGGCGCAGGCTCTCCAGGGCGGCCGGCGTGTAGCCGGGGGTGTCGGCCAGATCGAGATCGACGGTGGCGTTGAGGCGGCGGCCGTCGCAGTAGTAGGTTTTGAACACCCGCCAGATGTCGAGCTTGTCGGCGTCGCGCAGCATGCAGCCCAGGAGGGTGCGCCGCCGGTCCGGGTGCGCCGGCAGGTTGAAGGCGTTGTGATGGGCGATGGCAAAACTCAGCTCCCGTCGCGCGCCCGTGGGCATGCCATGGAGCACCCGGTGACGGCCGATCTCCCGCAACCCGAGCCGGGCGTGGTTCTCCGAGATGCTGTCGCGAAAGGTATGGTATTTACTGTACTGAGGAAATCTCCCGACATCGTGCAGCAGCCCCGCCAGTTCGGCCAGGAGCCGATCCTCCGGCGGCCAGTTCAGGGCGCCGGCCAGTTGCGCCATGTTGGCCTGCACGGCGGCGGTATGTTCGATCTTGACCCGCAACGGCAGGTCAAGGGCGTCGCCGCCGGTAAAAAAGCTCCGGGTGTAGGCAGCGAACCAGTTCTGGCAACGGATCAGGTGTGTTCTCATCACGGTGCCATCCCTGATAACGTCGTAAAAAAGCCGAAAACAGCCATTGTCATTCCGAGGAGCTTGCGACGAGGAATCTCAAGCATCCGCTATTATTATACATTCCGTTTTACGAAGAGATCCCTCGCTGCGCTCGGGATGACAATTCGGATTTTTTACGAAGGCATCATCCGTCGGTCAGGAACGCGGTCCGCCTCCCACCGCGGCCGCCGGGCGGATCAAGAAGCGGCGTTCGATGAAATCGGCCAGTCCTTCGATGTCGTCCAGTCGAAAGACGGGAACGGCCAGAGGCTCGATGTCCAGATCGGTGACCATGGCCACGAGGCTCGGGTCATCGCGGCACAGGGGGGCGCCGCTACGCGCCGCCCTGCAAACCTCGATCTTGGGTCTGCCGGTCCGCTTGAAGCCCTCGGCGATGATCAGGTCCAGATCATTGAAATAGGCCAACAAATCGTCCAGTTCGGCGCCGGCGACGTCCTTGACCAGCGCGATGCGGGCGGGGCCGGCCACCATGACCGCATCGGCGCCGGCCAGCTTGTGCCGGTAGCTGTCCTTGCCCGGCCGGTCCAGATCGATGTCGTGGTGGGAGTGCTTGATGGTGCCGATGCGATATCCCCGGACTCTGAACGCCGGGATGAGCCGTTCGATGAGGGTGGTCTTGCCGGAATTGGACTTGCCGACAATGGCGACGACGGGCGGTGGCGGGTGCATGTCGATGGGCGTCTCCCCTGGCGCCGGGGCCTTCGCGCCGCGGCGCACGATTTAAAACCACCAATTAAGCCCGCGAGACCGGATTGTCAAGGCAGGGTAATGGGATGCCCCGCATCTGTGCCGGGAAAAGGCGCCGGTCAGGGAATCGGGGCCAGGGAAAAGACCACGGCGCTCCAGAGGGAGTGGGAGATCACCACGGGCGTCAGTCTCCCCCGGCGCCAGTAGCACAGGCCCCAGAACGCCCCGGCCACGGCCGCCGCGCCGATGAGCATGAAGTTGAAGGACCAGATGTGCACGAGGGCGTAGATCGCCGATGCCGCCAGCCAGCCTTTCAGGGGACCGTAGCGGACCATGAGATGCTTTTGCAGAAACCCGCGCCAGTAGATCTCTTCGCACGGGCCGGTGACCAGGAGAAGCAGGAAAAAGATCACCGCCGGCGGAAACCCCTCCCCCTTGCCGTAGATGGCGCCGATCTGCCCTTCGGCAAAGGGGAAGATCAGGGTGGACACCTGTTTGCCGACCCAGAAGATGCCCCAGAGCGCAATGGCCGAGGCGATGCCTTGCACCACGGCCGCGGCGTCCAGGCGGGGCCGTCCGTCCGGCGGATCCCGCCAAAGGGTGAAGGTAGCCAGGATGGCCGCCGAAAAGCCGATCTTGATCCAGAAAATCGAAACGCTCAGGTAGAAGGTGACCCACCACAGCACGGCCGCCAGACCCGCCGTGGCCCAGACCGTGCCGAGGGAAAGGTTCGCCGGCTTCACCCGATCAGCCCTTCCAGCACCAGCGACACCACCAGCAGGACCCCGAAGGCGGTATCGAGTTTGGCGGTCCGGGCGTCGGCATCGGCCGGAACGGCATGGCTCATCTCCTTGAGCAGCTTCGCGGCCAGGGGCACGGTGAGCAGGATGATCAGCACCCACGGGGTCAGGGTCCCGGCCAGAGCGAGGATCCCGAGGTAGGAGAGGACCATCAGCATCAGGTAGGCCCCCATCCCGCCGCGCCGGCCCAAGAGGATGGCCAGGGTGAGGATGTTGCGGCTGCGGTCGTGATCGATGTCGCGGATGTTGTTGGCCAGCAGCACCAGGGCTACCAGCACACCGAAGGGGAGCGACACCCACAGGGCCGGCAGACTCAGGCTCTGCCGCTGCACGTAGTAGGCCCCTTCCACCATCAGCGGCCCCCACATGAGAAACACCGATACCTCGCCCAGGGCCACGTACTTGTACTTGAGGGGCGGCGCCGTGTAGGTCAGCCCGGCCAGCAGCCCCACTAGCCCGATCCACAACACCATCGGGCCGCGAACGGCCACCAGATAGAGACCGATGAGCGCCGCCAGGCCAAAGAGGGCGAAACCCACGCGGCGCACCTGTCGGGCCGGCAGGAGACCTTCCACCAGCGGATGGGGACGGTACTGGGCCGTGGCGGCGGCTACGGTGTCCACCCCGTTGATCACATCGTAATAGTCGTTGACCAGGTTGGTGGCGGCGTGCAGGAGCACGGCCGAAAACAGGGCCAGCAGGTACAGGGGCCAATCGAAGACGCCGTCGATGACGGCCATGGCGCTACCCGCGCTCACCGAGATGGCGGTCATGGTGAAGGACCAGGGCCGGCTGGCCAGAAACCAGTTGCGGTAAAAGTTCATCGGTTGTCGTTCCTCGACCAATGGTGTCTCCGCCGCCAAAACGGCATCCTTGGCACCTTAAGCGATCCGAAGACCGCTGTCAAGAATACAAAACTTAGTGAATCCAGGAAGTTGAATTGACGTCAGCTCTCCGGTGACGACCGGGAGGGGTTGGCCTGCCGGGGGCGCCCAAGGGTCTCGCGGGTGACCAAGTAGAGCAGCGTGGACAGTCCGAGGCAGGCGCTGCACAAGAAAAATGCCTGGCGAAAGGCCATGGGCCCCAGCGCCGCCTGCGGCTGGATGCGCTGCAAGAATCCACCGAGACCTTGAAGAAAGAAGGCCACTCCGATCATGGTGAAGAAGTTGATCCCGGTCATAGCCGTACCGGCGTAGGCCGCCGGCATGCGCTCCTTGATGTGGGCGTACATGACCTGGCCGGCCCCGCCGAACACGCCGAAACCGAAAAAGAGCAACGCCAGCAGACCGAACCCGGCCCCGGCCGGCAGCGCCGCCAGGATGGCCAGCACCGCCACCATGCCGATCATCCCCGCGACGATGACGCTCTTTCGCGCGTGGAGCACCACATCGGACAGCCACCCCCACAGCGGGCAACCCACCACCATGCCGATGCTCATCAGGAAAAGCAGGTGGCCCGTCTCCAGGGCCGACACCCCCTGGGCGTTGATGAGGTAAGGGCCGGCCCAGAGGGCCTGCACCGCGGCGTAGATCCCGTAGCGGCAAAAGGTCCCGAAGGAAATGATCCAGTAGTCGCGCCGGCCGAAGAGCATCCGCAGGCCGGCAAACAGGCTCCGGGCCGACTGGCCCGCCACGGCGGCCGGGCCGGAAGCCGCCCCTGGCGGCCGGTCGCGCACCACGGCGAAAAAAAGCAGGGCCAACGCGAGGGTCAGGGCCGCCAGAAGCCAGAATGCCGCGCGCCAGCCCACGGCTTGCACCAGCAGCACCAAAGGGGTGGCGGCCGCCAGGTTGCCCACCGTCCCCACCGACACCACCAGCGCCGAAAGGGTGGCAAAACGCGAGGGGCCGAACCATTCTCCGATCAGCTTCAGGGTGCCCATGAGGTTGCAGGCCATGCCGGCACCGAGCAGCACCCTCCCCAGGGCCAGTTCGCCGCCGGAGCGGGCCAGACCGAAAACCAGGGCGCCGGCGGCGGCGGCCACCGTCAAGACCGTCATCGCCAGCCGGGACCCGAAACGATCCAGGTAAAGCACGATGGGCACCTGCATCAGGGCGAAGGCATAGAAAAAGGCTGCCGATATCCTTCCGAGCTGGACGGCGTCCAGCGCCAGGTCGGCGGTGAGATCGGGAAACATCACCGCCATCGAAACCCGGTAGAACTGGGACAGGACAAAGAGCAGGCCGGCGAGAAAAAACACCATCCAGCGGCGTGAGAGCAGCGGCATCATCGCGACAGATCGATGACCAGGTCGTTGTCGGCCGGAGCCATATCGGTGTACCAGCCCTCGATGAGATCCTTCTGGGACCACATCACCAGCCGGGTCCACCAGCCGCCCTCGGCGGCCTGCAAGACGACGGCCGGCCGGTTTTCGTCACCGGTCAGATGGGTGACGTACGCCCGGGCGATCTGGGGGCCGAGTTGGGGTCGGTCCGCCGCGGAGACCTTGTACTTGGCCAAGGCGTCGTCGGCCAGGCGGATGGTGCTGCGGTAGACACAGTCGGCGGCGAAGGCGCCGAAGTCTTTTCCGTGGCCCGGGATGGCGGTGATGAAGCGGCTCTCGATGGTGGCCTGCCGATCGGCGCCGATGGTCACGACGCGGTAGGGGCACGGCGCGGTCACCAAAGATCCGGTCTCGATGTCGTGGAGGGTTCGCAGGGGGTGCGCGAAGGTCCGGGCCGTGACGTCCTGAGCGTGAAAGTGGCCGGTGAAAACCATCTGCACCCCGTGGGCCGAGAGCATGTCGCCGATGTAGCCGAAATCGTCGACGAGGTACTGCCCGAAGAATTTCTCGTTGCGGGGATAGTGCTCGACAACCCCGTGGTGCATGGCGGCGATCACCGCCTTGCCCTGGCGCTTGGCGCGGATCAGGACCTTTTCCATCCAATCCCGGGTGGACGGATAGATCCTGCCGTCGGTGACGGGATCGCCGCGCTCCCCCTGCTCCCGCCAGCGGCAGGAATCCAGCGCCAGCAGCCAGAGCCCCGGCACCGGTTCGGCCAGGTAGCTCAGGGAATCGGGATCGCGCTCCAGGGCCGCGGCGTAGCCGAAGGGCGCGTAAATCCCGGCGAACTCGGGCGCCGACACGGTGGGCACCGCAACGGTATGGTCCCCCTCGTAACGCAGTGCCTTGGCGTTGGCGATATCGTGGTTGCCGGGCACCACGAAGACCGGTTTTCCGCCTTCGGCCAGGCGCCGCAGTTTCTCCGCCACCAACTGGTGGGCGATCCGCTCGCCGTCCTTGGTCAGGTCACCGCAGACGAGGACGAACTCCACCCCCAGGGCCCCGATGCGATCCACCACGGCGTCCAGCAGGGCCTCGCTGTCCACCAGCAGCTTGCGGTCCTTGTTGAGGTAATCCTGAAAGGCCGCGCCGCTGGTGCCCAGGCTGCGGGGGTATACATGGGGATCGGAAAAAACGGCGAACCGGGTCGCCGGATAGTCGCAGCGCACCGCCTGCAGGGCGCGCAGCTCTGCGGACGGCGTGAATCGGCCGCCGCTTCCCGCGCAGCCCGTCAGGATCAGCAACGCCAGCACCGCCAGGACGCCGGAACGGCGCCTTGCCCGGGTCTGCTCACCGCCTTCACAACCTTGCCGCCGACCGAGCCAAATCATCTTTCACCTGCCTGGTATAGGCGTCCAAAACAAACGCAGGGCCACCAGCCCTGCCCCTTGTGCCAAAAACATATTCTCGTGAAGTAGATAGCGCGACGCCAAAAGTTTTGTCAATACGCCGCCGAAGCGGCCGGAGGCCCTCGCAAGATCAGTTCGCATCGGGTTAAGGTTCGGTGACCTTGGCGGTGACGATTTTGGGGACACTGGATTAGGGAGAATTTTCTTGTGGTTTTGCGGCCTCGGCATCAGGAAAGACATTCTGACAGGGCTCTGGCGGCCTTTTGTCTTCGTCGGGGCTGAATCTGATGGCCAGGGCTCGCACGAGTCCAAGGCAGATGACGACAAAGCCCAAGGCCATGAGCGTTTTCCATTGAACATGCTCCGTGTCGTAAGTTTTCACGATAAGTTCCCTGATGACAAATACAATAGCCGGATCGATCATGGTATTCAACCTGAACCGGTGAACTTCGAAGTATTCGATGAAGCTCCTGAACAGCTCGATGATGACCAGGAAGGTAAGGATATCGGTCACCACGCTGTCGAATGCCTCTCCGAGAGGTTTGTCGACGAGGATGGTTCTCATCCCATACAAGGTCCTGGCGAGCCCGATGGCCAGGACCAGGATGATGAAGACGATCAGGATTTTTACGATGTATTGCATCGACTTTCTGAAAATGAACTGGGTATCCGGCAGATTCAAGGTTCACACCTCCTTATATTATAATAACGTCGTAAAAAAGCCGAAAACAGCCATTGTCATTCCTAGGAGCTTGCGACGAGGAATCTCAAGCATCCGCTATTATTATACATTTCGTTTTACGAAGAGATCCCTCGCTGCGCTCGGGATGACAATTCGGATTCTGGGGTATCCGGTTGGCTCAAGTACATAGAAGCTATCTATCTGATTATAAAGGATTTTTATCAGGTGAGGGCTTTATTTAGAAAAACGACCGAAAATGTTATGAATTCAGTATGTTAGGAACAGATAACTTGAGTAAAGTAGATACCCCTATTCGGATTTTTTACGAAAGCATCATATTATAATACACGATGGGATCCGAGTATCGCCCGCCAAAAATAGCGCCGTATGAATGCCGAATGAGAAAAGGCTTAATGTGATCGCACAGGAAATCGCCTTATCTATAACTATAACAAGGTGTCCAAGCCTATTCATTTCTTAATAGGGTCCCAATCATGCCCTAACTCTCCCAGCCTAAACACAGTATACAAATCCTGCTCCGTGTAAGGATTCCACGTATCGAGGAGAGTGATTCTTGCCGTATCAAAGCGTCGTCATCACATCCGGCCCCCCGGGATCATGGAAGGGGCCCGAGACATGGGGCTTCGGATACCAGAGGGCCTATCCGTGGTGGGCTTCGACGACATCCCCCTGGATTCCTCCTTAACCCCCGGCGTGGATACCGTCCGGCTGCCGGTTTACGAAATGGGAGCGCTGGGTCTGGAGGTGCTCCTGGCGCCTATCGAAGCAATCGGCAAGACGCCGGTTCACCGCCTGCTCGACCTGGAACTGATCATGCGGGGCTCAGTAGAAGCCCCGCAATCGGCGAACAGGTCGTTTCAGGTTATTGCCTGACGCGCTGTCCGCGCCGCTCGGCGGCGCTTTTCATAACAATCAATGGAATAGCGGAGGGGAAACATGAAAACGAAATGGATGGGTGCCGTACTTTTGCTTACACTTCTGGTGTTGGCCGGGCCCGGCCTGGCCGCAGATCAGGCCATCTGCTACAACTGCCCGCCCATGTGGGCGGACTGGGCCAGCCAGCTCAGGGCCATCGATGAGCATTTGGGCATCACCATGCCCCATGACAACAAGAACTCGGGGCAGACCTTGTCGCAGCTGATCGCCGAGAAGGACAACCCGGTGGCCGACGTGGCCTACTACGGGGTTTCATTCGGCATCAAGGCCAAGGAAGCCGGGGTCGTGGCGGCTTACAAGCCGGCCCACTGGGAGGACATTCCCGAGGGACTGAAAGACCCCGATGGCTACTGGTTCACGATCCATTCCGGCACCATCGGTTTTTTTGTCAACAAGGACGCCCTGGGAGGGGTCCCGGTGCCGCGCTCCTGGGCCGACCTGCTCAAGCCGGAATACAAGGGGATGGTCGGCTACCTCGACCCCACCTCGGCTTTTGTGGGCTACGCCTCAGCGGTGGCCGCCAATCTTTCCATGGGTGGCAGCCTGGATAACTTCGACCCGGCCATCGACTTTTTTAAAAAGCTCCAAAAAAATCGGCCCATCGTGCCCAAGCAGACGTCCTACGCGCGGGTCATAAGCGGGGAGATTCCGATCCTGTTCGACTACGACTTCAACGCCTACCGCGGCAAGTACAAGGACATGGCCAACGTGGAGTTCGTGATCCCGGCCGAGGGGTCCATCGTTGTTCCTTACGTCATGAGCCTGGTGAAGAACGGGCCCAACCCGGTAAACGGTAAGAAGGTGCTCGACTTTATCATGTCGGACAAAGGCCAGGCGGTCTGGGCCAATGCGTTCCTACGGCCCGTGCGGGCCAGCGCCCTGAGCCCGGAAGCGGCAGCTAAATTTTTGCCGGCCAGCGAGTACGAGCGCGCAACGCCCATCGACTACGCCAAGATGGCCGAGGCGCAGAATACGTTTCGTGATCGCTATTTAGCCGAGGTTCGATAATCCAGATCCAGCTTCCCCGGGCCTGGTCGGTTGGCGGACCCGGGGATGAATTCAGAAAGGTTGCGATGCGGGAGAAGAACCGTTTTATTCTGGTGACCCTCTTCATGCCGGTGGCTGTCATCTTCATGGCCTTTTTCATCCTGCCCATGGTCCGCCTGACCCTGGCCTCGGCCACTGGTCCGGAGGGGCTGGGCCTCTATCTTGAAATGCTGACCACGCGGCGCTACCTGGAGACGCTGTTCTACACTGTGGCCCTCTCGGTGGCGGTCACCATGGTCACCCTGATCGTTTCCGGGATCACGGGCGTTTTTCTTCAGCGCAACGACTTTGCCGGGAGGTCCCTGCTGCTGGCCATGCTGACGTTTCCCCTGGCCTTCCCGGGGGTCGTGGTGGGCTTCATGATCATTCTGCTGGCGGGTCGCCAGGGGTTGGTCGGCACCTTGACCAAGATGGCGACCGGCGACAAGCTTGTGCTGGCCTACTCCATGATGGGCCTTTCTCTGGGCTACCTCTATTTTTCCATCCCACGGGTGATCACTACGGTCATGGCCACGGCGGAGAAAATCGATGTCAGTCTCGAGGAGGCCGCCCGATCCCTGGGGGCATCCACCTGGCGGGTGGTGCGGGACGTCCTGGTTCCGGCCCTGATGCCCGGCCTGATTTCTTCCGGCGCCATCTGTTTTGCCACCGCCATGGGGGCCTTCGGTACGGCCTTCACCCTGGCTACCAACATCGACGTGCTGCCCATCGTGATCTACACAGAGTTCACGCTTTCGGCCAACATCGCCATGGCCTCGGCACTATCGATCATGCTGGGATTGATCACCTGGGGGGCCCTGTACCTGGCACGCTCGGCGGTGGGGGGGACACTGGCGGCATCCGGATAGTATTTGTCTCAGAAAGGGCATCTTTTGGCCTCTTGACGGCGTTCTCGCTTCCGGTCGGTCCTCGGCGCACCCGGGATGCGCCTGTTGTGGGCGCCCACCGGCTGCGGTTTTTTGAACACCGCTGTTTCTAAAATGCAGATGTGAAATCCCGCGCAACGGGACCAGGAACCAAAATCTACCATTTCTGAATCGAGCACGCGGTTGGCAATCGGGACGAGGAAAGGGCTCGTACAAGGATTCTATCGTTCGGATGGAATGCGGAAATCAGTCAGTCCGGGTTTTCGGAACTCGGCAGACCACTTAAAACCGCTGCCGTCGATACCGATTTCGATCACGTGAAACGTGAGTCTCGATCCCGATTTTTTAATGGAGATAACAATTACCACCTTAGCCGTAAAGGATGGATTGGATATTAGATTCGCATGAAGAAGCGCAACCATCTCTTTTACCTCCAGTTGGCGCTGACCTTGCTGGCCTCTGCGTTTCTGCTCGTACCGGTTGTACAGTCCGTGCTGGCCGGGCTGACCATGAACTACTTCATGGGGCTCAAAAGCGGCTTGACTCTGAAGTGGCTGGGTGAAGTCTGGAAGCTATACAGCGATACGATCTTCCGCAGCATCGGGATCGGGTTGGCCTGCCTCTTGGTGGACCTCGTCGCCGGCATACCGGCGGCCTACGTCATGGTCAAGACCCGCAACCGCTTTACGCGCCTGTTGGAAGAATTCCTGGTGATGCCGCTGGCCATTCCGGGGCTGGCCATCGCCCTGGCGATCCTGGTCAGCTACGGTTGGTGGACGGCCTTCCGGGGCAGCTGGCTGATCATCCTGGTGGGGCATGTCATCTTCACCCTGCCGTTCATGATCCGTTCGGTCATTGCCGTCATGACGGCCATCAATATGGAAGAGCTCGAAGAAGGGGCCTCCAGTTTGGGGGCAGGGTTCACCAAACGGTTCGTGGGGGTTGTGATCCCCAACGTGCTGTCGGGGATCGTGGCCGGTTCCCTCATGGTGTTCACCCTGTCCATCGGGGAATTCAATCTCACCTGGATGCTGCACACGCCCTTTACCAAGACGCTGCCGGTGGGGCTGGCCGACAGCTATGCCTCCATGCGGCTGGAAATCGGTTCGGCGTATACGATCACTTTCTTTTTCATGATCGTTCCCCTGCTTATGGCCATGCAGCGGGTTTCCCGGCCCCGCAAGGTACGGGCTGCGGCAGAGGAGACAACGGAGCGTGCAGCGATGCAGAAACAATCACCCCCAAGCGAAACCACGACAACGGCCGCGCCGACGGCGGTTCAGGCAACTCGCCGTCCCGGTACGGCCCTGCGGCTCACCGGCTGCGCTAAGACCTTTCCGGCAGGAACCAAGGCCCTTTTGTCCCTGGATCTCGACGTGGCCGCCGGTGAGACCGTCGTCATCCTGGGCCCTTCCGGGTGTGGCAAGACTACGCTCCTGCGCATCATCGCGGGACTTGAATCCCCAGACGAGGGCGGGCATGTCTTTTTCAACGCTGACGATGTCACGGCGGTTCCCATCGAAAAGCGTAACGTGGGCATGGTCTTCCAGAGCCACGCTCTGTTTCCCAACATGAACGTGGCCGAGAACATCGCCTACGGGCTGAAGGTGAGGGGGGATGCACCGGAGAAGATCAGGGAGCGGGTGGGCGAGATGCTGGCCATGATGCAGATCGAAGAGCTGCGCTATCGGCCCATCACCCAGCTCTCCGGCGGGCAGAAGCAGCGGGTGGCTTTGGCCCGGGCCATCGCGGTACGGCCGCTGGTGCTCCTGCTGGATGAACCTCTGACCGGCCTGGATACCAAGCTGCGCGACGTACTGCGGGTGGAAATCGACATGCTGCTACGTTCCCTCGGCATTACGGCGGTATACGTGACCCACGATCAGGCCGAGGCCATGGCCCTGGGCGACCGTATCGTGGTCATGTCCCACGGCCGTATTGCCCAGGTCGGCAGCCCCCGCGACGTATATTTCAAGCCGGCAAACCACTTCGTGGCCGATTTCATCGGCACGGTGAACCGCATCGCCAGCCGGGTGGCCGACCGCTGCCTGACGTTTCCCGGCGGATGCATCCCCTTAGAGGACATTCCGGGGGTGACGGTTTCCGACGATGTCGCGCTGAATATCTTTTTCCGGCCGGAGCATGCCACGGTGGTCGCGCCCGGCGAGGGGCACTTCCGGGCCAAGGTGCTGAGCGCTTTTTTCATGGGGAACTGCACCCGGCTGCTGGTCAACGGCGACATGCCCGAACCGCTCAAGGTGGAAGCCCCCGGGCGGCAGGCCTTTCACAAAAACGAGACTGTGGACATCCGGCTCGATCTGGACGCCCTTTTTACCTTGGGCGAAGGTTAGCGGTGCCCCATGCGGATTGCCCAGATTTCCGATATCCACCTGAAACCCAAGGGCGCTCGGGCCTATGCGGCCGCGGACACCGCAGCAGCCCTGCGCATGGTGGTCCGTCACCTCAACCGTCTCGTGCCCGCGCCCGACGTGGTGATTTTGACCGGCGACATCGCCGATGGCGGACAGAGGGAAAGCTATGACCTGGCTCGGGAGCTTTTGCAGCCGTTGGCCGTGCCCTTGTTCATGGTGCCGGGTAACCACGACCACAAGGGCCTTCTGGCGGCTTCCTTCCCTGGACACACCTACCTGCGGCAGGATCCCGACGGTCCGACCGGCGGTTTCATCTGCTACACGGTGGAGGACTATGCGGTACGCCTGATCGGCCTGGATACGGCCACCCCGGGAGACCACGGCGGCGGCCTTTGCGATGTTCGCTTGGCCTGGCTGGACGCAACATTGCAAGCGCGGCCCGAGACGCCCACCCTGATCTTCATGCACCACCCACCGTTTGCCTCGGCCGTGGGCCACATGGACCTCGAGCCATTCAAACGCCGTGCCGCGCTGAAAACCATCGTCCAGCGCCACCCCCAGGTAAAGCGGCTCACCTGCGGCCACATCCACCGGCCGATCACCCTGCGCTTCGGCGGCAGCGTGGCCACCGTGTGCCCCGGCGTCGGCATGCAGATTCCCATGGATCTTCGGCCTGAAGCGTCTTCCGGATTCGTCCTGGGACCGCCCGGTATGCTGGTGCACTTTTGGTGTACGCGCTGGGGCGATCCCCCCGCTCTGCTCACCCATCTCGAGTTGGTGGAGGATTATGAAGGGCAGTTCGGCGGGTTTCATCCTTTCTACGACGTGGAGAATCCCGCAGACCGACAGCAGGTTACGGGGGGCGGCTTGGGTCCAACCCCATTTAGTCTCTTATGAGTTGAAATGACGACAAAACGCGCACATTTTTCATGCCGCTGTCGGCAACATCCCTCGCAGCAACGGGATTACGGCCATCTCGCGAAGCTTCAAACCGGTGGCGGTGACGCGGCGTCCGAAGGCCGTCAGGTAATACTTGAACGTGCCTCCGACTTTTTTGATCAGCCCGTGTTCGCGAAGACGTCTCGGCACCGCCGACACCTGCCGGCCGCCGATCGAAAGGCTTTGCTGAAGATCCCGGTTGCGAAATCCCGACACGTTGGCGCCGCCATCGACGATCGCCCTGAAAAGGTCCAGGTCGGGTCCGGAAAAAGGTTGAAGCCGCGAAAGCCACGGTCGTTTTTGCGCACCGGACGCGACAGTTTGTCCAGGTCGCGCATGGCGTTGGTCGGATCGTCGACGGCCGCTATGAAATCCAAATAGCGGCGGTTGGCCGCAAAAAGCAGCCCGCACAGATCCACCAGGCTGTAAATTTTTTACGCTAGGAGAAAGTTTCTTTTGCCGGTATCCGGGTTCATCTTTGCTTTCCTGGTTGATCCTGGCAATCAGATAGTCTGCTAGTCTGCCAGCAGAACAACCTTCTTCAGGGCAGCGCTGCGGTAAACGATGTTGTCGAAACCGGCGATTTCGGCCGGGAGGTTGGCGGCAAGCCTTGCCAAACAATGCAGCCGCTCGACAGTAGACGGATGGATGGACCCGCTCAGGCGTCCTTGCCGGTCCGTTCCCGGGCCTGGCGGATCAGGTCGATGAGACTGCCAGCCTTGTCGGGGGGCGGGTGTGGCCGGGAAAGGCGTGTGAACTCCTCCTCGGAGAGAGTTTCGCGCATCAGGGAGACGACGTCGAAGCATTCCCACCAGCAGTCGAGGATCTTGGGGCAGACCCCGCCCTCGGCGGCCGCGGTGCGGCAGTAGGCAAAGCGCACCGGGCCGCCCAGGCGCGGGCAGCGACGCTCCAGGTCGTCGGGAAAACGGCTCATCGGCTCTTCAGGTGGGCCGGCCGCGGGTAGTCTTTCACCGTGTCCATCGCTTCGGCGAGCTGTTCATCGCTCATGCCGACGTCTGTGAGCTGGCCGGCCAGGTACTTTTCGTAGGCCCCCAGGTCGAGGAGCCCGTGGCCGCTGAAACTGACCACGATGGTCTTCTCCCGGCCCTCCTCCTTGGCCTTGAGGGCTTCCTCCACCACGCAGGCCAGGGCGTTGCAGGTCTCCGGCGCCGGGATGATCCCCTCGCTGCGGGCAAACAGCACCCCGGCCTCGTAGGAGGCGAGCTGCTTGACGGCCCGCGGGGCGAGCAGGCCCTCGTCGATCAACTGGCTCACCGTGGGCGACATGCCATGGTAGCGCAGGCCGCCGGCGTGGATGGGCGGGGGCACGAAGGTGTGTCCTAGGCTGTGCATCGGCAGGAGCGGGGTGTAGCCGGCGATGTCGCCGTGGTCGTAGACGAAGGGCGCCCGGGTCATGGTGGGGCAGGCCGCCGGTTCCACGGGGTAGATCTCGATCTGCCGGCCGTTGACCTTTTCGAGCAGATAGGGAAACGCCAGGCCGGCGAAGTTGCTCCCGCCGCCGGCGCATCCGATCACCACGTCCGGCTCGACGCCGATCAGCTTGAACTGCTCGCGGGTCTCCAGCCCGATGATGGTCTGATGCAGCATCACGTGGTTGAGCACGCTGCCCAGCGAGTAGCGGGTCTTGCCGCTGGTATCGGAGACCGCCTGCTCCACCGCTTCGCTGATGGCGATGCCGAGGCTGCCCGGGGTATCGGGGTCCCGGGCCAGGGCGTCGCGGCCGGCCTTGGTCTCGGTGCTGGGGCTGGGGACGCAGGTGGCCCCCCAGGTCTGCATCATCGCCTTGCGATAAGGCTTTTGGTCGAAGCTCACCCGTACCATGAACACCTTGCACGCCAGACCGAACTGGGCGCAGGCGAAGGCCAGGGCGCTCCCCCACTGGCCGGCGCCGGTCTCGGTGGTGATCCGCTCGATGCCGAACACCTTGTTGTAGTAGGCCTGGGGAACGGCGGTGTTGGGCTTGTGGCTGCCCGGTGGGCTCACCGACTCGTTTTTGAAGTAGATCCGCGCCGGGGTACCCAGGGCCTTTTCGAAGCGCGATGCCCGGGTCAGGGGGCTGGGGCGCCAGATGCGCAGCACGTCCAACACCGGCTCGGGAATGTCGATCCAGCGGTCGCTGGAGACTTCCTGCTCGATGAGGTTCATCGGAAAAACCGGGGCCAGATCCTCGGGCCGGATCGGCTTGCCACCGGGGCCCAGGGGCGGGTTGAGCTTGATGTCGGCCAGAATGTTGTACCATTGGCGGGGCATCCGGTCCTGGGGCAGGATGATCGACTTCGGCTCCATCAGGCATCCTCCTTGCGTGGCCTTGAATTGAAACGACGGCGCTGTCCGGGTCAAACCATCATGACCGGGATTTGGTCACCCCCCACTCATGAAAATCATCCCCTCTCCACCCGGTGGGGGAGAGGGTCAGGATGAGGGGGGGGGTATTTTCACGATAAAAAAACAAAAGCCCGCCGCCGGTCTTCCGCGGTGGGCTGCAATGCCGCCTGCGCCTGGGGCGCGACATCAGGGCAAGGGGCCCCACCGCACGGTCCTGCGCCAGTAACGGGTGACCGCGGCCTGGAACCTCCATGCTCTGAAAGCAGTGTTCATGGTCAGATGCGTTACTGCACCCGTGGTCAAGTTGTCAAGACAAATCTAGACCCGGGACATGAACTTGCCCGTCTCGGTGTTGACGCGCACCAGGGTGCCGCTTTCCAGGTATTCGGGGACCTGGACCACCACGCCGTTGGACAAGGTGGCCGGCTTGTTGCGGTTGGTGGCTGTGGCCCCCTTGATCACCGGCGGGGTGTCCACGATTTCCAGGTCCACCGTCTGGGGAAGCTGGATGCACAGCGGCTGACCGTCGAGCAACAGCACGAAGACCCCTTCCAGGCCGTCGGCCAGCCAGTCGGCGTCCTCTCCCAGGGCTTCGGCGGACAGGGTGTGCTGCTCGTAGTTCTCGCTGTCCATGAAAACGAAGCTGTCGCCGTCGCGGTACAGGTAGCTGGCCGGCCGGCGCTCCAGCTCCACCTCCTCCAGCTCGTCGTTGCCCTTGAAAACCTGGTCGAGCTTCTGTCCGCTGCGCACCTCGGCGAAGCGGACCTTGTACAGGGTGGCCGAGCCGCGGGCCGACGGGGTCTGCACTTCGATGTGGCGGGTGAAGTAAATCTGGTTTTTCAAACGAATGACGTCGCCTTTTTTCAGGTTGCTGGCCTTGGGCATGGGCGATGGCTCCTTCGTGATCTTGATTTTTCCGTTTTGGATGCGAACCAACGGCTTCATAGCATATTTCAAACAAGGGCGAAATCGCCTTGTGGCAGCGTCGAACCCCTCGAAAAACCGTCGTTTTGAAAAACCCCCGCCCCTTTGTTGACAGCGCCGGGTCCGCGGATCATAATTCAGCCTGTTTTTCCGGACCCACTTCTTCAGGTCTCTTCATTTGAAGCCAACAAGCACGGAGCCATGAACCAGATCGACTACTACCAGGTCCTGGGGGTTTCCCCCCAGGCCAGTCCGAAGGAGATCAAGGAAGCCTTCCGCCAACTGGCCCTCAAGTACCACCCGGACCGCAATCCCGGAGACGGTGCCGAGCGGATGAAAACGATCAACGAGGCCTACGCCGTCTTGTCCAACTCCCGGCGGAGGGCTGAATACGACACCCTGCGCCAGCAGTTCGGGGACACGGCCCATACCCATTTCCGCACGAGCCACTCGGACCAGGACATCTTCCGGGGATCGGACATCGACCAGATCTTCGAGGAGTTGGCCCGCGCCTTCGGGCTGCGGGGGGTGGACGAAATCTTCAAGGATGTCTACGGGCCGCACTATCGGCGGTTCGAATTCCGCAGGCCCGGCATGTTCGGCCGCGGATTCGTTTTCACCGGGGGGTTTGGCGGTAAAAGGCCGCAGGGAGTGAACGGAAGCCGGAGCCAACGGACGCTGGGCCAGTTCGCCAGGCTCCTCAAGACCGGTTTCGGCGGCACGACCGCCCCCAAGCGCGGACGGGATAGCACCGACACCATCCGCCTGAGCGAAGAACAGGCCGCCCGCGGCGGCCCCTGGGCCTACACCCACCAGAAGCTGGGCAAAAAACTGGTGGTGAAGATTCCGCCCGGGGTGAGGGATGGACAGCGCATCCGGCTGTCCGGCATGGGGATGCCGGGAAGCGGGGGCGGGCCGGCCGGAGACCTCTATTTGAAGGTGGTCATCCACCGGGGACTCTGGGAGCGGATCAAGGGGCTTTTCAAGCGTCGGCCCTAATCCGCCCGGAGCGTCCACCGCTGAAAATCACCTCTCGATCAGGCTGGCCACAGAGAACCCGGAGACGGGGGCAAGGGATGGTCCCCGGATTCTCTGTGGCCGCCGTCAGGGGAAACGCCGCCGGTCTTTTCCATCAACGCCGCTCGACCCGGGCCAAGTGGGTCTGGATATCCTTCAGGTGGTCCGTGACCTGCATCTTGAGAGCCTCGAACTCGGACCGCGGCAAGGCCACCCGGCCCACATTGACCACTTCCTCCCCGGCCCCCGCCATTTGCGAGGCCGACTCGGCACCCGCCATCAACGCCCGGATGCGGTCCAGGTCGCTTTGGGCCACCTCGACGGTCCCCACGTTCACCCGGGGCTCGGCAACCGGCGCCTCGGCCGCGGGCATCGCCTCGCCCGCCACCATGGCCCGCAGCTGCTCCAGGTCACCGCGGGACATTTCCACTGTGCCGAGGTTGAGGATGTCACCAGACGCGGCCAGAGCCGGCCCTGCCACCATTCCCAATACGACCGCTACCAATCCGATCCGATTGATTTTTTTCATGGTTGTCGCCTCCTTTTCTCGAAATCATCTCAAGTGTGTTTTCCGAACACGACCCATCGTTCATGTTAAAGCCACAATATGAGCTTTGGTTCGCCTTGTCAAGACTAAAAATCGAACTTTTATTCAATTTTCTTGACAATGGCTGGCAAAAAAATACAAAATCAAGTAAAAAAAGATGTTAACCGGGAGTGAAACAAAAAGTCGGCGTCAAGAATCGCCCTGGCGCGCCGAAGCGAGGGGCGGAGGCGCCGAAAACCGATCAGGGGAAGAGAAATGAGCCCAGAAACCCGCATTCCCCAGCAGCAGCGCAGCATCGAAACCCGCGACAGCATCCTCGCCGCGGCTCGGGAGATGTTTTCGGCCAAGGGGTTCCACGGCACCAACTCCAAGGAGATCGCCAGCCAGGCCGGCGTGTCCATCGGCAGCTTCTACTCCTATTTCAAGAACAAGAAGGTCCTGTTCATGGAGGTCTTCAAGGCCTACAAGCAGGAGCAGATCATCCGGATCCTGCGGGAACAGAACCGCCAGCGCATCGAGACCCTGGGGGGAGCGACCATCGTGCGGGCCATCATCGAGTCGCTTCTGGCGGCTCACGACCTGTCGCCCGAGTTCGACCGCGAAGCGATGGTGATGTGCTATGCCGACCCGGAAGTAAAGGAGTATCACACGGAAATCGAGCGCCAGATCAACGCCCAACTGGTGGGAACGCTGCGCCAGGTGGAAGACCGTCTGCGGGTGACGGACCTGGAGGCGGCGGCGGCCGTGGTCGCCAACGCGGTGGAGATGACCGTCCACAGTATTAAGATTTTCGATGCCCCCCTGCATCGGGACCGGATCATCGACGCCCTGGCGGAAATGATCCGCCGCTTCTTGTTCAAGGATTCAGAGGCGATGACGGGATGAATCCCGCCACCATTGTCCAAATCCCTAAAACTGAATCGTTTTTCGAATGATTGGGGAATATCGGAGATGTCTCTGAGCAAAAATTTTCGTTTCGTGGAAAAGGATGTCGACGCCGTGGCCTTCGCCATCGAGCGCGTCGGCGGGCGGGTATTCCGGATGGACGGCCGCTCCATGGACAAATGGACCGAAATCGAGGATCCCGATGCCTGTCACAAGATTTGCTGGAGAGGCTCGGAGATTTCCGAATCCGAAGCCATGCTGATGGCGGACGAATTGGAGGCGGACATCGCCGCAATTCAGGGCAAAGGGTAACCCGCGGAATCTGGATCATAAAACGTCAGATGGGGCTGCTGTTTCACCCCTTGAGCACCTCGACCACGGCTTCGGTCTCGCCAAGCGCCAGCAGAGCATGAAACGTCGTGTTGCCGTCCACCACCCGGAATGTCCCGTCCCCTTGATCCACCACACCGATGGGCTTGCGCTTTTCTAACGTCCCCCGCCGGGCCGCCGCCATCCGCCCACGGGCATTTTTCAGCCGCTCCGGATCCGGCGCTTCCCTTCGAACCAAAAGTGCCAGGGGCATCACGACGCTGATGGCGGTGGTTTTGAAATAGGGGTTGACTGGAGGATGGTCTTTGCTGGTCACGATTCATCGCTTCCGGAAGGGGAATTTATCCAATCGGTCATTTGCGCATTTCGAAGCACCTCCGCCCCTGCGGCAATTAGATCGGAATTGGCCTCGTCGGCAAAGGTGAAGACCGGGCAACCGAAGCCCAGGGCCCGGTGCACGGTCGTCAGGGTGCGCCCCTGGCGGCTGGCATGGGGTATGATCAAGGCCGAGGAAAGCGCGGCGACCAAGTCATTACGTATCATGGCCTGGGCAGAAGTCATGCGGCGGGCCTCTTCGCCGAAGCAGGACAAGACCAGCAGGCGGCCTTGACCCAGGGCGCCGCGGGCCTCACGGCCCAGTTTCAGGTTTTGCAGCCGCCTGGCCGGACAGACGATCACGGGCCGGGAGCCGCCCAAGAGCAAATCCAGACAGTCTTTTTCCATCGGCGAGTGAAAACCGCCGACCATCACGATCCCGGCGTCCCGCAGCCGGCGAACCAGATCGAAGGTCTTGATGATGATGCTGCCCGGACATCGAATGGAGCAGATCAGGCCGACCAGCCGATGGCCAAGGATGCCCGGATCGCCCAGCGCGTATAATGTCCGCTGGGCCGCGTCGCCAAGCCGCTGAATCAAAACCGGCGGATACCCGATATCTCCCCGTTCAATGTGCTGCGCTTGCACGTAGCGTCTCCAAGGGCTTTGAAGTTATCTGGAGCAATCTTCGGCGACACGTAGTTGTTCCAGGCCTACCTCAAACGTGTCTGTCGGCAACGATTTCAGATACCGCGACATCCGTTGGCCGGTTCGTGTCGCTTGGTCCCACGGCATAAACTTGGCTTTCGGCCACGTGATGAAAAGGAAACGTTTGGCACGGGTCATGGCAACGAACGCTTCGTTCTTTTCCTCCTCCAGAGCCTTGCCTCTTTGGCGAACCGCGCGATAATCGGGAAAAGTTCCTTCCACCATGCCCATCAGGAAAACGATATCGAATTCAAGACCTTTGGCCGCATGAACCGTTGCCAGGGCCAAGCCATTTTGTTTTTCTATGGGAGAGGCCAAGCCGATGGCCATCCGGTTACGGAAATGGGCCAACGAGCGATTGTCCATTGGATGGTCATGCGCATATTTCTGCCAGCAATCGTGGAGATAGGCCATGTCCTGCACGATCAGGGCGTATTCCGCCCTGGCGCCATCGTCGGCCTTCTCGGCTGCCGCGACCGCGTGATCCCTTATTTTTGAAAGGGCCTGCGGGAAACGGTTGACATTCTCATTCACCAAGGACCACGCCTCCAGTAGGATGGCGAAATCGGTTCGGCGTTCTTGAGGGATCTGCCTGTTCATCCGCCGAAGCTGGCCGAGCCCGTCATCAGGGTCGCCCTTGCGGGTGATGATGCCGAGGATTTGGCCGATTTGACCTCTGTGGAGGCGATCCAGCGGATTTACCAGAATCCTTAATCCAAGATCGAAGACCCGACCGATATCCGATTCCATGTCCCCGGACGATCCGGCCCTTTTGAGATAAAAGGGGAGCTCACTATCCTGAAGGATCTTTTCCAAGGGTTGGAAAACATACCGGTTGCGCGCCAGCACCGCCATGCGGTGCAAAGTGATGTCTCCATCGATCTCGGGATGGTTTCGTTCCCCCAGCAATCCCCTAATTTTATTTGCGATCCATATCGCCTCGGCCTCTTCGTTCTCCAGCGCCCACGCTTCGCAAATCCCTTCCAGAGGTGCGCGAGCCGCATCCATGCTGTCCGGGAAAAGGGTATTGGCGGCACGAATCACCGCCTTGGTCGAACGATAGTTTTCCCGCATTTCATACGTTTCCACCTTAAAATCGCGGGGAAAGGATTCCAGCATGAAACGCCGGTCGGAGCCGTTGAACCCGTAAATCGCCTGATTCGGATCTCCGACCATGAGAACATTGCCATTATCGGTGGCCAAAACATGAATCAGGGCGTATTGCGCTTCGTTGAGATCTTGCGCTTCATCCACGCAAATGTACTTGTAGGTGCGAGAATACAGGCGGCCGACCTGGGGGCGCTCGGTCAAGATCCGGTAGGCCAGCAACAAGATGTCGTCAAAATCGATGGTGCCCTGACTGGCTAGCCGCTCGTTGTATTCGCGGAAAACCATCTCGGCTTCATCACCGAACCGATCCTCTTCCTCGGGATTTTCCGCACCCGGCATCGTTCGTTTCCGGCTGCTGATAAATGATAGCAAGTCATAGAGATAACGACGTTTTTGCCTTTCCTCCGGCATGGTCTGAAAATGTTGCAACAAGACGGGGTTGTTGCGCAAGACGTCCTCCAGCAAGGAAAGCCGGTCGCCTTCACGTTCCATGATCACCGGAGGACGTCGGTATCCGATGGCTTGGCCATGAGATTCTAAGATCATCTGGCAAAAGCTGTGAATCGTTCCGATATAAGCGCTTTCCGCGAGATCGATGATATCCGCCAGCCGGCCCTTCATCTCCTCGGCGGCCTTGTTGGTGAAGGTCAAGCCCAAGACCTTGTAATGCGCCTTTCTATTTTCCAGCAGGCATCGGATCCGTTCGGTCAGAACACGGGTTTTGCCGCTGCCGGCCGACGCCAATACGAGATGGGCGCCCTCGGTGGCCTCCACGATGGTCTTTTGCGTTGGGGAAAGCTTAACCTTCATCTTTCACCTCACAAACCGGATTGATTACAAGGTCGATGGCCATAAACAACTTCTTGATTGCTTCCGGCAATCGACGCTCGTCCGGCAGTTTCGCGATGATGCTGGCCCAATGCGGGCTGATCTTAGTTTTCCAACTATTCAAATAGCCAAGCAAGGCATCGTCCATCCATCCGTTTATCTCTTTGATCTTTGCGCGTTTGTGCTTTTCGTTGGCAAAGCCTGGTCCCTGAAATGAAATCACAGCCTGCTTCAGCTCGGGTTGATATCCTTTATCCACCAAGTATTGCTCGATGTTCATCCCCTTCGGCAACACGACCACACGGCCATGAGGCATTGCCAAGCCTAACCCGTCGAGAGCCGTGGTGACCTTATCGATTGTGCCGCCCTCTCCGTCGCTGAAGATGAACCAGGGTATTCCCATTGCAGAAGCTACCCGAAGAAATGGAAGATAATTCCCCCTTCCCCCAACGCCCACGAAAACCACACCCCGCATGAACGGTTCTTCATTCCAATGCGCACGAGCAAAGATGGGCAGGGCCTGTTCATCGGTTTCGCCTTCAAAAAGGACGATGGCCCTGGCAAACAACAGCTCGCCGCGAGTGTTCATGACCTCCCGTTCGATCTTGCGGATGTCTTCAGCCTCAAGGCCTGAAAGATTCAGCGAGGTGATTGCCGCGTCCGTTCCGACTTTATGAAAATGCCGAATGTCTCCCAGCTTTGCCTGGGCGGCGATATACGGCGAGTGGGTGCTGATGATTTTCTGTCCAATGCTGTTTTGAATCTGCTGATAAACGCAGCGCTGCGCGTTGGGGTGAAGATGGGCCTCCGGTTCTTCCAACGCCAGAATCGGGTGGTATGGTTTGCCGATATCCTTTCCCGCTTGCTTGTCCAGCCAGGAAACATAGGCTTGATAGGTCAGCAGGGCGGCCCAGCTTCGCGTTCCCATGCCATGGCAATCCAGTGGAAAAGACGAGGTTTCGCTGTCTCGGAACTGGACATCGAGACCCTTGGTGATATCGCGAAGCTTCTTGCTGACCGGTGTAATCTCAACCCCTTGCCCGTAGGACGGCACCGTCCGGTTCAGCTCACAAAGGATCGTTCGCAAATGACTCAACAGCTCGCTATGGCCTACGATATCCGCATTGAGGGCGCTGAGACGTTCCTCGATCTCAGCGACCGCCTCTGGCGGGATCTCCACCTTGGTCAGCAGACGCCCAACATAAGACGTCCGATTTCGAAGGTCCCCCACCACATCCCGCTGGGCGTCCATCAGAAAGGCGACAATTTGCTCAAAACGCAAGGGCAAACGCTTCTTTTCAGAGGTGTTTAGCCAATCATCCCCTTCGCTCCAATCATTGAGCACGAACCTCTGAATTTGATAGTCATTCCGGAGATGGTCAAACGCAACTCGGGTGCGCACGGCGACATATTGTTGGTCATCTTGATCGAAATTGATAAGATTGCCCCCCAATTCGCTGTTTATCCAAGAATCGTCGAATTCATTGGTGCGCTTTCCATCTTTATCTAAAGGTATGATCCGAAGGTCGATAGTGATGGTATTCTCAGGCTCGTCTGCAGTATCTGTTCCTTGACCGATAAAAAAATCGTCGGCATTCACCACGCGGCGATCCGCCCCCAAAGCCAGATGCAGGGCCTTGAGAAACGATGTCTTGCCGGAGTTGTTCATGCCGACCAGCACCGTAACCGGAGACAGCACCACTTCGACGTGTCGTAGCGATCGAAAATTTGAAATTCTCACTCGGTCAATGAGAATGCTCATGGGTCTCTCCGATGTTTTCAGACTGCAGAATATATTCACAAAGCGTCTGGCTTTTGCAATGTTTTGAAAACCGTGCCCATAAATCTGATTTCCTATATTTTCAGGTGGCTATCAGTCTTCGGCATCCCTGCTATCCTTCCCCATCCTGTATTTGATATCATAATTAATGATAAAATCGAGTTCTTCATCTGTGAAACCATAGCACTGCGCGATAATTTCATCAATTTTGTCTATGATATCTTTAGCTTGAGTAGCGTTTATCTCATCATATTCAATTCTATGCCCTTGTCTTGTTGTGATAGATTTTCGTGTTGCTGTTTCTTTAAGTCTCTCACGAAGCTTCTCGGCCATAATTTGCCATTCTTGACAACCGATTAATTTGTGTAATTTGAAACTACGCACCAGTTTATCGTTAACATGTTCACAGTCGGAAAAGGAGCTATAAAACCAATAAAAAGTAGAAGAATTTAATAAACATGCAGCAAAACTGGCAACATTTTTATTTTTTAAATTTATCATTCTCCCATGAGGAGGATTTACTTTTTTTCCATTACGCATAAAAAATGGAACTTGATCTAATGCCTTAAGCCAATATCTACAAGCTTCTTGATAGTAAAGAATGGAATTGCCGCAGTTAGTCACATAAGAGCCAATAGTAGAATTAGGTTCCATAATTTTTGAATAAATTTCCTGTTCCAATCTACTACCAAATTTTGCTATTCTATATCCATCCAAACGAATTTTGTGTTTTATTGGCCGAAGAAATTCCACAGCTGCAATTCTCTCTTGGCTGTAAAAGCGGTTTACTTTGGTTGTTATATAGCTACCTGAAGGTCTATGTAATGACAGTAAAATAACAACCGGCATTTCTACACCCTCAAAAACTGATTCAGGTCGCCTTGGAAAAGGCACCACAACCATCTCGCCTCGCTCATAAAGCAAATTTTGCAGAGAAGAAAGTCGCTCAGAAGATATCGCTGTAAGCTGTATAATGAGACCGACCGGCGAATAATCTTTTGAAATTAATACAGATCTTTCATAAACATAGGCATATAAATTTTTGCTGGCTTTTGTTTTTAGTTGATTAATTAATATCGAGTAACCAACAGATTTAGGAAAATAAACTACATAAGGTGGATTCCCTATTACCACATCAAACCCGCCATTACGCATTATCCCGTAAAATTCAACAAACCAGTGAAATGGTTGATGACTAAATTTCCATTTGGCAAACTTCTTTTCATATGCAGCAGACACGAGAGGCGTCCCTCCAGTGCTTGGTGAAATACCGTATTCGGATGCCAAATACCGGTCCAGCTCGTCATCGAGTTTCGCCAACCGTTTACGCAGATCTTCTTTGTCCTTGTGGCTGACTTTTCCACCGTGTATTGCCTGCTGCTCCCGGAACTGTCTGAAGGCACGTTCGACGATGAACAGTTCTTCTTCAAAGCGCCGGTAGGCGTCAATGGTTTCACCGAACGGCAGCATGCCTTGTTTTTGATTACCGGCATCCTTCTCGCGGAATGCCTTGCGCGCCTGCTCTTCAGTGGCGTAGCCGACCAGGCTATTTCCCGTTCTGATGTTGAAATCCATGTCAGGCAATGGCTCGATCTGCTCCACCTGTTCCACTTGGGCCACCAGCTTGAGAAACAGGCGCAGCTTGCAGATTTCCACCGCTTCGGCCATGATGTCCACTCCGTAGAGGTTGTTAAGGATGGCCGATTTGTGAATGAAGTAGCGCTCGTTGGGATGCTTGGCGATCTGGGCCAGAACTTCCTTGAAGTCCGCAAACTGCTTGGGATGGTGAGGTTTGTCCTGAACATCCTCGATGAAGCGTTCCATGCGTTCCAGGCAATCGCTGTAAAGGCTTTCCAGGATGCGCAGGGCGGCAAACAAAAAGGCGCCCGAGCCGCAAGTGGGGTCGAGCACCGATACTCTCTCTATTGCCCGCCAAAACGCCCGAAGCAATTCTGGGCCCTCGCTGGTGACGATGGCGTCGCGGGCGAACTGCCAGATATCCAGGTTCAGGGTGATCAGGTTATTTATTTGATAAACTTCCCCGTTTTGCAATTTTTCTCGGATTTCAAGGCATCGGTTGCGCCGGTAGACATATTCCCGCCAGGTCTCGGTGACCAGACGCAACGGATCGCCGGCCGGTGCTTGCTGAAGGTTGTAGCGCTTGTCGAACATCCGTGCCTTGGGATCGTGCATGCCGGTTTGGACGAAATCGGGCAGTTCGGTTTCGGGGACGATGGCGCCATTGTCGCCGACCACCCCGTGCCGGACCGCCAGGTAAATATAGCGGTCCGGATCTTCGCGCAGTAGCTTCCAAAGGAAACCCTCCGGCTTGAAGGCAATAGGGCATCTTTTTTCCGCGGCGCCGAACAGAAAAGGGATGAGGGTATTCTTGCTGATGTACTCGGTGATGTCCTCCTTGGTGTAGTAGGCCCCCATCTGCTTCTGGTTGATGTATTTTTCAAAGATATAGCCGACCACATCGGGGTTGATCTCGTTGTCGGCGCGCAGGGGCCGGTCGTCCAAGTGCCAGCGGTACTGATCGAAAAAGGCGAAGAGCTTTTCAAAGGCTTTATCCGGGATGTCGATTTCCGGGTTTTGGGCTTCGAGCTGGTGGACCTCGAAGAAACCGCCGTTCAGAAACGGCACTCGGCCCAGAAGCCGTTCCATTTCAGAATCGAGGTGTCGTTCATCCGGCGACAGGCCCAATCCTTCATGAAAAAGCCGGAGCAGGAAATAGCGATAGAAGGTCTGGAACCTGTCCTTTCCCCGCAGTTTCTGAACCATGGCCATACGATTTTTCAGATAGTCGGTATCGCCGTCGAGAAAGCCTTTCTTTTGAATGAAGTAGACAAACATCAGCCGGTTCATCATCAAGGAAGTGTACCAGGCCAAATCCGTATCGGATTTCAAACCTTTGACCAGCTTGAGAAAAGCGGCATGCTCGTTTTTGAACCGGTCATAGAATTTCTTGGTAACCTTGTCGGCATCGAAGGCGGCCCTGAACCGGTTGGAAACATCCGGCAACGTGATGCCTTCTTCCTCCTCCATGCTCACCGCGATCTGGTCCAGCCGCTGGATGAGCGGATCGCCGGACTGGGCCGCGTCAAACCGGTGGTCCCGGCTGGCGGCAGGCTTGCCGGGCTCTCGCCGCACCCAGTGCCACACTTGCCGCCCGGCCGCCTGGTCCGTGTAGATGACAAAGTGCTCGCGCACGGACTTCGTGACCTTGTGGTCGATCTTGATGCGCGTCGGACGATCAGGGACCCCGGGGCAAACAAAAGCGACGAAACCGCGTTTCTGGGCCACCGCGGTCAGCTCAAAGATCTCTTCACCGACAGCCACGCTTAGGCTTGCCTTGTGGTTGTCCCAGCCCAGGTGCTCGCGGAACAGGGTCTGAAAATCAAAATCTTTCAGACACTTTCTCACAGCGGCGGCATCGATCTTCATCTGATCGCACCTTCTTATTTTTCGCTTTTGTTGTCTTCCGACGACGGAACCGGCTGATCAACACCAAACTCATCAAAGGATTCTCGAACGCGATCGACGGCCGCCAAATGCTCATACACCACCCGGCCGTTCTTCCACACCACCAGCGGTTTCCCCCTCCGACGATGATCCTCGACAACCAGGGCGACCGCCTGTTTCATGGCGGCCACCGCCTTCTCGGTAAGGGCATCCAGTTCTGACGGGTCATTTGTCACGGGTTCACCTCGCGCATGATCGATTGGTAACAATCCTGGTCATAAACGGTCGCGCCCCCTTTGTCCGACCTGAGAACCAGACGGGGCTGCCTCCCGGAGTTATCGAACAAATGCAGCGTATCGACAAGCGTTTCATAGACGCCAAAGAAATTGACCAAAGATCGACGGAATCGCCGACGCACATCCTCCTCCGGCACGTCATGCCCTCCGCTTTCAACCCTGTTGCGGATGCGTGCTATCGCAAATTCGGGGCTGGGTATCCAAAGATAGAAAGCGTGGACTGAATAGCCGGCGCTTTTCAGGCTTCGCATTTCGTTGAGATAAACACGGCCTGAAAGGGTTGTCTCGATGGCGAAATTCTCCCGCCGGGCCGTGTACCGCCGTATTTCCTGCAGCACCAGGCGGCCAGCCTTGATCATGGCCCGTTGGGGCACAAAAGGCGACAATCCTTTGGCGATGAGGTCGGGGTTGACAAAATTCACACAGCCGACGTAACGCGGCAAAAACATCAATGCGAAGGTGGTCTTACCCGCACCGTTGGGGCCGGCGATGATAAAACATTGGGGGGTCATGGCACCCCATCCTCTCGCAGCCCCATGGAACAAATCACCTGGGGTTCAGCAGATGCAGCATCCTCTGTTATTCGGCAAAGGCGGGCATCGGCTCTCAGCGAAAGGACCAGATTCGCCAAGGCTATATCGCTTATACCGGTCTTGAGTTGCCGGTTGAGGACGTCGGTTGCGGCTTGAAGAAGCGGATATTTATAAATGTCCTCGATGGTCCGCAGCAGTTCCGGGTCCTCGAAAAGTGACCCCTTGAGCGATGCAGCATGAGCCTTGAGCCGCTCATAGGTGCGAAAACGTGCTCCCGAAGGTCGGCCGAGCTGGCCACCAACGGTCTTTTCGGTGTCGATAATGAGTTTTACCCCTTTGGCCACCAGATCGTGATGCGCCTCATGGCGCGGCAAGGGCACAACATCCGGCCGGCATTCTGCGGCTTTCAGAATGGCAAACTGGGATTCAGTGACGCTGTTGCCTTCTTTATCGATCCACGCCAACGCATCGTTTCCCTCAGCGGTGCGCAAATAAACCAGCACACCTTCGGGCTGGCCGACACATGGGGTAAAGGGTTTGGTGGAGTATACCACATTGGGCATGCTGGTAATGGTTTTGGCCAGCCCCGGATTCCTGTCGGTAGCGTTTTTCCAGATTTGATAGGCATACGAGGCCAGGTCCACCTCGGCATCTTCCTCTCCGTCGAGGATGCCCGCCTTCTCGGTGAAAAGATCGCGCACCGCCTGGTCGGGATCCTGATCCTCGAAGAAGGTCTCGTCAGCGCCGACCACCTCAGCGTTTTGTTGCAACCGCTGGCGCACTCGGGCGCGCAGGCGGATGATACGCTCAACGCCTTCGGCGGGCAGAAAGGAATAGCACAAAATGGTATCCGCCTGCTGGCCGATGCGGTCCACCCGGCCGGCCCGTTGGATCAAGCGGATGATGGCCCACGGCAGGTCGTAGTTGACAATGATGGCGCAGTCCTGAAGATTCTGGCCCTCGCTGAGCACGTCGGTGGCCACCACGATGCGCAGTTCGTTTTCCGGCCGGACTTGAATGCGCTTTTCGTTGCTCACCGGGCTGAAACGATAAGCGATCTCGGTCGGATTTTCAGTTTGACCGGTCACCCCGGCCAGCAAAGACAAGCCGCGTTTGGTCAACTGGGATTCAAGGTAGGCGACCGTGTCGGCAAACTGTGAAAAAATAAGGACTTTTTCTCGAGGATGACGGTCGGAAAGCAGCTCATAGAGGGCTTTTACCTTGGCATCCCTTTCAGGGTCCCATGCGCCGGCGCGCTGCAAGACGGCCATCAAGGAAGTGGCATCGTTTTTGAGGTCACCTGCCAGCGACGCGTCAAAAAGAGTCGGCCTCAGCCATTTGAAGCGCCGTTTGAAATGCCTTTCATACAGGCTGTACACCTCGGCTGCTCGCTGGCGATAGTCTGCTTCGGTCAACGGCTTTGGAATGTCCGCGGAAGGATCCTCGGTGCCGTTGCCGTTTCCATCATCGGCGGCCGGATCCCACAGTTCGGTGTCCTGATCATTGGCTGAAGTATCGAGCAGGCCGACATCCTGAGTGCCGATGGGAAGAGGCTGTTCAGTTTCGATGGCATGCAGGAAAAGAAAGTTTCTGAGAACATGTCGCTCCACGGATAGAATGAAGGCATGTCCACTGCTCTCCAATCGTTTGAAAAGATTGGTGCGACAAAAACCTTTCAAACGCGATCCGGCTCGCGAAAGGTCTGCCAGAACCCGGGCTTCCTCAGCGGTGGGTGGCTGGCGAGGCGAAGGCTTCTGGTAGTTGCCCAGGCCGTAGCGAGGCAGGGTCAAGTTGTTGACGGTCTGGACCACTTCATCCGAAAAAAGCCGTGCGTAGGGATCGTCCGGATCACGGTCGTCGATGGTGAACGTCACGGTCTTGGGAACCCTGTCTGGAAAATAGGACCGCGACCCGTCCGGGAAGGTCAGGTATTTTCGCTTCCGCTCGGAATCGTATTGCGCATAATTGTCCTGGATGAAGCCGCGGGTGCGGCGCACCAGATAAAGGCGCATCAAATCGCGCCAATCATCGGCATGATCGCTTTTTTCGAAAGCCGCCAGGGAGCGCACCGGAATCTGCATCCGCAGCAATTCGTCTTCGCTTCGTTCGCGGATGTACTTTTCCGGACGAATACCGATGTCCTTGTGTTCGTCGATAAAGAGGCGAAGCTGGTTGGAAAGATCCAGATAGGTCTTGTTGTAAGGCGTGGCCGAGAGCAACACAACGCGGCTGTCATTGGCGCTGATGTATTCGGCGATAGCCCGGTAGCGGCTTCCGTCCCGATTGCGAAGATTGTGGCTCTCATCGATGATTACCAACCGAAAGCGACGCAAATCCGGTAACTTGCTCTGTACCTGGGTTATAGAGAGGACCTTGGCGCGCAACCGATATCGCCACCGGTATTGATCCCACATGGAAACCAGGTTTTTGGGGCAGATAATCAGGGTTTCCAGCCCGTGGTCATCCTCGAAAATGCGCGCCAGGGCCGTGGCCATCAGGGTTTTGCCGAGCCCGACAACATCACCGATAACCACTCCTCCGCGCTTGTTGAGGTGATGGGCCGCAATCTTGACCGCCGCGACCTGAAATTCCAACAGCTTATTGCCGAAATCGGAAGGAATGCGAAATTCGGTGAGCCCGGTCCGAGCCTCCCGGGAAAGATGGTAGGCCATTTTGATGTAAATCTGATAGGGCGGAATCGGCTCCGGCCTGGCCCAGCTTTCTTTTATGATATCAACCAGTTCCTTTGAAATATCGATGCAAAAGCGATCCTTCCAGCGATCTTCGAACCATCGGGCCAGTTTGTCGCAGGCATCGTGGTCGAGCACATCCACATTCAACTCGCCCTGTTTGGACAGACCGGCCAGTGTTAGGTTGCTACTGCCCACATAGCCGATTTTGGGGTTGAGCGGGTCTTGCCGAAACAGCAAATAGAGCTTGGCATGCAACGGGTGCCGCAGATAGAGCTTGACGACAAGCTTGCCGGCCTGGATCTGGGCAGCGAGGCGCCGCAGGCCTGCCTCATCGGCGCTGGTGGGCAGGCCGATCATGAGCTGATCGCGAAATTCTCCGGCCAGTCGGCGCTTCAAGACAACGGCGGTGGCCTGGTCGATGGGGCCTTCGCTCGACGAGAGGCCCATGGTCGCCCTGAGCTCGTCGCCGGGCATCCTTTGCATGCCGATTAGCAACCGGCAGCACTGACCTTCGCCGCCGCCGTATTTTTCCACCAAGGCGTCAATTTGCCGCCAACCGCGCAGGTTGAAATAGCCGACGCAAAAATCGGCCCGCTCGGACAATCCCATGGCATCGGATAGCGCTTGAACCAGGCGATTTTCGATGTTGTCAAAAATCCGGGGCATGCGGAAAGTCTCCCGAGATGTTGAAAGCGATCCGGTTTCCGGCGGCCGTGGCCACCATATCACCGACCGCTGTCAGATCAGGACAAAAGCTTTCGGAAAAAATAACAGTATCCGCCCTGCGAAAGGCACGCTCCTACTTTAACGGCCTGACCCCGCCTTTGCGTCCCAGGCCGAAGGCGATCCGGTAGACATCGGGCATCTGAATCCGCCCGTCCCGCAGTCTCTGGATTATCCCCAATCCTTCCAAGTCTTTCAGGATGCCTTCCGGGCCTTCCTCCAGATGCTGCGGCGGCAGTTTGACGCTGTCGCCCTGCCCGATGAGATTGCCAATGGTTTTCTTTTTTTTCCAGATGGAAATGAATCCGTTAGGTTCGCACGGCACGATGATGCGACCCGACAAAGGTTCCATCACCTGCTGAACCCAGGGATAGTCTTCGCGGGTAATCTCATCCACCCGGATGCGGGAGGCTTCCCGTACACCGGTTTGGATGGCCCTGAAATGCAACGGGAAAGGCCAGTCTTCAGGAAGGCTGATGCTAACAGCGTGTCTCAAGGCCGCGCAGAAGCTGCGCGGGCTCACTTGAGCGCGACCGTCCATAAGATGATTGGGAAGCCAGGTATAAGGAAAACCGCGCTTGTGACCGCTGGGGTCGCCGGCCATGGTCGGTCCGGCAATGGCGTGAAAAACCTTCTTTTGCGTTTCTTCCTCCTGCCGTAACATCTTCGGCACCACCCAAGCGCCGCTTGCATCGTCGCGTCTCCAGCTCAGATTGAGGCTTTTAAGGCAGTTGTCACGGAATGCGCGTCCCCCCGGATCGGGCGCGTTGCCGAGGCATTGGAAAAGCAGCGCATACAGGTCCGCCCGTTGCCAGGTCAACGAGACTTTTCTGGCCAGCAGTTTGGACGAATCGGGAAAATTGAAAATCTCATGGTCTTCGATCATGTCCGGCCGGACAAAGAGCTTGGTCCGGATCGCCTGGCAGCCGCGCAAATCGAGGGCTACCTGAAACAGGGATCGCGCCAGCGGGCGGATATGATGCCAATCGTCCGCCAGCCGGTCGAGGGCATCGAAGAGAATCAGTCGGATTGTACCTTGCTGCTTCAGGCGTTCATCCGCGGCATAGAGCAATTCATCATATTCTTCAGGATGACGATTTACCCAATCCACCTTGTCCCGCCACTTTTCGATGGGAAAAGGGGCGGGAAAACCGATATGAGAGGCGATGATTGCCTTCCATACCTGGCGCGGTTCAAAGTCTTCCGTCAACCGGACCAGGGTATCCTTTCCAGGTGCATCCGTATTTTGCAGTTGAGCCCCGAAACCTTGCGAAGTCTCGACATTGTGGCCGACTCGCGCTTCCGGGAAGGCCGATGCGACAAATCGTCGATGGGTTTTGGAATTCAGCGCGGCCCACCAGAAACTTTTCCCTGCACCCCGTATCCCTTCCACCAAAGTATTGTCCGGGTCCAGTGCGCGGGCATGACTCGGCGGAACATAGGTGTAGGCGACTTGAGTTGAAGGCGTGGAGCCGGCCTGATCGTTTGCGGGAAGCGCATCGTTCAAGGCCTGTCGGGTTTCACTTTTCGGAAAAGGTGCGATCATGTCGTACCTCCTTCAGTCAGGCGGTCCAGGCCTTTGAGAAAATCGCCGAAGGTTGCCGCAATCTCGGCCTCCGTCAGCACGCCCTCGGGAAGCATCAACGGGTTGAACTCCTGGAAGCGATTGTTCCACTTGATCAGCAACGGATGGTGCGGTGCCGAGGTGTCGTTCAAATCGAAGTTGAATATTTCAGGATCGTGATCCCCGCCAGCCTCGATTTGTTCATAGATCGTTTCCGAAAAAAGTTTGTATACGTTTTCCAAAAACAATCTCGCACGTTCCGCTTGATTTGCTTCCGGAAACAACGCCTCCACCACGACAAGGCGGTCCCTCAAGCGTTTTAAAACCGAAGGGTAGCACTGCCACTGGGAAAATAGGAGCCGATATGCCTGCCAGGTCTGGGCCGAATCCACTGCAAACAAAAGTGCTACCGTGGAAAGGCCAACGATGCTCACCGCCGCAAGGTCGTGCAGTCCGGCCCGGCTATCAATAAGGACGACATCTGGTTTCTCTTGGGCCTCCAGCGCGGCAACGAGCCGGTTGGCTCTTTGAGAAAAACGCTCCACGCGATTATCGCTAGAGACTTCCGCAAACACCCTGGACAGCTTGGCCAGATAAAATTTCTCGTCCAGCCCCATGGCCGCCGCTACCCGGATTTCGCCTTGAGTATACTCGGAAAGCGGGCTTACCGAGATCATGCGCTTCAGTACCGCTTCACCTTGGCCCACGGCATCCTCGATAAACCAGTCCACCATTCCGAAATCAGAGAGGCGCTCGGGCGGGAGCAGCAGTCCGGAAAGTCCCGGCGATTCCAGGTCGAAATCGATCAACAGCACCCGCTTGCCGGTGCGGGCCAGATGGTAAGCGGCGATCGACATCGCCGTTGAGCGCCCGACGCCTCCTTTGATTCCAAAAAAGACGATCCGGTGGCAGGTTGGCACGCCTGGCGCCGGACGCAACCAGTCCTGCCCGACAATCTGGCGATCGAGAAGACGCACCGGCTTGTCCGCCTCCGGCAACAAGAGATCGAGGATGTCCGGATGGTTGAATACGCTGTCGGGGTCGAAAAAGTCGTCGGGGAAAAGCACTCCGTTTGCACCGCCTCCGACAAACGGCGCCAGTAAGCTCATCTTTTCGCCGATGCGGGCTTCAAGATCCCGGTGCTTTTCTTTGTTGCCCCCTTTCAGAGCGATGCGGATGCGGCCATTCAAATCACGGATCACCAACGGTTCAACGCTAGCGGGAAATTTTACCTTGCGCAAGAAACCTACTGTCTCCGCCAAGGCATCGTTAAAATAGACCATATTTCGGGTCATGGCGATCCTCCATTCATGAAGGCCTCATCAAGCATTTGCATGATTTCATGGGCAGCTTTTCGCCAACGCTCAACCGAGAAAGGCAAGGCCGAATCGATGTAGTAGCGATGATCCGTCTTCCAATCGGAAAAATCCCCGATACTCGGGATCATGGCAAGATATTTGGAAGCGCCGCGCCCTTCCAGAAAGACGGCAACCATGTGAATATTGTTTATCAATTCATGAATATGCGCTCGGAATCGTTTCTTCCTTTCCTTGATGATGTCGCCTGTTGCAGGATCAGATGGGTAACCCGACTGCACCAGGAGCCATTTGATGCCACATTCCGCAGTAAAACCATACAATTGGCCCGCATTCGCATGCCGGCCATTTTTCACCAGCAGCTCGCCGTCGTGATAATGACGAGTGGCGGCAAGACGGAAATCGACCGTTTTCATGGCCCTGCATCCCTCTTAAAACAGACATCACGCGGTGTTTCAACCGCTATTCGATTTTCTTGATTTCACGTTCCAGGCCAAGTTTCAGATCATCGGCCCAGCCGTCCAGTTTCTCCGGCCTTGATGGTTTTGCCATCATTTTCAAGCGGGGGCATTTCCACCTTCAGCATTTAACAAGCCTCCCTGACTTCCGTGGCGACTTCCGTGGCGACTTCCGTAGATTAGAGCGATACCTGTAAATGTTTCAAAGCATTTTGTCTGCATCTTGATCGCAAAACTCCAGTACCAACTTACCATCGCGCCACACCCTAAATGAAAAACCCCATGATCGCTGCCGGGGCGATCAGATTGCCCGTCAGGCTGCATGGGGTGCTTTGAACAACGCCGTTTTGGATTTTTTACAGGAGAAATATCGCTCCGGCGGCCAGCCGGCCGAGAGGGAATCCGAGAGTGGGAAACAGTGGACCGACATGTCAGCTCGGCGGCCAGCGTCGGTTGCTCATGGCGCCCCCTTCCCAGGATTATCGGTGAATGTGGCTACCGGATTACCACGAAACGCCGGAGGTGCACCCGGCCCGTCAAGTAGGCGACACCTCTTTTTAAAACCCCCGCAAGGACTGCGGTCAAGATGCGCCATCACCTTTTTTCTGAATGTGTATAACTGAATATTCACGAAGGAAAGCCGCTGTCAACCCTGAACCGCGTTATATGTGAAGGATGATAACGTCGTAAAAAAGCCGAAAACAGCCATTGTCATTCCGAGGAGCTTGCGACGAGGAACCTCAAACGTCTGCTATTATTATACATTTCGTTTTACGAAGAGATCCCTCGCTGCGCTCGGGATGACAATTCGGATTTTTTACGACGTTATCAAGGCTGACAAAAATGCATCGGGGGTCGCTGCGTTCTGTTTTTACAGATAATGGATCTTGTCGGCGCCCAGCAGGGCTCCGGCGGCGTCGGGCAACTTCACCGGCACGATGAAGTCTTCAATCCCCGAGGTGTCCTCGATGGTCTTGCCGCCGCCGTCGATGACATGGAAAGTGCCGCAGGAAACGATGTTGACGCCGAGTTGGACTTTCTCGAAACGGGCAAGCTGCTCCAGGTTGTCCGGCAGGGCCGAGGCGGCGAGACCGGCCACCTGTCCGGCGATCAGCTCCTTGACCTCTTTCTGGATCGGCAGCTTGGCCAGCTCGCCCTTTCTGGTCATCGCCACCCCGTACGGGCCGTAGTAGACGGTCACGTTGGGAATCTTGGCGACGTGTTTGGCCAGCAAAGCGACCACGTAAGCGGCGTAATGATTATAAGGTTTGTCGGTTCCGCTGTTGACCACGATCAGGAAATTCTCCGTCTGTGCCATTTTCTTTATCCTCCGCTTGGGTTGGATTGGCAATGCAGCGACACCCGCATGCAATCTCCATGGACGCTGTGTCCGGCCGAATCCGAAACCGGTGGTCGAGCCGGAGATGAATTGCCCTCAAGGCTCATGTCTGGCGTTCACGTTATTTATCCAGACCGGCGGTCGCCGGTTTTCAGCTATTTTCGACAGCGGTGATCCTGCCCGACAATTTCAAGAGCCCGTCAAGAATGGTTAGCGGATGCGGGGGGCAGCCGGGAATGAAGAGGTCCACCGGCACGACGGATGAGGCGCCATTGTGCTGTTCGGCATGTTCGGCGTAAGGCCCGCCGGAGATGGCACAGGCCCCCACGGCGATGACGATTTTCGGATCGGGGACGGCCGCGTATGTCTTTTCCAGGGCAAGACGCATGTTGTCGGTCACCGGACCGGTGACCAAAAGTCCGTCCGCGTGCCGCGGGGAAGCCACGAACTGGATTCCGAAGCGGCCGATATCCCAGGCCGGCGTGCCGAGCACATTGCAGTCCGCCTCGCAGGCATTGCATCCGCCGGCGGAAACCTGTCTGAGCTTGAGGGAACGGGCAAACAACGTGGCGGCCAATTCGTTGCGGGCCGAAACCGTTTGAACGGCACCGGTTTCGATGACCAGCCCCTGGCGCGTGGCACTTGCCAGGCCGTGGTCCCGGGAGAACCGGATCAAGCCTTGCGGACATGATTTTTCACAAGCCCGGCAGAAAAGGCAGCGACCCGTATCCAGTGACAAGGTACCGCCTGCCGGCGCCGCCATGATGGCACCGGTGGGGCAGGCGGACCGGCAGGCGCCGCACCCGGCCTGGCAACCGGGATCCAATACGGGTCGCCCCGCGAACCGAAGGGGCATCTCGGGCGCCGGGCCGTCCGGGTAGGACAGGGTACGGTATTTTTGCTGAAATCGCGTCTTGAGAATTTTTAACATGATCGGCTCGATGATCCGAGAAGGTTATAAGTCATGGCCGCAATAAGAGAGGCTGAAACTTTTGTTGCACAACGGGAAATCGGAAATCTGCTGACCGCGAAGGGCCAGGGCCAGCCCGAACCAGTTGTGAAACGAGGGATCCACCACCTTGTAAAACGCAAAACGGCTCTCGCGGTCTGTGGCGGCCACGTGACAAATCTCTCCCCGCCAGCCTTCCACCAGGCTCACCGCCAGGGATTCGGGAGCCATGGGCGATAGTTTCCGGTCTACCGGACCGGCCGGCAGTTCGAGCAACTGATGGCGGAGAAAATCGATGGATGCCTGAACCTCGAACCAGCGAACATAGGTCCGCGCGGCGCAGTCGCCGCCGGTCCAAGTGTTGACGGGCAATTGCGCCAGACGGTAGATGCCGTAGGGAAACTCGGCACAGACATGGCACTCCAGCCCGCTGGCCCGGGCCGCAACCCCGACCATTCCGATGTCCCGCGCGGTTTCAGACGATACCACACCGGTGCCCTCCAGGCGTGCCAGCACCGACGGGGTGTCCAGCATCAGGGGCACCGCTCCGGTGACATCCTTCTCCACCGCGTCCAGACGCGCCAGCAGGTCCTCCGTCAAACCGCCATCCAGATCCCACTGCACGCGGCCCGGCCGGATCAGCCCCCGGCCGAAACGGTTTCCGCAAACCGCGGCGGTCATGTTGAGGACATCGCCGCGAATACGGCCGCAATAGTCCCGCGTCGGCAGGAATCCGACATCTCCCGCCAGCGCTCCCAGATCACCGACATGGTTTGCGATCCGTTCGAGCTCGGCGGCGATGGCGCGGATCGCTTTGCCGCGCGCGGGCACGGTGGCGCCGGCCAGGGCTTCGAGCAGATGGCTGTAGGCGGTGACATGGCCGATGGTCGTGTCACCGGCCAGAGTTTCCATATAATGAACGCTGCGGGGGACCGGGCCGCCGGTCATGGCGCGCTCGATGCCCCGGTGCTGGTAGCCGAGGGAAATTTCCAGGTGGTAGACGGTTTCACCGTGGCACAAGAAGCGGAAATGGCCCGGTTCGATGATGCCGGCATGGACCGGTCCGACCGCCACTTCGTGGCTCTCCTGCCCGGCCATCGCAAAAAAGTCGGTCAGGCCGGCGCAGGCGCTTCTTGAACCGCCGTCCGGATGACGGCGGCAAGGTTGGAACCGGATCGGCTTGAGCCAGGGATGCCCCTCGGGGGTGAGTCCCCACTGTTCGGCGATTTCCCTTTCGAACCAATGGGCTGCGGGACAATGGGGTGTCAGGGAAGGCCATCGATCGGGTAATGCGGCCGACAGCAGCCCCAGTTCACCCCTTTGCGGCAAGCTCAGCACCGCGATGACGCGCAAACCGCCGCTGTCGCCGGGCGACCATACCGGCAGGGCCGAGAGCCTCGCTTCGCCGGCCACGGCCTCGATGACCGCCTGCCGGAACCTCTCGAAGGAGACCGCCGCAATCGCCTTCAGGCCGATGGCTTCGTTGTTTCCGATCATGACCCAATCGCTGCTCGGCGCCATCATCGTCCTCCTGCCAGAACCGCGGCCCGGGCCAGAAAATCCCAAACCGTCGCCGGGATGTACAGGCCAAGCCCCACCACGCCGAGGCCCAGGCCCGTTGCCGGGATGACGAACCAGCGAGGTTCGCGGGCCCGGGGTGCAGCGCCGGATGTCGCGGCCGGCAGCGGGGGTGCGCCGAAAACCATCGGCAAAACGACCCGCGCCATGGCGATGAAAATGATGGCCAGGGCCGTCAGATACCCGGCCGCAACGGCCCAGCGTCCGTTTTCCAGCGCCCCTTTCAGGATGGCCAGTTCGCTGATGAACAGGCCGAAGGGCGGCGATCCGGTAATCGCCAGAAAGCCGGCCAGCCACAGGAGAGCGGTTCGGGGAGCCGCATGCAGGGCATGGCGCACGTCCGCGGCGGTTTTGGTGCCGTAGACGTGCAGCAACTGGCCGGCGCAGAGGAAAAGCATCCCCTTGGTCAAGGAGTGGCACACCGCATGGAGCATGGCCCCGGTACCGGCCAGACCGCCAAGGCCAACGCCCAGGGCCAGGATGCCCATGTGCTCGATGCTCGAGTAGGCCAGCATCCGTTTGTAGTCGGCCTGCCCGATGATAAAGACGGCGGCGATCGCCATGGAAAGCAACCCGAAAAAGACTAGCAGTTCGCTGCTGAAACGCCCCGATCCGGCAGCATTCAGGATGCTGTTTGCGCGCAGGATGCCCAAGAAGGCGCAGTTGAGCAAGGCGCCGGACAGCAGCGTCGACACCATGGACGGCGCTTCGCTATGGGCATCGGGCAGCCAGGTGTGCATGGGGGCCAGCCCCATTTTGGTGCCGTAGCCCACCAGCAGCATGAGGAAGGCGGTTTTGAGCCACAGCGGATCCAGGTCCGGCGCAACGGATAACAGATCATCAAGGTTGAGATGCACCTGGCCGTGGCCGGCATAGGCCAGAAAGAAATTGCCTAAAAGGGCCATGGCGATCCCCACCGAGCAGATCAGCAGGTATTTCCAGGTGGCTTCCAGGCTGCGGTGGTGCCCGTGGAAGTTGATCAGCGGTGCGCTGACCAGCGTGGTCGCTTCGACGGCCACCCACATCAGCCCCAGATCCCGGCTGATGCAGACCAGGCTCATGGTGGCCAGAAACAGCAGCAGGCAGCCGATGAATCGCACCTCCGGCCGGTTGGCGATGGTAAAACCCTCTTCGGCATCGCTGACAACATGCCCCGATTCGCGTCCGAGATACCCGGTGGTATAGATGGCCACGGCGGCGAACAGGATGCTGGCAATCTCCAAAAAGAGCAGCCCCGGGGCGTCCAGGCCGATCCAGGCGCCGGGGGCGACGGGCGCTTGATGCACCGCGTTTATGACGACCGCGGCCGCGTGCCCGCTGCTGCCGATCAGCAGCGTCGCACGCCGCAGACTCGGGCTTGCGACAAAGAAGGCCAAGATCCCCAGGACCGCGGGAATCAACACAATACTGAGCAACATGATTTCAATCCTTCAGTTCCGACAAGCGATCGGTGTCGATATGATCGAATTCACGATTGATCTGGTAGATGGTGATCCCCATGACAAAGACGGCCACAAACACATCGAGCAGCACGCCCATTTCCACCAGCATCGGTTCTTTCACCACCAGCGCCGCGCCGAAGGCATAGATCCCGTTTTCCATGGCCAGATATCCCACCACCTGGGCCAGCGCCTTGCGTCGGGAGACGATAATCAGCAGGCCGGTCAGGGTGGTGAACAAGGCGCCGGGCAGCAACGAGGCCGATCCCGGCACGACGGTCGCTTTCAGCGGCTGCACGATCAGAAACCCCAGGCCGAGAATGGCGATACCGGCCAGGATCGACACGTTATAGCCGATAAACGGTTCGATCTCCCGCCGGACATCGGCGGCGCGCATGGTCCGTCGCAGGAGCCAGGGCAAGAGTGCTCCCTTGACCGCCAGGGTTACCAGCGAAAGCACGATGAGACGCAGAGGCCACGGACGATCGGCCAGGGTCAGGAGGATGGCGGTCAGGGCAAAGGCCTGCAGCACCATGGTCTCTATCATGACGGTCAACCGGCTGGAGGCCAGGAGCCTGAAATTGCTCAGCACCAGGCCCAAGACGAAAATATCCGTCCAGGCTGCCATAATCACCTCAATATCCAGAAAAACGCCGCCAGGGAAAGCGCAAGGGAGGCCACCAGCATCTGCGGTACGCGCACCAAGCGCAGCCGGGCCATGGTGGACTCGACGATTCCGACGACCACCGCCGTGATGAAAATGCCGGCTATCGTGACGACCAGGTCCACCATCGGTTGTCCGGTGCGCAGCGGTATGGCCAACCCCGTCACCAGCGCGGCAAACAGCCACAACTTCAGGGCGGCCCCGTATTGGATGAAGGCCAGATCCACCCCGCAGTGGTCCAGGACCATGACCTCGTGAATCATGGTCAGCTCCAGGTGGGTTGCGGGGTCATCCACGGGGATGCGGGCGTTTTCGGCCAGCAGCACCATCAGCAGCGTCAATGCCACCAGCAGGACGGGAGCGCCTTCCGGGCGCATTCCGGCGGACCAGAGTTGGTTGTAAATGCCCGAGAGGCTGAGCTGGCCGCTTCCGGCGGCGAGCACCGCCAGGCCTGCAAAAAGAACCGGTTCGGCCAGCAAGGCAAACTGCATCTCCCGGCTGGCCCCCATCCCCTCGAAGGCCGATCCCGTATCCAGGGCCGCCAGGACCGTAAAAAAGCGCATCAGACCCAGGGTGTAAGCCAGAAAGACAAAGTCCCCCGGAAAGACAAACAGCGCCCTCAGGCCGCCGGCCGGAACAATGGCCAGGGCCGTCAGAACGACGGCGAGGCCGAGCATCGGCCCGAAGCGAAAAATCCAGGTGGCGGTCTGGCTGTAAACCGCGCCTTTGCCCATCAATTTGAATAGATCATGGTAAACCTGCAGAAAGGGTTGGCCCCTGCGGCCGCCGAAAAAGGCTTTGGTGCGGTTGATGACACCCACCAGAAGCGGCGCCAGGAGTACCGCCGCCAACCAGTGGAGAATCGATGCGGTCAATGTCATGCCCGATCACCTCACTTTCAAGACCAACAGCACGAGGACGGTAACCGCGATATAGAGCACGTACAATTGGTTGCGGCCTTGCTGGAGCCAGTGCAGGCTGTTGGATACGGTGGCGACGGCCCGGAACAGCGGTACGAAAAGACGCTGCCTGAAAAAATCGGCGCTGTGGGTCGCCAGGTAAGCCTGCCGCGGAAAATAGCCATGATCCACGCACGCCTCGACCCGGGGACGAATCATCCAGCGCATCATGTCGATGATCGGCCAGGCGAAAGACGAGGCGGTGTATTGCATGCGGGCCGTCGGGGCAACGTAACCGCAGTCCCAGGTCGGCCCTCGGGCAATGGAACGGCCGTGGTGCAATCGGCGCCGCAAAACGGCCAAAAGGGCGGTCAGCGCCGCAATGAATCCGCCTCCCAGGCTGAGGGCGACCAGCCACGGCCGAACGGACACGATCGCGGCCACGGCGGCCGATTCCCCCAACAGTTGAGCGGCCACCGGGGAAACCAGCGCCGCCCCTATCGGGGCACCAATGCCCAGCAAGAGGCACAGTCCGGCCAGCACCGTCATGGGGTGCCGCATGGAACGCGGGGGCTCCGCGGCACCAAGGGCGTTGGCGGATCTGGGGGCGCCTGAAAAGACGATGCCGTACACCTTGGTGAAACAGGCCGCCGCCAGGGCACCGATAACGCTGAGGGCAAGCAGGGCGATCATGCCGGCGACCGCGAGTGTTCCATTGCCCGCGGCATGGGTAACGGCGCCGAAGGCGCCCATGTAGATAAACAACTCGCCGACAAATCCGTTGAGCGGGGGAAACCCGCAGATGGCGGCCGCACCGATGAGAAAGGCCAAGGCGGTGTGCGGCATCTTTTTTTGCAGGCCGCCGAGTCGGTCGATGGCAAGGGTATGGGCACCATGTTTCACGGCTCCGGCGCCCAGAAACAGCAGGCTCTTGAAGATGGCATGGTTGCACAGGTGCAGCAACCCGCCCATCAACCCCAAGGCGGCCAGCTCCGGTTTTCGGGCGGCAACGCCCAGCAGCCACAACCCGAGTGCCATGCAGACGATCCCGATATTCTCGACGCTGCTGTAGGCCAGCAACCGTTTGAGATCATGCTGGGCCAGGGCGTAAAGCACGCCCAGGATTCCCGAGGTCGCGCCGATGATCAGCAGGGCCCAGCCCCACCAGAGCGGCGGCGGGCCCAGCAGCAGGGTGATGCGCACCAGCCCGTAAATACCGGTCTCGATCATCACGCCGCTCATCACCGCCGAGACATGCGACGGCGCCGCGGGATGAGCCTCCGGCAGCCAGACATGCAGAGGCACAAACCCGGCCTTGGCGCCGAAGCCCAGGACGGCCAGGACAAACAGAATGCCGGCCATGAGCGGACCGGACGGGGCGGCCAGGCGGTCAAAGTCCAAGCTCCCGTCGGTGCCGCCGAGCAGCACAAACAATGCCAGCAGGCAGGCCGCCCCCAGGTGCGCGGCGGTCAGGTAGGTCCAGCCGGCATCGCGCACCGCTTGTTTTTCATGTTCAAACATCACCAGGAAGAATGACGTCAGGGACATGCCTTCCCAGGCCATGACAAACAGCAATCCGTTGCGAGACAGCACGATGAGCAGCATGCTGGCCTGCAGCAAGTTGAAGAAACACCACGTTACGCCCAAGTGCTTGCGATTTGCGCAGGCTTCCAGGTAGCCCATGCCATAGATCGCCGCCAGGGCGCTGACGAGGGAAATCATGACGATAAAAAGCGCCGCAAGCGGGTCGACGGCGATATGGAAACTGCCGAAGGGCACCTGCCATGGCAGGCGCAATGCCACAGACCGGCCGGTCCACAGCACGCCGACGGCCGGCCAGACAGCCAGAAGCGCCCCGGCCACACTGACGGCAACCCCCAGGCCGGATGCGCGTTTGGCGCAACCACCGCTAAAAAGGCAGGCGACAGCGCCGATGGTCAACACGAGCAAGGACGATAGAACCATCTCCATGGTCATGACGGTGTTTACGCCTCCGTGGCGCTCATGGTGGCAAGACGATCATCCAGCCGGGCCGCCGCCTGCAGGATCTGCTCCCGGGAGCCGATGCGTGCAACGGCGTCGGCAAACTCCGAGGCACGCAATCCGAAGGAAAGCTTGGAGAGCAAGTTGAGGTGGGCTTTGATGGTCGGACTGACAATGGTGAAAAGGGTATGCACCGGGCGTCCGTCGATGGCCTGGAAATCGATGGGATGTTCCAGGAAGCAGAGCGCAACCAGGGGACGGGCGACATGCAGGGCGATCGGGTTTCTGACATGCGGGATGGCGATACCGCCGCCGATGGCCGTTGAACCCAGCGATTCCCGCGCCAGAAGCACCTGGTGAAGGAATTCACGATCCACATCTTGGGGCAGCGCAAGAATGCTCACCACGCTGTTGAGGACCGATGCTTTATCCCGGCCCTCCACGCGGTAATGAATCCCGCCGGTTTGCAGGGCTTCGGCCAACGAAGGGATGACGGCGTCCTCCGGTTCCTCCATCATTCGGGGCGAAATCGGCATCCGGTTTGATGTTGCCCACTCCAACAATTCAGAACGATGAAAGCGGTATTGACTGCTGACACGATGAAAAGGCATCTTGGCCTGCGAAACCCAGCGATAGATGGTCTTTTCCGAAACCTGGAGCAGGGCTGCCGCGTCTTTGACCCCGAGTTTCATCGGTTTCAATCTCCCCTGTAATTCTCAAAAATACCACTTACGGGACAACATTGGACAAACATGGACAAAATATTCTCCTGGATTCCGTTTGTCAATCATCGCCGTCAGGCCCGAAGCCGTCGCTTGTGGCCGGCAGGAAACGTTGGAATAGACTGATAATATTGGTCTAATACCGAGCCGAAAGGCGAAGAGGGGTCAGGAAAGGATTATGGGGAGCGTTGCGAACTGCACCCCCGATTCAAACAGTGGAATCGTTCAGAGGGGCTGCATCCGCCAGAGGGGCTGCATCCGCCTGCCTGTTTGGTGCATGGCACCATGCGGGATGTCTTCCGGCAGTGTCCAAGTCCGCCTGAAGGGTTAAGGCTAAGCTTGCCCCTTGCGAAATTTCACCACGGCGGCCTTCAGCGCGGCCGAATGCAGGTCGCCGGCCACGTGGACCGGACTCTTTTCATAGATCGGATCCCAGCCGGCCGGGTTGGCCGAGCAGTGAAACTGGCATTCGACCCCGATGCGCACCACGGCCCAGTCCACCGGTTTGCCGATCATCTTGGCGGCCGCCGGCCAGGTCGCCCCGCAGGGAGCGCCCCGCTCCACGCGGATGTCGGTGATCCGGTCGCCTTCGAGGGTGACCGAAAACCGCGGTATTCCAAAATCCAATCCGTAGTGGCCCAAGCCTTCCTGATGGGTCAAGGCGCAGCAGGTCACCGGCATCAGTACGCCTTCCACCAGGTGTTTCTTGCCGGATCCGATGTACGGGACCCCCTGCTCGGTGCAGCGCACCGCCAGATCGTGGGAAAGGTCCGGGTGGGCCACATAGTCGAGCACCAAGTCGGCATCCAGGCGCTGGGGCAGGAACTCGTCGGCATCGTCGATCACCGGTGGCAGCGCCGCAGGCATCTCGATGATCCGGATATCGTAGCGGCCGTTGCCGTATTGACGGATGCCGGCGACCTTGCGCGCACCGCTGCCGTTCTGTTCGAAGACCAGGATGCGCTGGGGCGTGGGTAATGCTTCGCGATTGTTCATGTTTCCATCTCCATGCGACGCTGCTCAAACGTGTCCCGGAGGGCCTCGTAAGCAGCGGTGGCGGTTTCCAGATCGCCGAAGGCGGCATCGATGGCCGCTTGGCAGGCGGCCAGGGACTGTGATAATTGACGGATGCGCGCCCCGTCCTGATCGGCGGACGCAGCCATCATGGCGTCGTTGAGGTACCCCATCTCCACTTCACGGTCGGTGATGATTTTTTCCGCCGCGGCAATCCGTTGCTCCAAAGGTTTGAGGGCCCGGGCCCGCTCGACCACCCACTGGCTGCGCTGCCGCTTCATCGCCTTGCGGTCCGGGCTCCTGGCGGCGGGGGTCTCCGCCGCCAACCGGTGCGACGGCTTTGCCTTTTTCGCTTTGGCCCCGCCGGATTCGCTGGCCCAGCCCCCCTTGTCGAGAAAATCCGGGTATCCGCCCCAGAACACCGAAGCCCCGTCGTCCTGGAACACCACCAGCTTCTGGGCCAGGGCGTGGAGAAACATCTCGTTGTGGGTGACCATGACCAGGGTGCCGGGAAACGCGTCCAGGGCCGAGAGCATGGCATCGCAACTGTCCATGTCCAGATGGTTGGTCGGCTCGTCGAGAAACAGCACGTTGACCGGGGTGGCCAGGATCTTGCCGAGCATCACCCGGGCCTTTTCGCCACCGGACAGGACGCTGATCTTTTTTAGGGCGTCATCGCCGGAAAAGAGCATCTGGCCGCAGATGTTGCGCACCTGGGTCCGTGTCAGGTCCGGAGCCGCGACCTGGATCTCCTCCTCCACGGTGCGGGCCTCCACCAGGCTCTGCACGTTGGTCTGCTCGAAGAACCCTTCGGTCTGGTTCGGCGCCTGGTGGATCTTTCCCCGCTGGGGCGCGAGCCGCCCCGCCAGCAGTTTGAGCAGGGTGGTCTTGCCCCGGCCGTTGGGCCCGACGATGCAGACCCGCTCACCGGCGGATACCTGGAGGTCCAGGTCCCGGATCAGCGGCCGGGCCGGGTCGTAGCCGAAGCTCACCCCCCGGGCGTCGATGAGGTGGCGGCCGGAAAAAGGCTTGTAGCGGAAGGCGAAGTCAAGCGTCTCCATTCCCTGGAGCTTTTCCCGTTTTTCCATCTTGGCCAAGGTCTTGATGCGCGACTGGACCATTCCCGCCAGGCGTGCCTTGGCCCGGAAGCGGGTGATGAACAGCTCGACTTCCTTGCGCTTCTTGTCGTCGTTGATCCGGGTCTTCTCGTAGATCTCCTCTTCCTGGGCGATCTGGTCGTAGTATTTCCCCGTGTCACCCGGAATCTTGCGCACCTTGCGGCGGTGAATCCCCATCACGTGGGTCACCACCTGGTCCATGAATCCCCGGTCGTGGGTGATGACCATCAGCTCCCGCGGCCAACTGTTGAGAAATCCGACGATCCATCGAATCGAGGTGATGTCCAGGTAGTTGGTCGGCTCGTCGAGGAGCAGCAAATCCGGCTCGTTGAGCAGCACCTTGGCCAGATTGAGGCGCACCTGGTAGCCGCCGGAAAACGCTTCGGGCGGGCGGGAGAGGTCCGCTTCGGAAAAACCGAGGCCGGCCAGGATCTTTTCCGCTTTCCAGTGATGATCGCGCTCGGCAGGCAGCAGCCCCGTCATCGCCTCCTCGAGGATCGTCGGCCGGCTGAAGGCCAGGTGCTGCCGGACGTAGCCGACCCGGTAGCTCTTGGGGACCGAGATGGTGCCGGCATCCGGGAGGGTTTCGCCCACGATCAGACGAAACAGGGTGGTCTTGCCGTGGCCGTTGCGGCCCACCAGGCCGATGCGTTCGCGCTCGTTGATCTTGAAGCTGACGCCGTCCAGGAGCACTTGCCCCCCGTAGCTCTTGGTGAGGTTTTCGACTTGAAGCATACGCTGTTCACAACCCGACAGTTGAAAGGAAATCCAAATCCTGTTTCTCAAAAACGTGATAATCTATATGCATCGTCGGTGAGTGTCAAATTTTCGAAAACCGCAGCGGAGGCATCTCATGCGATTCGGCGCCATGAACTTTCCCGTTCGCCCTGTGGTCGATGAGATCCGGGCCATCGCCGCCCTTGGATTCGACTATCTCGAGTTGACCCTGGACGCCCCCCAAGCCCACCACGCCGTGGTGCGGCGGCAGCGGCAGGAGATCCTTGGCGCCTTGGCCGGCGCCGGCCTGGGCCTCGTCTGCCACCTGCCGACCTTCGTTTCCACCGCCGACCTGACCCCGGCCCTGCGCCAGGCCTCCCGGGACGAGATCCGCCGCTCCCTCGACATCGCCGCCGACCTCGGCGCCGAGAAGGTGGTGGCCCATCCGCCAGCCATCGGCTTCATGGGCGCCATGGCCATGGACCTGGTCCGCCCACTGGTGGCGGAGGGGCTGTCCGAACTGCTGACCTACGCGGCCTCCCTGAAGGTTTCGGTGTGCCTCGAGAACATGTTTCCCCGCTACCGGATGGGTGTGGAGCCCGCGGAATTCGAACCCCTGCTGGCGGCCTGGCCCGATCTGCGCCTCACGCTGGACATCGGCCATGCCTTCATCGAAACCCGCAAGGCAAAACGCCTGCTGACCTTTATCGAAACCCTGGGCCATCGCATCGGCCACCTGCACCTCAGCGACAACAGGGGCCAGCGCGACGAACACCTTCCCCTGGGCCAGGGGCGGATCCCCTATGACCGGGTGGCCAAGTCCCTGGCGCGCCACGTGGCCGTCGACACCGTCACGCTGGAGATCTTCACCAGCCGGCGCGAGGACCTGGTGGACAGCCGCGAGGCCTTTCGCCGGCTGATGGCATCCGCCTGAACACCTCGCCAACCTGAAACCCTTGCGCCAATTGGCGGAAAAAGCTATGGAGGGGCCGACACGGCGACCGTCGCGGACCGTCGCGCCGTGGGTCCTAGCCGATCCCCCGTCGATGGGCGCCATTTTTTGGAGAAAAACGGTTTTGCCAACACGCGTATCCCAAAAAGATCGACTCCAGCGCTTCTACGAACGTTTCAAGGGTGATGATCAGGTCCTGGTGCTCATCAACGCCGACCCGGATGCCATTGCCTCCGCCATGGCCGTCAAACGACTGCTCTGGCGCAAGACCGCCGGTGTCAACATCGCGTCGGTCAACATCGTCAAGCGCCCGGACAACCTGGCCATGATCCGGCTGCTCAACATCCGCATGGAACAGGTGGGCGACGTCGATCCGGCCCGCTTTACCCGCTTTGTCCTGGTGGACTCCCAGCCGGCGCACCACGAACTGTTCACCCCTTTTGCCTTCGACGTGGTCATCGATCACCACCCGATCACCGATGTCGCCGCCCCCCTGGTGGATGTGCGGCCCGATTACGGCGCCACGGCCACCATCCTCACCGAATATCTGCGGGCGGCCCGCATCAAGCCGTCGGCCAAGCTGGCCGCCGGGCTTTTCTACGCCATCAAGACCGACACGGACAACTTCAAGCGCCGCGCCGCCCCCGAGGACATCCGCGCCTTCCAGTACCTGTTCCGCCACGCCAACATCCCCCTGGTGCGCAAAATCGAACAGTCGGAGATGCGCCTGGATTTCCTGCGCTTTTTCAAGTCGGCCCTCCAAGAACGACGAATCCGCAAGGGGCGGGTCTTCGTCCACCTGGGACCGGTGCCCTCCCCGGACATTCTCGTGTTGATCGCCGATTTTTTCATGCGCGTGGAGGACATCCACTGGAGCGTCGTTTCGGGACTTCACGACCGCAAGTTGGTGGTGATCCTGCGCAACGACGGGATCCGCAAGGATGCCGGCCTTGTAGCCAAGCGCAGCTTCGGCGACATCGGCTCGGCCGGCGGCCACCACAGCGCGGCGCGGGCCGAAATCGCCGTCAACGAACTGCCCAAAAGCCTCGACCCCAAGGACGCGGCCAAGGTGCAAAACTGGATCATCGCGGCGCTGTCCCGAAATACGAACCACCGCCGTCAAAACCGGTGACTTCATGACCACCACGGTGACCATCCTCGGCTCGGGCACCTGCGTGCCCTCCTTGAAGCGTTCCAGCGCGTCGATCCTGGTGCGCAGCGGCACGGCACGGATCCTCGTGGATGTGGGTGACGGCACCCTGCATCGGCTGGTGGCGGCCGGCGAAACCGTATTCTCCATCACCCACCTGCTCCTGACCCACTTTCATCCGGACCACTCCAGCGCCCTGCCGGCGTTTCTCTTTGCCAACAAATACCCGGTCATTCGGCGCCAGGCCCCTTTGCACCTGGTCGGCGGCCCCGGCCTGAAACGCTTTTTCAACGGCTTGACCGCCGCCTGGGGCCATTGGCTCCAGCTCCCGGAGGAGCTGTTCTCCCTGGTGGAGCTTGGCGGCGCGGCGGAAGACCGCATCCAAACCCTGGACTTTGCCCTCCGGGCCTGCCCGGTGGCCCACAACCCGGAAAGCCGCGCCTACCGCATCACCGGCGCCGACGGTTTCACCGTGGCCTACTCCGGGGACACGGACATCTGCGACGCCCTGGTGAACCTGGCCGGCGGGGCCGACCTGTTCATCTGCGAAGCGTCCCTTCCCGATGAACAGAAGGTCCCCGGCCACTTGACCCCGTCTCTGGCCGGCCATATCGCTGCCCGGGCCGCCGTCGGGCATCTGGTGCTGACCCACCTCTACCCGGAGTGCGATACGGTGGACATCGCCGCCCAGTGCCGCCGGACCTGGAGCGGCCCGCTCACCGTGGCGCGGGATTTGATGCGAATCCAGCCATCGGCCGGCGGCGTGGTGATTCAAGAGGCCGCGGAATCGTGAGAACCTATCCGATCCAGCTCGATGTCCGCGAGCGACCTTGCCTGGTTGTGGGCGGCGGCCGGGTGGCCGAACGCAAGGTGCGCGGCTTGCTGGCCGCCGGCGCTGCCGTCACGGTGGTCAGCCCCGAGGCAACCTCGGCCTTGGCCCAACTGGCTTCGGCCGCCAACATCGTCTGGATTCCGCGCGGCTATCGCAGCGCCGATCTCGATGGGATGCGCCTGGTGATTGCCGCCACCGACCAGCCCGCCGTCAATCGGCAGATTGCCGAAGACGCTCACGTCCGGGGCGTGCTGTGCAACGTAATCGACCAGCCGGCCGCCGGGGACTTCACCCTGCCGTCGGTCATCCGCCGCGGCGATCTGGTCCTCACCGTTTCCACCTCGGGACAGAGCCCGGCGCTGGCGCGGCACCTGCGAAAAGCCCTTGAAGGTCGCTTCGGCAATGAATATGAGGTATTCTTGCGGATCATGGGAGCGGTTCGCCAGCGCCTGCTTCGTGAGGAGGAAGACCCCGAAGCCCGCCGGGAAATGTTCGCGCGCCTGGTAGCGGCCGAGATTCCGGAGGCGATCCGGGATGGACGCCGGGACTTGGTGCGCCAGCGCCTCCAGTCCATTCTCGGCCCGGCCTACGACCCCTCGCTGCTGGAATGCATCGACACCGTGACCGAGACACCGCAGTGCCAAGGACATCCGTGATGCAGATCCTCACTCTGGCCACCATCGCCGCCTACCTGCTGAGCACGGCTGGATACCTGGCCTTCCTGTTTCTGCAGCGCAGGGCGCTGCGACAGGCGGCCCTGGCGCTGCTGGGCCTCGGGTTCGTCGCCCACACGGTGCTGTTGGCCGCCGGTGTCATCGAATCGGGCCATCTGCCGGTGCACAACCTCCACGGCACGCTCCTGGTGGCCGGGTGGGCCGTGACGGGGGTCTTTCTGATCATCTATGGGCGGTACCGGCTTCAGGTTTTAGGGGTTTACGCCGCATCTCTGGTCCTGGCGCTTCTCATCGCCGCCAGCCTCTGTCCCGGCGCGCCGGCGGCGGACAAGACCATCTTCAACAGTTTCTGGCTCATCAGCCACATTGTGGCCGTCTTTCTCGGCGATGCGGCCCTGGCTTTGGCCTGCGGCATCGGCATTCTCTACCTGCTCCAGGAAAATACCATCAAGACCAAGCACCACGGCTTCTTTTTCCGCCGCCTGCCCTCGCTGGACCGTCTCGATGCGGCCGGATACGCCTGCATCGCCACCGGGTTCGCCCTGTTGACCATCGGGCTGGTCACCGGCTTCGTGTACGCGAGGGCCGTCTGGGGCCGTTTCTGGAGCGCCGACCCCAAGGAGATCTGGTCGGTGATCACCTGGCTGATCTATGCCGCCCTGCTGCACCAGCGCCTCACCGTGGGTTGGCGCGGGCGTCGCTCGGCGGTGATGGCGATCGTCGGTTTTGCCATGGTCTTGTTCACCTTTTTCGGCGTCAACTTTATGCTCAAGGGGCACCATGGGGTCTTTACCGGACAGTGATCAAACCGCCGCGTTGGACCGCGGTCCCGGAAAGCCCCGCATCCTGTTGCTGGGGCTCAACCACCAGACGGCGCCGGTGGCGCTGCGCGAATGCCTCGCCTTCTCGCCGGAGGAGACCGAGGCGGCCCTCGACGCCCTCAGCCACCGCCCGTGCGTCCGCGAGGCCCTGCTGCTGTCCACCTGCAACCGGGTGGAGGTGCTCGTCACCTGCGACGATCCGGCACGGACCATCGCCGAGCTGGAATCCTTCATCAGCGAATTCAAGCATCTGCCCATCGAAGACTTCCGCTCCGCCCTCTACCGCCACGTGGACAACGACGCCGTGCGCCACCTGTTCCGGGTGGCCTCCAGCCTCGATTCGATGGTGGTGGGCGAACCCCAGATCCTCGGCCAGATCAAGGCGGCCTACGGCGCCGCGACCCACCTCCGCACCTCGGGGGTGATTCTCAACCGGCTGCTGCACCGGACTTTTTTCGTGGCCAAGCGGATCCGCACCGAAACCGGTATCGGCGACCACGCCGTGTCCATCAGTTATGCCGCCATCGAACTGGCCCGCAAGATTTTCGGCTCCCTGGAAGGCCGCCGGGTCCTGCTCATCGGCGCCGGAGAGATGGCCGAACTGGCCGTCGAACACCTCATCCGGCACCGGGCCGGAGAGATCCTGGTCGCCAATCGCACCTTCGCCCACGGGGTCGCCCTGGCCCAGCGCTTCGGCGGACAGGCGATCCGCTTTGAGGAAATCGACCAACACCTTACCAAGGTGGACATCATCATCAGCTCCACCGGCGCCTCGGGCTTCGTGGTGGTGCCGGCCCAGGTGAGCGCCGTGCTGCGCCACCGGCGCAACCGCCCCCTGTTCTTCATCGACATCGCCGTGCCCCGGGACATCGATCCGCGGATCAACCGGCTGCCGAACGTTTACGTCTACGACATCGACGACCTCAAGGGGGTCGTGGAGGAAAACATCCAGGACCGGCAACAGGAAGCGCTCAAGGCCGAGCGGATCATCGATGAGGCGGTGCTGCGCTTTTCCCGGTGGCGCCAGAGCCTGGAAGTGGTTCCCACCATCGTCGCCCTGCACCGCAAGTTGGAACTGATCGCCGAGGCCGAGATCCGGAAAACCCTCCAGGGGGGGGAGGAGGCGCTGGACGAAGCGGCTCTTCAGCGCATGGCCAGCGCCATGATCAACAAGTTTCTCCATGATCCAACCCGCTTCCTCAAAAGCGACGGCTACCACGGAAATCGCCAGGAGCTGCTCGATCTCATCCGCCGGCTTTTCGACCTCGACGCACGCTAACCCGCCCCCTTGCCTTTCCGGTTGGCGGTATTATTTTTCTATCTTTACAGAATTGGCGGGTTGTGCTAGATCTCCTGATCTTATCAATCGAGGACTCCGATCACAGGCAGGGTTCACGATGAAAAAAAAAGACCTCGAATTTTTCAAGGCACTACTTGAAAACCAGCTCCAAGAGCTGTTGTCCCAGGCCGATGACACCGTCTCCGGCATGACGGTCCCCAAGGAGAATTTTCCCGACCCCACCGATCGGGCATCCTTGGAGGCGGACCGCAACTTCATGCTTCGCATCCGCGACCGCGAACACAAGCTGATCAAGAAAATCAAGCTGGCGCTGGAGCGGATCGAAAACGGAACTTTCGGCATCTGCGAAACCTGCGGTGAAGAGATTTCCATCGAACGGCTCAAGGCGAGGCCGGTGACGACCCAGTGCATCGAATGCAAAATGAAGGAAGAGGCGTTGGAAAAGGCGTTGGGAATCTGAAACCGCGTTGAATATCGATCTTCATATTCACTCCACCGCCTCCGATGGGACGTTGAGGCCGCTTGAAATTCTCGCGTCGGCCCATCGCTTCAACCTCGCCGCCATCGCCATCACGGACCACGACACCTTGGCCGGAAGCCGGGAGCTGCTGGAAAGCGGCTCGCTCGGCGGCATGAAAGCCATTTCGGGCGTGGAAATCAGCGCTGCTCCGCCACCACTCTGCCCCCGGCAGGGAAGCTTCCACGTTCTGGGCTACGGCATCGCCTTCGACCATCCCCGCCTCAACCGGGCACTGGAAAAGCTGCAATCCGCCCGTCAGGATCGCAACCCCAAGATCATCCAAAGGCTCAACTCCCTCGGCTTCCCGCTGGACATTAACGAAGTGTCGGCCCTGGCTGGCGGTGTGGACGGCCTCGGCCGTCCCCACATCGCCCGTCTGATGAAGCGCAAGGGCTACGTCGCCAGTATCGAGGAGGCTTTCGACCGCTATCTGGGCCACGGCAAGCCGGCCTACGTGGACAAGTTTCGCGTCGCGTGCGAAGAGGCGATGGGGCTGATCCGCGAAGCCGGCGGTATTCCGGTGCTGGCCCATCCCGGCGTGACGCTGGATGCCGCCATCGACCTGGACCGGCTCCTCACCGCCTTGGTGGACATGGGCCTGGGCGGAATCGAAGTCTACTACCCGGCTCATCACCCCGCCCAAACGGCACGGTTTGCCGCCGCGGCCCGCCGATACGGCCTGCTGATGACCGGGGGCAGCGATTTTCACGGCAGCCTCAAGCCGGAAATCCAACTGGGCACCGGCGCCGGCGACCTGGCGGTGCCGTTTGCGCTTTTCGCCGCGCTGGAGGCGGCGCTGGACGCGCAGCGGCTCCAGGCGGCCGGCACCTACCGATGAATCCCTTGGCCCCGGAGCCCCCTACAATTCTTTCCCGAAGGATCGGGTATCGATTCAAGAACCCCGCCCTTCTCGATGAAGCCCTGCGCCACAGCAGCTTCGTCAACGAGCAGGGGGAAGCCGGCTTGCGCGACAACGAACGGCTGGAGTTTCTCGGCGACGCCGTGCTCAACCTCGTGGTCGGATGGATGTTGATGGAGCGCTATCCTCAGGGTTCCGAGGGTCAACTGTCGCGCATGCGCGCCGCCTTGGTCAACGAGGCGGAGCTGGCCCGGATCGCCACCGGCTTCGGTATCGGAGAACATCTGAAGCTGGGGAAAGGAGAAGACCAGGACGGCGGACGGCGCAAGCCCTCCATTCTGGCCGACGCCTTCGAAGCGCTGATCGCCGCCGTTTTTGTCGATGGCGGCTTCAGGGCCGCCCAACGGCTGGTACGGAAGCATTTCGAATCGGCGCTGGCGCAGATCGGCGCGCCGGAGGAGGACCGGGATCCCAAGTCCCGCCTCCAGGAGCTGATCCAATCCACCCGCCACAGCGTCCCGCGCTACCGGGTCCTGGCCAGCACGGGCCCCGACCACGACAAGACCTTCCAGGTGGAGCTGCGTCTGGAAACCCTGGTGACCCTGGGGACGGGCAAATCCAAGAAGGCCGCCGAGCAGGACGCGGCTCGTCAGGCCCTGGATCGGCTCTCCGCCGACGGCCTTCCGTGAGTACTCGGGCCGCCGCCTCCTCCCCCCCGGCGGTGTGGGTCGATCTGCCGAAAAACCCCGCCCCGATCCGGCGTCCCACCATCGTTCCGGTGTTTCTTCCCCACGCCGGCTGCCCCCATCGGTGCGTATTCTGCAACCAGATCGCCATCACCGGCCAGGCGGACGGGGACCCGGCACCTGACCTGCCCGCCCTGATGGCCCGTTTTCTCAAGGAAAAACCCCGGTCTCCCCAGCACGTCGAACTGGCGTTTTACGGCGGAAATTTTCTCGGCCTGCCCCCCCATCGCATCCAATCCCTCATCGCCGCAGCCCGGGAGCTGGTGCGGGAAAAATGGATCGGATCGGTTCGCTTTTCCACCCGGCCCGACACCATCGACGCCCAACGCCTCGGATGGATCGCCGGCAGCCCTGTGGGAACGGTTGAACTGGGGGGCCAGTCGATGGACGAGGCAGTGCTGGCGGCCTCCGGCCGCGGCCATACCGCCCGGGACACGGCGCTGGCCGTCCACCGCCTGAAAAGGGCGGGTTTCCGGGTGGGCATCCAGACCATGATCGGCCTGCCGGGCCAGGACAACCGCAGCGCCTTGATCAGCGCCGGCCAATTCGCAACCCTGGAACCGGACTTCGTCCGGATTTATCCCTGCCTCGTGATCACCGGCAGCCCTTTGGCGGCGGACTACCGCCGCGGGGGTTTCCGTCCCTTGTCCCTGGATGCGGCCGTCGCCACCTGCGCCCGGCTCTGGCGAGTCTTTGCCCGCCGCAACATTCCGGTGATCCGGATGGGGCTTCAGGCCTCCGCCGAATTGTCCGACGGCGCTCACGTGCTCGCCGGTCCCTACCATCCGGCCTTCGGCCACCTGGTCTTCAGCGCACTGTGCCGCGAGGCACTCGTCCGCGGCCTGCGCCGCCTGCCGGCGGCCGGGCGGACGGTGCGCATCACGGCCCATCCCCGGCGCCTGTCCCAGGTGCGCGGGCTCGGCAATGCCAACCTCGCCGCCCTGACGGATCGCTTCGCCCTGGCCGGGATCCGTATTTCAAGCGATCCCGACGGTCCACTCCACCGCCTGGGCATTGCCCTGGAATGAGGGTCTGAAGGCGCACATCCCCGCAGCATTCATCATACTTGGCCGCGGGAACGCCAGGGCCGGCCTCGGACGCTTCACCCCAAACAAGTGCTGCCGAAGACCGCTGGAGTGGCCGGTTTGATCAAATCACGAACACCTGCTCCCACGCTGTCATCCCGAGGAGCGCGGCGACCAGGGATCTCTTGGAACCGGCAAGACTCGTCAATCACAGGCGAAAAACGTCACATTCCATTCGGTGGGAGAAAAAGGTTCGGTGGGAGGAAAGCTCAAATATCCGATTTGAAGTAGTTTTCCGGCTCGACAACCTCCTCGGGCCGGCTGCTGTAGGCGGTGGGTTCGGTGCCTTCCTTGAAGCATTCGAAGCGGGTTTCCCTGGACTCGGCAATGGCCAGCATCCCGGTTTCCGCATCGATGTTGGCGAACACCACCCCTTCAGGCACGGTGAACACATCCACCGGCTTATCCTTGAGCAGCGTCTGCATGAAGGCGAGCCAGATCGGGCTGGCGGCCCGGGAACCGGTTTCACCATCGCCCAGGGGGGTGTCGTCGTCAAAGCCCACCCAAACGCCGGTGGTAAACCCGGGGGTGTAGCCCGCAAACCAGGCGTCGTGCAGATCATCGGTGGTGCCGGTCTTGCCCGCCACCGGACGGTTGAGGGCCTTGACGCGGTGCCCGGTCCCTTCCTGGACCACGCTTTCGAGCAAACTGGTGACAATGTAGGCCGTGGCAGGAGAAATCACCGGCTCCCGCCGCACTTCGGCCTCCTCGAGCACATTGCCTTCCCGATCCACGATCCGGGTGACGAAAACCGGTTCCACCCGCTCGCCCCCGTTCGCGAACACCGAATAGGCCTTCACCAGTTCCAGCAGGGACACCCCCGAAGAACCCAGGGCGATGGAAAGGTTGGGCTCCAGGGGAGATTCGATGCCCAGGTTGCGGGCGTATTGAATGACGTATTTTACCCCGATATCCCGCAGCAACTTCACGGTCACCACATTGCGCGACTTGGCGAGAGCCCGGCGCAGCGAGGTCGGCCCGTAAAACTTGCGGCCGTAGTTTTGGGGCTTCCAGGTGAAGTCGCGCGCCTCGTCATGGTATATGATCGGTGCGTCGATCAGCATCGAAGCCGGGGTGTAGCCCTTGTCGATGGCGGCGGCATAAATGATCGGCTTGAAGGCCGAGCCCGGCTGCCGGCGCGATTGAATCGCGCGGTTGAACTGGCTGGCGGCAAAGTCCCGTCCGCCGATCATCGCCTTCACCTTCCCGGTCTGGTTCTCCAGGCACAACAACGCCGCCTCGGCGTTGGGAATCTGCTCCAGGGCCAGGCCCCAGGGCGCGCCCCCCTCATCGGCAGCATCGACCCGCACCTGGATCAGATCATTTGGCTTGAGGATCTGGCTGGGCTTTTCCAGGCGTCCCAAAATCTTGCCCGAAGCCGGATCCACCGGCCGCGCCCACTGCATGTCCTTCATCCGGAGGACGCCGGGATACGGTCCGAGGTGCGCATGAACCTCGCCAGCGGCATCGTCCACCCCCGTCACCACCGCTTCCCGGATTTCTCCCGGCGCCGGCGGCAGGTCGACACTCCTGCGGGCGATCCATTCCCCGGCGGCCTCCTTCGTCAATTGCTCCAACGGGCCGCGATATCCCCGGCGTTTGTCCAGGACCCGCAGGCCCTTGTCGATTTCACTGCGGGCGGACTTCTGGGCCGCGGTGTCGACGGCGGTGTAGATCTGGAGCCCTTCGTTCAGCAGCCGCTTCTCGCCGTAGCGCTCGATCACGTAGCGCCGCACGTGCTCGGTGTATACCGGAACTTCCTCGAAGAACCAGTTTCGCCGGGGCTTGATCTCCAGTCGGGTTTCTGCCGCCGCATCGGCCTCGGCCTGGGAAATCATCCCTTCGGCCACCATCCGTCCCAAGACGTAGAGCTGCCGCTGTCTGGCCCGCTCGGGGTGGCTGAACGGGCTGTAGCGGCTTGGCGCCTGGGGCAGCCCCGCCAGCATGGCAGACTCGGCCAGGTTGAGGTCTGCCACAGGCTTGCCGAAGTAGTTTTCCGCCGCGGCCGCCACGCCGTAGGCCCCGTGGCCGAGGTAAATCTGGTTCAGGTAGAGGTAGAGGATCTCATCCTTGGAAAAAATCCTGTCAATGCGGTAGGCCAGGATCGCTTCCTTAATCTTGCGGGAGTAGGAGCGTTCGGGGGTGAGCAGAAAGCTCTTGGTCACCTGCTGGGTGATGGTGCTGCCGCCCTGGACGATGGCGCCGGCCTCCAGGTTCTTGAAAAACGCCCTGGCGATACTGACCAGGTCAATCCCCCGGTGCTGGTAGAAGCGCGAATCTTCCGCGGCCACGAAGGCTTGGCGCAGCCGCTGGGGAATCTGGTCCAGGCCGACGACGATCCGCCGCTCGGTGTAAAATTCCCCGATCTTGCGCCCGTCGTCGGCATAAACGCTGGAAATGACCGGCGGCCGGTAATCGCCGAGGGAATCGATACGGGGCAGACCGGCGGCCAGATGCAGATACAGGCCGACGCCGCCGGCGACGCCAGTCGCCAGGAACAGCAATACCAGGGCCAGTCCCCAAAAAACCCACCGCATCCGACGGCGCGGTGGGGATACTGCGATTTGTTCTCTCAGGTGTGGCGCGCTCATATCTTCCACGATCTCAAATGCCCGCTCCCTGCTTCAGCGCTTCAGCGTATCCCGAAATCTGGTTGGGCGCTACGCGGGGGTTTTTGAAATTAACAGAGATCGAACGCCTTGGCAAGGCGGGGACGGTTCGAAAAGGATTGACTTTCAAAAAGATGGCCGATAAAAGTATAGTTTTTAATAATTTCCAACGCCGGAGGCGGGTTACTCATGGTGGAACCGGATTTTGACAAATGCGGCGGCTTGGTACCGGCCATCGCCCAGGACGCGCAGACTGGCGACGTACTGATGATGGCCTACATGAACCGCGAGGCATGGCGGGCCACCGTCACCACCGGCCAGGCCACCTACTGGAGCCGTTCGCGCCGCCAATTATGGGTCAAGGGGGAAAGCTCCGGCAACATCCAGAAGGTCCACGAAATCTGGCTCGACTGCGACAACGACACCATCCTGCTCAAAATCACCCAGATCGGCGGCGCCGCGTGCCACACCGGCCACCGGTCCTGTTTTTACCGGCGGCTTGAAGGCGATCACCTCACCGTGGTGGGCGAGCCGCTGTTCAACCCCCGAGAGGTTTACGGCAAGTGAGCACTCCGCTGAAACTCGGCATCCCCAAGGGAAGCCTCCAGGAGGCCACCTTGGCGCTTTTCAAGCGCAGCGGCTGGAACATTCGCGTCAACGGCCGCAGCTATTTTCCTGAAATCGACGATCCCGCCATCTCCTGCGCCATCTGCCGCGCCCAGGAAATGAGCCGCTACGTGGAAAACCGGACCCTGGACGCCGGGTTGACCGGAAAAGACTGGATCGCGGAAAACACTTCCGATATTCATCTGGTCTGCGATCTGGTCTACTCCAAGGTGAGCAGTCGGCCGGCCCGATGGGTCCTGGCCGTCCCTTACGACTCTCCGATCCGCCGCCCCGAGGACCTGACCGGCAAGAAGGTGGCCACCGAACTGGTGGGCTTCACCCGGCGCTATTTCGCCGAACGCGGGATCGACGTGACGGTGGAGTTCTCCTGGGGTGCCACCGAGGCCAAGGTGGTATCCGGGCTGGCCGACGCCATCGTGGAGGTCACCGAGACCGAGAGCACCATCAAGGCCCACGGCCTGCGGATCATCCACGATCTGATGGAGACCAACACCCAGCTCATCGCCAACCATCAGAGCTGGGCCGACCCGGTCAAGCGGGAAAAGATCGAACAGATCGCGCTGCTGCTCCAGGGCGCCTTGCTCGGGGAGAAACTGGTGGGCTTGAAGCTCAACGTGTCGACGGCCGACCTGGAAAAGGTGGTCCGGCTGCTGCCCAGCCTGCATGCCCCCACGGTGGCCCCCCTCTACCAGAGCGACTGGTTCTCGGTGGAATCCGTCGTGGCTTCCGACCGGGTGCGGGATCTGATCCCCGAGCTCCTCAAGGCAGGGGGTGAAGGCATCATCGAATATCCGCTCAACAAGGTAATCTGATTCAGGAAAAACGTCATGACCACATCGCGACTGCGCCGCATGACATCCTTTATCGTCATGGATGTGCTGGAGAGAGCCCAGGAACTGGAGCGCCAGGGGATCGACGTGGTTCACCTGGAAGTGGGCGAGCCGGATTTCGACGCCCCGGCCTGCGTCAAGGCGGCTCTGTGCCGGGCATTGGCGGAGGGGCACACCCACTACACCCACAGCCTGGGCCTGCCGGTGCTGCGCGAGGCGATCTGCGCCGATTATCATCGGCGCTACGGGGTTCAGATCCAACCGGAAAACGTCATCGTCTTCTCCGGCACCTCCCCTGCCATGATGGCCCTGTTTGCCGCGCTGCTGGATCCCGGCGACGAGACGATCATCTCCGACCCCCACTACGCCTGCTATCCCAATTTCATCCGGTTCGTCGACGGGGTTCCGGTGATGGTGCCCATCGACGAGGCCGACGGTTTCCAGTACCGGCCGGAGGCCATTGCCGCCAAAATCACCCCCCGCACCAAGGCGGTCTTCATCAATTCGCCGGCCAACCCTACAGGCAACCTCCTGTCGGCCGAACGTATGGCGGCCATCGCCGGCCTGGGCCCCCATGTGATTTCAGACGAGATCTACCACGGGCTGGTTTACGAGGGGCAAGCCCGCTCGATCCTCGAATTCACCGACAGAGCCTTCGTCCTCAACGGTTTTTCCAAGCTCTACGCCATGACCGGCCTTCGCCTGGGGTATCTCATCTCCCCGCCGGACTACGTGCGTGCCATCCAAAAAATCGCCCAGAATTTCTTCATCTCTGCCAACGCCCCGGTTCAATACGCCGGCCTGGCGGCCCTGACCGACCCTTCCGCCGAGGCGGAGACCGCCCGGATGCGCGAAACCTACAACCAGCGGCGCCTGTTCATGATCCAGCGTCTTCAGCTCATGGGCCTCGGGATCACCGTCCCGCCCACCGGGGCCTTTTACGTTTTCGCCAACGCCCGCCACATCGGCGCCGACTCCTACAAACTGGCCTTTGATATCCTGGAAAAAGTCCATGTCGGCGTGACGCCCGGCATCGACTTCGGCCAGGGTGGCGAAGGCTACCTGCGCTTTTCCTACGCCAACTCGATGGAAAACATCGCCAGGGGCATGGACCGGCTGGAGAGGTACTTGAAACTGGAATCTTGAAATTTGGGAAAAGGCAAAAGGGACCCAAAAACCACGTTTCCAGTATCAAAACACATGATCATCAAATCGGCCACCTTCGTCAAAAGCGCCGTCAAACCGGAGCAGTATCCTCCGGCCGAACGGCCCGAAATCGCCTTCGCCGGCCGCAGCAACGTGGGCAAGTCGTCGCTGATCAACCGGATGGTCAACCGCCGCCATCTCGTCAAGACGAGTTCGACCCCCGGCCGGACCCAGTTGATCAACTTTTTCTCGATCAACGACAACTTGTACCTCGTGGATCTGCCCGGCTATGGATATGCCCGGGTTCCGGCACAGATTCGAAGCCAGTGGGGCCCCATGGTCGAAGCCTACTTCGGCGGCCGCCCCACCCTTCGCGCCGTGGTGCTGATCATCGACATCCGTCGCCACCCGGGCCCAGAGGAGCGCGACCTGCTCACCCGGCTCCAGCGTCGGGCGGTGACGGTCCTGCCGGTGCTTTCCAAGGCCGACAAGCTATCGCGCCTGAACCAGCAGGCCCGGCGGCGCGCGGTGGCGGAATCGCTGGCCGTGAACGCGGCCGACCTGATTCTCTTCTCGGCCAAATCCGGCCAGGGGCGCAGCGAATTGTGGCGGGCCATCGAAGGGCTCCTCGGTGTCGGTGATGCGCCCCCTGACGACCCTCCACACCGCTCCGGAAACGGCTGAAAGGATCCTTTCCCCCATGTCCGCCCCATCTTCCTCCGTGTTCCGCTGTGGGTATGTCGCCATCCTGGGCGCCCCCAACGCCGGCAAGTCCACCCTGCTCAACCGGCTGCTGGGGATGAAGATCGCCATCACCTCCAAGCGGCCCCAGACCACCCGAACCCGGATCCTCGGGGTGGTTCACCGGCCCGGTGCCCAGATGATCCTGCTGGACACCCCGGGCATCCACCGGGCCAGGGGCCCCCTCAACACCCGAATCGTGGAGGCGGCTCTGGGCGCCATGGGGGATGTCGACCTGCTGCTGTGGCTCATGGATGCCGAGCGTCCAGACCCGGAGTCGGAGGCGTTCCTGCTGGAGCACCTCCCCTCCGCCGGGCCGCCCGTGCTACTGGCCATCAACAAGATCGACCGTCTGACCAAGGAACAGATCCTGCCGTTGATCGACGCCTGGCGCCAGCGGTGGCCGTTTGCGGCCATCGTGCCCGTCAGCGCCCGCCACGGAACCCAAATCGAAGCCCTGGAAGCCGAAATGGCCCGGTTCCTGCCGGAAGGCCCCGCCCTGTTTCCCGAGGACCAGGTCACCGACCAACCCGAACGGGCCATTGTCACCGAGATGATCCGTGAGAAGGTCTTCCGTCTCACCGGCGCGGAGGTTCCCTACAGCACGGCCGTCACCGTTGAGCGGTTCCATGCCCGCCCGGATCGCCCCTTGATCGAAATTCACGCCACGATCCACCTGGAACGCGACTCGCAAAAAGCCATCGTCATCGGCAAGGGCGGAGCCAAGCTGCGCCAGGTCGGAGAGGCGGCCCGCATGGACATCGAACGGCTCCTGGGAGCCAAGGTTTTTCTGAAACTCTTCGTCCGGGTCCAGAAAAACTGGACCCGGGATGCCAAGGCGATGCAGCGTTTCGGCTACTCATGATCCTTTCCTACCACCCCCTTTTCGTCGCCGACGAGAATCGCCTGTGCGCCGGACGCCATCCGGATGGCGCGGACCGGGACGCCATGCGCCGGGCCGCGGCGGTGATCCTGCCCCAGGGCGCCTACCGATCCCTCTATGAAATGGCCCGGGAAAATTGTCCGCATGTCTTTCCCGGCATGGACCGGCGCTTTTCCCACCCGGGAAAAACCGGACAGGCGAGGCTGTTCGCCGAGGCGGCAGTGCCGCACCCGCCGACATGGATCTACTCGGACTGCGGCCAGCTGGACGCTGATCGGCCGCCACACCCTTTTCCTTTCGTGCTCAAACTGGACTGGGGCGGCGAGGGGCGCAACGTGTTCCTGATCGACGCGCCGTCGGCCTGGACCTCGGCGCTCGATCTGCTGCGCGCCTGTGAATCCACGGGCCAGTTCGGCTTTGTTGTCCAGGAAAGGGTCCCCGCGGCCGGCCGGGCCTTGCGCGTAGCGGTGATCGGCGCTCGTGCCGCGGCCTACTGGCGGGTGCGGCCGGACGCCGGTTTCACCGCCAACCTGGCTCAAGGGGCAACCATCGACCGCCTCAGCGATCCGCACCTGATGACCGCCGGCATCGACGCGGCGATGGCGTTCTGCCGCCGGGAAAACATCGACTTGGCCGGACTGGATTTTTTGTTCAACGCCGACCACGAGAACCCCGAGCCGCTCTTTCTGGAGATCAACTGGGTCTTCGGCCGCCGCGGCTTGGGTGGATCCGAGGGGTTTTACCGCCTGCTGATCCCTGAGATTCACCGTTGGCTCGCCCAGCGCAACCTGGTGGTCGAAAGCGCTTTGCACCCACGCCCGGGTTTCGGGCTTTAGTGCCTTTGGTTTCGACCAACCGCCATGGCATCGGCCCTCAACAAAGGCCCCCTTTACCTGCTTGGCCGCTTTACCGAAATCGGATATAGTAACAGCGTGATAGACATTTCCTTCCACATCGAAGCCGAGGACATCCGCCGTGAGCGGGCCAAGGCCCGCGAATTGCGCCAGAGCCAATGGTGGAAACGCCGCCTGGCCAAGGGCGTGTGCCATTGGTGCGGTCGTCGCTTCCCCCCCTCCGAACTGACCATGGACCACATCGTTCCCATCGCCCGGGGCGGCCTGAGCACCAAAGGCAACGTGGTGGCCTGCTGCAAGGCATGCAACAACCAAAAGAAACAGCTTTTACCAATGGAGTGGGACGCTTATCTGGAAAGCTGGCGTGCTGGACAATCATCGTGACGGCCTCGCCCAGGACTCGGTCTTCTCGGGTGCGGTGTCCGCCCCTTTGAAATTGACATGAATCCAGCTTTTTAACTCACATTTCGCTTGTTTCCGGCGCCATTCCAAAAATTAAGAAAACGTCGTAAATCGACAATTTTCCGCGATAATGTCTGATCCGATGTCCTTTTGACCGTCTCATCGCCCGCCAGTGCCTGAAAACACGGCGTAACCCCATGATATCAAACTAGATTTTTTTACTAGATAAAGAGAAGTACTTTCAACTACTTGCGGAGGTACTTCTCATGGCCTTGACAGATCCGGTCTCCAGTATTATCGATGATGTCGTCACCCAGAACA